>CAJUDO010000077.1 GCA_910585405.1 uncultured Peptococcaceae bacterium | reverse complement strand
CGAACTGATCGACAGGGTGTATGACGGATGTGCGGACAAACTGTTTGCGGCTTTGTTGGGGCGAAAAAAGTTGAGCGCCGAGCAAATTGAAAAGCTGAAACAGATTGTTGGCGACCTGGAATGAGGTGATGCAAATGAGCCTGTTGCAAATGAGTTTTGCGGGAGGCATGATGATTTTGGTAATCACCGTCATTCGTGCCTTGGCAATCAACCGCCTCCCTAAAAAGACCTTTTTGGCACTTTGGGGAATAACCGTTGTGCGCCTACTGCTCCCGTTCTCTTTCCCCTCGGTATTTAGTGTCTATTCATTATTAGGCAATCGTGTTTCAGGAATAGACGTTGCAGAAAGCCCCCTTGCTGTTGTGTTGATGCCAGTCGAAGTAGCTGGGCAAAAGGCTACAATTTCCACAAGTGTTTTTTCTGTTTGGGTGGTTATTTGGGCCGTTGGTGCATTGATTTGTGCTTTGATTTTTGGCGTAGCATATTGGAAGTGCCGACAAGAATTTCAAACCTCATTTCCAGTAGAAAATGCCTTCATTAGAAGCTGGCTGAATAAGCATCAACAGAAGCGCCCAATTTCTGTTCGGCAGTCCAGCCGGTTTTCTGCTCCGCTTACCTATGGCGTATTTCACCCCGTAATTCTAATGCCAATATCTACTGAATGGGCTAATACAAAGTCACTTCTATATGTTTTGGAGCATGAATATGTGCATATCCGGCGGTTTGACAGCATTACAAAATTAGTGTTGATTACGACGCTGTGTGTGCATTGGTTTAATCCCTTGGTTTGGGTTATGTATATCCTTGTGAACCGGGATATTGAACTATCGTGTGACGAGGCAGTAGTGCATCTTTTTGGGGAGAACACAAGAGCGGCTTATGCGCGGACACTCATCAGCATGGAAGAAACTCGGAGCGGCTTTGCTCCCTTGTGCAGCAATTTTAGTAAAAACGCGATTGAAGAAAGGATAACTGCAATTATGAAAATCAAAAAAGCATCTATTTTCTCTCTTGTTCTGGCCCTGGCCTTGGTTTGTGGAGTAACCACGGCATTTGCGACCTCCGCAAATGCACAGCAGGCCGATCCCGTGGAGCAGAACGACAATATCAACATTGTGGGTAAACCGGCCTCCACTCCGCAGATTGCGGACACCTTTGGGACTTTTTTCAAAGATGATGGCAAGTCTGCTGAATTTGATACAAGTGAGGCTCAAATGGCAACCCCGGTGCAGTCTGGCGATATTTATGGTACGCCCGTGGACAAAACCGGCGTAGCAGCAAATGGCCTGCCCGAAAGCAATGTAATCTATTTCGACACCGAAGCCCAGCGCGACGAACATTTTCGCGCTCTGGATGCAAACATTAAAAAAGGGCTGGATCGCTATGCGGGCTTTGAAACCATGTATGCTGGCATAGATACCTCCGCACCTATCACCTATATCGTGAAGTAAGTACCTGCGATCTGATAAACAACGGGCATAGCCACCTAATGGCGGCTATGCCCGTTTGCCATCAAGGGGCACAGCCTATGTTCAACAATTTTCTAACGTGGTCTGAAACAGTTATTAACTATGTCAAATAGGTGCTATTGTTTTGGAAAGTACCTTCCCTAAAAGTACGTTCTTGCTCTCCTTTTTATAAGATGGTATGTTTATTGCAATTACAACGAAAGGAAACCTCTTATGAAAAATGTAGAGATTGGGCCGATTCGCCCACCCTCTGAAAGTAACAGCCTGCTGATTCGCGTCACACAAGGATGCCATTGGAACAAATGCTATTTCTGCGGCCTCTATAAATCTATACAGTTTTCCATGCGACCCATTGAGGAAACCATAGAAGATATAGCGAAACAGGCCCAGCTTTACAAAGGGAGAACTTTCACATCCTGCTTTTTGCAGGACGGC
>CAJUDO010000076.1 GCA_910585405.1 uncultured Peptococcaceae bacterium | reverse complement strand
TTTCTTCCTTTACAGATGCGTATTTATCTGTTTTCTTCATCTGTTTCAGATGATAATAAAAGGTTGCACGGGGCAGTTGAGCGATATCCGGCAGCAATGCCAGTGAAAATTCCTGCCTTAGTATTTGGACTGCCTGCGCTTTTTCTGCCGGCGTCGCTCGTTCTCCAAAACCAAGGCTTGCAATTTTTTTAGGTAAGCATTCTCCGCACGCAGACGCTGAACTTCTGCCAGCAGATCTTCTTCCACATCTTTTGGCAGTTTCCTGGGCCTGCCGGTGCTGCCACGTCCACGTCGCTCTAATGCCAGACCTTCCGGGCCCTCCGTCAGGTAGATTCGTTCCCAGCTTTGGATGCGGTCATGACCGTCAATTCCGTAAATTCTGGCAGCTTCATTATAGCTTAACCCTTCTTTGACAACCGCTTCCACCGCCATTTGTTTAAGCTCTGGTGTATACCTCTTGTTTGGTATTCCTTTAGGCATAGAAAAGCACCCCTTTTCTTAGTATAAGTATTATAGCATACTTGTCTAACAATTGGGGTGCAGTTCAGAAAATGCTCTTTCCGGTTTTTTGTGTAATATATTTTGCATCAAAATCAAGAGATAATAAAAGAAAATATTATTTTAAGAGAGAAATAAAGAGAATTTTCTAAAATATAGATGAATATATCTAAATTTATTGGAATACACTATTTGAATAATATGGAAAAAATGGCTAATATAATACTAGAAATTAGCACTCGGTATGAATGAGTGCTAACAAAACAAGAAGGAGGAGAATGATAATGAAACTCGCACCATTAGGAGATAAAGTAGTATTAAAACAATTGGAAGCACAGGAAACCACAAAATCAGGGCTTTTGCTGACATCCCAATCCAAGGAAAAGCCGCAGGAAGCAATCGTTGTCGCTGTCGGTCCAGGGGGCATGGTTGGCGATACAAACGTAGAAATGGTTCTCAAAGAAGGGGATCACGTTGTATTTTCCAGATATGGCGCAATGGAAGTAAAATTTGAAGGCGAAGAATATCTGATCATGCGTCAGAATGACATTTTGGCAGTCGTAAAAGAATAAAAACAGGAGGCGTTTTGGGATATGGCAAAGGAAATCAAATACAGCACAGAGGCCAGAAATGCGATGGCAGCTGGTGTTGACAAGCTCGCGAATACAGTAAAGGTAACGCTTGGTCCTAAGGGCAGAAATGTAGTTCTGGACAGAAAATTCACTTCTCCGATGATTACGAACGATGGCGTAACAATCGCAAGAGATATTGAGCTGGAGGACCCTTATGAAAACATGGGCGCACAGCTGGTGAAAGAGGTTGCGACACAGACAAACGATGTTGCGGGCGATGGCACAACAACAGCAACTGTACTGGCTCAGGCAATGATTCAGGAAGGGCTGAAAAACGTTGCGGCAGGTGCAAACCCTATTATCTTGAGAAAGGGCATGCAGAAAGCAACAAACGCAACGGTTGAAGAAATCAAAAAAATGAGCCAGTCTGTTACAACAAAGAAACATATTGCCAATGTTGCAGCAATTTCTGCTGGAGATGAAGAAGTCGGCGATATGATTGCGGACGCGATGGAAAAGGTAACAAACGATGGCGTTATCACTGTGGAAGAATCCAAAACAATGCGCACAGAACTGGAACTGGTGGAAGGTATGCAGTTTGATAAAGGCTATCTGTCCGCTTATATGTCCACAGATATGGAAAAAATGGTTGCGGTTTTGGAAGACCCTTATATTCTGGTTACAGATAAGAAGATTTCCAATATTCAGGATCTTGTTCCTCTGCTTGAGCAGGTTATGCAGGAAGGACGCAAACTGCTTTTAATTGCGGAAGATGTAGAGGGTGAGGCACTTGCCACACTGGTCGTAAATAAGCTGCGTAATATCTTTACCTGTGTAGCAGTAAAAGCTCCCGGCTATGGTGAAAGAAGAAAAGCACAGCTTGCGGACATTGCTGCTCTGACAGGCGCGCAGGTGATTTCTGACGAACTGGGCATTGACCTGAAAGA
>CAJUDO010000075.1 GCA_910585405.1 uncultured Peptococcaceae bacterium | reverse complement strand
CTGCCCCAAGGTCGAGGCTGCCAAGGCGGTTGGCCCGTACCCAGCCATACATGGTATTCTTTGGAACCCCCAGTTCTTTAGCGGCCTTTGCTTGTCCGATTTCCTTTGCCAGTTTCACTGCCTGTACTTTGTATTCATGGTCGTATTGCCTGTTTTCTGCCATTTTTGTTCACTCCTTATTCTCTTGATTATATCTCAAATCCTTGAGAATGGGCTGTCAACTTTTTTTATACCACATCATTCAGTATCAGCTGGTTTATATTTCTTTCTGTAAGCGCATCCAAAGCGCTGGTGGGTTCGTCCAATATTACAACCGAAAACTTATTTGCAGCTACACGCGCCAAAGCCAGTCTCTGGCGTTCTCCACCAGACAGCACCAGCCCCTTATCGTTGATTTCTTTTCCGATTGCAATGTTTATGTCATTAATCCGGTCTGCAAGCCCTACCTTTTGTATGGCATCTATTATATCAGCATCTGCAATCGGACCGTTTATAGATACATTGTCCCGTACGGACACGGGATAGATCTGATAATCCTGACAGACCACTCAAAAAAAAGATTTTAGTTCTCCCCTCTCGTAAGCATTTATATCTATACCATTCAATAAAACCCTGCCGCTGCTGCAGGAAATCAAATTTACCAGCAGCGAAACAAATGTTGTTTTTCCTGCCCCATTTTCACCAACGATAGCAATTTTCTCGCCGTTTCTGATATCTACAGAGACATCAGCAAGCGCCAAAACATCCTCCGGGGCTCCGGGATATCGGTATTGCGCATGCTCAAAGGCAATATGGAATCCCTTCGTTACATCAATTTTTTTCACTTTTTCTGCCTGATGCTCCTCCCGCGCCAGGTAATCCATGTAGTCACTTATATATAACGACGCCGTTTTCAGTTCAAGTGCCGTATCCAACAGCCACTCAACATCCGAGCTGAATATTGTGATTGCCTGTGTGATCCCGATAAAATCCCCCATCAGATATCGCGTGCCGCAGAGCATGCGGATGATGACATACACCAACGGCAGCACCATGGATACCGCATCGCCCAACAGCAGTTCAAAAAACGCGATCAGCGTAATCTTTTTTCCGTCTTTTTTGTATGTATCTACTGTCCGTCTAAAGCCTTCCTGATAAATCTCTCTCATAATACGGTCTATCTTTGTAGTCCTCATTTCCGCCGTATAGTCACGCAGATAGTACACACGCCTGGCATATTCTTTTTTTCTGGTTAAAGAAGAAACCTTTTTGTTCAAATCATATTCCAATTCCGCACTCTTTTCAGCCAAAAAAAACGAATACAGCAGTGGAAAGCCCGAAAGAACTATCGCAAATACATCTACATTAATTATGTAAAATAAAACCATGACAAATGCTTCAATTAACCCACACACCAAACCAAACGACTGATATGCCTGCATTACCATTTTTGACGAATTCTTAATTACTCTATTATACTTATCCAATTCGCTGGAGGAAGTTGCTTCTTCATACGGAATTGAGTTTGCTTTCCGCATGATTTCTTCATTTATGTAACTGTCGACCTTCAACTTAAAAATAGGCAGATAGATATTCTTGTAGTACTGGTCAAATCGACCGAATAAAACGTTAATCACAAACATAAACAAGATTATAACTAAAATATGCACAAAACTTTGCTTTGTCTCTAATCCTGCCAGTATCATTCTGATAAAATACACTCCATAAAAAACATTCATAAGCTGCTTTATCAGGTTATACACAACACATATTATTACACTTTTTTTCTCTATATAAAATGCTATTTTAAGCATAGCTTTAATTGATACAACACTTTTCTTCATTTTAAGCTCCCATAATATAAGTGCCTACATTAAAATATCTACATAAACCACACTGCGGCAACTCCATTACCAAGTATAACATATATCAATACCAACAACATATATTTTGTTGTCCTTCTTCCAATTTTTATTTATGGGCAAGCCAAACAACATTAAAACAAGGACTGGCCAAAAACTGCCTCAAGCAAATCATGACAAAAGTTTAACGCCTGTGTTTCAAGACGAAGTACATTTTCAAATTCCAGACAACAATAACGAAAAAAAGGAGTTTCGTCAACAAACTCAATATCAAATTTTGACTCCAATGCTAC
>CAJUDO010000074.1 GCA_910585405.1 uncultured Peptococcaceae bacterium | reverse complement strand
TCCGCTTTCTTTCAACATAGCCAGATTTCCTATGTTCTAATTCGGGAGTAATAGTAAGGCCCATCGCTGCTCTCAGCTCCGCAGTCGGTTTTATCCACCAAACCAAACGGAGAATCATCCTTCGATATAAACGAAACAATTGCTCCGTTTGTACCGTCTTCCAGCATCATATCCTCAGCGCCGTCTAAAGCACCAGCCAGTTCTACACCTGTCAGTTTATCCGCAAGCGCCATGTCGATGCTACCCTTTGAGAGCAGAGAGTCCTTGAGGGCAGCATTGTCCTCATCCGCCCAAAACGCCCGCTCCTCTTCCGCTGTCTCAAAGAGCAGAATCTCTCCGGCCTCAGCCTTTTTCAGAAGCTCGGCCCATTCCTCCGGGGTGAACTTGTGCTCATCCCCACGGTTGACCGACGCCAAGCCGCCCAGTGTGCTGTCGGTATCCTGCGGCCCAGCCTCTTCGCTGCTGCCCTCAGAAACCGGGGGCTGGCCGGACGGCAGGGCGGAATCGCTCTCCTTCGCCACGGCCCCCGTTGTAAACCCAGTCGCCATGCCAAGGGTCAGGACGAGGGCAAGCACGACGGCCAGCAACGATGTTTTCTTGTATTTCATAATAGCAATTATCCTTTCTTCTGCGGCGTTCTTACTAAAGTAGCTGTGCATGAAGGAGAAGGGACGGCCCCGCTCCGCCATGTCGATCAGCGAATGGGCGTAGGACGCCCGCTCTGTCCCGCCGAAATGCCGCAGAACCATTTCATCGCAGGACAGCTCCAGGTCACGGTTGAGAAGAACCAGCATCACCCAGACCAGGGGGTTGAACCAGTGGACGCACACCGCGCACAGGGCCAGCAGCTTCCACAGCGTATCAAAGCGGCGGATATGGACGTATTCATGGACAAGGATATAGCGAACCAGCTGCTCATTGTCCAAATCCATCCCCTGCGGGAAGATGATGCGCGGCCGCAGGATGCCGATGGAGGCCGGGGAGCTTACCTTGTCAGAGCGGACGATTGCCAGAGGCCGGAGCAGCCGGTACTCCTCCCGCCATTTCGTGATAACGGCGTGGTCTTCCACAGGGACTGCAGCCCTGAGTGCCCGGTAATTCTTTGCCAGCAGGATGGCGAATACCGCAACAAGCACCACTGCGCCAACCATCCACAGGGCAGTCAGTGGAGGAATAGACAGGGCGGCGGGATAGTCACCGCCGCCCTGTTGCTAAAGAATGCAAGTTCTATAAACGTATAAAAGTTAAATATGGGATATATTTAGGACATGATATTCCGCCTTGCGTTGTAAAATCAGGTCAATATTGTCAGGATATTCTTTTACCATTTGAATATCTGCATCTATGCGTTCCATTTCTGTGCGAATTGCGGGATGGCTATCTAAAGCATCGTCCTCACAACATGACGTATTTTTTGCAGACACGCACTCCAGTATTAAATCTAACGGGCCAACGACTATATCAGGCCGAATCCGATTGGCTTCTTCAGAACGATTTCCTTTAAGACACCAGCCCGCAAAATCAACGACTGCACAGTAATAAGGCTTTGCCATCAAATTCAAATCTACCTCGGCAGACAACTCTTCAATTTGGTCATATAATTCACAAAACTTTTCCCAGCGGTCAACTTGTGTATCTTCAAACAGTATGTGCGTCCATACAATATCTTGAATTGCTTTTTCAAGTTTTAGTACTTCCTGTCGTTCTTGCTCAGTATACGCACAGTCGGAAATACCATCAACAAAAGGTTCCCACAATCGTTCTAATGCAAATGCAGCAACAACAAATGCTTGCTTTGGAGACATCGTACTGAACACATTTTTTAATTCATCATATTTTTTATCTGAAATAAGTGGAAGCATAGAATTACTCCTTGATATAAAAATGCAGAAGAGAATAGTAAACTTTTATACAAAGTATAGCATATCTCCCTGTCGAAAGCAATCCACATTTTATATCCGTTCCGACTATCCAGACCGTCAAGGCCGAGTGGAGTTTTTTCGCAATGATGCGAAAAAACTCCATTCTAAAACCATTGGCCGTCTGGATTTTTGCCGTTGCCATTGACAATACGCTCCATGAAGCATTGAGAGAGGTCTACCGCTCCGTGATATTCAGCCGCCGCAGGGAGGCTTTCAGCGCAAGAACGGTGTCGGTGATCAGCTTGA
>CAJUDO010000073.1 GCA_910585405.1 uncultured Peptococcaceae bacterium | reverse complement strand
ATTTTTCTTTATTGAAAGAATCGGCATAAAGGATGATAAACTGCGTGAGCCAAAGAATCCTGTTGCAAGGCAGATGCTATATTACAGCGAACATATATCAAAATATTATGCATTGCATATAATTGTATATTTTGTTGCTCTCGGAATTAATGGTTATGAGTGCTTTCAAAGTTATCAATGCTGGCTTCTTGCATTGCTTTCCATCCTGGTAACAGAGATTCTGGTAAGAGGATACAATATGCTGCAGGCGAAGGCCGCAGCATGACAAATATATTTGTGCAGGCAAAAGTATGGTAGGAGGATATTGGGATGGAGCAGACGCACCAGAGGAATGAAAGGCTGATAGAGAATAAAATTTGGAAGTATCTTTTACCGGGAATTATGATGTCGCTGGCTTTGCAGTTGGGGAACATCGTTGATACAGTATTTGTGGGGAACTTTTTGGGGACAGAGGCAATGTCAGCCATAACGCTTGTTCTTCCCATGGAAACTTTAATACAGGTAACAGGCTATTGTCTTGGTATGGGAGGATCTATTGCAGCAGGTATTTTGCTTGGCAGGCGAAATAAAGAGGGGGCATCACAACTATTTTCAATCACATTAGTGATAACTGTTGTTGTGGGACTTATCATTGCTGCAGCGGCGCCTTTTTTGGCAATGCCCATTGCAGATGCTCTGGCAAAGGGTGGAAATCTGAATATTCCTGCAGGCCATTATCTTTTTGTAGGGATGCTTGGCGCTCCGGTTATTGGTGTCGGGCTCCTTATGTCCAGTTTTCTGGGTGTGGAAAACCATCCCGGGCTTGCATCTGCCTATCTAATTACTTCTAATGTGATCAATCTGATCCTTGACTACATATTATTAAAATTCACTGATATTGGTATTGCGGGTGCTGCTCTGTCTACGGTGGTTGGATTTTTACTTGGAATGGTTATTTTTATCTTATATATCCGTTCTCCGAAGCGCATGATAAGCTTTGTCAGAATCCGGTCATTTGCTCCTCTGAAAGAGGCGGTCATATCAGGGGCGCCGATTTTTGTATTTATGATTATGACCATAATAAAATCCTTTGGGCTGAATGAAATTATTGTCCGTTTTATTGGAGAGGGCGGGATGGCAGTTTATACGGTATGCGACAATGTCCTTATGATTGTGGAAATGATCACGGCCGGAATCATAGGCGTAATACCCAATATAGCGGGAATCCTTTATGGGGAAAAGGATTACTTCGGTATCCGCGCTCTGTGCAAAAGGGTTCTTGTATTAAGCGCGGCTGCAACGCTATGTATTTTTGTGCTTGTTATGGTGTTTGCAAAGTCAATTACCGTTATGTTTGGCGTGGATAATTCAGCTCTTTCTTCCATGATGGTGACAGCACTTAGGATTTTTATTTTGTGCCTGCCGGCATATGTATGGAATAAATTTCTTGTGGGCTATTATGAATCGATTGAAGAGTCAAAACAGGCAAGCATTATTACATTCTTTCAAAATGGCATTTATGTGCTGCCCGCTGCAGCTCTTGGGGTCATTCTGGAAGTAAAAATGGGCGGCGGCGGTATAAATGGTCTGGCGCTTAGTTTTGTTTGTTCGGAAATCCTGACAGTTCTTACGGCATATCTTTATCGCAAAATCAAGCATAGAGGTGCGGATTTTTATCTGCTTCCTGAGGAAACGGGAATATGTTTTGATTTTACCGTGAAGGCAGATATGGACGAGACTGCGCTAGTACCCAGAGAGGTAAAAAAGTTCTGTATTGATCATGGCATAAGCGCTAATAAGGCGAATATCGTGGCGATGGCTGCGGAGGAAATGATCGTAAATTGTATCAAATATGGCGGCAGGCTGTCTCATTGGATTGATGTCAGCCTGGTGATAGAAAAGCAAAAGATGCTTCTGCGGATCAGGGACAATGGAGTGCCTTTTAATCCCACTGAGTATGAATTTGACAGTGGAAAATTTGATATACATGGGATTGAGGTTGTGAAAACAATCTCTTCCGACATTAGTTATATGCGCACAATGGATCTGAATAATACTGTGTTAGAATTTGACATAGAACGGGAGGAAGAAAAGTGAAAAAAATTAACGACACGGTTTATGAAATTGATTTTGTATCGGTAGTAAGTATGTTTGAGAAACAGGTAGAAATGCATCCGAACAAAACGGCAGTCATTTCAGGCAGCGAGAGGAAAACGTATTGTGAACTGAATGCGGATGCAAACAGGGTGGCAGATGTTCTGATCCAAAATGGGGTAGAGGCAGAAACGATTGTGGCTATCCTTTTAGAACGTGGTATAAAAGTTTATACTGCGACACAGGGAATCTTAAAGGCAGGCGGGGCATTTACCTGTATTTCTGCCGAATATCCCAAGGAGCGTGTGCGTTATATATTGGAGGACAGCGGCGCAAAGTGGATTATTACAGATGAAAAGACAAAGAACCGGTTCAGGGATTTGTGGGAGACATTAGCGTGTACACCTCAGATCGGAAGAGCGTCGTGTAGGGAAAGAGTGTACGTCCTGGTGT
>CAJUDO010000072.1 GCA_910585405.1 uncultured Peptococcaceae bacterium | reverse complement strand
TTTTACGCAGAAATTTTGCCATTTTGCGTCAAAAATCATTGATAAGTGGCCTAATAGGTAATTATAATTATGTAATCCATTTACTGAAAATAGTAGAATATGCTAAAGAAGCGTAACGATTATACCGCTAAATGACTCTGGCAAGTTCCAGAGGATAAAATCCTTCCACTTTATCTACTACTTTTTACTTGTTATATAATAATTCGCTCATTTCCTGCTCCTTTCTTTGGAACTGGCAGGACATCCCTTCATAAAGTAATAACCTGCCAATTCTCAACATTGAACTATTTTGCTATTTTTTTACACAGCCCGGTTGCAAATTGTTGCAGGGATCCGTCTGTTTTCCTGTCTCTGATACCGTTCACAATATTGTTGTATTTTTACTGCCAGCATCGTCAGCTCCTACTATCGGAAGCTGATGGACATCCCCGACCAAAAGCACCCTGGCTTCTGCCTTTACCTTGTAAAAAATTCATAGGCAAGGTGCATATCTACCATAGATACCTCATCCGCATTAATAAAATCTGCGGATAATTTATCCGTAAGTGCCTCATAATCACCATCACCAAAAAGCCCCAGTGCCATGTGCATAGTAGTTGCATCTCCATTTCCAGCACTCTCTGCCATTCTCCTTGCAGCACGTCCAGTTGGTGCCATCAGTTTGACTTCATTCCCACATTTTTTCTGATAGATATACAAAATGACCTTCAAAACCGTTGTTTTGTCGGTTCTTGGTCCTCCAGTAATAATGCAGATCGGGTTTGCAAAAACCATACGCACTGCTTCTTTCTGCTGTTCGGATAATGTATGTTTAAATCCCCCTGTGCTTCCTCCAGTTCCTTTTCAATCGTAAGAACTAGAATTCGCTCATGCAATTTTCTTGCAGTCATCAACCACCAGTTCAACTGGTGGTTTGCCGGAAGCCCTAAAATGGGCTTTCTTTCCGCTCGCCCAAAAGGGCGGTGTCGCAAGCATTTTTACTGATCCGCTAAAAATCGGTACTTCGTATATCTTCTTTGCGTGACTCTTCCTCCTGCTCTTTAATATATTTCTGAACCGCTTCATCTGTTATATTACCGACTGTTTCCACATAATACCCCCGCGCCCAGAATGCTTTGTTCCACTTACTTTGCAGCTCCGGATGTCTGTCGTATAACATAAGCGTACTTTTCCCTTTCAGGTATCCCATAAAACTTAAAATACTGATTTTGGGCGGTATTGCTACACTTAAATGTACATCATCTATGCAGACTGCCCCTGCTATAATCTCCACATCTTTGTATTTGCATAACGTGGAAATTATTTCCCTTACATCATTCCTTACCTGTCCATACAATGTTTTCTTCCTGTACTTTGGAATGAAAACAATATGGTACTGGCATTTCCATTTTGTATGTGTCAAACTTCTATTGTCCATATGGACCGTCTCCTATTCTTTGAGTTTGGCTTGCGACACCATTCTCATTGTATCATAGGAGGCTTTCTTTCTATATCCTCACCGTTTCCACTTACACTATTCTCCCCAGCATAGCTGGGGGATTAGACCTTTCATTCATGGCGAAAACAACGAAAGGCACACAACAAAAAGAAGATCCAAAGGGGATGGATCGCTATTTCCAAATAAGAGAGGAGGATGTACTGCCCGATATAGAAAAAAAGGGCTGCCGGACAAGGAGTTTAATGCTCCTACCAAAAGAGAAGCGAAATCATTATTAGATGACTGGAAGATAAAAGTCGCAATACAAGACGCAATCACTTCAAACATCAAAGTACAGGATTATGCGAACAAATACTTATTCCGCAAAAGCCTCATGGTTGAAGCTGGAAAATTTAAACAAACCAGCCTGGAACGATTAGAAAAAACATACGAAAATCATTTAATAGATACAGATGCTTTTAGCAAAACATTTTCTAATCTGACTGCTGATGATATTACAGCAACGATTAATGCCAAATAACTTTGCTGATATATTAAATCGGATGATAATGCCGGAAGAATCCGTTCTTCCTGTAGAAACAAAGGAAATCTCAATTATCCCACCAGAACATGAGCAGATCATAAAAGAAATTGCAAAGGAACCCAGTCCAAATAAAAATGAACGCTATTTGTATAGATTTGGACCTGCCATTGTCTTCCTTTTAAACACAGGTTTACGTGGTGGTGAATTGCTTGCATTAGGTCAATCTTCTATCGTGCCCTTTTTAGGCAGACATGGCATTAAAATCACACATACGCTTAGCAGAGTTAAAAACAGAGAGGCTGACTCAAAAAAACGAACTAAAACGATTTTGCCTCCTCCAAAATACCCAAATAGTTTATGAACCATTCCATAAAACAAGGAATCTGCTGAAATCATTGGAGATAACTATGAGGTGTTCATGCGTACTTATGTTCATACAGACAGTGAACGTAAGGTAAGTTTAATTGATGCTATGATTGCATAAATCTCCCGCTTAACAGAGGAAATGGTTGTCTATAGTATGATGGCACAGACTGTAACAACGAAAATTCTGCCACCTTATTTTTTAGCCAGAATTATAGGATTCCAAAAAAAAGCCTCGAAAACCTTGATTTTCTGGGCTTTTTGAGAGGCGCAGACCGGATTTGAACCGGTGAATCAGGGTGTTGCAGACCCAC
>CAJUDO010000071.1 GCA_910585405.1 uncultured Peptococcaceae bacterium | reverse complement strand
CAGCGGCAAGGGCATCGCGGAGAGCAGGCAGGGGATGATCTTCAAACGCTTCTATCGTGAGGAAGAAGTACATGATGTTGAGGGCATCGGCATAGGGCTGTACCTTGCCCGCGAGATCATCACCATGCAAGGCGGCTACATCAAGGTGACTTCGGCAGTAGGCCGTGGCTCAACATTTTCTGTGTTTTTGCCCCGTAAATAAAAATCTGAAATCTTGCTGTGCTGTGACATTTCTGTGAGAATTGGCTGTTAGGATAACGGCATCACAGAAAGGATGGTGCAATCCATGAGCATTTTACAAGCAACTGACCTCAAAAAATACTATGGCGCGGAGCCGAACATCACAAAGGCGCTGGATGGCGTGACTCTCGCTATCGAGCAGGGGGAATTTGCCGCCATTGTCGGAACCTCCGGCAGCGGCAAGTCCACTCTGCTGAACATGATGGGCGGTCTGGATGTCCCGACCTCCGGCAGCGTTCAGATCAAGGGCAAGGAGCTGGCCTCTTTGAACGACGAACAGCTCACCATCTTCCGCAGGCGCAACATCGGCTTTATCTTCCAGAACTACAATCTTGTCCCTGTTCTGAACGTCTATGAAAACATTGTCCTGCCCGTAGAGCTGGACGGCGATACCGTAGATCAGAAATTCATGGATGAAGTCGTGCGCCTGCTGGCCCTGGGGGACAAGCTGAACAGTATGCCCAACAATCTGTCTGGCGGACAGCAGCAGCGTGTCGCCATCGCCCGCGCTCTCGTTTCCAAGCCCGCCATCGTTTTGGCTGACGAGCCGACCGGCAACCTGGACAGCCGGACGAGCAGCGATGTACTGGGGCTTTTGAAAGTCACCAGCAACAAATTCCATCAAACGCTGGTGATGATTACCCACAACAACGAAGTCGCCCAACTTGCCGACCGCATTATCCGCATTGAGGACGGCAGAATTTCCAAATAAGGAGGGCGCAGACGATGAATGATATTTTATTTGGCAACAACAATGGAGCCATCATTAATAAGCTGGCACGACGCAGCTTCCATCGCGAGCAGCAACGAAATTTATTTGCCATCATCGCTTTGGCCTTAACTTCATTTATGATAGCCACAACATTCAGCATCGGCTTTAGTTACTTTGAAACCTACCAAATGCAACAAATTCGTTTAATGGGTACTACCGCAAATGTTGGGATTACAAATGTAACGGACGAGCAGTTGGTTGAGATTGAAAGAGCAAGCATTGTCCTTGACGTAGGCATACAGCAACGTTTGGGCAGCATTGACACGCAACAACTGCAAAGCGCAAGATTAGGTATGGTATGGATAGATGATACAGAGTGGGAAGCCCACCGTCTGCCTACTATATCAGGTGTTGTAGGAAATTACCCGTCAAGCAAAAACGAAGTTATGCTGCCTACATGGGCGCTTGGACAGATGGGCATTTCTGATCCGCAAATAGGAATGGAAATTGCATTGTCGTACCAAATCGGCAATAGCTACGATTATATTACCGATACTTTTTCGCTGTCAGGATATTATACAGACTACATTTCAACACGCACAAATAATCGTGGCTATGTTTATGTTTCAGCCGCTTTTAAGGATAGTCTAAACGTATCGCTGGACAATAGTGTTACCGCTATGCTCCGTTTCCAAGGAAACGATAATGTTGACAAAAACTGTGAGAGATTGCAGCGCAAGATTGACTTTACAGAAAAGCAAACATTTGAAATTGTACCATTAGGACAAGCAAATGGTGGGTCTATTATTTTAGCTGTGATAGTTTTAGCAGTTTTTATATCTTTTAGCGGCTACCTGCTGATTTACAATATTCTCTATATCTCTGTCGTAAAAGATGTGCAATTTTATGGTCGCCTTAAAACGATTGGAACGACCAAAAGGCAAATCAAGAGAATAATTTATAAGCAGGCAATCAAAATCTCTTGTATTGGCATTCCGACTGGCCTGTTACTCGGTGCAATTGTTTCTTTTGGTGTCGTTCCTTATTTCCTGAATATGATGTATTCGACAAATTCCGATGTGGGAACAAAAGTGTCCTTTTCACCGTTTATTTTCATAGGAGCGGCCATATTTACATTCATAACAGTTATGTTTGCAAGCATGAAGCCTGCCAAAATTGCCGGGAGCGTTTCACCAATAGCAGCACTTCGATATACAGCAGCCAGCACAAAGACCAGCATCAAAAACTGCGGCAAAATGAAGTTATCCAGAATGGCGTGGAACAATGTTTTTCGGAATGTTAAGAGTACCACCCTTGTTTTTGCGTCGCTATTTTTCGGACTTTCTTTGTTCCTGGTCGTCACGGGGCTATTACATGGTTTAAGCCCGGAGAATTACGTGAGCCAATGGGGAGTAAGCGATTTTGCACTCACATACAGTATCCACGAAAATGAAGATTTAATTTCCAGTGAAATGGTTTCAGAGATAAGCCAGATTGACGGCATTGAGAATTTGCGGCTGACCTATGCGCCTTATCCTCAAGTAACGGCAGAAGTTTTATACGATGATACCGTATTTCATGACTTCCTTATGTCGTTAGACGGAGTAAGCGACATTGATTTTTCTGATCCGGCAAAGTTAGAAAATTATCAGCAAAACTTTTTCAGCGGGATTTTTGGAATTGACAGCGCATATTTAGAGGAAATCAATAAAACCTTAAACTCGCCTGTTGATATGTCTGCCTTTGAACAGGGGAATATTGTGCTTCTGTCCAAAACGGTAGAAGGTCTTATTCAACCGGCACAGGAAATAACAATCCA
>CAJUDO010000070.1:2340-2953 GCA_910585405.1 uncultured Peptococcaceae bacterium | reverse complement strand
GACTGGAGTTCAGACGTGTGCTCTTCCGATCTATCAGCCATGGTCAATCCTTGAAAGAGATATTCATATTCTACAACAAGATCCTCATCTTCATAGTGAATATCCTTTACAAGCGGATAGTATTCGTTGATTAAATTCTGATGCATGATAAATTCGGCCTCGTGCCAAAGCTTATCATGTCCATTTTCAATTCCTTGATTATGTCTATTGACACTCTTCCATATGCGCCGATTTTCTTTATCCACTGTTACGCGGCAGGCAGAACCGCTGGTTGTAGTCTGTGCACACATTTATCTCACCTCTGCATTCAAGGGACGAAGAACGTACTCATTCAGCCATAACGCGGGGCCATCTTCGTTATTGGAGGCACAGAGAACGTCCGCTGTTAGTCTAACTTGTTCTTCAGCATTTTGCACCGCGATACCTGTACCGGCCAGTGCTATAAAGCCTATGTCATTAAAATCATCTCCAAATGCTGCTGTTTCCTTAGAATATATTCCCCAATGCTCCATCAGGATTTCTAATGCACGCTCTTTGGTGGCCAACCGAGAAACTGCAACTATATCGTTATGCTCCAGATGCTGAATATACAAATCAGCATACGATGTGGCAG
>CAJUDO010000070.1:0-2330 GCA_910585405.1 uncultured Peptococcaceae bacterium | reverse complement strand
TGTGGCAGTCAACTGTTCCAGCAATTCTTGTGGGGGCTTATATAGCAAAATCCGCAACAATTCCTGTCCCTCAAGCTGTGACCATGAATCTACTTGAATCGAATAATGCGTTTTAAAATTTGTATAGACGGTGTCGCTGCAGGTTACCGAGCATGGATAATCCGCAATATCATGTAGAAAATCCCTTGCCGACTGCTGGTTTAATGAGTGTCGGGCAATTACAGACCCGTCCACGCTTACGATGGCGCCATTACAAAAAGCGGTTCCGCAGCAGGCCAACTGGCTGCACAGTGCTTCAGCAGATGCCTTCTGCCTTGTGGTAAGGACGCAGGTGCTTACTTCACAATGGCGGAGCCTACGGAATACTTCTACAGTAAAGGATGACAAAGTTTTGTCATCATGCAATATAGTATGGTCCAAATCTATTGCAACCAACTTTATATGCCGCACCATTTACAAATCTCCTTCATCAATATCAGGAGCACCCCTCAAAATCTTTACAGAGGCATAAATATCCTCAGGCGTATCGACATCCCAAAGATCCCGAATTGCGAAGGTGTTGACCTGATGAGTTTTCATGTAATCATTTAGAAAGAGAGACATCCGCCTCATGCCATCTCGTTCAAGTTCCGCAAGCTCAGCCTTTGGAGAGCGGAACCAAAGATAGACCATACCCCCTTGGCAGAATGTGTCGTGCTTAGTGTTCGGACAGGCATAGCCTTTCCCATAAAAATCGATTGGGCAGCCATCTTTAATATGAAGCGGTTTCTTATTGGGAAAGGTAGGAGCGGTTACTGCTGCAATGGCCATGTCTTCGCCTTGATACACATAATTGTCCAATGCTTGCTTTAATATTCTGGGTTGAATGATAATATCCGCATCCATCATTATAAAAGGCGGATTAACCACAGATAATGCGAAAGACAACGAGCTTAAGCTACCTGTGACATTTTTCTGATAAATGAAGCGCAGATGCTGTCCTTCATATTGATCCTGCAATGTGATGATGTCTTTTGAATAATCGCTGAATATTACATAAATTGTTGAAATACCACAAAACAGCATTGCTTCAATGGCATATCCAACCAGTGGTTTGTCTGCAACTTGTACCATTGGTTTGGAATGACCATCATACCGTCCCATGCGGCTTCCCTTGCCAGCCGCCAAAATCAAGCCGGTTTTTATAATAGAATTCATATGCTGTTCTCTCCATATCTTCCATAATTTCTATGGCGCATAAGGTTTTCCGCAATTGGGCATAGCAAGTATCATAATCCCGTTGCTGAATCAGGCGGCAAAATTCTATGAATTCATACTGCATCCGTTCCTGCTTTGGGATGCACTCTACATAAGTCTTTTCCTTTCCGCCAATCATTACGGACAAGTGAGGCAACCAGTTGCAGCTACCATCAATCCGAAGATATCCTTTCGTACCGTAGATATGGAAAAAATTGGGGCCTCCAGAGTCTTTAGCAGCATGGCAGACCGCTGTAAAATCTTTGTACTGCAAAACTGCAACACCTGAAATATCCACTCCCTGATAACCATAGTGCGGATAGTAATCCGAACAAACCGGCTTGTCGAGTAATCCTGATACAAGTGCAATCTGATAGCAATTCATATCATAAAGCGCGCCGCCAAATTGCTCTCGGCTAAATACAGGGTGCATCTGACCCATGCAGTAATCTTTATAATGGCAGGAAATTTTAGAAAAGCTACACTGTATTGCACTAATTTGACCAATTTTTGGAAGGAGAATTTCTAATCTGTGGTAATTTGGCATATAGTAGGTCGTCATAGCCTCAAATAAAAATAGGCCCAGATTCCGCGCTATCTGTTCAAGTTCTGTCCCAAGGGAGATATATGGAACCATTGGCTTTTCCACAATGACATTTTTTCTACACAGCAATGCTGATTTTGTAAATTCATAGTGAAGATAATTAGGAACAGCGATATAGACGGTATCGAAGCTCTGGTCGTTCAAAAATTCCTGATATGAGAAATACACTGTTTTGGGTGTATATTTGGCCACTATATCCTCTAATAGCAGAGAAGGTTTTCGAACGCAGAGTGCCTCTACTTTTATACTATTGATTCGGTGTAAAGTAGATAAAAAGCATGTTGCAGCTTTACCCAATCCAACAACGCCAATTTTCATATAATATACAACCTTATCATTTTCCTGCAGTAATTTTTTAGTGGGAACTAGACCTTGTTTGAAAAGACGAAACAGTAGTGCTACTTTTTATGTGGTTATCTCTTTAACTCAGCCGAACAGAAGTAACAACAGCTAAAGTCAGACGCTCCAGAAGGCGAGCACCAAAGTCACG
>CAJUDO010000069.1 GCA_910585405.1 uncultured Peptococcaceae bacterium | reverse complement strand
CCCGCCGCTTCATTTCCCGGATATAGTCGATTGCCTCATGCTTCAACACGGTTTTATAAAAGGCATCAAGTCTGCACCGTTCGCCATAGTCGCGGGGGTTGGTTTCCATCTTCTCACCCCCTTTCGTTTGGGGATGGTGGTGGTACTTTCCCTTTCCGCTAACAGAGCGTTCAGCGGCACAGGTTTTGCGCGCAAAACCGCTTTCCGCAGAGAAAAAATCAAAGAAAAATTTCCGGGCCGCAGGAAACGACAAAAACCGCCCGGCAGGTCATAGACCCGCCGGGCGGTTTGCACTGTATAGTTTGCTATACCTGCATCGTATAGTATAACTTCATGGCCGCAATTCCCCCAGGCGGGGGACGGGCTTTTTTTGACAAGTCAAGGGCTGTTAGATTGCATCGAATAGCGATGTACCTCATAGCGGCTGCCTCCTGTCAGCCGCCGTGTCTGTAAGCTTTACCACGTCGCTCCCTTTGGGGATAAAAGAACAGCGGCTTTAATTTCTTAAAACCGCCGCAGGAAACAATTTTGTGCATGGAAAAGGGACTGCCCAGCAGCGGTTTTTTTCTTTTCTGCCGCTGGGCAGATGCTTTTTAAGTGGATTCTTAGTAGGAATATCGTTTCCGATAGCGGAAAAGGCAAACCGCAGATACAACGAACATAATCCCCTCTGCGAGTGGAACAGCCAGCCATACCCCCGTTATTCCCCAAATACAAGGCAGTAACAGGATGCCGACCGCCAGCAGGCCGAATGTCCGCAAAAAGGAAAGAACCGCCGATACTTTTCCGTTTGACAAGGCTGTGAACATCGCGGAGGTAAAACTGTTCAAGCCGCAGAATAGAAAGCTGTATGAAAAAATCACAAAGCCATTCGCCGCAATTTGGTAGACTTCCGATGTATTATCCGCAAACAGCCGCACAATGTAGGAGCCGCCAAACATGGAAATCGAAAATATCAGCACTGATGCCAACCCGATAAACCGCATACTGATGGAGAAAACCCGTTTCTGTTGGACATCATTTCTGTTTCCGTAGTTAAACCCGATAATGGGCGCTATTCCCATAGAGTAGCCGATATACAGTGTGTTCAGCAGGAATTGAGAGTAGATAATAATGGTAATCGCCGCAACGCCATTTTCTCCCAGCAGGTTCATCATGGTGCGATTGAACAGGAATGTCGTGACGGCTGTTGCCAGTTGGCTCACCATTTCGGAGGAGCCATTAAAACAGCTTTCCCCTATCACGGCCCATCTCATTTTTGGTCTTGTGAAAGACAACGTCCCTTTGCTCCGCGCAAAATAGACCAGTCCGGCAACCGTAGGGAGCAGATAGCCGAAGCCTGTCCCCAAAGCAGCGCCCCGGATGCCCAAGCCGCAGGGGACAATGAAAATGTAATCCAAAATGATATTTGCCACGCCAGCCAGAACAGACAGCCCAAAACCGAGGCCCGGTTTTCCCGCCGTCACAAACAGGTTTGAAAACAGTGTTTGCAGGATATTGGCCGGAATGAACAGAAACAGCACCATGAGATAGTCCCTGCAATAGGGAAACAGCAGGTCACTGGCCCCAAGAGCATAAACAATTTTGTCAATCCAGATTGTTCCGCCTAAAAGAATGAGAAATCCGATTACTGCGCCTGTGAGTATGAGCAAGGTGAAATCTTCCTTTACCACCTGATTTTCACCCGCCCCCATTTTTCGAGAGACAATTGCATTCCCGCCTGTTGCAATCATTGTCCCCAAGCCCACCGTGATATTGATAATGGGACAAACAATATTGATAGAGGAAAGCGCGTCCGTATTCACAAACTGCGCCACAAAGATCGTGTCCACGATGGTGTATAGTCCCATAAAAATCATCATAACGATGGTGGGAAATGCGAAGCGCAGGAGTGACCCTGCGCTCCATTTTTGGTCTAAAATGTTATCATCCATTGTCGCCTTTCTCCTGTTTTGGTGGTAGAATGAGCCGCTGGGTGGGGTAGCCAAACTCCGTGAGAAGCTCCGACTCAGCAAAGCCCAGCCGCTTATATTCCTCTCGCTGGCCTGTATCGGCCTTGTCCCCCTCGCGGAAAGTTGTAATGCTGATTTCACGGCCCACAAATAGATTGCACATCATAAAATCAAGAAAAGCCTTTGCCACTCCATAATGCCGGTACTGCGGATGCACTGCCAGAAAGTCGATGCTCCCGGTCTGATAGGAAAACGCGGCGGCCCCAATGATCGTGGAGCCATCCCGCATAATCAAAGCCTGCCGCTGGTGAACATACTGCTTGACCTGTTCCAGATGGGAGGTTTCATCCAGGCAGGGAAAACCGTCAATGACAAGGGTGATAAAATTCATCCAGTCGGGAATATCCGCCAGCGTAGCATAAGAAATTTCCTGCATCATCGTATCAGGCGAAGTTGGATTTTTGTTCAATGTAAACTCCAGTTGTAGAGGATAAAAGACCTCGCTTTGCCGATATTCCAGCGGCGTTTGCTTATACATCGTCTTGAAGATAGACGAAAAAGCCTGTTGGCTTTCATAGCCAGCAATCAGCGCGATTTCAATAATCGGCTTTTCTGAAAAGACCAGCAGTTTTGCCGCCTCGGTCAGTTGGCGGCGCTGTATATAGTCGTGGAGCGTGATGCCAACCGTGTCCGTAAACATTCGGTGCAAGTGGTACTTGGAGTAACCAACCGCATTTGCAACAGTGTCTAAATCCAATTTTTCATTGAGATGTGCTTCAATGTAGGAAATCACTGCCGCTATATTCTCAATCTTATGGCCGTTCATGGTTTCCCCCCCTTCGGCTTTCATTATAGCAAAATGGATAATGTCGCTTTTCATCATTCTTGCGGTTTTCCTATTATAAGAAGCTGTCAATCGAAAAGCAAGAAATACTGTCGGTTTTCTTTGAGATTGTCAATTCCAGCGGACATTTTGGTTGTTCTATAACGCCATAAATATAGGAGAGACATAGGAAGAACAGCAGAGAGGACGCTAACGTAGCAAGCATAAGATTGCGTTTTATTAGGAAAACACACTGTCAAAAGGATTTTATGCTTTGGCGGGGGTCAGCCCGCCTCGGCGGTGTCAGTGGTATTGATTTCAATG
>CAJUDO010000068.1:2846-3255 GCA_910585405.1 uncultured Peptococcaceae bacterium | reverse complement strand
TCCCGGTTTCGTCGAAGGTGTAGCGCATGGTGAAGTATTCGCTGCCGTTGGCGTAATTCCACCGTTCCGCTACAATCTGCTATTTTTGTAACAGAATAATCTACAGATAGTTAGCAAGAACAATTTTTTATAATACCGCATAATTGATCCCCACTTGGTGTATTTTCTGTTGTAAATACAAGCATCCAGCTAAAATCGCAGTTAACAACGTATAGCGGCTCAATGTTTAACATCTTCCTTTCCAAACTATTCGGCTCGAGAAGAGAGGTACTGCAAATTGTTTGGTATGCAGGTGTAACACCCATATACAATGCGGGTAGAAATTCTGGCAAAACATACACATTAGTTGGTACTGCCAGCAGATCTAAAGCTGACTGGCATCCAAGTATCGCTGTATCATTTTTCAAAA
>CAJUDO010000068.1:1713-2836 GCA_910585405.1 uncultured Peptococcaceae bacterium | reverse complement strand
TCAAAATCGCTTCCCACAGCATTTGATTCGGACATGCTTTCCAAATATCGCTACTATTACCTTTAAAGCATGGGAAAAATCGCTCAATAATTATATTACCAATATTATATACATAGTTCATTAGCCTGACACCACCTTTATCTTGCTTCAATGTATAGTAAGGTATAGAAATACTCGCTACCGTTGGCATAGTTCCACCATTCCACTGAAGCAGAAAGTATAAATGCTATTTACATTGCTGTTCAAATAATTTAGTTATTTCAAAGAGAGAAAAAATTTGAAAAAAACCTTGTTCCATAGGTTCAGCACATCCGAAACGTAGAAAATCATTTAACGCACGCTTACGATCCTGCGCAAACAGAAGTGCTGTATGCAGATTGGGTAGCAGTTCAAATTGGTTTAATTCTCTTTTCCAGCTATCAGCAAAACATGATCTGCAACAAATTACATCGTTCCATATGGCTGAAAAATAGTCTCCACTGGGATACGCATAATCGCACCCAATAAAGTATTCAGATTTCCCATATGTGTTGTGCAACTGTTTATCTAATAGGAAGTCTCGTGTATATGCTTCACAATAAAGTATCCGATAGGCTATATTAGATTGCTTGCAGGCCTGAACATATGTCAATAAATCCCTTTGGTCTATCAGAAAAGGTGTAGATAAGTCCATGTAAGATGCCTCAACTCGGTCTTGTGCTGTAGGTAGTACATCTGATTCAATACCAACTGGCCATGCATTTTTATCTACTCCACAATAATTAGAGTTATTTGCACTTAAAAAATCCTCTGTAACAAGAAAACCATTAGAAAAAATATTTACTGAATTGTTCATAAACCACCTCAAATACTGGTTATTGTGAAAAGGGAACGTGGATATTATAAATGTGTGTATGATCCCATCCAGTAGACCAATGTGAGCCACTACCGATATACGCAGAGTGATGTTGTGGAACATTGTATTCCGCTGCCCATGCATCTAATATTTGAGCCTGCTCCAAAGTAATAAAGTTGCCCTTTCTGGCATTTTTGTTTACTTCCTTTGCCAAGTCTGCAAGAGCTTGTTGGTCTTCTGTTCTTTGAAGATTTTGATTACAACTATTATGCACCAAGACGCCCGATT
>CAJUDO010000068.1:0-1703 GCA_910585405.1 uncultured Peptococcaceae bacterium | reverse complement strand
AGGTATGATAATCCTCCACCTGGAAGTTATAGACCTTAACCGGGTTTTCCAGCAGTTCATGCTGCACTTTTTCCACAACGGCATATTCGCCGTTGACCAGTACCAGAATATCCCCAGAACGCAGATGCACCGCGTCTGTCCAGCCCTTGACCGGGCTATAGAAGGGATGCGTGGGCGTGCAGATGATTTCCCCGCCGTTTACAAAGATGTGCGTTAGTTCCTCTGTTTCATTGCAGAAGTTTTTACAAAAGCAAGTGTTTTCTAATCATTTAACGCATAAAGCAACACAATCCTTGCATACCAGCTTATTGTTTTTTTACAAGCAGAATTACACCAATAACTATAATAAGCCCAATTCGAATGAAGAAACCAAGCTGATTTTGAAGTAAAACCAAGAAAAACGGGCGAGAAATAATACAGTTTTCTTTATTTTGTGAATCTACCTTCCATATAGAACTGCTCTTCACAATATAACTTGTAGAATTATTGTTAAAATCAATAGACTTTCTGAGTTCCTTTGCCAAATCACGTTCTTGGAATGTCTGAAATTCGCCTGCTTTAAATATATACAAATTATCCAATTTATCAGAGATATATAAAAAACCATTTTGCGCAGCAATTTGGAAGCGTCCGTTTTGATGATTATACAAGCTTATTGTATATAAATAGTTGCCGTTTAAATCATAGGCCTGTACAACTCCATAATTTCCATACAGAACGTATAGATTTTGTTTATCATTGACAACCTGCCGAACCCCAGTGCACAAAAAGTCTGTCCCGCGTTTTACAATAGCCGGTACGCCAACTGAAGCTACACGCAACTCTGTCGGTTTGTTTTCTCCAACCTTATCAAGCAAAAATGTGGCAATTATAATGAAAATAATGCAGATGAGCAGCACAAACAGCCAAGTATGTTTTGTACTAAAATTTACCACTTTTACCACCTTTACCTTTCTTATGCTGTTTTAATTGGAACAATCCCTTAAGTGTATAATTTGTCTTCGAGACACCCCAATGAATCCCTTTTTTGGTGCCTAATATGGACGCGCCCAAAGAAGCCGCCACACATGAACTTGACCATGCAATAGCCCCCTTGACACGACTGATGGAAGCAGAAAATGCAGTAAATGCACCTTCATACGACCATACAGAAGTGAAATCTTCATTGCCCCATATTAACAATCCCGATGCACTAACAGAAAAGCCCGATTTTAGAATGGAAACTAGTTCATTCACACCTTTTTCCGTACCACAAGTAAGCAGATCAATATTGTCCTCGATCGTTATCAATAAGGAACCTAATTTGGGGTCTGTCAAATCAAAAGCTAAACCATCAAAAGAATAAATTGCTATAACAGGCCTTCCATTTTCACATTCCTCAACATCCCAAAAAACAATAACTTCCATACCTGCTGTGTATGCACCGAGGTCTACTTCAATTTGCACTCCAGCACCAACTGGTATGGGGTCAAAATCTTCACCTGTACTATCCAAAAATCTGATTGGGCAGTTCCTACAATAGGCAAACATATTGGTGCCGAGGAAGGCCTGGCCGGTACTGCCATAGGAGTCGGCGTTTATGAATCTGGAGATAGCGGGGTCATAATATCTGGATTGGAGGTAATAGAAGCCAGTCTCATTATCGTAATAATAGCCTCTATAGCGGATGGGGTTGACATGGGCAATGTGATTCGGGTAAGCCT
>CAJUDO010000067.1 GCA_910585405.1 uncultured Peptococcaceae bacterium | reverse complement strand
TTTTTTAAGTATTCAAAACTCATGAGTTTTGAATATCCACCGGTGGCGGACAGTGAGAGAAAGGGCGCATATATCGGGGTTTCCCGATTGTCCGGCGCGACAGAAAACCGACCGAGAAATATCCTAGGAGGGAAATAAATTGAAAAACAAAAAATTATTTGCAATCTTGACATTAGTGTGCTTCATGATGACATTAATGCCAGTTGCTGCTTTCGCTGTTGCAGATGATACTATTTCTGCAAGTGCATCTGTAGTACAGACTGTAGACAGCAATGCAAACGTTACTACAGCTAAAGATGATGCTGTTAAGATTGTATTTGCGATTAATGACAGAAGTGGCAATGATAAAGGTACCACAGATGCTGTTTATGTATGGGTTACCACAACTGAAAATGGCACTGTTCCGGCTGATGCTTTAGCTGGTGCTGATGCTGACGGCATTTTGAAACTTACAAATGTAGAAAATGGTATTCCAGAGGAAATTTCTTTCTTGAGAGCTGGTACTTTCTATATTCATGCTGCCTTTGAAGCGCCAAAGTTTGAAAATGGTCGTATTTCTGCTGCTAAAGAATTGAGCAGAACATCTTCTAAAAATAGCATTGAAGTAACTGGTACTGCTGCCGATCCTGAACAGAATTATAAATTGTCCTTGAATGGCAAATTGACGGATGCAAAGGGCTATTTGGACACTCAGAAATTGGCAGACGTTTTACCTAATAATGTCGCAAAAGAATTTACCGTTACCTTCTTTGATGGTGACAAAAAAATGGCTGCCGGTAAAACAGTAACAATTGATACTAACAGTGCAAATATTGCTGTAAACAAAAAATCTGAAACAACAGATTTGTTAGGTCAGATTACCTTCAAAGTTTCTGCATCTCGTGAAGGTGTTTATTATGTTTACTTGACAATTGATGGTGTAGAGTTCAGACTGCAGGTTGGTTCTACCAACACCTCCGCTGCTTATATCGAAACAGAAAGTCAGCCAACTGCACCAATTGCCCAGTATGAACAGTTAGATGGCGATGTAGCATTTACTGTAACTGATATTAATGGCAATATTGTTCGTGCTGCCGATAAACATGCAGATAAACAGAATAACCCATCTGCTGTTTGCGATCATCAGGGAATGGATGGTATTTATGATGGAATCAAAGACGCAAAAGTAACTGACTACTTGTTCTTTGTTGAAAAACCAGCTGCTTCTAAACTGAAAGATAAAGATCTGAAATTGCGTTACAATTCTGCTGATCAGGTGTATGAATTATATACCACCAGCACTTTAGATGCAGAAGGTACCTACACTGTAAAAGCTATTCTGGACAATGGTGCTTTCGCAACAGCTACTTTTGAAGTTAAGAGATTTGGTACTCCTGTAACTCTGTACATCGAATGTGCAAGAAACGTTGAATTAGGGAAACACATGATTCCTGAATTGAAATATGTTGATGCTAATGGTGTAACCAAAGCTGCTAACGATGCTACCATGTCTGGTACTGGCTATGCAATCTATGCTTTATATGACTCCAATAGTTATAATGCATTGCTTGACAAAAAGGCTGAGAACGAAACAAATGATGCTGCGAAAGATGCAATTCTTGCTGCAAAAATTGCAGCTAACAAATACGCTGTAGACATCAAAACTGATGAAAAATATGTTGGCACCACTGTAACCTATATTGCTACTTCCGAACGTTACAACTTAGTTGGAACTGCTGAAGTGAAAATTGGTGCTGCTGCAACTGACATTGCATTCGAAGACAAAACATTAGCTGTAAATGCTAACAATGATGTTGAATGGAATGTAGTAGATGCTGACGGCAACAAAGTAAAATTGGATAGCACCACTGCACGTGTAATCAATTATGTAGTACTGGATAAACCAGCTGACGCTAAAGTATCTGTATATGATAAAACAAAAGCAAACTTTAATGGCGAAGGCAAAATGGCCATTACTTCTAACAAAATTGGTAATGTAACTGTACAGGTTGTAGCACAGGTTCGCGTATCCACTGCTGATCAGGCTACATTAGGTGCTACTCAGACTAAATATTATACAGGTACAAAAATCTTCGCTGTAGGCACTGAAGGTGTTGGCGATGTAGTAGTTATGTCCATTGGTTCTCATGAAATCATCGTGAACGACAAAAAAGCTACTATTGATGCAGCTCCAATGATTCAGAATGACCGTACCTTCGTACCATTCCGTGCATTGGCTGAGGCATTCGGCGCTGAAGTTGCTTATGATGAAGCTACCCAGGCTGTAACTGCTAAATTGAATGGCACAGAAATCGTAATGACCATCGGTTCCGCAACCTACACTGTAAACGGAGCAGAAAAAACTATGGACGTTGCTCCATTCATCAACGGTTCCAGAACCATGGTTCCTGTAAGATTCGCTGCTGAAGCATTTGGCATCAAAGTTATCCCAACTTACAACCCAGATGGCACAACAGCTGACATCTTATTCAACCTGTAATAGGTACAGCTGCCTGCGCAAAAATGCGCGCAATGCAGCTGACATCTTATTCAATCTGTAATCTCTAAGATTACTCAAACTTGAATAAATGTTATTTGACAGAGTTCCTCGTTTGAGGGGCTCTGTTTTTTATATCTCTGAAAGTATTGTTGTAGGTTGAATAAAATTTTTGTTCAAGGCCAATAGATTGTATGACTATGCCTTTATTAAGTATACAATACTGAAAATACCTATCCCAAAATTCAAAAATCATCTTTTATATTTAACAATTTATTGCTAGAATAAAATAAAAGGCTCTCATGGTTTGATATAGTGAATTTATTTTGTGAGTTTTAGGTGCTACGATCAAATTTGCTGGTAAGAGAAAATTTATTTGAAATGGGGAAGATACTGTGGTTGATAAAGAAAAAATTGAATTAGTAGCAGAGCTTCCCGATTTTATCTGTTCGAATCTGCCTTTTACTTTTTCAAACAACAAAATATACCAGTCAAAAGGACTCATTAAACATATTGCCAAACGTCATGAAGATTGTTTGCCATATATAAGCAGAATTCCAGATATCATAAAAGAACCTGATTTTATTGGGACTAATCCAAACGAGCAGGTAACTAGCTTTGAATTGATAAAGAAATTTGAGGATAATATCCAAATTGGTATCAAACTGGATACAAAAGAGGATTATTTTTATGTAGCAACACTGCATGATGTTACAGATGCTAAAATTGCAAAACGGCTTACAAGCGGTCGTTTAAAAAATGTTGACAAAACTCTATGAATTGAACTATAATAATTGCATAGAATATATAGAGATTATTAAGGTCGGAAAGGCTCCCGACACTCTCTGTAAAGAGAACCTGAGATGCAGGATACGCCGCCCTGCTAATAGTCTTGTGAACTAAGCACTCAGCATGAACTGGGTGCTTTTTATTGTTTCAAAATCGAAAGCGAATTTGTTCTTTATTTAAGATGTTGATGTACTAAACTATACAGCACAAAATGTCGAAGGAAAATTCTTGTAATTTACAAAATATTCCGGTATAATTGATTCAGGATTTATTTCTCGCCAGGCCTCGGTGCTGAGCGGGGGGGTATATCAAGTTTGGCTCAGCGGATAAAAGCATTGCTATTGTGATGTTATCCTTATTTATTGCTCCCAACCTAAGGCTTA
>CAJUDO010000066.1:3625-3992 GCA_910585405.1 uncultured Peptococcaceae bacterium | reverse complement strand
GAGGCGGGTTCCATGGCGGGTATGGCCGAAGGATTTTTATTCTTTGAGGAGAGCATGAAAAGTGCTACGGGAAATATTGCGGTTGTGAGTAGCCATGATATGACGCAGAAGGTATATTCGCTGAATACGGTCAGCGAAGGTGTATCTGGACTGTTCTGTTCTCAGAATGGAGATTATTATGCTACAGTGAAATCAGAAACTGGTCAGTGGCTTATACGGATTTACAGCCGAGAAACTGGAGAATTAGTCATTGCTAAGGCCGTCAAAGAAACGAATGAGGAGTTTTTCTATCGGACCCCAGCAATCTATATACTTGACGATTCGGAACTCTGTATTGTCAAACTCGGCGGATTCAGCGATATCCCCT
>CAJUDO010000066.1:2487-3615 GCA_910585405.1 uncultured Peptococcaceae bacterium | reverse complement strand
ATTGCATTTTCTCTATTAAAGGGGTAAAAAATGGTTATTGAGTTCATAGGGGTTTCAAAGCAGTACGGAAAGAAATTTGCTCTGCAGGATTTTTCTGCCACACTGCGGCCCGGGGTATATGGGTTGCTTGGTGCTAATGGTGCTGGCAAGACGACGTTGATCAATCTTTTGGTGGGAGTGCTTGCGGCAAATAGTGGAAACATCTTGGTCGATGGAGTAGATATCAAGAATCTGGGACAAGAATTTCTCTCTAAAATTGGCTACCTTCCGCAATACCCGGCGTTTTATAGAGAGTTTACAGTAAAAGAGTTCCTGCGATATATGTGCGCATTGAAGGGCATCCCAGATAAAACGGGTTGGCTGAGCGCACAAGTACTTTTGCAAGAGGTAAATCTACCAGACATAGAGCGTAAAAAAGTAGGAGCCTTGTCTGGCGGAATGCGTCCGCGCCTTGGCATTGTTCAAGCTGTATTGGGCGATCCCGATATTTTAATCCTTGACGAGCCAACGGCCGGTTTGGACCCACAAGAGCGCATTCGATTCCGCAATTTGATTACACGGTTTTCCAAAAATAGGACTGTATTACTGGCTACTCATATCGTTTCTGATGTAGAATTTATTGCCAATGAAGTCTTGCTCCTAAAAGAAGGCAGCCTTATCCGACAAGGTACACCTTCAACACTTGAAGATGAATTGAGTGGTTCTGTTTGGTCAGTCACTGTTCCTGAAGGTTTAGAACAAGAACAATTTATATGGTGCAAAGTTAGCAATATGCGTCGGGATGAAGAAGGTGTTACTCTGCGCTTAATATCTGATCGGAAGCCACACCCTGATGCGCAGCTTGTTCATCCTGGGCTAGAAGATGTTTTTCTCTACTTTTTTGGGGAGGCAGGAGTATGAGACGATTGATCGTATTTGAATGGCGCAAATCGTTTCTGCACTTACCGGTACTGCTACTATTGGTTTTGTTCACCGTTTCGGATATTGCAAAAATATATGACGTATATCATGAAAATTCCTATCTGGCGATGGAAGAAAGTTGGGATAAGGCTTATTGGGAGCTGTATCCAGATTATTCTGGGGAAAAGATCGGAAGAGCGTCGTGTAGGGAAAGAGTGTACGTCCTGG
>CAJUDO010000066.1:0-2477 GCA_910585405.1 uncultured Peptococcaceae bacterium | reverse complement strand
ACTGCCGATTTGACTGCGACCTCTGCAGTTGGCGTTGAAGGAACACTGACAGGAAATATCTGGAGTGATAGGAACTTATTAAGCCGCTATTATATCAATCCCATGCAGTATTGCTACACCTATCGGAATTTTGCTATGAAAATCTATCTCAAGGCCAGGGAAAATGTAGAACTGTTTACTGATTTGGAGAACCGTTACGAGGAGATAAAAAACCAGCGCATTGCCATACTATACAGCGGACGTCAGATCAATAGTTTCTATAGCACAGAGGGTTGGCTCTATTTTTTATATTATGACTTTTCTATCATACTTGCCCTATTGCTATGTCTCTATGGTGTGTCTCAAATATTTACCTTAGAAAAAGAAAGTGGGATGGATAGGCTTCTTCCTACAAGTCGGAACGGCGGACGGCGGACGGTAGTTGCAAAGCTAATTGCTTCTACGCTGTTCACAATGGGGGTATCACTCTGGTTCTCAGCAACGGATTATATCACTTTTTCCATCCTGTTCGATCTGAGAAGTGGTGCTGGGTTGCCCATTTATGCCATTGAAAACTTGGCTTACGCTTCAGTAAATCTATCTCTCTGGCAGTATGCATTGGTGAACGCTTTGGGGCGTGCATTTGGACTTTGGATATTCAGCCTAGTGGTAATATTGATCAGTATTTTCTGTCATCATTCCTTAATTCCTTTAACTGCTGGGGTTGCAATATTTTTGAGTCTTGCTTTGACAGGCGCATATTGGAACTACTCCAGCCATGTTTGTTTGGCCGTACTAAACCCATATTCTCTTATGGTGGGGCGGCTTTTATACGGGAGAACAAAGTTTGTCAATCTGGCAGGAATCCCACTTTTAAGTTGGGAGACCGCCCTATTATTTGCAACTATGGTAGGACTATGCCTAATTCTGTTGATTTTCCGCTTTGGGTGCAACAGTGCCTTGAAAGGAGGGCGCATGTGAGACTATTGAGCTTTGAGGCAAGAAAGCTGTTGTTTTATCAAAAAGGCATAGTTGTTATCATCTTGTATCTGCTGTCTCAAGTAGGACTATTGTTGAGCAGTACACCAACTAATTTTGATACTGTGTTGCATCAGGAAACGTATGATTATTATTTGACGCGCGTTGTTGGCCCATATACAGAGGAGAAAGCTGCCTTTTTTGAAGAAGAGTCCCAACTGATTACTCAAGCTAAGACCTCGCTTAACTCAATGTACCAGGAATACTACTCCGGGTTGATAACAGAGGAGGAGTTTCAGACCAGAGCGGAAGAGTGCCAAAATGTCTTACTTTATGATGGCGGATTTAATGCTATTTATGACCAATATCTCTATGTTCGTGAAGGCAAAGAAAATCGATGTTTCCTGGATACGAATGGTTGGGATGGATTACTGGGAAGCGGAGCATTAGATATTCCTCTTGTACTTGCTGTGGTACTACTGACTACGCCAGTATTTTGTCAAGAATACGCTGGCAAAATGGACACGCTGGCGTTGACTACCTTGAACGGTCGAAAAAACTATGTATGGCACAAAACTTTACTTGTCCTATTTACAATAGCGGCTTTGTGTCTGGCTGGAGCAGCTTTGAGGTGTTGTTATTACTCACTCCGTTACGGACTCTCTCACGGAGATTATACAGTACAAAGTGTGAAAATCTTTGGGAGTAGTACAAAACATTTATCTCTATGGAGTGCCTTTTGTATTCTGACAATCCTCCAATTGTACGGCGCACTGTTTCTTGCGCTAATAGTTCTGGCGGTGGCTACATTAAGTCGAAAATATACGTTGACTGCTTTTCTTCCCTCTATAGGTATTTTAATTTCTTGGATGGGACTGCCTGCGCAACTGCAATATACTATTCCTACGCCCTTGCCATTTCTGCTGGGAGTAGGGTTTATACATGGAAGTAGTACAGTAGCTGATACACTTACCGGAGAGAAGATAGCGATATTTCAGGAATTGAGTGCAGAAGATATTACTAGGTTATTATTTCTATCTATAATTGTTTGCTTGTTGAGCCTGTGGGCAATTTGGTGGAGAAACCGCACAGTCTTGTCTAGATGTAGAACTCATATGCACCATATTCTTGTAGTGGTGGTAATATCGGCTTTAACTCTTAGTGGCTGTTCTGCAATTAATCCAAGTATGGAGTATGTAAATTTTAACTCACATACCAGCAATACTTATGTGACCGATAGCTTTCGTGTTTATATCGAAGAATCTATGCTATGGGTAGAGAACCTAGACACAGGAGAGGTGACTGAACTAATTCGGAACCCCCTAGTAAACGGCAATGTAGGAAAGGGGGTATTTGGCATCGGTCACAATGTTTACTATATATTGGTTCAAACTGACAGTTATGCGAGTAAGTTGGTAGATAATAGCGGAGATGTCTCTCAATTCTCTGTTATACAAATTAATTTGGATACATTCGAAGAAATGGTGGTTTATGAAAAACAACAGGTGAATACTGTGCTT
>CAJUDO010000065.1:2341-4105 GCA_910585405.1 uncultured Peptococcaceae bacterium | reverse complement strand
ATTTCCTTAAAAAGAAAAAGTGGATGGCCTGGGTCGTGTTGCTAACCTTCTTGTTCACCAGCTTTATGCCCACCAATCTGCTGGCGGGAAATAGTGTAGCAGAAGCGGCAGATTCTTTGACTCCGCCTGCGGTATCTAATGACGATGGAGTAACAGTCAGCAAAACAGCTGTGCGTACAGGTTTGGATACGTGGGAAGTTACATTAGGTATTTCTGGCGGTAGCACAGAAACGCAAAAAAAGACGATTGATGTGGTTTTGGTTTTGGACCGGTCTGGTAGTATGACTTTCTGTGATAAAAAAATGAAATATGCTGGATCGATCTTAGGGAGTAAATACTATCAATGTCCTGTTCATGCGCACCAAACAAGTTGGGATGAAAATACAACTTGCACAGAACAGATTACTCCAGCTGACGCACCACGTAATCAGGCTGCACAAAATGCTGCAAATGAACTGGCAAACACATTGTACAATAATTTGGATAATGTAAATGTCAATATCAGTGTAATTGGTTTTGGTGATGATGCAATAACAACTTTGGAATTGACACCAATGAAAAAAGATAATTATTCTAAAGTAACTGATGCTATTTCAAGGGCGCAGGCAAAAAATAATCAAGGCACATATACGGCTAAAGGATTGGAGGCTGCCTATACTCAAATTGGAAATAGTAAAAGTGACGAAAAGTATGTTATTTTATTGACTGACGGTGAAACGAACAGCAATAAAGACACGGTTAAATCTAATGCAGATAAGATTAAGCAAAAAGCGACTTTGTATACTGTTGGGTTGATGTTGGATAACAATACCAGTGCTTTTTTACGTGACAAGGTAGCGTCTAAAAACTGTGCATTAACAGCAGACAATGTTGATACATTGATACAAAAATTCAGAGATATCGTTGCTGATATCTTAAATGTAATTAACAATGGCTTTGTGACCGATACGATGGGTGACGCTGTAGATTATGTTTCAGCGAGTGAAGGGTATCCCGCAGATGGTCATACCGTTGAAACAACAGATGATAAACTGGCTTGGAATACCGGAGAAAGTGTGTCAGCGGAAGGTGCTACTCTGAAATACACAGTGAAATTGAATGCAAAAGAGTTGGCTAAACAAACTGCTGACAACTGGTCATTTGCTCTGAATCAGCAAGCAATTCTAGCGTATGCAGATAAAACTGGTGCGCCTAAAAGTATAACTTATCCAGTACCTATGGCTGAAGTCGATTTAGGCTATTTGAATGTTACTGCAAGCGGTTTGCCAAGAGAGAGCACACCAGCCACTGTTACAGACGGACCCAAAATTGTAAGCCCGAATACTGTTTGGGAAAGCCAGAAATTTAGTGCAAGCAAAACAGAATCTCCTGTAGTTATGATTCCAGAAGGCTATGAACTGAAAGACGTTAAAGTAAAGGGTGAATCAAAAGGTAAGGGTTTTGTAGTAGGCGAATTAGTTGCAACAAAAGGTACAACAAACATTGAATATGTTTATGGACCAAAACAAGTTGACTACACAATAGAATACTATTATGATGGAAAAATTGATAGCTCTTTGACACGGAATAGTACTGCAGCATACGGAACCAATGTTTATGAAAAAATAGATGGTGCAGTGGAGGTAGGTTCAACTCATTATAATGATCAAAAGAAAACAGGTTATAAGTATTCTACCATGGATGTACCTGCTAAACTTGGTGAGCGTAACAATGTGATCAAAGTATACTATGTGAAAGATGAAGAACAGAAGCATAGTGTAAGTT
>CAJUDO010000065.1:0-2241 GCA_910585405.1 uncultured Peptococcaceae bacterium | reverse complement strand
ACAGCATTGCGGCAGGAGCAGCCAGCAGTACAGATAATGTGATCAAAGTATACTATGTGAAAGATGAAGAACAGAAGCATAGTGTAAGTTACACAGTAGAGTACTACAAAGATGGCAAACTGACTAATACAGAAGCACCTGTAACTGATACCAAGTGGATCATGGATGGAGCAAGCGTAGATGTAACCGGAGTGAATACAACGAATTACTATGGAGCAGGTTATAAATTTGTAGAGACAAATCCAGCCGAAGTTCCAGAAAGCTACAGCATTGCGGCAGGAGCAGCCAGCAGTACAGATAATGTGATCAAAGTATACTACACAGCTATCGACTACAAAGTAACCTATGGTTACGAAGGTACAGTTCCAGCAGGTGCAGCAGAACAGTTACCTGCAGCTACTGACAAAAATCATGTGAATACTTTAATTGAAGTAGCAACTGAACCATTCGTTTCTGGCTATACATTCAGCGGTTGGACAGTGAAAGAACCAGAAGACATCACGATTTCCGATGGTACATTCACAATGCCAGCACATGACGTGACATTAGTGGGTAGTTGGACATTAGCAGGTGATACCAAGTATACCGTAAACTACTATTATCAGAATCAGGATGGTACTTACGGGGAACTATTGTTTACTGATACGTTAGTAACCACAACAGGTGATTTGGTATTTGCAGACACCACGCCAAATGGCGATTGTGTAACTACACCAAGTCTGTATCAGTTCAACCCAAATGCGGAAGGAACTGTTACACAGGCCACTGTAGCTGCCGATGGCACAACCGTATTGAACGTGTACTTCGATCAGGTTTATAGAGTTGTCTATAAATATACGGATGGTAGTGTGTTCAATTATGTGATTGACGATACTGGTTATATCTTCAACAGAACGTCAAGCTTTGCACCTCCAATGTTAAATTGGGATGCCAACACAGGCGCAGACTTTGACAATGTTTGGTATGACAATGCAGTACCGGAAAACGGGCAGGAATGGAATGTATGGGATATTGCTGGGGCCATTGCAAGCGGCTCGGCAGCATTTGACAAGGCAACCAATACCATTACCCTGTACACAACTGCAAAGGTAAGTGCGGTACCGACAATCACTGGTCAACTGAATGTTGCCAAACTGGTAAATGACAAAGGAAACAAAACAAATGGTAATGAAGAATTCAAATTTGAATTAAAGATTACCGAAATCAAACAGAGTCAGGTATTGGATCCATTGACAAAGGACGAAGCAGAAAAGCTGCATCATTACAATTCTGAGAACAGAAATGCACAAGCAGCTGATGAGAAAGCGCAAGAAGATTTGAAACACGCTGTAAAAGCATTCAAAGGACACACGTACACGACAGCTTCTGCGCTGAGCTTTGTAATCGCTGATGATAACGATATTTCTTTGTACAGTGTAACCACAGGCTCTGAAATGGGTTGGACTTCCTACGATGGCTGGACAGCGTTTGACTGTCAGGGCGATAAGATTGCAGCAGGCAGCGCTCAGGAAACTGTTCTGAACAAGATCGTTGAATTTATCAAAGATTTTGCAGCTGCTGGCAAAGCAATGCCTCACAGTGAAGAAGCAACCAAAATGTTCATGAAAGATATGATGGATTATGCAGGTGTTGCAACCGGCTCCGCGATTACCTTCCGCAGTACAGATTTGTATGAACTGTATGATGCCGCTGGTGTAGCTTCTATGACAAAAGATGCTGCAGAGAAAAAGGCATCTGCGCTGGAAGATTTCTTAAAAGAAATCAATCGCTGGATTGATCCAGATATCAAAGTTGTAATTGGAAACGAAATGCATAGTTTGTCTGACTACAAAAATGCAGATGGAACTTACACCATTTCGTTTACGTTAAAGGACAAAGAAACATTAGGCTTTGACTTTAAAGTAACAACTGGTAGTGTGATTAGCTATGTGATTTCCGAAGTGGATGCACAGGATGCAGACAGTACGGATATTAAGAGCAATACTGGAACAGAGTATGTGAATAAATTATTCGTAGAAGGAAGCTTTGAAGTAACGACAGACAGTTTCTTAGGCTATACCTTTACAAATAATTACAACGGTTCTTCTGATCCAGTAGATCCTTGGGATCCTTGGACTCCAAGCGATCCAGATCCGAAAGATCCAATTGACATCGAAGATCCGGATGTGCCATTGGCAGAACCGGAAGAACCACCAATTGAAATTGAAGATCCAGACGTACCTCTGACAGATGTACCTGGTG
>CAJUDO010000064.1:2533-4319 GCA_910585405.1 uncultured Peptococcaceae bacterium | reverse complement strand
CACCAGGTACATCTGTCAGAGGTACGTCTGGATCTTCAATTTCAATTGGTGGTTCGTCCGGTTCTGCCAATGGCACATCCGGATCTTCGATGTCGATATCTGGACCTTCAGGATCTGGATTGGTTGGTCTTTCTGGATCTGTTGGATCCTCTGGATCGGTCGGTCTGCTATTGTTACTGTAGCTATTGGTAAAGACATAATTCATAGCTGCATCTTCATCAAATGCTACAAAATCAATGGCTGTACCGGAGGTTGTCGTTCCATGTACACTATCAAAGATGCTGGTACCTGTATGGTTTGCAGATGTCAACGTATCCAGACTTTCTACCATTCTGTAGTAGATCGCACTGCCACTGGTAGCCTGCAAAGCAAAGTTTATAGTGTCGCCGCTTGCCAGCCAGAAATCAACTTTGTAATAACCGCCATTCTCGTTTTCAACAAAAGTTAACTGAGACTGAGTTGTCACACCGTTGATCGTCTGGAATACCTGCAACGCATTCGGTGCGTCAGTTTCCGGCGCCAATGGCAAGTTACCTGCTAATCCATTGTAAACGTGAACTGCTTCAATCAAATTTTCTACCGCAGCTTTATCCATTGTGAAGGTGTATCCATCGTCAGACATTGGTACTTTTTCAGCCAATGCTACCAAAAGATCACCAATTTCATCTGCTTTGTAATCTGCACTCAATGTATATAATGCAGATAACACATTGCCGGTGATATTATACTGGAATTCACTGTCTATTTCACTCTGTTCCACCATAAAGCCATCTTCAAAGATAATCGCAGATGGACTGGTGTGACCATATTCTACACCCATCAAAGCTTTTGCCGTAGTGTCAAATACATTTGCTTTTTCAGTCAATACATATTGATACTGAGAAGTAGATGTGGTCATCATCACGCTGTCTTGTACTGCATACAAAGCATCATTGACTGCTGTCGCAGCTTCGCCTAATGTAGTTTCATCCAGCACTTCTGCATCAAATAACGCATTTCTGCCTTCTGGATGCACTACCTGAATTTGCAATTCAAATTTGTATCTGGTATCTGCATTCGGTCGATTATCCCCTTGCGCCACTTTGCCTACGGTAATAGTTCCCGGTTTTCCCAATACTAACGTGTTGGTAATTGTGAAACCTTCTGTTGTACTACCGCTTACAGTAGAAGTATATCCATTTACAGGTACTTCTTTCACTGTATAGGTAAATGGCTGCTGATTTGCATCATACTTCGGCAACTCTTTGAAGTCTAATTCTAAATTGTCGTTGGACAACTCTTGTGTTTCAAATAAAATGCCATTCTGATACAGTTCAATGGTAATCGTTGGATGCGCTCCTACATTGGTATTGAAGTCATTCCAAACTTTCTCCACATGAACAGAAGTGGTCGCACTTCTATCATAGGTGTTGATAATGTCGAAACCATTCACAACACTAATAAAGCCCGGTACCGGAACCTCTTTTACAGTATAGTCATATGCATGACCGTCACCATCTACATCATACTTAGGCAAATCAGTAAAGCTGTATGTCCAATCTAATGCAGTTGCTGTGGTTGTCATATAGACATCATCACAGAATAACTGTACTTCAATCTGATCCGGTACTACATCTGCTTTAATGTCCTCTGGAACATTCCAAGACTTTGTACCAGAGATTGTGAGAGATTCCTGAGCAACGGTGTTGGTGATGTCATAACCATCCTGTGTGCTGGTATAACCATCCATCTCTGCTTCTGTCACACTATATGTGTACGCATAGCCTTCATTATCATACTTCGCCAG
>CAJUDO010000064.1:0-2433 GCA_910585405.1 uncultured Peptococcaceae bacterium | reverse complement strand
TCAATACGATTTCATCAGCATTGTTATGCACTTTGCCACCGTCTACCCATGTCTTCGTTCCGCTTACATCAGTCTTATCATTGATTGTATCTGCTGTATTAGTGAAATCATAGCCATTCTTTTCGCTAGTATATCCTGTTACGGCTGCTTCTGTCACACTATATGTGTACGCATAGCCTTCATTATCATACTTCGCCAGATTGCTATAGGTATAGGTTTCATCTTCCCACACTGGTGTTGCATTCACTGTCTCTGCCACAGAACCTGCTTTTGCGCTGGTTCTTGTCAGTGTCAATACGATTTCATCAGCATTGTTATGCACTTTGCCACCGTCTACCCATGTCTTTGTTCCGCTTACACTGGTTTCACCAATATACGTGTTGGTCACGATTAAGCCATTAGCAGAAACATTCCATTTCTTACCGTCAATCATAACCGGACCATTAACTACATTGTACGTGCTACCGTTGATATTCTTTACAACTTCCTGCACTGTGTAGTTATAGCCAACCGGTACTTTTAATGTTACTGTTTGATCCACAATATTGCTGGTCTGTGCTGGTAAGTTTACATACGTGTGCTTTCCAACTTTATCCACTGTTACAGTAATTCCTGCTGGCAAATTGCTCTGTGTAGAAGATAATACAAATGCTTTTCCGTCTTGAAGCAATTCCAATGTAACTGCTGGAGCAAAGTTTTCTTGATTCACCCATCGTTTTGTAATCGTAATGTCTTGTGTTATTTTCTCATTTTCAATTACAAATTTTCCACTATCCGATGTAACTTTGTTTCCACTGCTATCCTTAACAGTCACTACACTATAATTTACTTCAACAGTCCAAGGACCTCCCAGTTTATGATTTGCAGGAGCTTGTTTTTCTGTTAAAGTGTAGGTATGACCAGATGGAATGTCTTTGAAAGAAAATGTACCATCCTTACTTGAGATTTTGGTAACACCGTTCATATACGCAGAGTCAGCTGTATGACTATTCTCATGATTTCCCCGGTCGCTATCAGCTAGTTTCAACTCAAACTGTGCGTTTGCCAGTAGAGTTTCATCATCTGCATCAACTTTGACAAAGCTAATATCAGTCTTGCCATTCACTTTGCCTAAAAAGCCTTTTACTTCTGGTACATCAAAGCCAACTGTAAATGGACCTGCTGTTACCTTACTATTTTCATCCGCCATCGCATAAACTAATGTTGTTTCCCCATTCGTGGCAAATGAGTTGTTTTCTGTAAAGTCATCAAAAGTATTATCCAGTCTTACACGATATTTCAATGTGTAAGAAAATGGCGGTTTTTCTTCCTTTACAGGTGTAATTAGCAAATTCCAATCAATTGTACCGTTTTCAGCCGTACAATAAACAACCGATTGACCATTGGAAGAATAACTTAAACGATCTGTTAAACCACCATTCTTATCATATAACCCTAATAATGTTATATGTTCACTCATAGGATCGGTTACCTGCCATGCACTGCTTAACAGTTTGATGTTTTCTGAAATTTCCCCAAATACCAGATTCAGGTTTTCTGTTTCATTTGACTTCAATGCATATGCCGGAGCGGATGCTACGCTTTCCAGCAATCCGACTGGTGCTTCATTCCCATACGCAATGGTATATACAGTTGCCTTATTTTGCAACGTTTTTGCAGTGCTTTTAATCGTCCCTTCACCGCCACCTTTAGTAGGGGCACCATCTGTCAGCAAAATTACATACTTATTAGAAACATCTTTTACCACATCATCACTCAGCAAAGTACTTGCGCGATTTAATGCACCGTTGATGTTTGTATCGCCAGCAGTGCCAGGCTTTCTCAATGCCCAATCAGAAGCTAAATCTGTCTTAGCATCAACCCAGTATTTTTGAAAGTAGTTATTACCAAAATTATAGGTGGAAACACTTCCTGCAAATTCTACAATTGATAGATATGCCTTGCCACTTGTATTAGCCTTGTACTTTGTAATAAAATCATTTACTGCCGCCGTTGCAAGGGTTATTCTCTGTTTTTCAGAAGCAACATTATGTGACGATTGTGAATTCCATTTCATACTGTTTGATTTATCCAAAACGATAACAACTGCAGCATCCTGTGTCATTTTAATATTTTCCAGTTCCTGTGTCGTCATAACCTTCAGCGTAATATCAAACTCATTCTCTCCAACCTGTTCAATTGTCTTCGAGGTAGATGCCTGATAATCACTCTCATTGCCAGAACCAACTATTGCTTGATTTCCCAGACCACTTCCCTTATAGTAAGAAGTTGATCCCTGCTTCACAATTTGATTTATCGCACCTTCTGCGCTGGCTACGCTATTCCCTGCTAGCAGATTACTGGGCATAAAGCTGGTGAACAAGAAGGTTAACAACACCACCCAGGCCATCCACTTTTTCTTTTTAAGGAAATAAGTCAATTTGTTTCTCCTCC
>CAJUDO010000063.1 GCA_910585405.1 uncultured Peptococcaceae bacterium | reverse complement strand
GTATCAGTTCTTTTTGTGTGTCAAGGCTGTAATCATAAACAATATATCACAAGCGAAATGATTGAAGGCAACAAAGCTGCGTATGATGGAGAAGTTGTGCAGTTTACTTTGCCCTTACAGCGTCCAGTGGGCGGATGTACGATTACCAATGCGGAAGGACAAACCCTTGGGATTGATGCACATGGTCTGTACGGTGATTTACCACTTTTAAGTATGGACGAAAACAGGTTTTTCCTATCCTATGACATTCCTTATAGCAGCAGTTTTGTCTATGCTACAAACAATGCTTCGCTGGAAAATCACGACTCTTTTCAGATTTACGGAGAAAAGTTCAGTTGTGGCGCTTCTGGCAGTGGAATCCGAAAAATTTCTGTTTCCTATCCTAATCGGATTGAAATCGAAGGGAATAGAGAAATGGATGTGAGAGTCATTGGATCGCTTCTTGCGCTTCCAGAAGTATATGCCGATACCTGTCCGGGGGGAAAAACGCCGGAGATTTGGATTGACAGTAGGGCGGGATCTACATCTATTGTTGCGGAATTTACCGAAACGGGCGCAATTGTCAGCGGATTGCAAGGACAAGGAGAGATCATTGTATACACTAATTTTGAGATTATAATGCAAGAAAGTTATGATTTTATGAATGCAACAGTAGAAATTGACATAGTCAGCCAGCCGGGTGAAATTCTGGTTACCCCTATAGAGGGATAACCAGAACCCGCATGAGGCAGTACAAAAAATTGTTCATAGCAGGAGGGAAAACGCCATGGAAATATGCGCAAACGGTCGCTTGGTACAGCCTGCGCTGGAATATCTACTGGTGGAGGGTGCCGGAAATGACAGCATCCGTATTCAGTACACCGAAACCGGCGCAGAGGTTTCCGGCTTGCAGGGTGAGGGAGCGCTGTCAGCTACACACTATGCCACGCAAACTCCTACGGTAGAGAACAACGCGTCTTTTCACCCAATGGTACTTTTGTTGATGCTGTAAAAAATCAGAATAACATCCAAGTTCAAAACAACTACGAGGGTACAAAAGGTGGAAACGAATATTACCAACTGGCAGCGCAGGCAGAATCAGCGCAACAATTTTTCCGCTGTCATTCCCTACGACATGGAACTTCAGTTGAAGCCTACCGGCCTGCTGGTTATTACCGATACCATGCTCAACCGCGTCACCCTCAACCGGAAGCGGGGAAAGCGTACCCATGTATTTATTGACGAATTTCACGTTGTATTTGAGAATGAGCAAAGCGGCATTTTCTTCAACAGCGCGTGGCGGCAGTTCAGAAAGCGCGGCGCTTATCCTACGGCAATTACCCAGAATGTGGAGTATCTTTTGGACTCGGTACAGGCCAGCACCATGCTTAGCAACTCGGAATTTATCATCATGCTGAATCAGGCGGCAAGCGACCAGGAAAAGCTGGCGAGACTTTTGAATATCTCCAAAGAGCAGATGAGCTATGTGACAGGTGCAGAAGCGGGCTGCGGCCTGATGAAATATGGCTCCGCCCTGGCGCCCTTCGTCAACCGCTGGCCCCGCGATACGAAGCTCTACCAGCTTATGGCGACGAAACCCGGCGAGGGCGTGTTCGGCGGCGCACAGGAAAGCAGCCATGTCTGAGATAAAAATACGCAATGTCCTCAAAGGAACCATCAAAACCCTGGACAAAGGGGCGGTGGCCGGCGAGCGCGTAAAAAATGCTTATATCCGCACCAGAGAAAACGCAAAGCAGAGCGTTTCCCCTGGGGAAGGCTCTGTGGAAAGCGAGGCGGCGGAGCAGTTAGCAGGTGGCGCAAAGGCAGTTGGCCGCAGGGCAGTTCATCCCCTTGGCCAGCAAAGTCAAAAGGCGGTCAAGGCCACCAAAAAGCATGTTTCTGCGATTCGAGAGCAGAAAAGACGGACGGAAACAGTCCGGGAATCTGTCCGCAGGTTTCAGGAACCTGCGTCGTTTCCTACTGATATTCCCGTCAAACCGCCTATGCAAACACGCCGGCGGGAGCTTGCCGCGCGCAAAACCGTAACTGGAAGTGGAAAACATATCAAACAGAAAGCAATGTCTACCAGCGACGCCGCTATAAAGACGGCAGGCAGGCGTATCAAAACTGCCCAGCGTTCTGTTAAAAACGCTGGGCAGACCATCCAAACTACGGCGAAAACAGCACAAAAAACCGCACAGGCGGCGAAAGCGACTGTGAAAGCGGTTGCGACAGGTATTAAGGCGACGGTTAAAGCGACCATTGCAGCAGTCAAGGCGATTATCGCCGCTATCGCCGCCGGGGGCTGGGTTGCGGTCGTTGTGATTATCGTTATCTGTCTGAGCGGCTTGATTGTCGGCTCGTGCTTCGGTATCTTCTTTTCCAATGAGGACAGCGGTTCTGGCTTGACTATGCAAAGCGTGGTACAGGAAATTAACGACAACTACCAACAGCAGATTGACACGATAAAAGCGAATACCTCCTATGATGTGCTGGAACTATCCGGCTCCCGCGCTGTCTGGCCGGAGGCGCTTGCCGTTTACGCGGTCAAGACGACTACTGATCCCGGTAACGCGCAGGAGGTCGCCACGATGGACGATTCCAAAAAGGCGATACTAAAAGATATTTTCTGGCAGATGAATCAAATATCCTCCCGCACCGAAACCAAGACCGAGGAAGTGATGACCGAAACCGACGACAGCCACGGGAACATTGTGGAAACCAAGACCACCGTAACACGGACTTATCTGTATATCACGGTCAGCCATAAGACGGCCGAGGAAATGGCGGATCAGTACCATTTCAGCGCAGACCAGCGAAAACAGCTTGCCGAGCTACTTGCCGACGAAAACCGCAGTATGTGGTCTGCCGTTCTTTACGGTATCGGCACAGGCGACGGCGAGATTGTGACGGTCGCACTCTCACAGATCGGCAATGTAGGCGGCGAACCCTATTGGTCGTGGTACGGCTTCAACTCCCGTGTGGAATGGTGCGCCTGCTTTGTGAGTTGGTGCGCCGACCAGTGCGGGTATATCGACGCAGGCGTTATCCCGAAATTTGCCAATGTGGGGACGGGAGAGGAATGGTTTAAAGCCCGCGGCTTGTGGCAGGACAGAAGCTGCGAACCCCGCCCCGGTGATATTATCTTTTTCGATTGGGCGGCGGATGGTCTGGATGGGAAACCCGACCACGTGGGGATTGTGGAGAAAGTCGAGAATGGGACTGTCTATACCGTCGAGGGCAATTCTGACGACGCTTGCCGAGAACGATGTTACCCCCTGGCCAATTCTGAAATCCTGGGCTACGGTATGCCGCGCCCATAAAGCAGGAAACGGCTGCCCTAGCCGTAACTTCTAACTATGGCCATAGGCGCAGCGTGCAGCCGCTTTGCTTCCTTTCCTTTGGAAAACCGAAATAGCTATACAAAAGCCAGCAGTAAAGAGGCAGTTTCCCCCAAAAGAGAAACTGCCTCTTTTTACGCTGTTATTTTAAGACGGTGTTTGGTAGATGCTTCACGTCAAAATGCTGTATATGGCATTCTGACAGCTTCCTTCTACAACGGTACCATACATCCCTTCGGTTGTGTATGCTACCGGCGCGCAGATGCACTGCATCTATCCAGCCTTTGACTGAAGAATGGAAGGGATGTGTGGACATGCAGATGATTTCCATGCTGCTAAAGGGTTTTATATTACTGAGATAACAATATCATATTGGCGACGCTCAATATCAACATGAGGATTACAGTAAGAATTAAGCGAAGAATCTATACATAAACATCTTATAACCTCAACCTCATCTTTTGTAAATACACCATCAACTATTATTTTATCACCTATCTTACTGAGAAAAAATGACCCATCGCAACAAAACTCAAAGGAGTATCTCGTGGATTTCAGATAAAAACGACGAATGCGGCCAAATTCCATGGCATCCAAGAGCAAAAGAAGTTTCAGGACATCATCTTTTTTTACTCCTAATTCCACAAGTACTGCCCCTGCTTCTTGTAGAATCTCTATATTTGATATTAGGCTATTATATACAAACACTTCTACCACCTCAAATATTTACCAGAACTTTTCCAGTTTTAGGGTCTAGGCGCTCTAGATGTACACGTCTCTGTGCAACATCTCCTACTTTCGCACGATATTGCCATACTCCATTTGCACTTCTAAGTTTGCCATCACCAACCTTTACTGGATTACGCCCAATTTTTGTTCGTGCCATAGCACGTGCATGTCCTTTGCTCTTCATTTTAGACGACAAATTAACAGTATCTTTTGTAGCATAGTCGGGTTTGCACGTATTATGCACCAAGACGCCGGACTCGGCAACATAATAGGTATGATAGTCCTCCACCTGGAAGTTATAGACTTTAACCGGGTTTTCCAGCAGCTCATGCTGCACCTTTTCAACAACGACATATTCGCCGT
>CAJUDO010000062.1 GCA_910585405.1 uncultured Peptococcaceae bacterium | reverse complement strand
TCAGCGGGCATCCGCTGTGTTGGCACCTCCGTTACCTAGCAATCGGATTTGGCAGAAACTCTTTTCTCAATCAGAGGAACGGTGTGGCATTGTTTATGCGGGGGAGGCCCCCGGGGAGTTAATGGTTGCCGCTCCGTGCCTCTTCTGGGATGAGACGGCGAGACGTTCCCTGACTTCGCGGGTAACGAGATTCTCGTTGGACCCAGAGATCCCCTTTGTACAGGTGGAGTCCTGCGGTGAATCATCTGTACGTTTTCTGTGTGGATTACGTGACCGGCTAGTCAGAGAGGGATACGGCTGTGTTGCTATCACTGACCAACCGATGGCGTATCTGCATGGATTAGAGTACCTGCCGAGAGGTTGCCAACCAGAAGTGCTGGCAGCGCATCTCTGCCGGACTCATGACCCGGATATCGTACTGTGCTCACGAAGTATCCCCACTACAGATATTCCTTGCAATCAACGAATTTCCTTTGGGTCACACCGTGAAATGCTGATCGCTGGAGATACGATAATGCTGTCAGAAAAATTTGAAAGGGCAGATATTGAGGCAGTATTTCAAGTCCTATTGGAATAGATTGAAATGACAGTGACAGCCTGTTGATTAGATTGCAGAAATCAGAATATTTCGGCAGTATTTACATTAAATAATAGTCGAAATCTCTAGTTGCTTTTTGAATTAGGTATGTCAATATTGGTGGTGCAAACAATTGTTCCGCCCTTCGTGTTATGCCCACTGGCCTCCATTACCCGGTTGTCCACATTGAAAAATAAGTTGTTCAACTCATGTTCCTCTAGCAGATGCCAGAAATTACACATCGTTGTTTCGCCTGGAACACTGTATGTCAAAAAATCGCCCCCGATAAACCTTCACATGGCGTTCTCTGTTCGGATTGGACAAGTTGAGCCATGCCTGTAGCGGATACGTCTGTAGCATCAATTCCAGATCAATAGGCGCTCGGCCTTGTCGGCCTGCTGGATAATACGGTCTAATGGTTCCCGCCCACTCGTCCCACAGGATGATTTTATCCTACTTTATAAATTTCTATAGCATAAAGGTAGTTCATGTCTAATTATAGTAAAGATAGATAGGAGGATATTTTGTGGTTGTTTGTATTACTTCTGGTAGACTTCAAATGCAGGCTAATTTAAATATTGTACAAGAATATTTTAAATCGTCGCCTGTTAGTACCGGATTTTTCCTGTTTTTGCTTGCGGTCATTACTTTGGATATTTTAAAAATGTGCCTTATATATAGAGAGAAGAAAAATGGAGATTTGTATCAAGCATGTATATATCTTTGCTCTGGAAGGGATGGACCTGAATGTAATCATTCATCTTGTAAACAGGGGTTTAAAGATAGGAACGGCAGTTGTGAAGGATGCGCAGGGAAAACCCTTCCAATTACCAATGAGGATGTTGTTAAACACATAATCGCTGGGGCTACATGGAAACGCATTGTGATTGCAATAGCTAATTGCAGTAGAAGCATTCTCCCATATGTGTCATTCATATATACATTATTCATTGCAATATTTGAAAAGAATAGTTGAAAACAGAGAGGCAATTGATTATGAAAAAAAAGAGAAATAGTCCAAACATGAGAGTTAATACTAAAGGGTATATCGAAACATATTTTGGACCAGACATAGGAAGACTTTTGGTTCCCAGTCTTCGAAGCCTACTACCGCTGCGGACGGTTCCTATATCGGCGTATGCCAAAATAAACTTCTCTTTGCCGTGGTAAAAGTTGAGGTACAAAACCACGAAATTACCGGTGTTGAGGTTGTGGAGCATAAGGACGCCTATATGGAGCAGGCGGAACAGATCGCCGGGGCCGTTTGCTCCGAACAATCGTTAGAGGTCGATGCGGTATCCGGTGCTACGCTTACCAGTGATACCATACTGAAAGCAATCGAGAACGCATTGGAGGATGCCGCCTCCAATAGAAAGTAGGTGCATTTTGAAAATTATATGGAAGTACATCTTCACCAACGTTAAAGAGCGGAAAATGCGAACCGCTGTTATGCTGTTGTCTATTTTGCTCTCTACAACTTTGCTGTTTGTCTCATTTTCGATTGGCGCGTCGTATGAAAGCGCCCAGCGAAAAATGGCGCGGGGCATGGCGGGCAGCGCGACGCTCTCCATTACAGCGGCAGAGGGGACAATACGCGCCGACATTCTGCCAAACTCCGCTTCCATCCGCGCCAGCGTTGGAATACTGGAGGGATCGGCGCTCTACCATGAAAACGGCTACTATGAAACGGTTGATCTGATTGCGGCTGATTTGACCGGCCTGAATGAGATCAATCCGCCCCGGCTGGTAAACGGCGGGGAGATTACAGAGTTTACCGGAAATCAAGTGATTCTGCCAGACCGTTTTACTTCAAAATATGGAATCGAACAGGGGAACACCATTACGCTGCGCATCGGCGGACAGCCGGTTTCTCTGGAAGTGGCCGAAATCGCCGCCTATGATACGGTTTTTCTGCGGCATACGAGAGGCGCGACCGCCCTTTTGCCGGTTGTAACGCTGTCCGGTCTGCTGGGTCAGACAGACGGCTATACAAAAATTTTGGTGGAGCCTGCTGACGGCGTTTCCACCTCCGCACTGAAAAATGAGCTGACAGCCGCCTTGCCGGACAGTCAATATCAGGTGTCCGAGGTAGTAAATGAAGCGCAGATCGCCGCAGATGCCCGGCAGAAGTCCATGCCATTTTTCTTAATCAGCTTCTTTTCCCTGACCATGAGCGTTTTTATCATTTACAGCAGCTATAAGGTCATTACGTTAGACCGTCTGCCGGTGATCGGCACATTCCGCAGCATTGGAGCAACCCAGGAAGCCGTCACCCGGATTCTTCTTCTGGAAAGCGCCCTGTATGGGGTCATGGGCGGAGTGGCCGGTATTCCGGTGGGTGCGCTGGTTTTGAAACTGATTTTACAGGGAATGGGACAGTCTCTCTCCCAAGGGATAGAAATTCCGGTGGTCATTTCCCCATTCAGCATGATTTCCTCCTTTGCGGTCGCATTGGGTGTATCCCTGCTCTCCGCATGGCTTCCGGTCAAGAGGGCAAGCCGGTTGCCAGTTAAAGACGTGGTGCTTGGCAGCATGGAGGAAAAACACATTCCCCGCCGCTTTATTGTCGGGGCTGGCGTTCTGCTGTTTGCGGTTTCGCTGGTACTTCCTAAGCTGGCCTCCGGGAATATGTTGTATCTGGCTGGCGGATTTTCTTTGCTGGGGCTGATTGCGGCCACCATCCTGATTGTTCCGCTGCTGACCAATCTGCTTTCTATGGGTCTGGAACGTCTTTACGGCATATTCCTGGGAAACGAAGGCCGGCTTGCCGCCCGGAATATGCGGGATAACAAAAATATCGCGCAAAATATTACGCTGCTGTTTATCAGTATTTCCGCCGTGATCGCCATTACCGTTGTGGGCGATTTTGTGACCACCTATGTCAGCGACGTGTTCAACGGGGCCGAATTACAGGGGTTTGCGGATGGACGCATGGGGCCGGAATTTGTGGAACAGGTCAGAGGGATGGACGGTATCGAAAAGATACTGCCAATCTATGTGTACCAAAATCAAATCCAGGCCAATGGTATCATCCTGAGCCGCCTGGAGGCAACCGACAATCTGGAGTGGTACAGTTCCATGCTGGCGCTTCATTATGCGGAAAGCAATATGAAAGAGCAGGCCATTTCAGCCTTTGCCGAAGAAAGAGCGGTTCTATTGAGCGAGAACTGCATAGAGCGCATCGGCCTTGCGGTAGGTGATACGCTGACTTTGACAAATGGCGCTGAGAATTACGACTATTTGGTGGCAGGCAGCTTTAAGTCACGGGCTACGGATGTAGAAGCAATTATTCCAGCCTCCTGTGCGGTTTCCGATTTTGGAGCCTCCATCTACCATTTCCTTGCCTACACCGCCGCAGACCCGGACGCTATTATGGTGTAGCTCCGTGACCTGTTCGGTGAGACTTCAAATTGGAGTCGTACCGTAGAGGAATTTAACGCGGATGCCCTGTCCACGGTGGGCGCTTTCTTACAGCCCATGCACAGCATGACCTGGTTTATTCTGCTGCTGGCGGCAGTTGGCGTCATCAATAATCTGCTGATTAACTATCTGCAAAAGCGGCGGAGTATCGCAATGTATAAATCCGTTGGCCTTTCTAACCGTCAGAACATGAAAATGACGCTGATCGAGGGCTTTTCTTCCGGTTTGACCGGTGCTATGATTGCGGTTTTTGTTTCCTACATGGAGATTCAAACGATATTTCTTGTCGCTGGCCCCAAAATCTCAACCGTACCGGAATTGAACGCCAATTCATTCCTGGCTGCTGGCGGTATGGGGATTCTGGTTACGCTGCTGGGTTCGGTTGTCCCAATTTTCAAGAGCCGCAGTATGAAGCTGGTGGAAGAAATCAAGTTTGAATAAGGAGGATGTGTAAATGAAGCAATCAACAGGCGGGGTTGCCGTGGAGGGACGGCATATCATCAAAAATTTCCGCATTGGCAATACACCGACAAAGGTTCTGAAAGACATTTCCTTA
>CAJUDO010000061.1 GCA_910585405.1 uncultured Peptococcaceae bacterium | reverse complement strand
GACTGGTAAAATACAAAACTGCGTTCCAATGTTGCGGTTGTCATAAAAATCCCTCATTTCGTTATTTTTTGTCTGCATTTGCCTGTTCCTCCGCTGCTCCGGACATTTCCCTTGGTTGTCCACTTTTGTCAGACTGCGTCTGCCACAGTTTGGACAACTGCGGGAACTGTCCGTCCAGAAGTCGGAATGCTGGCAAAGCAGACACGGAGAATTTGTTTACTTTGCTCTATGCTTATGTATATGTATCTTTACATGTTTTTGCCTATTTCTACGCTATACCCGAGCAGAAAAATGCGCTTCAAGCGTCGGGCAGAAGTCGGATTACCGGTAAAGGGAATGAAACCATTGAAAAAACTAGAAAAAAATTTCCCATACCTACTTTGCCAGCATTCCGACTTTGGGGCGGATACCGCTGCGGGCTGTGCGGAGCGTGATGGACGCAGTCCAGCAAAGCTGCACAGGCAAAGGCGGTATCCGAACCACGGAGGAACAGGCAAAGGTAGGTATAAAATCTGCAAAGGTAGACAAAAGGAGAAGTAAAAGAATCTATTGCATATATATCTTTTGCGTGCTACTCGGCCGATGCATTTTAGATAAGGCAGATAAAAATATGCAAAGATAAGTAAAGGAAGGCTGCTCTGCTTATGTGTTTTTGATATACTGTTTAACTGATCATCTTCTGAAAGTGCTTGACGAAATACTGTTGGCCTTTGCCGGTGACTTTGGGTGTGCGGGTGAGGCGCACGCCCCGCGGGCTGATGGCGGCGTTCTGGCTGATTTCAAAGAGTTCCAGGTCCATGCTGTATTGGGTGGGCATATTGCGCCGCCTGCCGCTACGGATGAGATAGCCGTTGCGCCGCAGATACTCAAACAGCCGGTTCTGCCCGATGTCTACGCCGTTTTGCTTCAATATTTTGGCCAAGTCTCCCACTAAAATTGTCGATTTGCTGGCGGTCACGGCGTCGGCATACTGCACTTTGGGCAGATTTTCTGCCAGCTGTGCTTCTGCGGCCAGCCGTTTTTCCCGCTCTGCTTTCAGCGCGGAAAAGGCTTCCAAGGCCAGATCGGGATTTTCCAGCAGCTTGTCTGTGGCGTACAGCCCTGCTCTGCGGATTGTGGGCAAGACCTCGTCAAAGATCCAGCTCTCAAATTGTGCCGCGGTAGGCAATTCCGACTGCGCGGCCAGGCGGTACACATCGCCCTCGCTGATAAAGTTCATTTGTAAACGCTGCATTGCCGGTGTGCCGTTGGCTTTTAGCCCGGTCTGTACCTCTGCGTAACGTTTTGTTACGTGGGGACAATGGTTACTCAAAGCGCGGCGTGTATTTTTATAACCCAATGCTTTGGCAATGTCTGCGCCGCAAAAGAGTATTGTGTCTTGTTCGACGATGGTCCGAACCGCGCCGAATTGTGCACTCTCGAATATTTGTAGATTTGTCATCATAGTTTCCATTTTTGTCATGGTTTCCACCTCTTTCAGTAAAGGCTCGTTCATAAATAAAATAACTGCTCCCGTCTGGCTTGATCCTGCTCTACAATGGCTTCGATTTCGTCGTAAATTTCAGAAATTTCGTCCATCAGATTGTAAATTTTGTCGTAATGTTCCTCGATTTTTAAGGTTTCCTTCTCGCTCAAGGTCTGATAATGCTCGTAATCGTACCAACGCTCCATGGCGGGCTCCTTTCTTACATTTCTATTCATTTTCTGGTATCAAGCAACTGTAATTCCTATTATTTACTTTTATTCATTTTTATTGTACCATTATTTGACAAATTTTGCTATCTTCTATCTGTAATATTTGTATGATTATCTTGTTTTACCATTTTTATTATCAAGTCTGTTTTGTTGTTCTGTGTCCATTTACAAAATATATTGGTATATTGCATCTCTATACCATATATCATTGTACGATTGTCTTCCCTTACAAGGAAAAATATTCTGTTACGCCGTCAGCGATAGCTGCCGCCGCTTTGCGCTGCCACTGGCTGTCCAACAGGAACTGCTCGTCTATTTTGTTGCTGAGAAAGCCCAGCTCCACCAGCGCGGCGGGCATGGCTGTTTCTCTTAATACGGCAAAGTTGGCGGTTTTCGTTCCCCGGCATGGTGTGCCTGTTGTGTTTACCAAGTTTCTTTGTATCGATTTCGCCAGCCCATAGCCTTTGCTGGCAGGGCTGTAGGCGAATGTTTCTGCGCCGCGGGCGGCTTTGTTAGCCGCACTGTTGCAGTGGATGGAGACAAAGGCTGCCGCCTTGGCCTTGTTGGCTGCTCTGGCTCTCTCTGTCACGGTCATACGCATATCCTTGGTACGGCTGCAGCACACGGCAAAGCCCCGCTGTGTCAATGCCCGCCCCACTTGCAGCGCCACCGCCAGATTGATGTCCTTTTCTCTGGCCTGTGCGCCCACCGCGCCGGGGTCGGTTCCGCCGTGTCCGGCGTCAATGTATATCAATTTTGGATTCATAGGTTTCTCCTTATTTCGTCTTTTGTTGTGGTTTGCTCCAACAATTCTGCTGTAACCTGCAAGCCCTTTGTCAATACCGCGGGCACTGGGATGCCCACCGCTGCCAGATTTTCTAAAATGCTCCGCGCTTCGTTGACGGTGAGATTGGCCAGGGTGAACCAGCCCAGCAGGTGCATACAGGACAAATCCACGGCCAGCACATCGGCGCCCACTGCTTCAAACACCGCCGCTGCGGTAAAGGCTACGGCAATCAGCATCCAGTAGCACAGCTTTTTCATGACGCCCTGCAAGCCCACTTTGCTGCTCTCCTCGTGCAGGCGGCGCGCCTTGTACCAGCCACTCAGCCAGTCCAGCACGTTAAAGAGCAGCAATGCGGCGAATAAGTACCAGTATGCGCCGAAAATCCCTGCCAGGAGCAGCGTCCAGCCTGCCAGTAAGGCGTTGTATCCGTCTAAAAGATTGGAGATATTAAAATAAGGTTTCATGTTCTGCTCCTTTCGCTGTATCTGCTTCTGTCTGTTCCTGCTCTCTCAGCCACAATTTCACCGCCTGGGCATAGCCTTTCATCTGTGCTTCTATCAGGGACAGGTGCTGCCAGATGTCCCCGTCAGGCAGATTGCACACCGCCAGCGCCGCAGGAACCTGTACCCTTTGCAGCCAGGGGATGGCCGCGCCCGACTGCACCTCCCGCCGGCACAGGAGCCGGTAATGCCGCGCCTGCTCCTCCAGCAATACGGCCAGCCGCCAGCTCTGGCGGTACCGCTCCCAGTCGTTGGTCACGGGATGATAGACCACACAGCCTACTCCGCCGAAGGTGGTGGCCAGCTGCAGCGCCAGATGGCATTGGCCTGTCGGGAACGCGCCCCCGCTGCCAATCTGTACCCGAAAGCCGCAGGCGGTAAGCTCCCGCTCCAGATACAGGAGCGCCGCCGCGCTGCCCGTTAGAGCGGCGGCATCCTGCTCTCTGGCGGCGCAGAGATACACAGTTGTCTGTTTCTCTCTCATGGCCGCAGCACTCCCTAAAACAGTGTTTCCACGATTTTTGTGGTAGTGATCAAATCGGCGGATTTGATGGATTCCACCAGATTGCCCTTGGCATCGCAAAGGGTATTGGCTGCCACAATCCCCTCCATGGTGAGGCTGACATTCTCCCCGTCGATATTCTCGATTGGGTCGTCCAGATTGATGGTGCGGCTGCTGGCAGTTGTGGCAAATTTCATGCTCAGGACATTGCTCTCTGTGGTTTTTACGTTTTCCGTATCAGGCATACTATCGCTCCTTTCATTTTCGCTGACAGTCTGTTGACTAGAACAAATTTTCCACGGTCTTTGTCGTGGTGGTCAGATTGGCCGAGTTGGCCAGTGTGACCAGATTGCCCTTGCTGTCGCAGAGGGTGTTGGCTGCGACCATGCTTTCCATGGCCAGGCTCACGCCTTCCCCGTCCAGCGTTTCCAGCGGGTCATTGACGCTGACCGTGCGGCGACTGTCCTCATCGGTCAGAAATTCCATGTTTAAAACTTTGGTGGTGGTGGTAGTTGCCATTATGCATTCCTCCAAATCAAGATTCTTATTTTTTGTCGGCCTTGCCCCTTCCTCCGCTGCTTCGGACACTTCCTCTGGTTGTCCCCTTTTGTCAGACTAACGTCTGCCACAGGCTGGACAACTGCGGGAAGTGTCCGCCCAGATGTCGGAATAAAGGCAAGGCAGACGGGTAGAATTTAGTTACTTTGCTCTATGCTTATGTGGTTGTATCTGCCTGCTGATTTCTCCGCTTACCCGACCAAAAGGGCGTCGGGCAGAAGTCGGAGTACCGGTAAAGGGAATGAAACCATTGAAAAAACTAGAAAAAATTCCCCATACCTACTTTGCCAGCATTCCGACTTTGGGGCGGATAACGCTGCGGGCTGTGCAGAGCGTGATGGACGCAGTCCAGCAAAGCTGCACAGGCAAAGCGTTGTCCGAAGCCACGGAGGAACAGGCAAAGTAAGGTATAAAAAAGAAACAAATGCAGACAAAATATACTTAGTTGCCAATCACCGTGGTGTCGATTCGTTCTACGGATTTGACGGTCTTGCTCTGTAAGCTGTTCAGTTTTTCCG
>CAJUDO010000060.1:1679-4634 GCA_910585405.1 uncultured Peptococcaceae bacterium | reverse complement strand
GATCTAAAAGTTACACCTTTTGATTATCACTGCCAAAAATTTTTGATATGAGAGGTATATGAGAATGAAAAAAAGCATCAAAAGTTCACTTTTAGCGCTGGTAGTATCACTGGCAATCATTTTGTCACTCACCGGGTGTGGAGGATCTGGCAATTCTATTGTTGGCACTTGGAGTAGTGACGACGGAGGAGAAGTACTTATTTTCGAAAAAGATGGCACCTGCTCGGTTCCATTTACTTATGACGGAGGCTGGTTGGAAAGTTGCGACCGTTATTCCATTGCAAAGGACGGCACACTGTTTCTAAGCAGCAGTAAAGGAAACATTGATTCTGAACGCTATGTAAAACAAGACAGCGAAGAAGCCCTAAGAAAAGAAGGCGGCGGATATTACCTATCAAAGGATAAATTAGTGATTGTAGATTTCCGTACTGTACGTTCTTATACAAGACAGTAGGAGGTGGCAGAGTGCGTAATTTTAACAAAATTTCTATATCATATTAAAAAAGAAAACAGGGGGGGGAATTTATATGGCATTTTTTGATGATTTTAGCAGAAAAGTATCAAAAGCAGGGCAAAGCGCAATACAAAAGACAAAAGAAATGACAGATATTGCAAAAATCAACAGCGCAATCTCAAATGAAGAAAGGAAATTACACAATAACTATTACCAACTTGGCAAATTATACGCTGCAAAGCATACATCCGACTATGAAGCAGATTTTGCATCTGCGATTGCGGAAATAAAGGAAGCCGAGCAAAAACTGGCAAGCTACCAACAGCAAATTCAAAACATAAAAGGCGTTGTTAGATGTGCGAGCTGCGGCGCTGAAGTTGAAGATAGAATGGCTTTTTGCAGCTCTTGCGGCGCTGCACTACCAAAAAAAGAGAGCGCTATTGCAGAGAATAGTATGCGTTGCGAGAATTGTGGTGCTTTACTCAAAAACGGGATGCGCTTTTGCACTTCATGCGGTAAGTCTATAGAAACTGCTGCGCAAACAATTTCAGAAGCTGAGACAACTGAAGTCCAAAAAGTTTGCCCAAATTGCCGTGCTGAAATTGAAGATCACGCTACATTCTGCACAAACTGCGGCAATAAACTTTAAGAAAGGAAATAGGTGACTTATATGCAAAAAACAAAGTTGGGAATCAGCGTTGGCTTATTAGGTGCAATTGTTTACCTTACAGGTCTTTGGGGCGGCTATTTTACGGCAGCGCTTTTATCGGGATATATTCTTTTGGCGGAGAGTAATGCTTGGATTAAAAAAACAAGTGTGAAAATGATTTTGCTGATGCTTGTTTTTTCCTTAATCTCAACAATTATACAATTTATTCCTGACGTAATAAATCTGATCAGCAGCGCGGTCAATATATGGGGTGGCTATTTTTCTATTGGCGCAATCACAAAAATTGTTTTATTTCTACAAAACGCGCTTGGTCTTATAAAAACAGTTCTATTCCTTATTTTAGCTGCGAAGGCACTGCATCAAGGAACCGTATCCACACCGCCCATTGATACGCTCATAAGCAAAAATATGGATTAAAAATATACATTGAGAGGTAGAAAATTATGTTTTGTCCAAACTGCAGAAAAGAAATCAAAGAAAATTCCAAGTTTTGCGGAAACTGCGGCGCTACAATTAATTATAATACTGCGCCTTCTTCTATGCAAAACCCGACTGTATCACCAGCAGCACCAACTACAACAAAGCCGAAAAAGAAATCTGGTAAAAAGCTCCTCGTATGCTTAGGTCTTGTTGGCGTGCTTGCAATTGGCGCATATCTAGCCTATTCCATATATAATCAACCAACCGCTAGAATAAACCGGATGCTGTCTGCCGGAAATTATATGGAAGCGTTTGAAATATATGAAACTGAATTAGATGGCAAAGAGCTATCCGAAAAAACGCTGGACTTATTGGTGGAAGCTGCAAATTCTGCCGCCTCTGCCTATGAGGAAAACACTGCTTCCTATGAAGACGCCACAAAGCATCTAAGTGAAATCAAGATGTTCGCGTCTTGCGCTGGCGCTCCACTAGAGCTTATAGAAGATGCAGAGCAACGAGTTGATGCTTTAAAGAACTTGAAAGAATGCCTAAAAACAGCAGACGCATTTTATGAGCAAAAGGATTATTTAGGCGCTATGCAATATTATAACTATGCACTTGATATGCGCGAAGATGCAAAAGACGCGTTGGAGGGGCTTTCTAAGGCAAAAGATGCATACAGAGATGATATACTTGCGCAATTTGACGCATATATCTCTAAGAGAGACTATGATTCCGCTGAATCTACTTTAAATACCGCTTTAGGTTACTTAGAGGATGACAGTATTTTAAAAGAAAAACTGAATGGACTGGATGATGTTCGAGTAAAAGATATTGTAAATGATGCCTACTCCTATACGCAAGGCGGCGACTGGGACGCTGCCGTGGAATTGCTGGAAGACGCACAGTCGCAATTCACAACAAACCCATCTATTGCGGAAGCCTACAAAGATATTAAAGAAAAAATGCCGATTACTTTGGAGAATATTACAACAATTTCATCTTCCAACATTAATGTAATACGCGACGTTTTAAAGGATCGCTTTGGAAATGTGTACGACGGCGGCGTTTTATATGATGCCGGGTGTTCCCCAACTTACGGAGTTTATCACCTATCAAGTCAGTATAAAAGTTTCGACTCAATCGCTTTTGTAGGAACACAATGTGGCCTGGAGCAAAAATACTCAATTGCAATTTATGTAGACGAAGAGCTTGTGTTTTTTAAAGATGAAATTACCGAAGAATCGCAGCCCATTGCTATTTCAATTGATTTAACCAATAAAGACACAATGCGAATTGTTACAACCTGGTATGAGGGTGCCTGGGGAAGCAATTTTATCTATTTCAGTAACTCAAGTTTTGAAAAAGGTGAAAGTCCAGCCATTCAGGAGTAAGGAGGCAGTAAAATGAA
>CAJUDO010000060.1:0-1669 GCA_910585405.1 uncultured Peptococcaceae bacterium | reverse complement strand
TGAAAAAGAGAAGCAAGCAGTTACCTTTTCTTCTTGCTACAATATTAATCATCGCTATGTGTTTTTCCGCCTGCGGTTCATCGAACCCTTGCGAAAAATGCGACGGCACGCCTACAAAAGGCTATAAAAATGCTTCTACCGGCGAAAAAGACTACTACTGCGCAAAATGCTCGTCCGAATGTATGTGGTGTCAGGACAAAAAAGCGACCAAGCACTACACGAATGCAATAGGAACAATTATGTTTGTTTGCGACGAGTGCTATGAAGATTTGCATCCAAGCAAAGATTGAGGTATATCTGAAATTATTACACATAATTAAAGGATTAGTAGGAGGATTAACAGTATGGAAAATAAAGTAGTTTCACCTTTTGAACAGCAGAAAAAAGGAACTCCTTTATATGAATCAAAAGGCGGTCAAAATGCTCGGGGAATGGCATTGATTATTTTGGGTGCTTTGCTTCTTTTCCTGGGAATTTTTGTTGTTCGGCTTGGAATATCCACAGACGCGCAACGTCAAATCTTGCATGGGCGTTTTGCCAATCCAGAAGGCGTCGTAATATTTGGCGCAGTAGTTGCAATAATCGCAGCGTTTGTTATAGATAGCGGGATCGGGCTATTGCGATGCTGGGTTAAGATTTATAACGACCATATCGAGGCACAGGCGTTTACTATGACGGGAACAAAAAATATCGTTCAATTAAATTATAGTCAGATCAATTCTGTACAAATGCAAGGATATTTTTTGAATATTATTTCAGGCGGGAAAAAGATTAGACTCATCTGTGAGGAGAACTCACAGGCATTTCAGCTTATCAATACAATGATACCTCATACATAAAAGGAAAAAATATTCGGTTCCATTTATTTATTCAAAATACATATTTAAGTCTTTAGACATGCAGCAAGGCCGGGGATTTTTTATCCCCGGCCTTGCTGCATACATTATTTCCTTCTTTTTGCCAAAGGAGCGGACTGCTCCTGGGCTTCCAGCAGCTCCACCAAAATGGCGTTGGACACCAGAAAGCCTCTGGCTGTGAGTCTCCAGCGCCCCTCATCCTGCATGGCAAGTCCCTGCTTGGCATAATTTTGCAAAATCGCTTCCAGCGGCTCAAAGGGCAACAGATAATTTTTTACATATTCTTCCTCCTCCACGCCGTAAGCCGTTCGCATCCGCAGCATCAAATATTCTCCCGCCCGGTCTCTGGCGGGAATTTCCTGGCACTCGGAAAGCACCGCGCCGCCGGTACGCATACCGGCGATATACGCTTTCAAATCAGGCGCAACGGTAAAACGCTTGCCGCCAAAATCAGAGCTGGCTGCCGGGCCGAAGCCCAAGTATTCCCCGCCGGTCCAATACTTGATATTGTGCCTGGAACGCAGACCCCGCCGGGCAAAATTGGAAATCTCATATTGCTGGTAGCCCTTTTCCCGGAAAATTTCCACGGCAGACAAATACATATCCGCCTGCACGTCGTCGTTCGGCAAATTCGCGTATTCCTGGTACTGCCAAAGGGGGGTGCCTTCCTCCACCTTCAAGCCGTAGCAGGACATATGCTCTGGCTTGAATTCCAATACATGGCGTAGGGTCGTCTCCCAGGCCGCCCGAGTCTGCCCCGGCAGCCCATACAGATCGGAAGAGCGTCGTGTAGGGAAAGAGTGTACGTCCTG
>CAJUDO010000059.1 GCA_910585405.1 uncultured Peptococcaceae bacterium | reverse complement strand
GTTGCTTGCTTCTTTACCGTACATGAGCATTCGCGCCAGGGTTATCATTGCCGTAGCCCTCAAGCAGGTTGATCACGCCCCATACGCCCAGGCCAGCGCCCAGCGCGATTACAAGTACCTTCAGAGTGTCGATTGCCGCTGTAAAAAATGCCATAAATTTTGTTGGGGCCAAATTACAAAGTACCGTTTTATCGCTGCTTTGTCCTCCCGCAAGCCCCAATAAAAAAACCGCTGTACAGACAAAGCACAACGGTCAAAACGGGTATGAAATTCAGCCCCTCTCCTTTCTTATTCTGGTTTTATTTTATGGGTTCGGGCGGAGCCTGCGGGAATCTTCTGTTACATGGTGGGTGCGCGTATCCTGCACCTCATTGCTGCATCACTTCCTTTCATTTCCCCATCTTACAGCCACATAAAACACGCCGGAACAAACGGTTCAGGCGGCAGGGCTGCCGGGGTCAGCCGGTGCTTCCAGTTCGCACACTTCATAGGTATCTTCCGGCTTTACTTTCAGCCGGCGTTTCACAAATTTTGCCACGTCAAAGGTGTTTTTCGGGTCAGAATCCGACAGGTACTTATACTGTGGGTGCTTCGTAATGTCGAATTTGTCACTGAAAAACGGCCTTACCCCCTGCACCTGCAAAATACATTTGCCGCCGTCCATCACCGCAAGTTCATCCGGCGTCATCAGCTCTTTGCCACAATGTCAAGTGATGAATTCAAGAACGGGCAAAAAAATAGCCCCTCTCCAGGGAGGAGAAGGACTATCATGCTGTTATTTAGTTGTCACCTGGATTTCTCCCACAAAATTATAAGCAATCCTGACTTTCTGTTTCTTTTTCCTATCAATTTTTGGGACTTCACCTCCCAGAATATGGCTAATTAGCTGATCCAGAAGTGCTCTGACCAGTTTTTCAATGGTTGCATATACTGCGGCGCTTGCTCCCAAACACCAGCATGGTTACACCCACCACCAACAGAAGCAACTGAACTATAGCAATAGATCCCGGCAATGTAAACGCAGGGTCAAGTTCCTCCAATGTCAGCGGATAAGCGGTGAAAAAGCTACCGTTCCACAATCCCAGAATCTCTGGCAAAGGCAGTACAGCCAGAAGAATGGGAATTAACATCCAGATATACAGCTGCCAGGGTCCCAGCCGCCCAAGCAGCCATCCACTGCCCAGGGCGAACACCAGCGGCGGCAGAAGGGTCACCAGCGCAAGAAAGACCATGCTACTCCAATCGTGCCATCCGAACATCTGTCGGTAAAATACAGCTGCTTCCACAATACAAAGCAGCGCCAATATAACCGTCCCCGTGAAGGTAGCAGCGCACCGAACAAACGCAAAGTGGCTAGGCAGCATAGGTGCAGCATCTATGAGAGACGCTGTCCGCCGGGCCTTGACGGAGGTAAAGAAGCTCAGGAAAAACAGTGCACCAATCCACAGCAACGGCAGCATCCGGGAGAGATAATCCCCAAAACTCCAGGGAGAAAAAGGAGCCGTGTGGGACACCCCCAGAATGGTCACACCCCGCAATACCAAAGCACCATAACAAAGCAGCACGACAATTAGTCCACCAAAGAACTTATTCCACAGCAATCGCCTACACTCATAGCAATAAATCTTACTCAAGGTTTAAATCCTCCTCTGTCAGCGCGCAGGCGCTCAAAAATTCATCATAGGTAAGATAGGGATACATGGGGTCAATCTCCCGATTGAACAAATCTCTAAGAACCTGATCCATGGCTTCTTCTCCGCCTACAAGTTGCTCCGCCTTCAGGAGCTTCAGTGGCATTTCGCTGTACCGCCTCATACCGGACAGGCTGTTGGAAATACGCAAGCGTTCTCCTTCCGGCAGCATATCCAGATATTTCGGATGACGCACATAGAAGTTCAGATAATAGTCATCCACCTCCCGTTTCCACTGGTCAATATAGTGTGTCTGTGCATACTCCTCTCCATACAGCTCTTTGACGATGCGGTAGGTAGTGTAGACGGTCAAACCCTCGGCAGACCAGGGACTGTCTGGCTCTGGGATGTCAAACATATTGCCTAACCCCCACCACTGATGAACCAGCTCGTGGATAAAAGTTTCTCCCGGGACGCTTCCCTTGCTGGTATCCCTCAAACTGGCGATAGTGAAATCCGCCTCATCCAGCAGGCTTGCGCCATCGGCGGCATATCCGCCACCGACAATCCGGCTTTGAATTAGTTTTAGCGTTTCTCCATTACCGAATGACAGCTTCCCATAGTGTGCAGTACAATACTCCACCACATCCCGTACTGCATCGGCTGCATTGACCTGTTTCATAATCTCCTGATGCTTGCGACCGTAGTAAAGCTCAATGTTCATACCGCCAGCCTGAATATTCTCCCGAATGTAATCTCCGGCATAGAGTATCCCGCCGGTTCCGATGTCATCCCAACGCCAGGTTTTTGTGCCGTTTTCATGCTCTGCTGCCACCTCCGCCCGGCTGGAGCCAAAGGGAATGGCCACCATAGAAGCAGGAAGGGTAATTTCCATCTCCGTTGGATAGATGTTCTCATCAGGTAGTACATTCAAAAGTCGTGGGGACAGGGTCGCATTTTCCAGTTGCAGATAGGTTCCACTGATTTCTGCATTTCCCTGACCGGACGACAAATTTCGATTCTCACGGGGGAACCCACTGTATTCCATAGTCAATTCGATCTGAGCCTTAGCTGGAAGGGTGACTTCCAGCAGAGCCTCGTTGAACTCCTGATAATCACCCACTGAAAAGGGGACAGTCTCACTATTGGCCTGCACATTGGAAATGGTGTAGCCGGGGGTAACGCCAAAAGCAACACGCTGTTTCTGCCTGGAGCTGTTTTCAAAGGAATAACTTGCCTTGCCGCGCACGGTTCCATCAGATATATCTGGAAATACCTGCGCGGAGCGTCCGGTGCAAATCACGCCGTCAAGATAGGCCATCTCATAAAAGGTCATTGCCATTTGGTCTGGATTGCTGTTGTCTACCATGGGCTGGGCCACGTAGGCAACGCCAGAACAGGCCAGCAATACTGCAGCAATCACCGGACGGTAGACTCGCCGGATGCTCCGGGCCAAGGAGCCAAACGCCCCCTTCCCATACTGACGGATGCAGAGGTAGGATACCGCCCAAACGCCCGCCAGACCTGCCAGCCAGGTCAAACGCATATAGGCCACGGAGCGGAAGAGCCGAAAGTTGGAGAAATCATCGGACAGCGCCCACACGCAGGGATTGAGCCAGCAGAGCTGCCACTTCTCTGCCCACACGGTCAGGCTCAAACCGCAAAATGCGGCGAACAGCGCTAGGGACAGGTCCGTCCGACGGGTAAACTGGTAGGCAGACGACGCCGCCAGAACACCCAGCGGCAGAGCAAGGCCCATAAAGAGCAAGTAGGCCAGTACATAATCCACCAAATCAAACACCACACCGATTAGCCCCATGCTGACAGGGAGCCACACCAGCATAGTGAGAACTGTGGTTAGGATCGCAGCAGCCAGCAGAGCTAGCAGCCGCGTTAAGGCCGCGGTCTGTGGGAACACTGCCGTATCTATAAGAACATCCGCCCGACTGCGACAGGTCCGGTCCAGTTCAAAGATGGAGAGCAGACCAAACAGGATTCCACCGATAATGCCCCCAGCAATCGCAGGGTTAGCCAAATACAGGGAATTCATGGTAGACTCAGCCGGCTGATACAGGTACAGACCAGCCACAGGGCCAAGAACAGTTAGCAACATGACCAGCCAGGTCAACCGGCTTCGAAGCAGGCGTCCAAACTCCAGAGGAAACAGTCGAAGTGTCTTCATTGTGCTGCCTCCCGGGATATCAGATAGAGGTAGGCGTCCTCCAGTGTAGGTTCCTCCGGCTGAACAAAATCTGGGAGTTTTTCCGCTACCGTCCGACATCGGATGCCTTGTGCGGTGTTCACCCGGGCGGTGATGTGGAGCCCTTCCTCCTGATTGGTCTCCTGCTCATAGAATACACCCACATGGCCGGATGCAGACTGAATTAACTGTTCTGGGGTGCCGGTAAAGAGAATTTGCCCGCGGTTAATCACCACAAGCTGATTACATATGGACTGCACATCCTCAATGATGTGGGTGGAGAGCAGCACCAGCCGGTTCTGGGCCGCATGGGAGAAGAGATTTCGGAAGTGGATACGCTCCTCCGGGTCAAGTCCTACGGTGGGCTCATCAAAAATCAGGAAGGGAGGGTCTCCCAAAATTGCCTGCGCAATACCCACCCGTTGGCGCTGACCACCGGACAGCGTGCGAATTCTGGCTCGGGCCTTTTCCTCCAGATTGACCTCTTGTATTGCCTTCTGAATGGCCGCCTTTGAATCCCGGATTCCTTTCAGCGCTGCCATATAGTCCAGAAATTGTGTAACGGTCAACTCATCAAACAAACCGAAGTCCTGTGGCAAATACCCCAACTGGGCTTTCAGCAGGCGCTCTGTTTTGGTAAGGGAGTGTCCGTCCACCCGAATTTCTCCTTTGGTAGGTAGGAGCGCCGCAACCAGCAGCTTCATCAATGTTGACTTGCCAGCCCCATTGGGCCCCAGAAGTCCAATGAGACTGGGCGCCTTAAGCTCCAGATTCAGATCCTTTAGTGCCTGCTTACCGCTGGGGTAGGTCATGCTGAGATGTTCTATACGAATTTCCATTCTTCCTTGTTCCTTTCTGTATGGAATGGGTCAAGAATACCAAGGCAATATGGAGTGAATATGGAGGAACTATGTGATTTATGTGGAGGTGAAGTTCTTTACAGATAAAGAGTGATCTTTTTGCCTTAGCTTTCCTGTGAATAAACAAGGGACGCTAGCGTTTTATGCTAGCGTCCCTTGTTATAAAAATACCAAAACACTCTTTCCCAAAACTGTATCACTTTCTGTGTCTTCAACTATCAAAGATTCCATAAATTGGGTTGCCTTTGGTTATCCCATCACATCCTCAGTGGTAAGTCCAGAA
>CAJUDO010000058.1 GCA_910585405.1 uncultured Peptococcaceae bacterium | reverse complement strand
ACAGCGGTATTTCTCCTGCATCGGTGGTCACACTGGCTGAGCCGTTTGCAATGGTGTAGGCTGTTACGCCTAATTCTCTCAATCATCTGTGAATCTATTAATCTATCTATAAATAATGCAAAAATTTTACTATTTTTATGATGAAATAGAATTAATTTTCAATTATACTCAATTAATTTCAAAAAATAATTACTCCAGCCCAAAAGTTTCATTTCTATAAATGTAAAGCTTCTTTCAATAAGTCATAGCTTTTTTTATCAAAAATTTTTATGACAATTTTAGACAGATTCAGATTTTGATCAAAAATAAATTCTAAATCATTCATTTGTGTCATAACACGATCTAAAGTCATTCCACAAAAAGAAATCATTAAATAATTTTCGTTCAATATAACTTCAAAATCCTGATTACAAGATATATGTTTCCAATTCTCATCTATCATATTAACAGAGTCTTCTTCAAATGTTTTTTTCAACCCTGGGACTTTTCTAATCCTAGTCACATTTCTAAAATCCTGACTATCACTTATTTTACTTTTAGCTACATTAACTAAAGTTATTGCCGTAATTTTTCCGCTATATCTTTGTTTATATATTTCCAAGATAGACCTTTTTGAATCCCCATATTCTATAATTTCCTCAAAATCTGTTTCTGAATAATCAATTCTAATATCAACTGGAATATAGAAGTCAAAATCAATATGATAAGAATAATTTTCCTCAAACAGTTTCCCTAATCTTAGCATTTACTTCATCTCCCTAAAATATTTTGGAGTTTGGTTAAATTGGGTAGTGTAAAACGGATTATGAAAAAACACCCCCCTTTCCTTAGTACTGACCGACCGGCCTTGACTGAGTTCCCGACGTAAAATTTTGGTCGTCCAAGCCAAAGAAGGGGGAGGTAAAGGCTTTTAACTTCTGAAACCATTGAATTTACTGGGGTTGAGCCGATTTTAGACATATAAAGTTGAACTACCTTAAATTGCCAGGGAGAAAAGTTATGAAAACTACTTAAATTATTAAAACTTTATAGTCTCAAACTTTATCTCCCTAAAGCAATCATGCCATAATACTACTCAACACCATGTTTCTTCTATTCCTTTTTTACCGAAATTTATTTCATTTTAATACTGTATTTTTGCATGTTTCACAACAGGATAGCCCTTTCCATTCCGAGGCAACTCCAATACAAATTCCCAGTTTTTACCGTATATAACATCACCATATACTAACCCATTTTTTTGAATTGCAAACTCAAAGTCACTTATCATAGATTCTATCATAATTTGGCTTTCTAATGAATTATTGGGAGTTATGATAATATCTGCATTTGGTTGCTTTCCATTTGTCTTTTTACTCAACACAAATTCTTGCATATGTTTTGTTGCATTTGGAGCCACGTAAAATGTATTTCCTTCTATATTTGACAAATAAAACGCATATGGAATTGCCGTTCCTTCTCTTATTGTTCCAGAGTTAACAGGAACTACTGTTATTCTATCCCAAATCGTCCCTGTTTTCACGTTTAAGCTTACGCTAGGCTTTGCTTCAATCTCTCTTTTAACAGCTTCAAAATTTTTAGAAGTCGCATCTTCACAATTTAATTTCTTATTATAGTCTTTTGCTATATTAAGTTTTCCTTTTAACCGGCCAGTACTATTCAGATACTTCACTACTGCGTTTCCAGTAGCACCACCTGTTACGGCACCTATTACCATGCCACCGGTTTCACCAAGAAATCTTCCTAACTTTATACTATAATCATTAATTTGAGTTACAGTATATTTTCCCTGACCAAACTCAGGAGCAAGTATTGAAGCATTGGTTAAAAGATACTCTGCACCTTCAATTTTATCATTAACAGCTACTCGCAATAATTCTATAGGATCAATATTTCCTTCTAGAATATCAAACGCAAGATCTTTGATGATTCCAGGTAATTCTGGAATATTCTTTATAGAATCCCACTGCTCACCTGCAAATTGATAAATTCCTGTCCCAAGCCCTTGCGTAAATGCTTCTCGTTGTTGTGTATTCAGATAGTTTATCCGCCCCAACGGATCCACATACATCAGCGGATTATTGAGCACATAGGTATACTGTACCAGACTCTGGGGATTGCGCACATTCCCCTTCACCGGGTCAACTGCTGTAAACCGTTTATCTCCCAGCTTATTGCCCTTGCTGCTGCCGTGCTTATCTGCGGTATCATACATTCTGGCCTTGGCATAGTACATTCCCAATACAGAATCTCTTTCATGCCCTGTATAGGTTTTCACCAAATCCAATTCTCTGGTTCCGCATTTTAACACTGCATTATGGGTAATATTGCCCCACTCATCATAGCTGGTCCAGCTGGTCACTCTCTGGGTCACATCACTGGTCAGGAATTCACTGCTGCCCATATGGTCCATATGATAATACAGCGGTATTTCTCCTGCATCGGTGGTCACACTTGCTGAGCCGTTTGCAATGGTATAAGCCGTTACGCCCAGCTTATCTACACCGTATACATACCGGTAGGTCAATCCCTCGTCATACCGCTCATATTCCATCAGGTTTTCTTCTGCATCGCTGTTGTAGTCGATGACAAAGTCTTTGATGACATGGCTCCACTTGCCGCTGCTGTTGGTATTGCCGGCTCCATTGTTGCCGCTGCCATTGTTGGCTCCATTGTTGCCATTGCCTTTGCCGTTATTTCCTTTGCCATTGCTGTTATTGTTTCCGCTGCTGCCAATAATCACTTCCGGCGGCTCTACATTGGGCACTACATCATGATATCCGTAGTTATTCTTGGCCGTTATCCATTCATTGGTCACCAATACGCCCAATCCGTTAAAGTGATAGATACTCTGTTCTCCGGCGTCATTGGTTCCAATTACCATCCGATTGCTTTCATCAAACACATAGGAGCCCATCACCGTCTGCTTCTTATTCTTGTAGTAAACCTTCTTGGTGTTGTTGCCCCGTTTGTCATAGGTATAATCAGTATGGGTCTTCCACTTGTCATCACTCTTGGTGGTGATCTGGTTCAGATTGTTCAGCTTGTAGTCTACCACGACATTGTTGCTGTTCCACTCACAGGTCAGATTCCCCAGGCTGTCATACTGGTAGTTCCGTGTCTGGTTGCCATGGTCTTCATGGGCCTGCACCAGCCGGTTCAGTTCATCATACTGATATGCCCAGTCTTCCTTGGCCTGTCCCTGGCCGTTGCCCCGCTTATACTCGCTGAGCAGATTGCCATAGGCATCATAGCTGTAGGTGTGCTTGATGGTCTTCAAATCTTTTTGGCTTGGGTCGATATCCCAGATTTTTACCACGCGGCCCATGCTGTCATATTCATTTTCTGCAACCCAACCGTTGGGATAGCTCTGTCTGGTCACCCGACGCATCCCGTCATAGTCATAGCTGGTTACATTGCCGTTGTTGCTCTCAGTTACGGTTTTCAGGTTCTGTACCAGGTCATAGGTGTAGCTCACCACGATATTGTCGGGATAGGTGATGGTGCTTTCATTGCCCACCGAATCATAGGTATATGCTACGGTATCTCCTCTGTGGTCAGTCACCTTGGTCAGCTGTCTCAGCAAATCTACTTCATAGGTGGTGGTTCCCAGCCAGTCGTCCATCTTCACCAGCTGGCCTACCTTGTTGTAGGCATAGTGTACTTCCTTGACTCCATTATAGTTAATATTGGTTACCAAATCAATGGGACTGTAGGCATAGCTTGTCACATAGCCATCCTGGTCTGTCTGCTCGATCAGGTTGCCGTTGCCGTCATACTTGTAGGCAATCTGATTCTTTTCGGCGTCGATTACTGTGGTGACCAATCCGCGGCCATCATAGCTGTACAGGGTAATTTCCTGCTCGTCTACTTTGTCCTGGCTGTCAATCCGGTGCAAATCTACTTTGGTCAGATTGCCTACCTTATCGTAGGTAAACCTGGCGCTGGTGCCCAATGCGTCAATGGTTTCCACAATATTGCCATGAGCGTCATGTTCAAAATTTCAACTATTCCAGCTTATAAAAATAACTTGTTTTTTTAGATGAACGCATTGCTATACGCAACTTTTCCTCGCTATAATATCCTTAATTATTTTCGTTTCTAACAACCTAGGATTTATTTTTTCTATATCTTGTAAAAAAGAGTTTAGCTTAGTTATTATTAAACTATAAAAGTATGACCATTGTACAATACTTCCCTTTTCCTCCACATAAGAAAAAGTATTGCGTGGTTCAATAACCAATAAGGGATGGTTGCCCTTAAACGAATCTACTGCAACCTTTATACAAACCATTTCGTCATCTCGAGTGAACTCCAGCCATCTGTTCCCTATTTCTATTTCTAAAATAGCCACATACTCAAACTGTCTCAGTATCTCTATAACAGATAAAAAAGCATCAAACCAATATTCTAATAATTCTGGCCCCGTTTCTCCATCGTATAATGGTTTATCATGATACCATGAAACCTCCCATTGATTTCCAATAACTACTTGAAAAAAACCTGTGATATGATGCCATTCACTATCAAAATATTTTGCTGACATTCCTCTCAAAATATCCATATCATCAACAATTCTATAATTGATGTCAAACATACTAAAATTCGCCTCCTTTGTAAACCAACTTCTCTCACAGCTTCGATGGTAGGAAACTGTAAAAGAAGCTGATATCAATTCTTCATTCTTTTATCTCATAATATTTAACAATTCTTCATAACTATACTTACACTCTCCATATGCAGTTCGGATACCACCGTCTCTCATAGCAATCGTAATGGTTTCACCCATATAATTAAATTCATATGTGCCATTAGTTACACCTTTTTTGCGTGCCTCATTATATCCTCTACTAACTGCTTCTTCTATTTGAGCACGATTCCACTCTTTATTAAAAAATGTTTTTCCTTTAAGTTTTTGCACAGCATCTTCTTTAGGCATACGGTTAAGTTGTTGCGCCCAAACACTTGGCATATGCTCATTAACAATATGTCTTAAAGTACTTTTTGAAATATTCGTTGCGGGCTTGATAACCTTCTCAATGGTGCCATCAGCCTTCTTGATAACAAGTGCAGCTTCATCTC
>CAJUDO010000057.1 GCA_910585405.1 uncultured Peptococcaceae bacterium | reverse complement strand
GCGCCATGTTTGGAAAGACTACGAAGAACTGGCCGATGACGCCAGATACACCCCGGAATACAAAGAGCTTTATGCCAAACGCAAGGAAACCATTGAGCGGGTCTTTGCCGATGCCAAGGAAAAACATGGGATGCGCTATACGCTTTATAGAGGTCTGGCCCAGGTCTCCAAATGGGTGAGGCTTAAGTTTGCTGCCATGAATCTCAAAAAGCTGGCCAGATGGAAAGCAAGACGGCAATCGCGTCTCTCTTTCCTGCTGTTTTCTGCCTGTACGTATCTTCTATGCTTTGCGGCCTGCCTGGATTTTTCCCAGGCAGGCCGCTTTTCGACAGGCTGGGGGACACTTTCGGAAGAAAGTGTCCCCATGATTGATTAGATATCGTTTTTAAATGCTCTCAACGGTGGTTTTGTTGTTGTCCTTGTGCGGGGTAGCCCTTGCAATTTCAGGGGTTTTGCAATAAGTGGTCAAAATCGATTTTTCCCAGAAACCGGAAGCAAGAAATAAGTGACAATCTTAGATAGGGTCGATATTAAAAATTCGGTTAGTAGTGCCAATTAGGGCGTACTCCATAACCCAAAAGGCTTTGGCCCACAATGGTTGCAAGGGGAAATGGCAGTTCAAAGTGCAAGCTTTTTTACAGGAAGTGCTACATAACCCTTGCACTTAGCGAGTCGCCTCCTCCATATGAAGACGGGAACGGACCGTGCTTTGCCCATATGTTCTTGGTTCAGTAAGGTTACGAGGGCTGTTTTGAGGCGTTTCCCTCGCTTTTTACGTTCGATTCCCTTTCGGACGGGGTTGCGGAGCAGACCCCAATTATTTATTCAAAGTAGAAATTTTGGCAGTGATTTTTTCAGTGAGGTTTTGTGCAACATTGTTCATAAAATTGATGTAAGCAATATTACTCCAGACATCATCAGCAACATTACTTTGATATTCTTGCTCTATAATTGGCAATATTTCTAAATATACTAAAAGATATAATTTAGCTGTGATACTATCAGGGGGGTCTTGATCATAAACACCTTGGTAAGGTTTGAAGTCAATTGCAACACAATTTTTTTTCAAAATTAAACTAATATTTTCATGGTCAGCATAATTCAACTCCAATTTAATCTGATTTAAGCGCCGACTTTCCAATAAAAAAGAGAGTGTACTGATAATGTTCATTACTGATTCGCCAGTTGCAGAAACTTTTGTTTGAGAATCCTCAGTGTCACCTCTGAATCCTTTGATAGACTCTAATTGTAGATCTGATAAATTGTCGTTATTGGATTCGATAACATTATCAGAATTATATACTTTGCTAATCAGCCAGACAAAAAAATCATTCGAAAATGAAAAAACATTTTTTTCTATTTCATTTTTTCCAGTGTAAGAGAGCAGTTTTCTCAACATTTTTTGTGCGCTAGAGTTTTGATCTAGAATATAATTGATTGAAATACCATTATGGTATGCAATGATAAAAACGGATTTCCGTACAGTTCTATCTTCTAGCGGCCTTTCACCCGTGCTGATTTGATCGTAAGTGCACTTTATCATATTATATTGAATGTTTCGTCCATTCAGTTGCATAGATTGATTATCAGTAAAAACCTTAGTAAAATTCCAGTTTTCCCAAGAGATATTTGCTGCCTTATCTTCGATTGATACTGGATCCATAAGCAAAGCAATTGCAGAATCTAACAGACTTGTTTCAGTATCTGACCAACGTGTTGTTGACATAAAATCACCTCTCTACCTTCAGGAATGCTTTATTGTGTTTGAACGTTATCCAAGGATGAAAGTTTCGACGCGCCTTTCTTTTTAGTTCTGGAGAAATCTCAATAGACCTTTCGGTATCACTAAATTCTCGAGCAAAAGTTATTCTGAAAGAAGACGATACATAAATTCTGCTATTTGTATTGCCGAACATTTTCTCTAAGTCGATAATGTAATTCCCGGTATTATCAATCGAAGCTTCTCTATCATGAATATTAGCCTGCATAGTTGCAAAACTGGAATTTGCAACTACAAGTTGAAAATCTGAAAAATGTTTTTTTCTTCCCACAATTGAAACTGTAATAGTTGCTTCAGCTAAACCGGACTGGTTAAATTTTATTATAGGAGTTGAATCTATTGACACTTCAGTATTGTTTAGTGATAGAACCACCGAAATTTCCGATGTAAACTTGGCATACGCAGACTTAGCAAAAAATTCGGAAAGAATTTCTAGAATAGCAAAATAAACAGTGATACATATATCAAATGATTTTTCTTCTGGAATAAAGGTTATAAAGTCAAAAATATTGAATTTATTTGCAACATAAACACCTATTAGCGCTACCACTAAGGGCTTAGCAACTTTTGAAATGTTTCTAATCATCGAAATAAGCACCTCGCAACCAAACTGCTTATTTCATCAGATATGGAAGAATAGCTATTCCTATTTGCCCCGATAATACCGTTTGATTGCAAATAAAAGTTTATTGCAGTCCCTTCGCTATTTCGACCCTTAAAATAAATGCGTTGTATGTCAATGGATGATTTTTCAGATAGAAAGTTTAATTTCTGCGTTAATCGCCCCAAATAAATTCTGTTGCTCGAAACTATGGCTAGTAAACCCGCTATCTCGTTGACCAAATCTTGATCATCTTCCATAAACTCAATATCGTATACAGAAAGCCCGCTCTCCAATACAAAATATTCGATCAATGATACCATAATTTCGGATGTAATAATAATTTGATGATATCCATTATCATGGTATTGCTTTAAAAAAGTATAGTACTCTACATTGTCATCAAATGGAATGCAGAATATATCTTTTGAGATGTTATTTGCTTTCCAAAAAAGTTTTGCTTTTTCGTAAACCATACAGCCACCTCCTTAAACGAAAATAGCTTCCTTAGTATATGCTATGTTCACATTCATTTGCTGGCCTTCAATATATTATCATAGATCTATATAGTTTTCAACATTAGTATATCCCCAAAGACTATCCACTACTAGAGTAAAATCGGCTATAAGTTGCACATTTCTGTACAACTTAGCATAAATGAATCACTAGTATCAAATTCAGGAAGAGGACAAATAGTTAGGAATAGTAGGTTAAAACACAACTCACCGTCACCTTAGAGAGATTTTTAGGAAAATATCTTATTCCTGTTGGTTTAATCCTCTAGATCTGCATTATTGGCAACTGATTGCAGATGCTGTAGTTACATAGACGGGTCATCTTGCACGGATAGAGTCTCTAAGGTATCCTGCATCTCATATGTGCCCTATAGTTTCTCCTATTATATCAGAATGTGAGTTTCATGGCAACCTGATTCTGCGGCTCTTTGGAGCGGCTGAGTTTCTCCTGCTGTACTGCCGTGAACATCTCATCAGAAATAATGGCCTCATGGGTCCCGGCGTAGAGATACCGTTCCATGAGGCCATCGTTTTCAATTTGAACAGCGCCAGTGCTGATTGTCTTCTGGAGCATTACCCGTCCAGTATATTTTTCATTGGAGAGCAGCTTATCAATTGCTTCACGATTCCACCTGGGCTTGCCGGTAGGGGAGAGAATGCCCTGCCGCTCCAAACCAGCCGCAATTTTCCCCAGACTGTCACCAGCAAGATACCGTTCAAATATCCAGCGCACTACCTGTGCCTCGTCAGGATTTACTGTCAGATCACCGTTAAGGCCAACTTCATACCCATAGCATTTGCGGCGAGCCATCTTAGAACTGCCATCCTGGAAGCCTTTCCGAAGGCCAGCCTTAATTGCTTCGCTTTTTTGTATCACATTCATTAAAATTTCCTCCTATAAACAAGAACACCACAGTGAAATTACTGCGGCGCAAAGTGTTTGCTACATTACTTTATATAAAAGTTGACAGACCACTCCCTTGGCGGTCTGTCAACTTATCATGGAATAAGCGGGTGAAATCGATTTTCGGTATTTTCCGGTTTCGCAAGGAATGGTATGTCTGCGGTGGAAACCTCGGTTCCCACTGTAGGTATTCAATCAGCCCGTTGCAGCGCCTGCTTTCGATATGACAGAAAAGTCAGATTTAGGTCATTATTACTTCTGTGATTTATTCAGTGAGTAACGTTGGTGTAAGTTGATACATGGCAGAACCTGAATTATCTTCAGCACTTTCGTAACCAGTTCTACTAAGGACAACATAGAATGCATCTTTCATACTGTTATTCTGGATATCAGTATATTCAGCATACAAAACTATGTACATATCCTTTGGTAACGTGCTACACTTCATTATTTCGTGTATTAAAATAGAGTATGCTGTCGGTAGCGGCAGCGTATATGTTTCCGCTGCATTAGGTAACATGTACATTAAGCGAATACTGCTGTCAATATCTGTAACAACCAACCCTTTATCAAATGAAAATACAACACTCTCTCCAAATGTACAGAAATCTGATTTTGATGGGTTGCACTCTGTAAGGTACTCTGATAAACGAGATAGATTATTTTGATCCCATTCAAAATAAATATCCTTTGCAGCGCCCACTCCTAAATTAATAGCTGTGAAGCTTTCTACTCCGTTATTCGGAAATATATTAACTGGCAAGCTAATTGTACCTGTGATACTTCCATCATTATTGACTTCATAGCTGCTATTTAATGTATCTGACAACGATGCAAGCCACTCTTCTTGACCGTTGGAGTCCCATGAAATACTAAAGTCCGATGTATTCATTAAAATAGTCGGGTTATATGCGGCATTACGCTCTGCCTGCATTTCTTTAAGTGTTAATAAAACACCAATCAAAGATAAAAATGCAAATATAGCCATGACTATTTGAATTTTGTCGGAGATTGAAATCGGGATTTTTTTACTTACGGACGCTCCACCGTTAGGAGGTATCTGTTTGCCGTGTTTTTTACCTGGCATAAAATGTTATCTCCTATTCAGATAATTATCATATAGCCATAACAGAAAAACTTTCTTCTCCTCTTGTGTCACATGCAGCCGGATATTCGTATCTTCAGAAGGCTGAACACTATTGTTCTGCTTCATTTCTCCACCTTGCTCTATTCTAAGTCGCTTTTATTGACCGCATAGAATAACTCCCTGCTTACAATCGCTGGGTGGTGCTCCTGTATCAAAAATCTCTCTAACTCACCCTGGTTCTCAACCTGTTTCCCAGAAAACAAATCCGCAATAAAGGTTTTCTGGAGCAGAACATCCCCCACATATTTTTCGTTTCTCAACAGCTTGCTGATTGTCTCCCGGCTCCAATGGGGTTTCCCTGTTG
>CAJUDO010000056.1:1969-6534 GCA_910585405.1 uncultured Peptococcaceae bacterium | reverse complement strand
AATTAAGCAGAGTAAAACTAAAAAGATACAAATGTTGCATTTTTTCATTGCATTTCACCATTCACACTGGATACCTGCATACTGCTTTGGGAACTTATGGTATCAACTGCAGTGAGACCTGATGTAAAAGAGTATTGCCTATCTACAAAGGAAATCGTGTTATTACAATGCATAGCAGATAAAACTCCATCTCCATAAATGCCCGATATTTCAGCACCGTTTTCAGTAAACTCAATAATTGCATTTTGATCTGCTTTTCCTTGCAGTGACAGATACTCTAAGTTTTGTTGTATCAAGCGGCCGCTGGCATATACATCCATCTCTTTGCCACTCAGCAGTATGCGCCTAGAACTATTTATGGTTATACTTTCAATACCCTCTCCATAAGCACTACCGGAATAAGCTTGTGTTGAAACGCTAAAACTTGCTACATCTGATAGGCTTTCATAGCAAAACGATGAACTGTATGGCACCTGCAAAATTAGAGTATTCGGATGCCCTATACCATTCATAGATGTCATTGTATCCAATATCTCAATATTTCCACTGTAATGCTGACCATCATATTCCAGTGTTTGGCCGCTTGCATTTACTATTTTAAAAGGCCTTGCATATAAACAAAGATATGCCGTATCACTTGGTAGATCAGCTATCGTTAAATCCAATTCATTTGTTTTACTCCCTGCATATGTGTTTGTATTGTATATGCCATCAAAATCATATGTATCCCAGCATTTCATTTCTGATCGAGGAAAGTATTCAATTTGCATTATAGAATAATTTTCGTACTTAATTGAAAGAATGCTGTTGCTTGTGAGTTCTACATCAAAAGTATCTTCAATAATACCTCGATAGTTCGGATCAAGATAACTTACGTTATAGTATCCTGAAGGTGTTAATTCACAACTGATTAAAATAACCGAGTGACCAAAATCATAGCCTTGTGGATCAAAACCAGCTATCCCCAAAATTACAGGACCCTGCGTTTTTGTGACATATTCCAACTTATTCAGCCCATCTAGGATGCTTTTCCCAGTAAATGTTGTTGCATATTTTCTTGTAACCCACTGAGTATATTGGTAATAAAATATAGAACCCTCCACTGTTAAATTATATTTTGGAAATGGAACATGTGATAGTGGTGATCTTCCTGCAGTATTCTTACAAAAATCTATTTTGCCAATTTTATTCAAATATGTTACTGCACTCATTCCAAAACATGCGCCAGTGAATTCTTTGTTCCGGTGTTTGTTTATAAGGTCAATGGCAGTTGCTGCAGCTGATGATCCAGCGTTAGTATTAATTTGGCGAAGCAGCAATTCATATAAAGTTTCACTCATTCGTTCAACTGCCGAAAAGCCAGCATAAGCATTTAGCTTACTGTTGCTTAAATTAACAAAAGAAAACCGATCCTCCTCGTCAAACCCCTTCACCTGCAAGGAATACCTTGTGATATACAGTGCGACGTTTTTCCGCAGCATACTGGCCTGGGGAGCAAGGTAAGCGGAATTGGTTAGCTGCAAAATATTGTGCTGCTTCGCCCAGCGGAAGGAGGGTCTGGCGTACTCCAGCACGCTGCTATAATCCGGGTGGCTGGTAATAGACGCTTCTGTATAATCCGTTTTATCGGGATGATATTTTAAGGCATAGCGGTACAAAAAAGCGAAAAACTGCTCTGTCGTCACAGGCTTTGCAGGGGAAAACTGCGTTTCGGTGGTGCCGTACACAATGCCGTTTTGCTTCGCCCAGCCCACTGCGTCATAATAATAGTCGCTTTTATACACATCTGTAAAGGGATTGGAGTAGTGGCCGCTGTCTCCCGACCAGCGGTACAAAACCGCTACAACCATGGCGCGAGACAGGGTTGTGTTGGGGCCAAAGTTGGTGGATGTGGTGCCTACAAGAATGCCGTTGTCGGAGACATAGTTAATGGAATCAAAGATTTCTTCTCCCATGCCGGAGCGGGTGACGTCCTGGAACTGCTTGGCGCTGGCCGGCAGTACGCCGCCCAAAGACAGCGTGGCAACCAGGATAAGCGCAAGGAAAATACGCGCCCATTTTTTCATTGCATTCGAGTCCTTTCATTTTGTTAATTTGCCAAGATGCGCGCACCAGAGTTTGACATTATTAGTATATTTTACCAATTTTGTTTTGTCAAGGCGTTTTACAAAAATGTTTCGGCAGCATCGTACAATCTCCAAAATGTACAAAATCCTCTGCCAGCAGATCGCTGGCAGAGGAGGTTTGCTGTGTAAGGCGCTATTGTCTTGCAGGCAAAACCAGGCTGATGCTGTTATTTCCGGCGCCCTCCACCAGTAGATATTCCAGCGCAGGCTGTACCAAGCGGCCGTTTGCGCATGTTTCCATTCCAGTTCCCTCCTGTTACGAACAATTTTTTGTACTGCCTCACGCGGGTGCCAGTTGGTGCAGCGAAAATAGCGCCTGTTTCCATAATACGCTACTCCGCAGGGGGAAGAAACAGCAAGCCGCTATCCGATGCAACAAGTTCCGTTGCAGTTCCAGTAAAGGTATATGTATATTTTTTATGTAATCCATCTTGGTAAGTAATATTGCATACACCGTCATAGTCCGAGACGATCACGCCGTTACCGGTATATTGGAGCACAAGCCGGTCGCAATTGGAAAAATCCAAGTACAACCCACCGTTCCACCGTTCTGTTTTCTTCTCTTCGCAAGGCAGAAACCCGCCAACATATATGGTTGCGTCAGGCTTTCCCTCGATTTCTAAGTATCCATCGCTCTTTGTTAGAATTTTGTCAATGCCGCTACTGGTAATACGGCATTGGAAGCCGGAAACATCCGCATTCTTATTTTGACTGTCCACATATGAGACCGATAACTGCATCTCCTCGGTATCTGGTTGCTCGGAATACCAAATCATGCTGTCACTATAAGGAACCAATAAATACCGAGTGCCGTGGCTGAGTGTATTCGCCAATATTTCCATGGTTCCAGAAAAACCGTCGGGGGATACTTGTATATACGCGTTTTCTCCATTTTCGAATTTTTGCGGAAGATTGGAGTTTATACATAGCCGCATCATTGCGCCGTCATAGTTTTCATAATTTGACGTAGTTGCGTCAATCTCCGTAAATCTCTCCTTGTCCTTGCAGCCGTACAAAACAAGCGCGGTGCAAAGCACAAGAACGCACGCGACTACTTTTTTCATCGGCTATTCCCCCTCGTCTGGCCATATGGACAGTTCTTAGAATTGCTGTTTGGAAATCACTTGATGGGTGTAACCAGAATCTCACCCGGCTGGCTGACAACATCTACTTCAAATGTTCCACCATTGCAGGTATATGTTGTTTCCAGTAAAGCCTCGTCATCTACTAAAAAAGCATGATATCTAATCTCGCAAATTCCCTCAAATCCGGTAGCAATCGCGCCTGTCTCTGTAAATTCTACCGTAATATGCTTGTTGCCATTTCCGAACAGAGCAATAGCACGAAAACCAATATTTTCATCTCCCATAACACTTCTGCGAGTAACGACATCTATAATCTCTCCCTCACCTTCCAGTTCGTACCGCTTTAAATCAGTTATGCTGATTTTTGTTGCGCTACGACCAGCTATATTGCAATGGATAGAATCACGCATGACCTGAAAGCCATACTGTTCTACGGCTCTATCCGCGGGAATGAGTACAGAAAAACTGTCGCTGTAGGGAAACTTGTTGTAAATGCTACTAGAACGAATGACACGGTTCAGCCAGAGTAGGTCGCCTTCCGCTCCATTTGCATCAATGTCCAGCGTCTGCCCCTCCGCGTTGGTAAGGGTGCAGGCAGCAGGAAAGCCAAATATCATTTCCACCGTTTTTCCCTTGTAGGCAGCGCGGTTTTCCTCCATCTGTTGATTTGTTTTTTCCTGATGTTCCGTGCGAAAAGAGTAATATGTGCTATCTTTGGCGGTGCAGCCTGCCAGCAACGCGCACAAAAGGAAAACAGCGCAAATTTTCAGTGTTTTCATTGCTTTGCACCTCCTGCGATGGGCGCAACCTGAATGCTGCTCCGGCTTTGTGCGGTATCAACAGAAATACCCGCAGGAGAAAAGACGCACTGTTCGTCCACAATTGCAGTTTCACCGGTATAATGGGAGGCAGAAAGTGCTCCTTCTCCCTGCAAGCCGGAAACCTCTGCGCCGGTTTCGGTGTATTGGATGCTGATGCTGTCATTTCCGGCGCCCTCCACTAGTAGATATTCCAGTGTAGGCTGTACTAAGCGACCGTTTGCGCCTATTTCCATGGCGATTTCCTCCTGTTATGAACAATTTTTTTATTGCCTCACAAGGGTTCCAGTTACCCCTCAATGGGGGTAACCAGAATTTCACCCGGCTGGCTGACAATGTCAATTTCTACTGTTTCGCCGGTGAAAGTATAAGTGCGCTCAATAATTTTGGTGACATCCAGGAAGATACTTGCTTCTCCTATAAAGCCAGATGCAATGGCGCCAGTTTCTGTAAATTTTACAGAAGCACACTTGCTGGCTGATCCCACAACAAACAAATCTGGCATATAACCCACAATATATTGCGAAGGGGGACAA
>CAJUDO010000056.1:0-1959 GCA_910585405.1 uncultured Peptococcaceae bacterium | reverse complement strand
ACTCTTTCCCTACACGACGCTCTTCCGATCTAATCATTTTTAATTCTTCAAAGGTTATTAAGGGTTTCCCGGAAATACCAAATTCCATTTCCTCTAAGCCGGTGACCTCGACTTGGTTAGGATCAGAAATGGTAATCGTTTGAATGCCAGTACCAGCAGCACCACAGCTAAAGCGATAACCTGCATCAGCGACAGAAAAGGAATCGCCCTCTGCCACCAAGTCATCGCCCACCGTATAGGTAAAACTGGAACTGTAGGGGATGGAGTATTCACTGGGTAAGTCTGGGCGGGAAATCATCTCCACAATAGGCAAGTCCCCATACCAGCCAAATGCGTCATGATATAAAGACTGCCCCTCCGCATTTGTGATGGCATCAACACCGCCACTGACACGATTGCTTTTGATAAAATGTACCGTTTTCCCACGATAGGCCGAGGCATTTTCCTGAATAACATCGTATGTCATATAATTTTTCTTCTCTGCTGTGCAGCCTGTCAGAACAGCAGAAAGCAGCAAAAATGCAGTCAGAGTTATTTTAAGTTTTTTCATTATACAAATCCTCTTCTACCCGAAAGGGTTGGTTTTTGTCATTAGAAATAGACTGAACTGCCACCAGCTTACTTTCAAATGTATATGGCGTTGTGATCGTTTGATATACAGGATTGATATGTGCTGCGGAAAGTTCTCCGGTACCAGAAAGTCCCGTAATGATTGCACCATCTTCTGTATACTGAATCGTAGCACTTCCATTCAGCTCACCGGATACTGCCAGATACTCCAAGCTATCCTGTGCCAAACGCCCGTCTACACGAGCTTCAGAACAATTTCCTTCCAAATTAATTTCCCGCAAGTGGTTCAGTTGAATTTTAGTAATACCTTCACCGGAAGCACAGCCGTAATATGCTTTGGCAGAAACACCAAAAAATGCTTCTCCATTTGAAACTGTGTAAGTAAAAGAGTCGCTATAAGGAACGGTTAGATTAAAGCGGTTTCCACCAGTGATATACTGTTGCTCCAGAATTTCAATGTTGCCAGTAAAGGTCGTTCCATCATACTCCAGTACAGCGCCCTCTGCATTTTGAATCTTAATGGGTATGGCGCTTAAATATAGCACTACAGTATCTTCGGACATTCCTTCCACAGTAATATCGGATGTCTGACTTGCTGCTCTGGCATAGGAGCGGGAATTGTACATATAATCAAAGTCATAGTTGTCCCAGAAATTAACTTTTGCCCTCGGTATAAAACTGAGGGATTGCAAAGTGTCCCAGTCCAGCGTAACACTGTTGCCATTAACGTTTAAAACAGCATCCCGAAGACCTGAAACATTAGGATCAAGAAGCGTTAGAGAATAGTTTCTTCCATAGGAGCCGCTGCCTAAGTCTTCACAGTCCAGAGCAATTACGCAGTGGCTATAGCCGCTTTCACTCGTGTAATTAAAAATAACTGGACCATTTTTTTGAATTTCATTATACAGAGAACTTGGTCCTACGCCCAAGCTTGTGTTTAAATATTTCCGTTCTGTTCGGTTTGCAGGAATTTGTGCAAGCTGATAATAGTTGATTACACTTTCGACAATGCGGTTCTTAATGGGAGCCACAACGCTACCCATATTCTTCGCCCCGCAAGTATTCCGATTAAAGTCAATCTTTCCGATTTTGTCAAGGTATTGCACCATGGACATTCCATAACAGGAACCATCATTATCATTAAGTTGACCGTTTTTATCCCATATTTGATTCCTTATATCTTGCGTGTATTGAGACTTGCTTAGTCCTTCATTTGCATTCACATCACTTATTAATTTTTGATAAAAAACGTCATCAATGATAATTTTTTGAGAGAAATAGCCTGTAAGATTAGCAAAGGAAAACCGATCCTCCGCGTCAAACCCCTTCACCTGCAAAGAGTACCTTGTGATATACAGCGCGACATTTTTCCGCGCCACACTGGACTGC
>CAJUDO010000055.1 GCA_910585405.1 uncultured Peptococcaceae bacterium | reverse complement strand
TAGTCACCTGTACGCCCTATGGAGTCAATTCCCACCGGCTTCTGGTGCGCGGGCACAGAACAGGGCAAACAACAGAACTACCAACTGACACAAACGACAGCACGCCTGAAATTGTCCCTGAAAATGCGCTCAAACAATCCACTTGGACGGCCAAATATTGGGAAGGCGTCCGAGACGGATTATTTATTTTTCTAATCGCAATCGCAATTTTGCTGCCTGCGACGCTGCTAGTAAAAGCCCTGCAAAAGAGGAAGCGGAAATGAAAAAGAAGCAAATAATTCTATGTATTCTGTGTATTTCCTTCCTGCTGTCCGGCCTGGCGCTACTGCTCTATCCATCCGTCAACGCCTGGCTGCAAGAGGGTCGAATCCACCAAAATGTGGCGGACTTTCAGGCTGCTATAGATATGGCTCAGTCACCCTCTTTACCAAATACACCTGATGTAGCGTCTACAGAAGAAGGAACCATACCTTATCCAGAACTTTTTGAGGCCATGGAGGAATACAACACTGCTATCTATCACAACGGCCAGGCCGACCTCTGTGATCTCTGCTCCTATCAAACCCCTGTATTTGATTTGACCGAATACGGCATTGAGGACGGCGTGGTGGGAATTCTGTCTATTCCCAAAATGGACTTGGAATTGCCCATCTACTTGGGCGCAACCTCCGAACATCTGGCAAGCGGAGCAGCTCAACTGTCTCAGACCAGTATGCCCATTGGCGGTGAAAACACCAACTGTGTTCTGGCCGGGCATAGGGGCTGGTATGGTTCTCTGTTTTTCCGGCATATTGAACTTTTAGAAATCGGAGATGAGGTTATGATTACAAACCTATGGGAAACCCTGAACTATACCGTTTCTGAAATCACGGTAATAGAGCCAAATGAGATTGACAAAATTCTGATCCAACCGGGCTGTGACATGGTGACACTTTTAACCTGTCACCCCTATGGCTCTGGGGGGCGGTATCGTTACGTGGTCTACTGTGAGCGTGTGGCATAGTTTGCGGGAATCTGTCCCAAGTTGGGACGCATTTTAGGCAATCAAGAGAGAAACGATTTTGATTAGTTAATTCGTCCCAGGTTGGGACAGATTTTTCTGTTTGGGAGGTGTTGAACATATCCGATATTCGGCAGAGAGATGAAAAAGGCAAGCTAAAAACCAGGAAAAAGACGTCCCGGCAAAAGAGCCGGGCAAAAGCACCCGCCAAACGCCCGCTGATCCGTGCAGTACTCCAGCGGCAGCGGAACCGGCAGAAGGCCAGCGATGATGCCCCCAATGAACAAGCCTCTAGGGAAGTCCTGTCTGATTCTTCCAACATTTTTGCAGTGGCCAAAGGCAAGGCAAAGGCCACCTTCCGGCGAAATCGGCAAAAAGCAATGGCAGAGCAGGCACGGAAAACTCCAGAAATGCCCATTGCCAAAGCTCCCGAGAATGCCGTGCCAACCTCCTGGCATTACAGTGCAAATTCTTTCCATTCCAGTAATGAGGCGCCAACAATCAAGGAGCGATCAAAAGACAGCATTGTTCTCAGGGAAAAGCGGATATTGGTTCCCAAGACCCGGCAGCGTGGGATGCAGACCACACTAAGAATGACACGACCCACAAAAAACGCCATGTCGGCAAACCGAAAAACTGCGGCACAACGAATTACAGAGCGGGCACGCCGCAGCTATCAGCGTCAAGCCCAGCGAAAAATGGCGCAGCAGGCGCAAAGGTCTGCCAAAGCATCCGCTACTCTGGCAAAACGGGCGGCAGCGGCAGCTGTCAAGGCTGTGCAGGCCATCATTGGAATGCTGGTAAGTTTGATTGGAGGCGCCGGGCTCTTTATCATTCTCTGTTTCATAATTTTAGTTGCGGCAATTGCGGCCTCTCCCTTTGGAATTTTCTTTGCCAGTGAGCCGGGACCGGATGCCGTATCCCTTAATACGGCAATTTCACAAATCAACACGGAGTATTCGGCTCGCCTGGCAGTGCTTCAGGAGGGAGATTACGACAGTATTCAACTGCACGGCAATTCCCCAGACTGGCAAGAGGTGGTGGCAGTATTCGCAAGCCATACGGCGGGCGCAGAGAACGGCGTGGATGTGGCTACCTTGGATGCAGACCGGGTGGAGCGCTTACGAACTACCTTTTGGGATATGTGTTCGATTTCCAGCGAGGAAGAGACCATAGAACACCCGGACAGCGATTTCAATGACGAGGTTGGCGACAGCTGGGCAGAGCGGATTTTACATATCACTATCTCCGCTAAGACAGCGGATGAAATGCGGATAGCCTATCATTTCAGTGACTATCAAAATGAAGCGCTGGACGCCATGCTGTCAGAGCGGGGGGCCATGAGCGATTTGCTTGGGAATCTGAGTATTTCTCAGGAAAAAGCCCTTGCGCTGCTTCAAAATCTTCCGGCAGATCTGTCCCCGGAACGAAAGGCGGTTGTCCGCCATGCCCTGAGCCTGGTTGGGAAAGTCAATTACTTCTGGGGTGGAAAGAGCTTGGTACTTGGCTGGGACAGCCGTTGGGGGCAGCTAACGCAAGTATGGGCAGCCGGGAGCCAGACCACGGGAACCTACCGGCCTTATGGGTTGGACTGTTCCGGCTTCGTGGACTGGGTATTTTATAACGCCTCCGGCGGAGCCTACGTCATTGGTCACGGCGGAGGAGCCTATGCCCAGCATACCTACTGTACAGATATTTCCTGGAGTGAGGCGCAACCCGGCGATTTGGCCTTTTACCCAGAGGATGCGCATATCGGCATTGTTGGCGGCCGGGACGAAAACGGCAATTTGCTGATTATCCATTGCGCCAGCGGAACTTTAAACAATGTGGTGATTACTGGGGCTAGCGGCTTTATTTCAGTTGGCGTGCCGCAATATTACAGATAGGACAATTGGTCGGCGTTTCAATACTTGACACTACCGGCCACTTTTCCGGGATAGCCCGAACAGCCGGCCGGAACCTGCTTTGACCACCAGGCATGAAAAAACCAGGCACGGAAGAACCGTGCCTGGCAGATTAAACGGAATTCTTGTTCTACCATCCTATTCTCGCCACAGAACACGGAAACACTGCTGAAAACCTGGATGTAGTGGAATTCCATCAGTGTTTACAGGGCACCTTAATGTATGCGCAGTCTATGATAGAAAAAGCGTTCCCCAATATGCCCTATGGCAATCAATAAAATAGCGAATAACAGTAATGGAAGACTGTCAGATATCAAAGATTCCCAACCAGGCAAAGCATCCAATTTCAAAAGGCAGAAACCTTGCATAGAGCTATCCTTTGAAAAGAACACACAAAACAGCAAATAAGAAAGAACAAGCATACTGCTCATAGCTACTGAATGAAGCAGTACCGATAAAACATAGAGCACACCGCCAGTCCAGAGTATCTGCACACAGACATAGAGATATTCGTGAAACATAGGACCATATGCTGTGGATACGATGAAAGCACCAGGCAGAAGCACCAGCATGAAAGAACCGGCTAAAAGCATAAGTTCCGGTGCGCAGGTGTGTTTCCCCTTGCTGCACGCCCGCATAGCCTCCTGCCCTTCACTCTCTATCCACATTTGCAAATATGCCATATACCAAAGAAGTGCACTTGGTGGAAGCAATATGCGCGATACCATAATCGTATTCTGCAATCCTTCATTACGGGGTGATACGATTGCGACTATCGGTATAATCCCATACATACAGATGATTGGAACAAAAAAAAGCAGTAATGAACGGCGAAGCGTAATCCGAATGATCTGCAACCTGTTGATCATAACTCTTCGTGGATATACAGCATATATCCATCTTCCACAGTTGGGGGTGTAGGTTTCCAGGGCTGTTCTTGCTGTGACAATATGCGAAGTGACTCCTCGCCCCCCACATACTCATCCCGCAGAAGAAAATATGGTTCCCTCAGCTCGCTTTTTCGTGCGGCGGGAACAGAGAAAACCCTGCCTTCCGCCTTTTTGCGAATGTCTTCAGCAGTACTCTGAACCAGAATACGTCCCTTATGCAGAATTATGATGTGATCACAAGCTGATTCTACATCTTCTACAATGTGCGTTGAAATCAAAATTATTCTATTTGTGCGAATGCTGGAAATCAAATTCTTAAAGCGCAATCGTTCTTCTGGGTCCAAACCCGCTGTCGGTTCGTCGACCAAAATGAGAGATGGTGATCCTAAAAGGGTTTGCGCAATCCCCAACCGGCGTACCATGCCGCCAGATAGGGACGCTACTTTATCTTTAGCGCGCTCTGCCAGATGAACTTGCTCTAAACATTCCATCGCGCATATCCGATACCGCGACCGTGGAATATTTTTTAATGCAGCAAAGTACTCCATTGTTTCGAGAACTGTGAGTTCCTTAAACATACCAAACTTCTGCGGCAGATACCCTATGTTATCCGCGCCGGAAATCTTTCCATCAAAGGGGCGGAGGATTCCCGCAATACAACGCATAAGCGTCGTTTTACCTGCGCCATTTGGACCGAGCAGACCATATACGCCAGGTTCCAGATACAAATCAATATCATCTAACGCCGTGTTTTTGCCAAAGCGCATACTAACATTTTTCAATTCAAGCATTGCTGTCACCCCCCAAATTGTAAAGAAAGTCTACCGGATGCACCGTTTGGTTGACGGATGTAAGGTACTGATAAATTGCTTTTAAGACAGTTTGTTCCCCCAGCGTACTGATTTGATATGTAAACAGGCTTTCATATGACGTTTCCAGCGCAAAAATGTATTGATTCCATTCATCAATATCGGCAATTTCACCCGCGAATGCATACTCTTTCAGGATGGCCAAATCACTGTAACTTGGCTTTTCGCAGCCAGAGGAGGATTCATTTTGAAAGTATAAATATTGTATAAATTTGTCTCTTAAAATATTTTTATTAGAATCTTCTGGAATTGTTCCTTCTAAATAAGAAATGCAAGCCCCTTTTACGTTGGGCATCAGATCTGCTATTAAAATGTGATCATTCAAAAGTACAAATGTTTCATTATTTGCTCCAGCCGCCCCTATTGTATAGGGTTGCAAAATGATGGTTTTGCCTGAAGCTGACAAGGTTTCATTACAGCCTACATCGCTGGCAAGCTTTTCCCAAGCCTCCTCAAGTTCTTCCGGCGTAAAAGATAATGTTTGTCCACCCACCGGGCTGCTAAGGCATACGGCGTCATTGTGATTTTCTTCGGATAGTAAACCCGCATATAAACTGACGGTTGAAGCGGTTCCAGAAAAAGTATTTTTGTCGGCCTGCTCCGGCAGATTGGAAAAGACCTTCAAAGCGGTATTTACACGAATAGAAAAATATGTTTCATTAAACTTTGTATTTACTTTTATTGAATGATTGTTTTGATCCCATATAGGCAAATGCCCCGCCATAGGATAATATGGGAAATATCCTGGTAAAGCAACCCCTTGCTCATTTGCAAAATATTTCCAGGTTTGGCCAGAATAGAAAATCGTCATGGCCTTTATTGGTTTCGTAGAAGAGACGTCCAGGAAATCTCCATTTCTTTGAAAATCCAGAGACTCCCCCATTTCGTTGACAACGGAATGAACGTTTAATCCATGGTAAAGCGTGAATTGATATAGGGAGAGATCCGATTGTGAGAGGCACAATGTGGCTTCCGCTTTCAAGTTGTGTTGAATTGATAAGTCAAGTTCATACTGTTCAACGGTAAAATCAGCAGGAACCGCTGAAGGTGCTTCCCTATCACGTCGATATTGATATTCACTGTTCACAATTGAGTTAATTCGATTATCCTTGTAAAGAACATAGTCATTTGACCGAAACGCAAACCGAACCCCACACACAATGGCAAGTAAGCCTGTAAGACCAGCGATGAAACGCAGTCTGCGCTCTTTCCCGGCACTGTATTTCCATAGTAAAGCTGCTAATAAAAGCAGACTCCAAAAAGCCACTAATACCCAGCGGCAAAACTCCATGGAAATTCCATAAACACCATCCGCTACCCAATTTGAATTTGGTACAGAGATAGAAAACCAATCCAGAACGGAGACAAACTGAAAGCCTCCAATACCACCGCCGGAGAGTATTTGAAGAGAAACCGAACTGAAAAGGATACTTGCTAGGGCGATACAGCCATAAGCTGTCGGACGCCCACGGGAGGCCAGGCAAGCGCCGAGGAAAATACTAATTATGCTTGGCATGGTGCAATATAGTAATACTGAAAGTAGCGAATGAGCTACGTATATAGGATAATCTGATCCGTTACTAAGATATGAAGCAATCTGCCATCCCCAAATCAGCATTGACCAGAATATCAATGGGATCAATAGGATTAAAATCTCAGAAAAAAATAAATTTCTCTCAGCACCTCTTACTACAGCAATGCATTCGCGTCCTCCTATTCTCTGAATTTGGGACGTAAATTCATAGGATGCAAAGGCAAAATATACAATACCAAGAATACCAAGTTTAAGGCTACTTAGGAGAAAAGAAATCGGGGCAGACAGCGAACGGTATAAAGAGAATAATGTAAAGAAACTTGCTGCGTACATTGCCGAGTATGATACAATCAATTTTATTGTACGAAAATATACGCGAAAAGATATTCTAATTGAATATTTCATATAAAATTCTCCTATATTGCAATAAAGGTATGGGCCATTCAAGACAAGATCGGAAGAGCACACGTCTGAACTCC
>CAJUDO010000054.1 GCA_910585405.1 uncultured Peptococcaceae bacterium | reverse complement strand
AAAGCCTTATAGGCGCATATGTAAAACCCCCGGCTATGCCGGGGGATACTTATTCCTGATATAGTTTTTAAGATTCTGAACAGACAAAATGAACAGACGGGGCGAGATCAAAGAGTGCCCGATCAAAGGTCTCCCGGATTTGCAGGCAATCGACAAGGAATTGCCATACATAGCGGGAGAAAATATGGTGTGTTACTGTCTGAAATATAAAGCAGAGGATGGGCATACACGGGCAGCAGCATGTTTTTTGCAGTGAGTTATTATCAGAAGCAAGCCGGAATGAGGTGATGGTGTGGATAAAAAATTAGATTTGGATAGTCTGGGGCCGATTCTAGTGGTGCTGTTCCTTGTACTTTTTCTTATGCTGGGAGACTGCTATTGTCGGTATCGTCAGGTGGGAGATATGTATGTGCCGTTCTTTTTGTTTTTATCAGGAATTCCTGCGATTTTGGAACGTGTCCAAAAGACAAATATAACAGCGATTGAGTGGAAAATATGGAATCTGGGCATCGTTGTCGTTTGTTTGTCTGTTATGACTTTTCAGGGAATATTGGGATTTTCTCTGTTCGTGAATATTCAATTGGGCTGCGCTTTGTGGCTGACCATTTTTTCGGCGTTGCTGTCTTCGCAGGTGCGGTTTACAGCGCAGACGGATTTGACGAAGGTGATAGAAGATCTTTGGAAACTGATGGGTGTGGGTTTATGTGGTTGGTGTTTGGCAGCTCCCTGGGAGTATGCCGAAAAGACTTTGACGGGTTATCTTGTATTCATTAGCTGTTATGCGTTGTATCGTTCGGTTCTTCTGCAAAAGAATCCGCATGCTGTGAAGTAAAGATAGGCTCATTTGTTTGCGATACAACTGTGTTCAGAAATAAAGCCGCAGAGAAAGCCTGGATATCGAGCGTTCGTGATAAGAGGGAGGATAAAATGAGAGAGGATAAAATGAGAGAGGATAAAATGAGAGAGGATGGCAAAAGGGATGTTCTTTGTCGGAAAACGCTGAAAGCGCATTTACCGGATTGTCAGTTTGTGATGAAAATTTATTTATTTTTATCAGCCATTTTGTGTCCCTTAGGGATACACAGATATCCGTTGCTGTTTTATATATGGTGTGGTGTTACCTTGGTTCTATTTGTTTTCTTTCATATACGACTGTACAAAGAGGGAAAACTACAGTCTGCACAATATATTGCCATCGCGCTGTTTCTTCTCTGGTTTGTACTGGGATTGTTCATTTATATCGCGCCGACGGATTTGGCACTTGCGCCTTTGGTGTGTGTTTACCTGGTGGGAATGCCTGTCATGTTTCTTGCGGTGCTATGGCTGGGCTTTAGTCATAAATTTTAGCGCGTTGTTGTGGCTGCGGCTGTATGTTTTTGCGGCTTTATTTTGGCCATTGTACTGCAGATTTTGAAGTATGATTGAATGAAAATTGAATAACCCATTGCTACATAGGCTGCGGTCATAGTTTTTCTGTGACAGCAGTTTATTTTTTTGCAGAAGATTGGACTTGTAATGTATTGATGGGAAAGATCGTGAATCCTTTCGAAAGGGATTGTGAAACGGAATATTATATGGTAAAATATGGATATAGAGTGACCATAACGGTAGGCGGTTTGCTTCCCTGATGAGGGGAGGTGGTGATCTTGACATTGACAGAATTGATTTTATTACTCACATTGCTGGTTCAGATCATCGCCTTGCTGCGCAAGCAGTAAGGTTTTAAAGTCACATAAAAAATGACTACCCGCCTCAATCCTCACAAGATCGGCGGGTAGTTTGTCGATTAACAGGGGAGTAAACCGTTTACCGACATGTTACCAGCATGTCATGGTCACTCTTTTTATATGTATATCCTAGCACACAGAAAACTATTCGTCAAGCGCTGTCCGAAAAATGGATCGTGTAAATATACTGTAGGAAATATTTTTTATTTCATTGGTGCAGGATGGAGTATCTGAAAAAATTATAGGCAATGACTATAAAAAAAATAACGAACCGGTATTTTACATATAAATAATATGGAGATAAAATATAAATATGAAATATGAATTCGATCGAATCTCTATAGCAAAAAAATATATAAATGGAGAGGTGTATGACATGCCACCAATTATTAACGAAGAAAAATGTATAAAATGCGGATATTGTGCTGCGATTTGTCCGTTAGACGTAATTAAAGTATCGAAAGATAAAAAAATTGTTGTCAAATATCCTGATGAATGCTGGCATTGCAGAGCTTGCGCAATCGACTGTCCGGTTCAGGCTATCACATTACGTTATCCCTTGTCCCATATGATGTTGCATGTGGATGTACCAAAAAAGGAGTGCTAGAGTATGAAAGTGAAAGTGAGAGAAAATATTGTAAAAAGTGATATTTTGATTGTTGGCGGCGGCATCGGCGGCCTGCAGGCAGCAATCACTGCTGCGAAGAACGGCGCGGATGTAGTGATTGCAGAAAAGGCGGATACGAGAAGATCTGGTTCCGGGGCAACAGGCAACGACCACTTTATGTGTTATATTCCAGAAATTCACGGCGATGATTATGATACGATTTTGCAGGAAGTTATGGAAACATTGGTAGGACCATGGCAGGATTTGGATTTGGTATCCTTGATGATGGGCCGTTCCTTTGAGGTCATCCAACTCTGGCATAGCTATGGCATTGATATGAAGCCTACAGGAAAATGGAATTTTGAAGGGCATGCGATGCCAGGACGGCGCAAATATCATTTAAAATATGACGGCCGCAATCAGAAACCGATTCTGACCAAAGAAGCTCTGAAAAATGGTGCACGCATTATGAATAAAACTGTAGTGAATGAGCTATTGACAGATAATCAGGGCCGTGTGGTCGGTGCTATTGGCATTAATATTTCTGACGAGGAACAGGCAGAAGTGATTATATTCCAGGCAAAAGCGGTGATTGTTGGTACTGGGCATACTGTTCGGATGTATCCAGGTCAAAATCCGGCGTATGAATTTAATACAGCCAGCTGTCCGGCAGATACAGGCAGCGGTGCGGCTATGGCCTATCGCGCAGGGGCAAGATTGGTGAATTTGGATATTCCGGCTGTGCAGGCAGGTCCCAAACTTTTCGCTCGTTCGGGAAAGGCGACATGGATTGGCGTGTTGACTGACTATTATGGCAAACCATTGGGGCCGTTTGTGGATAAACCAAGCAGAGAGTACTGTGATGCGACTTCTGATATCTGGAGAGAAGTATTTTCGGAAAAACTGGCTGATGGCAGTGGTCCAGTGTTTATGAACTGTTCAGAAACTTCCGAAGAAGATTTGGATTATATGCTGCATGATGCCTTTGTAGCGGAGGGCGATACTTCTATCACCGACTATCTGGAGCAGTATGATATTGATTTGCGCAAGAGTATGGTTGAGTTCGCTTCTTTTGAGTATGTGTTCCTCGGTCGTGGAATTGATGTAGATATCAAGAGTATGAGTAGTTTGCAGGGGCTATATGCCATCGGCAACTCCGCGGGAAATGTGCGGGGCGATATTACCAGTGCCGCAGTGTTTGGTCATGTTGCGGCAGAAAATGCTTGTGAATATGTGAAGGAAGTTGCAGAATATGATGTCAAAGATCATGCGTTGATTGCAGAAAAGGTTGCTTTGTATGAACAGATTTGCAGCAGAAAAGAAGGGGCGTATTGGAAAGAGGCCAACTCTACACTGCAGCAGATTATGAACACCTATGTAGGCATGAATGTGCGTTCGGAGACATTGATGAAATCAGGGATTAAATATTTGAGCGATCTGAAACGGTATTCTTTGGCGCAGCTGAAAGCAGAAACCAGCCACGATCTGATGCGTACTCTGGAAGTTTTGGATTTGATTGATTACGCACAGGCTACTGCACTGATGTCAGAAAACCGAAAAGAAAGCCGCGGGCCTCATCATAAACGGAGTGATTATACTTATACCAATCCGTTATTAAACAATAAGTTCCAAACAATTTGTTTGACAAGTGAAGGTCCGAAGATGGAATTCCGCGATAAGAGAAAACGTGGAGCTATGTAGGTAGCTCTAAAAGAAAAGGCTGTTTGTAAGATTCTGTTGTTTTGTAGCTTCAATACTTTTTGATGTACACAATGACATTTCTAAAGCAGCCTTTTCATTTTTGCAAAAAGGAGGAGCAGAAGCATGCAAAAAGGAGGAGCGGTGAAAAAGAAGGATGGTTTCTATTACGGAAAAGTTGCGATATTTTTCATTATTATGTTTGGCTTTGGATATCTGCCGGCAGTGGAGCCATTGACGGCGTTGGGAATGAAGGTGTTAGGCGTATTTTGCGCGTTACTCTTTGCCTGGTCGACGATAGGCTTACTTTGGCCCAGCATAATTGGATTGCTGGGATTGATTTTACTGGAAGTAATGGATTTAAAGACAGCCTTTGCGCTTGGCTGGGGAAGCAATACGCTGCTGCTTATCTTTTTTATGACGATTGTAGCCGCTATTGTAGAGCAGTCTGGTGTAAGTCATTTTATTGCAATGTGGTTTATCACAAGAAAATTTATTTTGGGAAAACCTTGGCTGTTTATTTTTGTGTTCTTGTTTACGACATTTATTCTCTCGGCGGTTACCAGTACGATCCCAGCCATTATGATTTGTTGGTCGATTTTGTACAGTATTTGCAAGCAGATAGGCTATAAACCTTTTGATTCTTTTCCGTCCTTTATGGTTGTGGGCATTGTAGCCTCAGCCTCTTTTGGTCTGGCGTTATTTCCTTTTAAGACCATTGGAATCACAGTGTTTGGCGTGCTGGAAAATATGACAGGTCTGACGGTGGATTACTTAACTTATATCTTTTTCAGCATTCCTATGGGGCTTTGCTGTATTTTGATGTTTCTGTTTATGGCAAAGTTGTTTTTTAAGATTGATGTACAAAAATTGAGCAGTTTAACAGAAGCGTCTTTTCATGATGTGGATTTGGCTCTCACGAAGCATCAAAAAGCAGTATTGTTTTTCTTATTTCTGTTAATTGTTTTATTGCTGCTGCCCAGTATTCTGCCCTCTTCATTTTTCCTTGTGGAGGCATTGAATAAAATTCAGGCGTCGGGAACGGCGATGCTCTTAGTGGCAGCCATGTGCTGTGTTAAGGTGGATGGAGAAGCAATACTGAATTACAAAAAAGTGGCATCGAAGGGAATACAGTGGGATGTAATTTTTTTAGTTTCTGTTGTGATGCCACTCTCTACAGCGCTGACGGCAGAGGAAACGGGAATTACCCCTTTTCTGCTCAAACACTTGGGCCCTTTGTTTGCCGATAAGACAACGGGAATATTTTTACTTATGGTGGTGATTATTGGTGTGATGATTGCCAATTGTATTTTGCAAAGCATTGCCGGCGCTATTTTGCTGCCTGTATTTTATCCTTTTGCAGTGAAGATGGGGATTGAGCCTTTGGCTTTGACAAGTTTACTGGTTTATGTTTGTCACTTTGGAATTTTGACACCGGCGGCATCTCCTATGGCGGCTTTGATGCATGGCAATACGGATTGGATTAAGGTGAGAGATATTTATAAATATGGGCTGCTGATTGTGGTTTCTGGCTGTTTTGTTTTTTGCATATTGGGAGTTCCTTATGTGCAGTTTGTCTTCCGTTGAGTCAGGGAGAGGAATTGCCAGGGAGGCTGTAGAATATAAGCAATGATTGTATCATTACAGAAAAGGGGAGAGGCACGTGCGGTTAAGCCAGTTTAAATACTTGATAGCATTAGAAAAATATAGTACCTTTTCCAAAGCTGCACAGGCATTGTTTGTTTCACAGCCTTCCTTGAGCGCTGCTGTGAAAGAGCTGGAGGAGGAGCTGGGATTTGAAATTCTGCACAGAAGCAAACGGGGCGTTTCCTTTACAGTACCGGGACAAGCTGTTTTGCAGGAAGCGAAAGTCATTATGGAAGCGGTACAGCGGATAGAGCATATCGAATATCAGGAGGACAATGATTTAAAAGGAAAGCTAAGGATAGGGGGAATTCCTTATTTTTGTGATATGCTACTGGTGAATACCTTGATGGATTTGCAGCAGAAATATCCGGAGCTCCTGATTCAATTAATTGAGGATGATACCGATTATATTGTAAAATTGATTGCGGAAGAGCAACTGGATTTGGGTATTGTTATGGTCAGTTATATCAATGAGCATGACGCGTATCATGAATTGAATCGTATTAGATTTCAGTATCATGAATTGTTTGAAGATGAAATGGTATTTGTGGCAAAGGAGGAACATCCTTTGTTTATGGAGGAGAATTTATCTTTGGAGCAGATACTGCATTATCCATTTATCACCCATCGAAAATCAGGGAGTCCGGTAACAGAGAAACTATTGCAGGATTATGGAAACCCTCACAAAATGCGGCATGTCAGCGGATTCCACAATTTGAAACAATATATTTTACGCTCCGATGCCATCAGTGCGTTTCCTCGTACGGTTGTCGGCAAAATGATGGGACCTGGAGAAAAGCTGCGCATTGTTGAGGTGGAAGGTTTTACCTGGTGCTGCAAGGTAGGTTGGATCAGCAAAAAAGAAACGCTGAGTTTGGCTGAAAGGGTTTTTGTGGAAGCACTGCACAAACAGTGTAAGATTGTTGAACAAAGTATAAATCAAAAAAGTGAATAAAATATGAATTAACATAGCCGATAAAAATCGGGGCTGGCAACAGCCACAAAAGATTTTTCATATAATAAT
>CAJUDO010000053.1 GCA_910585405.1 uncultured Peptococcaceae bacterium | reverse complement strand
CCTAGAACGCCAGAGATTTCTACCACACAGATTAAAAAGGATTTGGGAAAATGAAAAAAGATGATATTAAAGTAAGCGTCATTATTCCGGCTTACAATGCGGAATGTTTTTTAGATAAATGTTTGGAGAGTTTAGTTAATCAATCCTTAAAAGAAATTGAAATTATTGTTATTGATGACGGTTCTTCAGACGGGACAAAAGATATAATTTTAAAGTATCAAAAAAATTATCCTAATATAGTAGCTTTTTTTCAAGAAAACAAAGGAGTTTCGGCAGCCAGAAATTTAGGAATGAGTGCAGCTAAGGGTGAATTTATTGGATTTGTGGATGCTGACGATACAGTGGATGTATTAATGTATGAAAAAATGTATTGGACTGCTGTGGAAGAAAATGCCGATATTATACAATGTGGTCGATATGAGGTGACAGCTAATGACATGAAAATTTTTATTCCAAAAAGTTTTACTATAGTCTCTGATATATTTGAAATGCCTGAAATTCTATCAAAACAAACTTTATTTGTATGGGATAAATTGTATAAGAGAAGTATTTTGGAACAAAATAATATTAATTTTGATGAAAATATTCATTATGCTGAAGATTTCATTTTTTTGTTTGAATATGAAATGAGTAAGGCTAAATTTGTGACTATAGATGAACCGTTATACTATTATCTAACAAAAAGAGATGGAGCGACTACTAGTGCATATACAAAAGTGTTATTGGATAATGTGATAGCTCTTAAAGTGGTTAACGAAATGGCTTTGAGAAATGGATATTTTAATCAATTTGAGGGAGCCCTTTGGAGAGTTGAAGCACATTATTATCTGAGACGGATTAGAGATTTCAAAAATTATAGTGATAAGAAATTGCAGAAGGCAATTGCAAAAGAATTTTTTGCTTTGTTTGATTATTATTTTTGGAATTGGCGAAAAACTATCTGTAGAATTGATACGAAAAATAGATTTTTAATTAGGCTAAATTGCTATCGCTCCTATTGGTTCGCTATGTTATTATTTATTTATTGTCCTAATTTCTTAAAAAAGGGTGTTTATTGTTGGAAGGTTATCATTAAAACCTGTAAAAAGAAATTAAAGGATTTTAGAAAAAAATGTGAAGATAGAAAATTTAGTATAAAATACGCAAAATATAGTAAAAAACCAATAGATAATGAAAGTATTTTATTGGTATCTTATTATGGTAGTAATTTTAATGACAGTATTTACTATCTGGCAAAAGATTTGCTAGAACGGGAAAATTTAAAAGTCTATATAGGAAGTAATAATCTACACAGAGATACAACTTTTATTAGATTCAATGAAATGGATGTAAGATTGGTGAAAACATTTTCTGATGAATATTTGCGGCTTTTAGCAACCGCAAAATATTTAGTTTGTAACTCTCGGTTTCCTAGTTTCTTTTCAAAAAGAGAAGGGCAGATATATTTAAATACATGGCATGGCACGCCGTTGAAAACATTAGGGAAATACATGGAGACAGGTCTAAAGGATGTGGGCAATAATCAAGGCAATTTTTTAATGAGTGATTATTTACTATATCCTAATGAGTATACTTTTGAGAAAATGACAGATAGTTTTTTTCTTAATGATTTATATACAGGAACGGTATTGCTGTCAGGTTATCCTAGAAATTCAGTTTTTTTTACTGACGTTGATACTATGAAAATAAAACGTAATATGGGATTATTAGGGAAAAAGATTTATGCTTATATGCCTACTTGGAGAGGAAAAACAATTGATGCAATTGCTGTAGAAAAATATAAGAATGAGATATTGGAATTACTGGATATTATAGATAGTCAATTAAATGACGATATCGTTTTATTTGTTAAGTTGCATCAGTTAGTTATGAGAAAAATTAAGTTAGGGCATTATAAACATATTATGGAATTTCATCCTTTCTATGAAACCTATACGTTTCTAAACATTGCTGATTGTTTAATTACAGACTATTCTAGTATATTTTTCGATTTCGCAAATACAAAAAAAGAAATTATTTTATTTACCTATGATTATGAGGAATATATAAGTGAACGAGGACTATATTTTGACATTGATACATTGCCATTTAAACGAATAAATGATGTTTTTGAATTGGTAGACTTTATGAATGATTCCAAAAAAGAATTTGTATGCGATAGTAAGTATACTGAATTTTTACAACAATATTGTAAACATGACAGTGCGCAAGTTAATAAAAAAATTAATGATACTATTCTAACAGGAAATATTGATAAAGATTTAAAAATAATTAGTTATGAAAAAAATAAATCGAAAAAATTTGATATTTATATTATATCAAATTTAGTAAATTCTGCAGACAAGGAACAATTTATAGCTTTAACTCAAACAGTACGATTAGAGAAAAGTATTTTTGTCTTTTTGCAATGGAGTTTTGAAAAAGAAACAAATGATACTTTACGCCAATATGCAGATAGTGATTTGATTTATGTTGTAGCGCCAGGGGAAATGCCCTTTACATATTGGGAAGGGGTAATTTTAGTATTGTATAGGAAATTAAAAATATTTAAAAGAAAAGCAAAAAAAATATACTCAAAAGAGCTAAAACGCATTCTCCCTGGTATACAAATTAACAGCATAAAGAATTATAGTGACGATAGGAAATTTATAGATATTTCCGAATTATTGGGAGAACATTCATGCAAAAAATAACAAAAGCAATCATTCCCGCTGCTGGGTTCGGTACGCGGTTTTTACCGGCTACCAAGAGTCAGCCCAAAGAGATGTTGCCGGTGGTGGACAAGCCTACCATTCAGTATATTGTGGAAGAGGCTGTGGAGAGCGGCATCGAGGATATTTTAATCGTCATTGGCCGTTACAAGTCGGTCATTGAGGATCATTTTGACCGCTCGGTGGAGTTGGAAATGGAGTTGGAGAAAAAGGGCAAGTACGATTTGTTGGAGCAGATTCAGGATATCGCCGGTATGGCCAACATTCAGTTTGTACGGCAGAAAACGGCGTTGGGTTTGGGCCATGCGGTGTACTGTGCCAAGAATTTTATCGGCAATGAACCCTTTGCTGTGATGCTGGGTGACGATATTGTGGATTCACCAGAGTATCCATGTCTGAAACAGATGATGGATTTGTATGAGCGGGAGCAGTGCTCAATTTTGGGTGTGAAGGAAGTAGCGTTGCAGGATATTCATAAGTACGGTGTGGTGGACGGCGATAAAATTGCTGAGGGATTGTATACGGTGCGCTCGTTGGTGGAAAAGCCAAAGGCTATTATCACGCCTGCAATCTTTGACATTCTGGAAAAAACAGCGCCGGGAGCGGGCAATGAGATTCAGTTGACCGATGCGTTGAAAACGCTGGCAACAAAGGAAAAAATGTTAGCCTATGCCTTCAAGGGCCGCCGCCATGATGTGGGTGACAAGCTGGGCTTTTTGCAGGCTACGGTGGAGTTTGCCCTGCAGCGTGAGGATTTGCGGGATGCCTTTTTAGGCTATTTGGAGCAGATTGTACAGCAATATCAATCGTAAATACAAGATTCTATACGGTTCAAGCAAACGAGGCCTCCTGTGATAACATGAAACGATGATCACGGGAGGCTTTTCTTATGACAAGGTGCTGGGAGGCCAATTTCTCATATTGCTGATGGAATAATTAAAAAGTGTATCTTTCATTGGAGCGTATGCGTGAAACTGTATATTAGTCCACTTTTCGGGCTGTTGTTATCTTGACATTTCTTCTGTTTTTCGTTTATAGTATGTGAAGGCAGAAATGGGCTTGGCTAAGGTTCCGTGTTTTGATGAACGGTGTGCGATGAAAGTGAGTAAAATATGGCGGTAATTGATGGTAAAACAATTAAATTTTTAATCGTTGGTGTGGTGAATACACTATTTGGTGCAGCTATCATGTTTGGGTTATACAATCTGGCTGGATGCAGCTATTGGCTCTCTTCTGCTGCAAATTATTTTTTTGGCAGTATCCTGAGTTTCTTTCTGAATAAAAGTTTTACATTCGGGAATAAAGACAGCCTGCGGAATACTGTGCCAAAGTTTGTGTTGAATATTTTGATTTGTTATTTGCTGGCCTATGGCATCGCAAAACCGGCTGTATTGTATTTGCTGGAAGGCAGTCCGGCGACCATACAGGAGAATCTGGCCATGTTCGTGGGGATGTGTTTGTTTACAGCGTTTAACTATATTGGACAGCGGTATTTTGCTTTTAAAGAGAAATAAAGGGAAATTTTAGTTTCTGAATATACTGAAAAGTTTACATCATGCGGAGAAAGGAAGGAAAACCATATATGACAGCAATTCTTCTGATTTTATCTCTATTTTGTATCAATGGGCTGTCCTTTGCCAGGGAAGGTGAGTTTTTCTCTGATTATCTCGAGAAAAGGAAAACTAATGCGATAAAAGGAATTTTTGTGATTGTAGTATTTTTGGCGCATTTTTTGTCCTATCTGGACCCAGCCAGCTTAAGTCATTTTTTTGCAGTTTGTCAGAATAATGCTCTGACCCAGCTGATTGTGACGATGTTTTTGTTTTATTCTGGCTACGGGATTCTTGAGGCCATCAAGGGAAAGGGAGACCGTTATATAAGAAATCTGCCGCAAAAGGCAGTAAAACTGTTGTTTCATTTTGACATTGCAGTTGTGCTGTTTTTGTGTATAGCGTTGTTCTTGGGGCAGAGTATTTCCCTGCGGCAGTTCTTGCTGTCGTTGATCTGTTGGGAAAACATAGGAAACTATAATTGGTACATTTTTGCCATCATTGTTGCCTATTTAATTTCTTTTCTATCTTTTGCAATTTTTCGGAAGCAGCGCAAAGCAGGTGTACTTCTGGTCACTTTGCTGTGCGTCGCGTATATATTGATATTGCGAGTGTGGAAACCGGCTTATTGGTACAATACAATTTTATGCTTTCCTTTGGGGATGTGGTATTCTCTCTATCGGAGCAAAATTGAGAAGCTTGTGATGAGAAATGACGCGAGTTATTTTTTTGTTTTGCTGCTGGCGTTATCTTTGTATGGGATTTTTTACAGCAGATATCAGATTGGCGTGTGGTTTTATTCGGGGTTGGCAATTATTTTTGCGCTGCTGGTCATCTTGCTGTCCTTGAAGGTGCAGTTGGACAATCCTTTTCTGCAGTTTTTCGGCAATCATGTGTTTAGCATGTTTATGCTACAGCGTTTGCCGATGATGGTATTGGAGCATTATGGAAAATTCGCGAATCATCTGTATTTAAGCTTTGCCCTTGCATTTATTTGTACGATGTTGCTTGCGTCGATATTTGACAAGGTTACGGCAGTTTTGGACAAAAAAATATTTCATTGAACGAAAAGACCGGTTGAACCTTGCTGGGGATAAAGAAATCCTATCCGCCGGTTGGGGCAATGCTTGACGAATAGTTTTCTGTGTGTTAGGATATACATATAAAGAGAGTAGCCGGACGGCTCACCCTCATAATCGTTTTAATGGATTGCTCCCGTCACGATTTCTCAGGTCAGACGGGAGTAATTTTTTTAATTACTTTATACTTGCTCTGGATTGCGGCGATAATTGCTACAATCAGCAGATCGAATGTAAATATGCTGGTCAATGCTTCAAAAGTAACCATATTACCCCCCTTTCACAGGGCAAGCCGTCCGTGCCGTCATGCGCCGAACAAAACAGCGTGACTACCATATATTCCATATTTTACCATAAATTCTTATGCTCTGCAACAATTTTACAGCAGATGATCCGCAATTTGAGATTTGTTGACAGCTACCGAAAAATCAGATAAAATACATAATTAGATAGAATTTTGTATAATGTTTTTTTCTTAGTGGAAAGCGAGATAAAAACGATGAAGCGAGCAAAAATAATTGCATATGCAAAGATTAATCTGGTTCTGGATGTAATTGGCAAGAGAGCGGACGGTTATCATGAGGTGGAGATGGTGATGCAGGCCATCGATTTGGTCGATACTGTTTTGCTGCAAGAAGCGCCGCGCAATTGGCTGGTGACAGACAGCAAATATATTCCTCCAAATATGAATAATCTGGCGATGAAAGCTGTTACGCTGATGCAGCAGCAATTTCCTAGTGTGTCGCCTCTGGAGGTGACACTGCAAAAACGGATTCCGGTAGCTGCAGGATTGGCAGGTGGCAGTACAGACTGCGCTGCGGTGATGCTGGGTATTAATCGTATGTACGATTTGGGTCTTTCTTTACAGGAATTACAACAGTTGGGTGCACAACTTGGCTCGGATGTGCCTTTCTGTATGGGCGGCCCCACGGCGCTGGCATCCGGCCGCGGAGAAATCATTACGCCGTTGGCGCCATGTCCTTCCCTGTATGTTGTATTAGTAAAACCATCCTTTGGAGTTTCCACTCCTAAGGTGTATCAGAATTTGCAGTTGAACAAGGTACCGCGTCATCCTCAGGTGCAGCAGTGCATAGAAGGGTTGGATAATGGCAGCAAAGAGCAGGTACTGGATGCAATGGGGAATCTTTTGGAGTACAGTACTTTTCAGCTGCAGCCTCAGGTGAAAAAACTAAAGCAAATGATGGGGGATTATGGTTGCAAACATGTGTTGATGTCGGGCAGTGGGCCTACCGTATTTGCTGCTTTTGCAGAGGAACAGGAAGCCAGGGCGTATTATAAAAAAATTAAAACAATATATCCTGATGCAATTTTTTCTCGAACGGTGGATGAAACGATATTAAAGGAGAGGGTGAAGCTCTATGGCGACAAATAATCAAACGGGACGAAAATTAGTACCTATTAAGTTGGATGGCTATAAACCACTGCGGGATGTGGTGTTTGAAAATTTGCGGGATGCTATCATTACCCAGGTGTTAAAACCGGGTGAACGTTTAATGGAAATTCAATTGGCAGATGAAATGGGTGTGAGTCGTACACCGGTGAGAGAAGCAATCCGCAAATTAGAATTGGAAGGGCTCGTGGTAATGGTGCCGCGGAAGGGTGCCTATGTAGCAGGGGTTTCTATGAAAGATATTCATGAAGTATATGAAGTTCGTTCCGCTTTAGAAATGTTGGCGGTTACATTGGCTGCAGAACGCATTACAGATGAAGAACTAAATGCATTGGAACAACAGGTTTTGCGGGAATCTGAGGAAGAAGCCAAAAAAGACGGCAGCGATTTGGACAATATCATTTATATTGACAGCAGTTTTCATGATATCATTTATCAGGCTGCGCGCAACCAACGGCTGGTACAGTTTGTGAATATTTTGCAGGAGCAATTGCAACGTTTCCGTGCAGCGTCTTTGGCACGGCCTGGCAGAAGCAAAACTGCACTGGAAGAACACAAACAAATTGTAGAGGCTTTAAGTGAGCGTAACGGTGAATTGGCTTCAAAACTGGCGCAGGAGCACATTGAAAATGCAGAAAACGCAATGATTGCCAGTATGAAAGAAAAAGGTGAGTTGGAACACAGTTGAGAAGAATATAGAAGAAATTGAGCAGCGTTGGTCTAAAGCATGAAAAGCTTTTAGACCAACGTTTTTATTATAGCTAAAAAAATGTATAATTATTAAAAAATTTTTGTATTTTATATTATTTTGCCAAATATTTACTTGTAAAAAAAGCATAGGTACGGTATTATATAAACTATAGTCATAAATTGGTTTTATTTATTCGATATATTTATGACAGCTGGTGAATTAAGACAAAAGGGCGGTGTACAGAATGATTGTAACAGACATCAGAATCAGAAAGGTAAATACGGAAGGGAGAATGAAAGCTGTTGTATCCATCACTTTTGATGATGCATTTGCGGTGCATGACATCAAAATCGTGGAAGGTGATAAGGGGCTATTTGTAGCAATGCCCAGTAAGAGAATGCCGGACGGTGAGTATAAAGATATTGCCCATCCCATTTCTAGTGCGACACGGGAAATGATTCAAAGCGCAGTGTTGAAGGAGTATGAGGCGGTTCTGGCGGCTGCCGAAGAAAACAGAGAAAAGGAATAATATGAAACAAAACGGCGTCCGATGTGCAATAGGCAAATGTGCAGACAGGGACGCCGTTTTGTTTAGGTCAAAGCACAAACAAAGATATGTTGCAGCATTTTTGCACAAGCATAAAGAAGTTGCAAAGGAAAATAGAAAAGCTACAACCTATGAGGTCTTGCAATTTATATAAATGAACATTATACTAAAATAAAGACGATATATAATATCTGTGATTAACAGAATGTAAAATTATGCGAATTAAATAATTTGTCGGAATATTTTTGAATTGTCTTAAAAATTATACTTTTT
>CAJUDO010000052.1 GCA_910585405.1 uncultured Peptococcaceae bacterium | reverse complement strand
ATTCTATAATTTTTTTCTATGGGGTTTTTGCACCCCAACATTTGACGTAGAGCCAAATGTAAAGGCTGACCGAAACGGATTGCCTAATCATACAAATCTTATTGATGATTTTATAAATGTAGATAGGAAATAAAAAGGAAAACGAAGAATAAAAATATAGTTGTTTGTTTATGGCAAAAATGAAAAGAAAATTTACAATTTATGTAAATCTGTGATATAATTTTAAAAGGATCGTTTTGTGGTAAAAATTTTTATCATTTTTTTGCATTAGAATATAGAATAAAGCTTGTTTCTGGCTTGTGGTAATGTTATTATTAACTAATGCAAGAAAATAGTTTGGCAAGAGAGAAAGGGGCAAAAAAATGGTATTCATTTTAGCTTCAGCATCACCTAGAAGACGGCAGCTTTTGAGACAAGTCGGTGCTGATTTTCAAGTGGAATCCAGTCCTGTCGAAGAAATAAAAAATCTTTCTCTTGCACCAGAAGAAATGATACAAGGACTAGCTTTGCAGAAAGCACAGGCAGTAGCAGCCATGCACTATACTGGATTGGTGTTAGGTGCGGATACGATTGTAGTGAATGACGGTTGTATTTTAGGCAAGCCAGTAAGCGAAGAGGATGCGGCAGAGATGCTGCGTGGCTTATCTGGAAAATGGCATGAGGTGATGACAGCGGTAGCGCTTGTGGATGCTTCGGGAGAGAAAAAGCCGTGGCTTTCTGTGGAGAAAACGAAAGTAAAATTTCGAAATCTGACAGAAGCAGATATCGCTGCTTATCTAAAGACAGGGGAATCCTTCGATAAAGCTGGCGCTTATGGAATACAAGGATATGGAGCTCTATTAGTAGAAAAAATTGACGGATGTTATTTTAATGTGGTTGGATTACCTCTGCAGAAGGTAGCACTTGGACTGCAAAATTGGGGGATTCATCTATATGCATACGACGGTTTACAAAATGAAAGAGTATCCGCAGTACGCACGGCCGCGGGAACGAATGGAGATGCTGGGTGCGGAACAACTGAGTGATCAGGAGCTTTTAGCGATTTTACTTGCTACAGGGAGCAGGGAATGCAGTGCCTTGGATTTGGCAGAACAGCTATTGCGCAATCATAGAGGACTGGCAGGATTACAGGAGCTGACTTTGGATGAGCTGATGAAGCAAAAAGGCATTGGTGCGGCAAAGGCTACCACAATAGCTGCAGCGATAGAGCTGGGAAAACGTTTATGTAACGGAATTACGGATTATCGACCGGTTATTGACAGCTCTGATAAAGCAGCGCAGCTTTTGAAAGGGCGTCTGCAGGGATTGGATAGAGAACATTTTCAGGTAATGCTGCTCAACACAAAGAATGCCCTTTTGGGTATTGAAACTGTGTCCATTGGTACGTTGTCCAGTTCTCTGGTGCATCCGAGGGAAGTGTTTAAACAGGCAATCAAACGCAGCGCTTCGGCCATCATTTTGGTACACAATCATCCCAGTGGGAGCTGTGAACCGAGCAGACAGGATAAAACTGTAACAGAGCAGATAATGAAAGCCGGAGAAATTGTGGGGATTGAAGTAATAGATCACATCATTATTGGGGAAAATTGTTATTATAGTTTTCGCGAGCATGAAATGCTTTGCTGAAAGGAGTCGAAAAGAATGTCAAAAGCAATTGCAATTGATTTGGGTACAGCAAACAGTCTGGTTTATGTGCAAGGAAAGGGGATTGTTATCCGGGAACCGTCTGTGGTTGCTATTGAAAAAAATACAGGAAAAGTATTGGCGGTAGGAGATGAGGCGAAAAAAATGATTGGCCGCACACCGGGCAATATCATAGCAGTGAAGCCTTTGAAAGATGGATTTATCGCCGATTTTGATGTATGTTCTAGTATGCTGAAATATTTTTTTGGAAAGGCATTGAATAGCACAGGTATGTTTTCAAAGCCAAAGGTTATTATTTGTGTGCCAGCAGGAACAACTTCGGTGGAAGAACGGGCGGTACGGCAGGCTACCATGCAGGCAGGGGCCAAAGAGGTTCATATCATGGAGGAACCTATGGCTGCAGCGATCGGGGCAGGACTGCCTGTGGCAGACCCGACCGGAAGTATGATTGTGGATATCGGTGGCGGTACTACGGACGTGGCTGTTATCTCTTTGGGCGGAATTGTTACCAGCCAGTCCATTCGTATCGGCGGGGATAAAATGGATGAAGCTATTGTCAATTTTGTGAAAAAAAATTATAACTTGTTAATCGGCGAGCGGACGGCTGAAGAAATTAAAATGGCAATTGGCAGTGTGCATATTTTATCGGAAAGTGAACATTTAACCTATATGGTAAACGGTCGTGATTTGATGACAGGGTTGCCTCGCCAGGTAGAAATATCAGACCATGAAATTCATTTAGCATTTAAAGATATTATTCAGAGCATTTTAGATGCGATTAAATCTTGCTTGGAGAAAACTCCTCCAGAATTGGCCGGTGATATTATCCAGAGAGGTATTGTGTTGGCCGGAGGCGGTTCGCTGATCCGGGGTATGGATCTTTTGATTTCCGAGGAAACCGGCATGCCGGTGATTTATGCAGAGGATCCTCTTTCAAGTATCGTACTTGGCGCCGGAAATGCTTTGGAAAATATTGATCTTTTACGTAAGGTTGAAAATGGACAGAAAATAGGCCACTAATGGGGTTAAAAAACATGTGGAATGGACTTTTAAAAAAGAAATGGTTGCGAAATCTGTTTGTGGCGTTGGTACTTTTAGTGTTGTTTTTTACGCTGGCAGTACGTACAGTACAGCCCAGAGAAAATTTAACTTTTATTGAAAAGGGATTGCGCATTGCAGCCAGCCCTTTTCAATATGGTTTTAAGGGAATTAATGATAGTGTCAGCGGATTTTTTTCTTATTTTACGGAAAAAGAAGCCTTACAGCAAGAAAATGACGCAATGAAAAAAGAAATCAGCCAATTACATAGCCAATTGACGCAAATGGACGAAGTGCGTATGGAGAATATCCGTTTAAAAGAACTTCTTGGGTATAAAGATGCTACGAGAGGCCAATATAATTTGCAGTTGGCGGAGATTATTGCTGAGAATAATAATAATCTTCAGCATACCATTACATTGGATAAAGGCAGCAATGATGGTGTGACCACAGGGATGACTATCATGAATCATTCTGGTTTGATAGGTCGTATTACAGCAGTCATGCCAGAGTCCAGCGAAGTCATGTTGTTGCCGGACCGTGAGAGTGCAGTAGGCGCACGAGTGTGGAGCACCCGTGAAGTGATTGGTGTGGTAGAAGGAGATGGTACGGATTCTGCAACACTGCAAATGATTCATTTACCCCATGATGCAGATATTTATGTAGGGGACGACATTGTAACCTCAGGGTTAGATGGCGTGTTTCCTGGCGGAATCCATATTGGTGAAGTGACAGCCATTGAATATAGTGTTACCGGATTGACAAAAACTGCGTATTTAAAAGCTTACGTAAATTTCTCCCGCTTGGAAGAAGTGTTTATCCTGATGAATAGCGGAGGAGGGAGTGGAAATTGAAAGGTTTCTTTCTCTTTTTAGCTGCATTTTTAGGAATTGTGCTGAGAGATACGGTGTTTAATGGCTTGTCTGTAGCTGGAGGAAAGCCAGATTTTGTGTTAATCTTGGTAGTGTTTTTCGCCATTTTCCGTGGCTCAGTGCAAGGTGGATTGATGGGAGTTGCCCTAGGCTTACTGGAAGATTTGATGACAGGACGTTTTATTGGCATTAATGCAATATGTAAAGGCCTTTTAGGGTATCTTGTCGGAGTATCGGAGCGCAATTTATATAAAAATAATTTTTTTGTGCCCATTGCAGCCATATTGGCAGCTACTTTTTTAAATACAGTGTTCTATTATTTATTCAGTGTGTTAATAGGTGGACATGTGGGATTAGAAAAACTGATACTTTCCACTATTCCAGATGCCGTCTACAATATGTGTTTTTCACCTGTGTTTTATGCAGTATTTTATAATTTTTTTGTGATCAAATCCGATGATTAGTTTTGAAATATCATCATGATATGGGAAGGGAAGCGACAACGGTGCAGGGTAAAGAACGCAAACAGCTTGAAAATTTGATACGTATTTATACTGTACTTACTTTTGTCGTAATAGGGATTTTGATTGCGAAGTTAGCTTGGATGCAGTTGGTAGAGACAGACTTCTATGCATCTCGGGCCGACGCGCAGCGCAATCGTTTGATGACTATAGCGGCGACTCGCGGTGACATTATTACCAGTGATGGGACGACATTGGTGACAGACCGTCCCAGTTATCAGTTGACCGTAGATTATTTGTCATTGCGTAAAAATGGTGCGTATGATGAAGAAAAAATACAGTTATTGGTGGAACTGTTGGCAGATCCAGAATTGACAGCAGAAAAAATAATGGAAATTTGTGATGCAAATAGTGGCTATTTATATCGTCCCATTGTTTTAAAGAAGAATTTGGATATTGCTACGGTAAGCCGCATCGAGGCACACCGGAAGGAATTGCCCGGCGTTACCATAGATTCAGTACCAGAGAGAACCTATTTGTATGGTACATTGTGCAGTCATGTACTGGGTTATATTGGAGAAGTCAGTCAAAGTGAACTGGATGCACAGGAGGAACAAGGAGACTCAGAAAATCAAACTAACTATAAGTTGGGAGATTTGGTAGGCAAGGTAGGTTTGGAAAAATATTACGACCAAACTTTGCGCGGGTTGGATGGCTACAGGCAAGTGGAAGTAAACGCTGGAGGGCGTCCAGTGTCAGATGTAAAGACGGTGGAACCTGAAGCGGGGAATACGCTTGTACTGACCATTGATACAAGATTGCAGCAAGCGTTGGAAAATGCAATGGATGAAACAATTGCCAGTCTTCAGCGGCAGAGTCGTTCTGACAAAGCCGGTGCTGGTGCTGGCGTATTATTAAATGTGAAAAATGGTGAGGTATTAGCCATGGTCAGCCGTCCTGACGATAATGTAGGGCAGCAAAATCGGGCGATTCAGGGCCGGTATATTCCCGGTTCTACATTCAAACCGGTGACAGCTATTGCAGCGTTGGAAAGCGGTGTGGTCACGGATACAGAAAGCATCTATAATCCGGGAAGATATTGGATTGCTCCCTATATAAAAACGACGGCACCAGTAGGATATTATAATTTATATAAAGGCATGGCTAAATCTGACAATGTATACTTTCAGGAGTTAGGGCGCAGAGCAGGTATTGATAATATTGCAAAATACGGTAAAGCTCTGGGATTAGATGGTGCCACGGGGATTGATCTTGCTTATGAGAGCAAGGGTGAACGAGTTACCGAAGGATTGCCTACTCCAGAAAAACGGCAGATGTATCAAGATTGGTACACAGCCAAAATAGATGAACGGTTTGATAAGCTTATTGCTGAAACGGAGGCGCGCCGTGCTGAAGAATTAGCGGCAGCAACTACAGAAGAAGAAAAAACAAAAATTGAAAAGCGGTATAAAAATTTACTTGCAATACAGAGAAGCAATAAACAGATTAATCATAAATGGGCATCTGAGTGGCATGCTGTGGATACATTCAATGTTTCTATCGGGCAGGGCAGACAGAATTATACGCCGATTCAGCTGGCAGTCTATGCAGCTGCCATTGCAAATGGCGGTACCGTTTATCAGCCCTATGTTGTAAAAGAAATCCGCAACAATGCGGGGGATGTGTTAGAGCGTAAAGAACCAGTGGTGCGGCAGGAAGCGGGAATCAGCGAAGATACCTTGAATAAGGTTCGCACCGCGATGTGTCAGGTAACTGCACCTGGCGGCGGTGCGTATTCTCTGTTTGCAAATTTTCCTTCAGACATTAAGGTTGCTGCAAAAACAGGAACGGCGCAACCTGGACAGAGCAGTTATCATGAAGGAAGCAAGGAATATTATGATGGTTTATTCATTTGTTTCGCTCCAGCAGATGATCCGGAAATTGCTTTTGCCTGTGTAATGGAATATGGGTATAGCGGTTCTGGCTCAGCAGGCCGCGTAGCAAAGGCGGTATTGGAGGAGTATTTTAACTTGAGATAAAAGAAATAGCAGGAGTTTTCGTTTTTATGTGTAATAAAAATATGAACAGGAAACTGGAGAGAATAACATGGTAGATGCGGTAAGTTTTAAGGGAAATAAGGATGGTGTTGTATTGCTCTTGGATTGTACAGTGGAATTTGAAGAATTATGTCAAATAATTGTGCAGAAGTTATGGCAGTCAAGAAGCTTTCTGGGTGAGCATACAACTTTGGTGGTAAATTCCGGTGAAATCTGTTTGGAGGACGGTCAGAGGCTGGCCCTAAAAGTATTGCTGCAATCGCTGGGACATGATGTGAAATATTTTATACCAGAGCGAAGTAGTATGGAGCAGCAAAAAGAAATTGGATTACCAACGACAGGGTATCCGTCACAGACAGATGAAGAGGTTTCTCAGGAAACAAGAGACATATCACCAATACCTGATATCTTAGCAGACGCAGAGCATTATATCGCAGAAGACACCCTGGTAGTGCGCAAAAATGTGAGATCTGGGCAAAAGATTGTATATGATGGTACACTTATTATTTTGGGCGATGTCAATGCCGGTGCAGAATTGGTAGCATCAGGGCATATTTTGGTGCTGGGCACGTTGCGAGGTGTTGCCCATGCTGGATGTAAGGGTAATAAAGAGGCGATTGTGTATGCAACAAATTTATGTTCTCTGCAGCTACGTATCGCGGATTTTATTGCCAGAGCACCAGACGGAGAAAATACGCAGCGGCATGTACCGGAAATTGCCAGAATAATAGATAATTATTTAGTGATTGAAGAAATATGAGAAAACTTAGACACAGGAGGGTTATTATATGGGAGAAGTTTTGGTTGTCACATCAGGAAAAGGCGGCGTAGGAAAAACAACAACTGCTGCAAATATAGGCACAGGACTAGCTGCACAAGGGAAAAAGGTTGTTCTGATGGATACAGATATCGGATTGCGCAATTTGGATGTCGTAATGGGTTTGGAAAATCGTATCGTTTATGATATTGTGGATATTGCACAGGGAAGATGCAAATTGAAGCAGGGGATGATTAAAGATAAAAGATTCCCAGATCTATATCTTATTCCTGCTGCACAGACAAAAGATAAGAGTGCAGTTACCGAAGAACAGGTACAGGCTATTTGCAATGAACTGAAACAAGAATTTGATTATATTATTGTTGATTGCCCTGCCGGTATCGAACAAGGATTTAAAAATGCTATTGCTGGTGCGGATAAGGCAATCGTTGTGACAAATCCAGAGGTGTCGGCAGTGCGGGATGCAGACCGTATTATTGGTTTACTGGAAGCTAATGGTTTAGGAAATCCTCAATTGGTACTAAATCGTGTGCGTCCCAATATGGTGCGTCAGGGCGATATGATGAGTGTAGATGATATTCTGGAAATTTTAGCAATCAAATTATTGGGTGTAATCCCTGATGACGATAATATCGTAATTTCTACCAACCGTGGGGAGCCCACTGTATTAGACCAGCAATCTCTTTCTGGAAAGGCTTATCGTAATATTGTGCAGCGGTTATTGGGTAATGAAGTTCCACTGATGAATTTGGATGTGGAAGAAGGCTTTTTTGCCAGATTGCTGAAGCTATTTAAGGGGAACTAGGAGGACGCAAGCATGGCGAGTTTTTTACAAAGAATCTTTGGCAGTGAAAAAGCCAGCAAGGAGCTGGCCAAGGATCGTTTAAAATTGGTATTGATTCATGACCGTGCAAGCCTTTCTCCGGCTATGATGGATAATTTGCGTCGTGATTTGGTGGAGGTAATATCTAAGTACATGGATTTTGAAGAAACCTCATTGGATGTACAAATGGCCGAGCAGGATAACATGACAATGTTAGAGGTTAATATTCCTGTGGCAAGTGTAAAAAGAAACGGCGGGAACTAATTTCTATTGTGACAAATAAAAAACGGAATGACCAGTTGGGGGCAGAAGAGGTGACAGCGATTGAAAAATTTTTATAAATTACTGACCAAGATGGATTATACACTTCTTATTTCTTTGTCAGCAGTGATTGTGCTGGGCCTCTTTGTATTGGACAGTGCAGCAGCCAGTAAAGGCACAAACTATGTATTGCGGCAAGGTGCTTTTATTGGAGTGGGCTTTGCGGTAGTGCTTGGTCTTTTGCGTTTCGACTATACCATTCTTAAAAAATATAGCAAGTATTTCTATATTTTTGCTTTGCTTTTTTTGCTGGCTGTTCGTTTGTTTGGACAAGAACGAGGCGGCGCAAGAGGTTGGTTCATGATAGGTAGTTTTGGTATTCAACCGGCGGAATATTGTAAGATCTTGATTATCATCAGCTATGCACAATTCCTTTCGGCACGAAGAGAAAAATTGCAGACATTAAAAGATTTAATTCCTTGCATCGCCTTTATGGTATTGCCGGTATTGCTTTTGATGGCGCAGCCTGACTGGGGCAGTGCGATGGTGTATATTTTTATTATGATTGGGATGCTATTGGTAGCTGGAGCAAGCAGAAAATGGCTGATAGGATTGTTTGGCGGTGGAGTTACATTACTGGTTATTTACTTGATTGGTGTATGGAAATTTAATTGGTGGTGTCCTTTGGAGAAATATGCGCTTAATCGCTTTTTGGTTCTGTTTGATTCCAGTATTGATCCTTTAGGTGCTGGATACAACGTATGGCAATCGAAAATTGCCATCGGTAATGGTGGTTTGTGGGGAGAAGGCTTACATATGGGGAGTCAGAGCACCGGCGCATTCATGCCAGAGCAATGGACGGATTTCATTTTTGCAGTCTTTGCGGAGGAATTGGGCTTTATTGGTGCATGCACGCTGCTTCTACTCTATGCGGTAATGCTGTTTCGTGGTTTACGTATTTCTATGCTCTCAAAAGATTTGTTCGGCGCCTTGGTGGCAGCAGGCGTTGTGAGTATGTATCTTTTTCATATTCTTGAAAATGTGGGTATGACGATGGGACTGATGCCTGTTACCGGAATTCCGTTGCCCTTTGTGAGTTATGGGGGTAGTGCTGTGCTAACAAATCTGATAGGGATTGCTTTATTGCAAAATATTTATGTGCATCGTCAGCGCCTGATTTTTTGATGGGTCTAGATACACTGAAAAGAAAATAGGAAAAGCCTTTGAGTATTGGTGTGCGTCCCGTCAAGTAGACAATCGAAAAAATATAAAATTTTTGTGTTGCCCGGCTCATGCCGGGCAACATTTTTGTATGAAGAAAATCCGGCTCTACGTCAAATGTTGGGGTGCAAAAACCCCATAGAAAAAAATTATAGAAT
>CAJUDO010000051.1 GCA_910585405.1 uncultured Peptococcaceae bacterium | reverse complement strand
ATGTGGCTGGTACTCAGTGGGGCAACAAAAAGTACATGAACATGAAGCATTTAGAAACGTCTCTGGAAGACACCTCTATTGCCGGCTAACTTTACTTGGCCAGAGTCTGCAGATATTTTTGCGCATAACTCTTGACACTACCGCGCAATGTCGTATACTATCTTTCTTTCAGGAGTATACCATTGTTCGCCATTTATAATTTCTGGTTTATTAAATATAACCTCAAAAGGTGTATTCATTATTTATCACACTCCATATCATAATAAAAACAGACCATGCTAATAGATTGCTCTATGTTCACAAGGTCTGTTCTATAGTTGATATATAATGGTGTATGCGATATTTGTATATTCGCATATTTTTTATATGCGTATTGTATATTTATCCATTGTAATATTCAGATGGAAGTTATTGTAAAGGATAAATTGAGTTACACCAGAAATGATAAATGGAATTGCACTGTGACAACCTTTTATTTGATAGTTCTAATTCTTGCGGCAATCTCTTGAGCCATTTCCATGGTACCTACTACTTTACTGTCTTCGTCGGCCAAATCCGGCGTCTTGATATTGTCTGCCAGCACTGCATTCACTGCTATTTCAATTGCCCGCGCAGCAGCCTCATTTTTAGCAGAGAAACGCAATAACATCGCAGCTGATAAGATAGTCGCGATGGGATTTGCAATGTTTTGACCGGCAATATCCGGTGCAGAGCCATGGGACGGCTCAAACAGGCTGATTTTGCCGCCCAGACTGGCCGATGGCAGCATACCCAGCGAGCCGCCTAACGCTGCCGATTCATCGCTCAAAATATCGCCAAACATATTTTCAGTTACAATCACGTCAAACTGAGTCGGGTTGACAACAAGCTGCATAGCAGCGTTATCTACATACATGTGATGCACTTCCACTTCAGGATACTCCGCAGCGATCTCGTTGACTACCTTTCTCCACAGACGGGAACTGTCCAGTACATTTGCCTTATCAATGGAGTGCAGAATTTTGCGGTCGCGATTTTTTGCCATCTCAAAAGCATCGCGTACGATGCGCTCGATTTCGACACGGTTGTAGGAAATGGTGTCATACGCACTATTTTCATCGTGGTCCCGTTTGCCAAAATAAGCACCACCTGTCAATTCTCGACAGATTACGATATCCAAGCCATCCAGCAAACCTTTTTTCCATACCACACGGTCTGCCAAAAAGTCATAATACTGGATAGGACGGATGTTGCAATACAGCCCCAAGGATTTGCGGATAGCCAAAAGACCGCTTTCAGGGCGCAAGGAACTCGGCTCCACCTTATCATATTTTGGCGCGCCGACAGCGCCGAGCAGAACAGCGTCACAGCTCTCTACAATTTTTTGCGATTCTTTCGGATAAGGCGCGCCGTATACATCATAGGCCGCACCGCCGAAGAGCGCGTCAGCATATTGAATATCCAAACCAAATTTTTCTGCTGTTTTGTTTAGAACCACCTGTGCGGCTTCTACAATCTCGGGACCGATGCCGTCCCCTTTTAACACTGCGATTTTCATTTTGCTTCCACCTTTTTCTTTACATAATTTAACAGATTGCCTGCAGCAATAATTTCCTGAATGAAGGGCGGGAATGTCTCTCCCTGATACGTCGTACCCTGCGTCAGGTTTTTGATGATACCCTGTTCCACATCCACTTCCAGTTTATCGCCCGCCTGAATTTCCGCAGCAGCCTGGGGACTGGCAATGATAGGCAGACCGATATTGATGGCATTGCGATAAAAAATGCGGGCAAAACTTTCGGCAATTACGCAGCTGATACCGGACACTTTGATGGAAATAGGCGCATGTTCCCGAGAGCTGCCGCAACCAAAGTTTTTACCGGCTACCAAAATATCTCCGGTATGAATCACCTGGCTGAAATTGGGGACGGCGTCCTCTAAACAGTGTTTTCTCATATTTTCGTCGCTGGCATCGTTGAGATAACGGGCGGCGATAATCACATCGGTATCTACATCGTTGCCAACCTTCCATACGTTTCCTTTATACATTAGCCTTCTACCTCCTCAGGTGCAGAAATTTTCCCTGTAATGGCAGATGCGGCTGCAATGACAGGATTGCACAGATAAACTTCGCTTTCCGGATCGCCCATCCGACCGATAAAGTTGCGGTTGGTAGTAGCCAAGGCTCTCTCGCCTTTGGCCAAAATGCCCATATAACCGCCCAAGCATGGTCCGCAGGTAGGCGTGCTCACTACGCCGCCAGCTTCCATGAAAATATCAATAAGACCTTCTTTCATACACTGCCTGTATACCTCCGGCGTCCCGGGAATGACAATCAAGCGCAGGTAAGGCGCAACCTTTTTGCCTTTCAGGATTTTAGCAGCGGCCTGCATGTCCTCCATGCGGCCGTTGGTGCAGGAACCGATTACCACCTGGTCAATGGTCACATCGCCAAAAGTGCCGATTTCTTTCGTGTTGGACGGCAAGTGGGGAAAGGCCACCTGAGGCTGCAAGGTAGACAGATCTACAACAATTTCCCGCACATATTCGGCATCCGCATCACTGAAATATTCTACAGGTTCCCGCTGGAACCGATTCTGTACGTAAGCTCTGGTGATGTCATCCACGGCAAAAATACCATTCTTGGCTCCGGCTTCGATGGCCATATTGCAGATGGTCAGACGGCTGTCCATGGACAGATACTGCACGCCGTCCCCCACAAATTCCAGCGATTGATACAAGGCGCCGTCCACACCAATTTGACCGATGATATAAAGAATCACGTCTTTGCCGCTAATCCAGGGATTTACAGGCTTGCCGGTTACGGTAACCTTGATGGATTCCGGCACCCGCAGCCAGGTTTCCCCGCTAATCATTGCGGCGGCGATATCTGTACTGCCCATCCCTGTAGCAAACGCACCCAAAGCACCGTAAGTACAGGTGTGAGAGTCAGCACCGATAATGAGATCGCCGGGACCGACAATCCCCTGTTCCGGCAGCAGACAGTGCTCTACACCCATCTTACCGACTTCATAATAATGCTTAATCTTGTGTTCTTTGGCGAAATCACGAATTACTTTGCACTGTTCTGCCGACTTAATGTCCTTGGTCGGTGAAAAATGGTCGGGAATCATAGCGATTTTGTCTTTATCGAAAACTTCCGTAATGCCTACTTTTTTCATTTCCCGCACAGCAACAGGGCCGGTAATATCATTGCTGAGTACAATATCCGTTTTGGCGGTAATCAATTGTCCAGCTTTTACCTCTGGCAGACCAGCATGGGCTGCCAGAATTTTCTGTGTAATGGTCATTCCCATTTTTGCATCATCCCTTCTTGTGATTTTCTCTATGAAAACAGCCTAAGCTTTTTCCACGGATTCGTTGTAGACTGATACAGACAAAAAATCCTTTTCATCTCTCAGAGACGAAAAGGATTCCGCGTTACCACTCTATTTGACAGAAACAAACTATTTCTGTCCACTCAAACTCTATAACGGCGAGACCGATTTTTCCTACTGACGACATGCTATCCTGTTCAGAAAAACAATTCCGGGGCCAGTTCCCTTGCGCCAGTCACTGCCTTGCACCTTCCGGCAGCTCTCTGTAAACCAGTCTGCAAGCTACTCTTCCCCATCAACATTTTTGACTTATATTTTATCATTATAATCATTCAAAATATAGTTGTCAATTTAAAATTAAAGAAATTCCATATTTTCTTATATAGAATTTCGCTCTCACCATCGAACCTTTATTCATTCCACCTTTTACAGTTATACTTGGAAAAAATTTTCATCCTGTGATAAGTTTCCGCTGTCTGCACGACAAGCCAGACGTTGTGCTACACAAAAAAGGCTTGCTTCCCAATCTAAAAATCGGAAAGCAAGCCTATAGTTACATTAGAAGTTTTTTGCCAAAAGAATTATACGCCTAAGTTCATTTCTGGAGCATTTTTTGCTTCTTCTGGAATTGCAATTTCTCCTACATTGTCGAAATCATATAACGTCATGGAAATAAACATTTTGTCTACTGTAAAATCCATATCTTCTGCAGCAACATCCATCTTTTCAAAGACTTTCGTCATAATATTCTGCATCATAGCTGTCATGTCCATTTCGTATTTTACAGGCAGCTTGCTTTCGCTGTCAATCCAGATTGCAACGGGCAGATCCCCTAAATCCTGATAGATTGCTGCAGCCTCCTCAGCGGTCAAACCATACTGGGCCAGCTGTTCTTCCATACCGGACGCCGCCATAACTTCATTCAAAGCGTCGTTTGCAATAATCCCTTCATACTTTGTGGCTTCACCGCCATTTATCTGTTCTGTGCCAGCTTCCTTGAAGGAATCAATATTTTCCAGATAAATGCTCATGGAATCCTGCGCTTTGTATTGCTCCAACTGAGATGCATCAGCTAAAGTCTGTTTGCCCCAGGTAGTACCATCGTTCATGTACATTACCAGATTGTCTCCATCCTGGCCAGCATACATCAGCATATCGACTTTTCCCTGTGCACCCATATCCACGGTCATTTGCATTTTCATTGTCAACGGGTCAGCATTGTAGGCAATTTTTCCTGTCGTATTGCTTGTGATGGTCTGACCGCCAGCAGACATGTCCATATCCATAACCATGTCATAACGCATACTGCTTACTTCATTCAGTGCATCCTGTGCTGCCTTCATTACATCCTCAGTGGAATTTCCACCATTGCCGCAAGCTGTCAGGCTTACCAACAGCATTACAACTAAGCCCAATACCAGCCATGTTTTCATTTTTTTCTTCATGTTTTTTCCTCCTTTATTTTTTCACATGAAATTACTACTGATAGCTTAACATAGAGAAGAAGAAAAGGAAAGTAACTATTCAGGTTTTTTAGAAAATTTCTCTTTTATGAATTCTCATTCTGTACAGAACGAATTATGCCTTCCTGCACCATTTGTACGAACAGCGGCCCTAATTTGGGGTCAAACTGGCGACCCGATTCTTCTAAAATGATTGTCAGCGCTTTTTCTTCCGAATATGCCTTCTTATAAGATCGGCAGGAAATCATAGCGTCAAAGGAGTCAGCAATGCAAAGAATCCGTGCGGAAAGGGGGATGTCCTCCCCCCCAATATGCCGCGGATACCCTTTGCCGTCCCAGCGTTCATGATGCCCAATCACAGCAGGAATGACATAATCCAACGAAGGCAGATGCCTGATAATCCCAATGGAGTTTTCTACATGCTGCTGCATAATCTGATATTCATCGGGCTCCAGCCGTCCCGGCTTATTAAGAATGTGTTCTGGGATGCCGATTTTCCCAATATCATGTAGTAAGGCAGCTTCCTCAATAATGGCCACACTCTCCGTGTTCAAACCGCATGCTTTCGCAAAGCTTGCCGCATAAACGGCCACATTTTTAGAGTGGCTGAAGGTGTAATGATCCTTGGTGTCAATGGCCGCAGTCAGCGCATAAATAGTGGAAGCATATTCAGAATAGATTCCTTCCCGATATCCTGTGCCACTTTCTGCAGATAACGGACAACTCCGCTGTATTTCTCCCACCGCATAAATAACCACTTTATTTTTTCCGCTGCGTTTGGCCTGATACAATGCCTGGTCCGCGTTGTCCATCAATTGTTTCCGATTGTTGGCTGCATAAGGAATTGCGCAGATACCGGCGCTGATGGTCAGCACCTTTTGCCGGTAAAACTGATTGGGCCGTTGTTTGTTGATATCCATCACTTGCTGACGAATGTTATCAGCCATATTTTTCGCTGCCAGCATATCATGCTGGGGCAAAATAAGCGCAAACTCCTTTCCGCTGTAGCGGGCTACATACCCGTTTTCACCCACACAAGCCCGCAAAACCATTGCCACCTGCTGCAACGCCAAATCGCCTTCCTGAGTACCATATAGCTGGTTATAGAGCTTAAAATCATCTACACTGAGCAGAACCAAACTGAGGGAGCTGTTCTTGTGTTTTTCCGTTTCCTGCTCTAAAATTTCATAAAAATATTTGCGGTTTAACAAGCCTGTCAGCTCATCAATCCGCGCTTCCAGATAAACCTTCTCATACAGATGAGAATTTTTTACAGCAATGGAGCCAATGGACTTCACCGAATCCAAAAAATTCAAATCATCATAAGTAAAGCTTGTATTTTTTTCTTTGCCTGTCATCATGACAAAGCCTACCAGCTGCTGTTCATCTTCCAGCGGCACCAGACATTCAATCTCCAAATCCACCAGAAGCTGTTTTTCCGTCTCCCACATAGACTTATAAGCTACCGTTCTGCGGAAGTCCTTCATTAACAGACAGGCATTATTTCGCTCCAGCCATACCACGACTGGATTATCTTTCTTCAGGTAATAGCTGCGCTTGTCCAATGCGTTGGTGCTATAACTAACCTGATAGCGATCGCCATTGTTATGAATCAAACATACATAGACTTTTTTGACGCCGATGGTATTCTGAATAACCTGCACCATCACATCTAAAATTTCATTAATATTCAGACTTCGGGAAACTGCGGCGCTGAATTCTTTTAATGTTTCCGATCGTATCAGTTCCTCGCGAATAAAAATTTTATCCAGCAGATGTTTTAACGCCTGATAAATACATACCGTCGCCACTAAAAATATGACGGAAACAATCAATATATCGGAGTTAGCGAATCTTGGGAATTTATCCATCACAAACCGGCGCAATGGAAACACCACATTGCTGAAAATCAGCAAGGAACAAACAGCGGCAATTACATAGCAGCTTCCTTTCGATACCAGCAGCGTCAGCTTAAACATACGGCGCGCATACAGCATATAGAACAGGCAAAATACATTGACAATACCAGCTAAAATATCTGCAGGAAATCCCTTAAACATAGGCAGAAAAATGACCACATTCCCTGCATATAGTAGCAAAATGCCTAAGACAATAGGCATAAATTGCCGTTTAATCATTTCATCCTGCTTGCTCTTTTGCCAAATCAAATAAAACATCTGAATGCTGACACCAAAGGTAACACCATAAAGGAACAAAACCTTCCAGGTGGTATGATAGATAAAAGAAATCGTACCGTCCGCTGCGACCAGCATCTCTGGCGGCGCCAGCAAACTGCCGGTTATCATATTGCAGCCGTTGGCCAGACCAATCAACACCAGCCAAAATTTTCGCCAAAAGGGCGCGTCAACTTTTACAAACTCCTGACTGAACAGGAAAAAAGCATAGGGCGCCAGAGTCAATCCTAAAATAGAAACATCATACCAAAATTTAACCCCAGGCCACAGCAGCGCACGCATGCAGAAAGAACCGCCAGTCCAAAGGATCATGCAAACCAACACCAACATAAATACATGGATCAGCTTGCTTTTTTTGGCGGCCATAAAAGTCAGTAATAAAAACACATAACAAACTAACGCAATAATCGAAATAAATGCATAACCAGTTGTCATAGCAAACGCCCTCCCCGATAACCTGGGTCCACAGTCTCCTGCAAACGCAGCAAATCCATTACATCATATATAGGAGGATTGATCTTGCGCAGATGCTTTCCCCACCGCTGCTCATAGGCAAAAAACGTACCACATTTTAAAATGGTAATTTCCAGCGGATCGACACCCAAAATTCGTTTTAAATCCTTATAATCCTGATCAACATATTTAAAATATACACTGAGATGTTCTCGCAAAATTTCCCGAGTGACAGCCTGGCTCACCAAGGATTGCGGGGACATTTCCACATAAAGATGCAAAAAAGGCCGTTTATCCTGATTGTATTCCTTCATGGCAAACCAATCTACAATCTGCAGCTGCGACAATTCCAACACATTTTGAATCGAATGCTCTGAAATTCGCGTAAAACCTGCAATGTCTATAATTGTAGGAATGCGATCAATATATTGAAAACGAGGAATATGTGTTTCATCTTCTTGATTTTCTAATCCTACACAACGATAAACGTCACCAACCCGATAGCGCACAAAAGCGCCGCCTTTTAAAACAGAAATCACCAATTCATATTTTTCTCCGGGAATCACCTCGTCCATCAAATAGGTCTTGGGTTGATAGGTCGGGTCACTTAAGTTACGCTCCATCTCCTGTTCGGGAATGAACTCATAAAAGCACGTATCTGGAAAGAAATACATACCGTTGCGTGTCCAGGTTTCCGTGCCAATGCAGCTCGGCTCTGTACCGGCAAACAATTCCATGGGCCGGATTCCCCACATTCGCTCCAAATCATCTTTATAAGAATGATTATCCGTACCTGCCACCATAAAGCCTTTTAATTGAAACAAATCTTTTGGCAACAACTCTCGTTCTTCTTTACGGCAACGATATTTGGCCCGCAATAACCGATACAACATAGGCAACGAGCAAGAAGACAGTTTTCTGCCGTCTTTCCCCTTACTTTTAGAGGACCCCATTCCAGCTACACTCAAGCTGACAAAATAAGCTACACTGCCTAAACCAAAAAAGAAATCAATGCCGCGGGAAAGGCCCATCTTAAAACCCTTTATATTGCGCTCGCCAAAGGACATTGTCACTGCTTCCTTTACTGGAGGCAGAAAATCGATCTGAATTTCATCCTGCAGAGCTAAGGGAAACAAGCCCGTCGCATAGGGCAAGGGGGCCAAGCCGTATAAAAAAGTATCATAGGCTTTGATGTCAAATTTTCCTTTTGTTTCTGTTGTAGATAAAATCATACAGGCCAACACATTATTGCGATAGGTATCCAACATACTTTTTGTGTAGGGAGCTACCTTAATGGGATGCCGCCCGCCTTCCCAAGTCGTCTGAATCCAGATAATGGGTTCATCGGGCAGCATGGAGCCTTGCTTTTGCAACAATATATCCGCATAATCCTCATAAGTTGTCAAGGGTATTTGCTGACGAAATTCCGCAATACTATGCAGTTCTTTCCCCTGCAAAAAACGCTGGCCTAAGGCACTGCGACTCCACAGCACAATCTGTTCTTCCATCAATCGCTTTTGTATCTGCATATATTCTTCCAACGACAAGTCAAGAAAGCCGCAATATTCCTGCCAAATTTCTTCCTGCGAAAGTTTTTTCAGTTTTTGCTCAAATTTCACGAAGATCACCGGCTTTCCGCAAAGTGCTAAGACATTGCCGCACACTTTTTCTGTTAGGAATTAAAAAAGGAACCTGCTGCCTATAGTGCGCATAATCAAAAAATATTTTAGGAAACGTATACCTATCTTGAAAAATCACATAACATAAATTCAAACAACAATACCAAAGTGCTATGCAAAGTAACTGGAGACCGCCCAAAGCAAACCACAGTGAAAGATAAAATCCCGTAAACCATAATACACCAGGATGACGACACAAAGCATACATTCCTCGCGCGCAAACTCTGTTTCCAACATCTTGCACTATATAGGTTTCCTGAAAAGGCAAAGCAAAAAAAAGTGTATAAATCAACAAAAAAAGAAAACACACTGCACAAAATAAAAAAAAGGCAGAATGAAACTTCCAAAAAGCTAGTGTAGCTACTTGCATTCTTACTACATTAATCGTTGAAAAGGTTAAAAACACAAAACCAAGTAAAAAAAATAGCCGTACTATATTATGAAACTGTCTGCCAAAAGCATCTGCCTGCTCTAAATCGTAAATTATAAATAAAAGGAACGCTACTCCACCAATAATAATTTTTACCATATTCGGTCCTCTTGTTACAATATTAATTATAAAAGCAAAATAAATCACGAAATTAACAATAACCTTGTAACTTTTATGATAACACGAATAATTAACCTTTGCAATCTATAGTTCCGTTTTTCTGCTTTGTAAATTACCGATTTTTTAAGTAATAAAAAAATGGGTTCTACTACAATAATATTAGGCTACGGTATAAGGATAAATTAGCCGATATCCC
>CAJUDO010000050.1 GCA_910585405.1 uncultured Peptococcaceae bacterium | reverse complement strand
TTTGAGTAAAGAAAGTAGGTAATATTTCTATATCTTTTAGTGTCTAGTGTGGATAGTCTTGATTGGATGGAATCAAAAACAGCGGAAGATATTATTGACCGCGTAAAATTGGGTTTGCATCCCGGGGCAATTATTCTTTGCCACAATAATGGAACCTACACGGCAGAGGCTATTGAGGAGATTATTCCTTACGCGCAGCAACAAGGCTACCAGTTTGTTCCCGTTGGCCAGTTAATTTATAAAGGGGACTATGAAACGGATCATCAGGGCATGGAGAAAATGCCGCTGGAAAAGGATACACCAGAAGATAAGAATACGGCACAATAAATAGATAGAAAAGGGCGCAATCTGAGTTAAAAATAGATTGCGCTTTCTATTGGGGGAACGAAATTCCAAAAAAGAATTTCATAGAAAACTAGTATATCAGCTCATGAGAAAAAATGGTTTGAAAAAAATTTGAAAATTTATTTGACAAATATCTGCAGGTTGAGTATACTATCAACAAATATATAGAAATGCTTTGAAGAGAAACAGTAGCACACAGGATGCCAACAGAGAGGAACCGGTAGCTGAGAGGGCCAGGACAAACCGGTGTGTGAATACATCTCGGAGCAGCACACTGAAGGCATTGCTTGTAGGCTGTGTCGGCAGACGTCCGTTAAAGCGTCGCGGTAGTGAGATACCGACAGAGGCCAATGACATATTGGTGAATAAAGGTGGTAACACGGGGAATATGAGTTCTCGTCCTTTTTAAGGGGCGAGAACTTTTTTATTATGAAACTAAGAAAAGAGGTAACCTTATGGCAGAAACAAATATGACAATTTATGATGAACTGGTAGCGCGGGGACTAATTGCGCAGATTACCGATGAGGAAGAAATCAAAGAATTGATTAACAATGGAAAGGCTACGTTTTATATCGGCTTTGACCCCACGGCTGACAGTTTACATGTAGGGCATTTTATGGCACTGTGTCTGATGAAACGGTTGCAAATGGCCGGCAATCGTCCCATTGCGTTGGTAGGCGGCGGTACTGGTATGATCGGAGATCCGTCAGGACGCACAGATATGCGGCAAATGCTAACAGTGGAAACTATTCAGCATAACTGTGACTGTTTTAAAAAACAGATGAGCAAGTTTATTGATTTTTCCGATGGCAAAGCGTTGTTTGTGAACAATGCCGATTGGCTGATGAATTTGAATTATATTGAAATGCTGCGGGATGTGGGACCGCATTTTACTGTCAATCGGATGCTGGCGGCAGAATGCTATAAAAACCGTATGGAACGGGGATTGAGTTTCTTAGAATTTAACTATATGATTATGCAGAGCTATGACTTCTATGTACTGCATCAGAAGTACGGCTGCAATATGCAGTTGGGTGGTGATGACCAGTGGAGCAACATGCTGGGCGGCACAGAATTGATTCGTCGCAAGGACGGCGCTGATGCATATGCAATGACCATCAATCTACTGCTCAATTCCGAAGGCAAGAAAATGGGAAAAACCCAGTCCGGCGCTGTGTGGCTGGACCCAGAAAAGACAAGTCCCTTCGATTTCTATCAATACTGGCGCAATGTAGGAGATGCAGATGTATTGAAATGCCTGCGGATGTTAACCTTCCTTCCATTGGAGGAAATCAATGCGATGGAAAGCTGGGAAGGCAGTGAATTAAATAAAGCGAAAGAAATTCTGGCTTATGAGTTGACAAAGCTGGTACACAGTGAAGAGGAGGCCATCAAAGCGCAGGAGAGTGCGCGGGCCTTGTTCAGTGCCGGTGCAGCGGCGGACATGCCTACGGCAGCTCTTTCTGCCGAAGATTTTACTGACGGTATCATTGATGTGGTGACCCTGGTATTCAAATCTGGCTTGGTAAATTCAAAATCAGAAGGTCGCAGAGCTGTCGAGCAAGGCGGTGTGACTGTGGACGGAGAAAAGGTTGTTGATATAAAGCAGACATTTCTTGCGGAACGATTTGCTGGTGAGGGTGTAGTAATAAAACGGGGTAAAAAGAATTTCCGTCGCGTTGTGACAGAATAGGAATAAAACCGATAATTGAAGCACAAAATGGAAACAGAGATGTTTGATTGTAAGGCGAATGATCAAGCATCTCTGTTTTTTGTGAAAATAATCTAAGCTCTCTTCGCCGACGCTTTAGCTAAGTATATTGCAATCAGTAAAGAGATTGTCTCTGACAGCGGCATGGCCAGCCAAATTCCCAGCACGCCCAAAAATGGAATGGTGGGGAGCAGAAAGGCCAGCGAGACGCAAAGAATCAAGCCCCGCAGAGCACAGATAGTAAGTGCTTTGGACGATTGCAAGGTGGCCTGAAAATAATTCACATAAAAGATATTCAGCGCCATGCCGATAAAGCAGAGAAAGTACAGCCGTACTGCCAAGGGCGCCATTTCCAAAATGGGTTGGGTGGGATTTACGAAAATATAAACCACTGCCAGTGGAAAGGCCAAGCCCAGCAAGGTAAAAATACTGCCTTCGATGGCTGCGGTGCGCAGACCGCAGGCCTTCACCTGCGCAATGCGTTCGATCAATTTTGCCCCAAAATTGGTAGCAATAATGGGCTGAGCAGCCTGCGCAATGCCATTACTCAAGGCAATGATTACATAAGAGCTGTTGGACAAAATGCTGTACACAGTGACACCCAAATCGCCAGCATAGCGTAAAAGCTGCAGATTAAAGACAAATATGACAATGCCGTTGGAAATTTCCATAAAAAAGCTGGAAAAACCATATTGGAAAATTTCTTTGATATAGCGAAAACGCAAGTTTTTCCACAGAGGAATCATCTTGTTTTCTTTGTGGAAAAAATGAGTACACAAAATCAGGCAAGTCGTAGTGGTGCCCAGGACGGTGGCTAACGCTGCGCCGCCCATGCCTAGATTCAGCGGGAAAATGAACAGCCAATCCAGAAAAATATTCATCATGCCGCCGCTGATCACAGCAGCCATAGCCAGTCGGGGCGCCTGGTCATTACGTACAAATGCCTGTAAGAAAGAAGAAAAACAGAAAACAGGTGTCCCCAGGATAATTAATTTGGCGTAATCCATAGCAAAGGACATTGTGTTGGTTGTTGCTCCTAGGAGACGCAGAATGAGCTCCAGCCAGAGATTGCCACAGATGAAATAGAAAAGCATAAAGGCTGCGTTGGCCAGGCATGCCAACGTGAAATAACGGCGAGCTCGTGCTTGGTCTTTATTGCCCATGGATACAGAAAACAGCACGGCGCCGCCTACGCCAAAGAGAGCGCCAGTGCCGAAAAGAACATTAAATATCGGCAGGACTAAATTTAACGCGGCGATGGGAATCTCGCCCAATCCTTTGCCAATCATAATAGAGTCTGCCAGTACATAAATGGAGGTAACCATGGTAGCGCTGACAGAGGGAATCAAGTATTGAAAAAATAATTTCCGGGGAGGATCTTTTAGTAAGTCAACCTGCATAGTAGCGTTTGCTCCTTTTCAAGTGAATTCTATTGTGGTATTATAAACCTTAAAGCTGCTTTAAGGTCAAGACGTTTTTACAAAAACGAGGTGAGATTACTATGGAACAGAGGCTGCAAATTGGAGAGGTGGCCGATTTGCTGCAAATTAACAGCTCTAAGCTGCGTTATTGGGAACAGCAGGGATTGCTGCGGTTAGAGCGGGAAACGGAAAATAATTATCGGCAATATTCGTTGCAGGATTTGCTGCGTATTACCGATATAGTATTTTATCGTAATTTGCAGTTTTCTACACGGGAGGTACGGCAGCTGTTAGAACAATCGGCGGGAGATATGGAACGGGAGCTAGAACAAAAGCAGCATGAAATAGAAGCACAGCTGTTATCCTTGTCTCATATTAAACAGGAGATTATGATACGGCGCGACTATCTGCAGGAAGCAGTTCGCTTGCAGCAGCAGCCGTATCAACTGGGTGTGCCAGATTTTACGCGGATGCGGGAGTTTCGGGAAGATCACACTGCAGACTGGCAGATGATGCTGCTGAATCAAGATAGTTCGGTGACATTGCAGCGGCAGGAACAGGGTGAAGTGCTTTACGGTATACCGGCAGAAGAAGACGAAACGGCGATTTGGCAGCTACAGTCGGGACAACAATATGCAGAGGTGCTGCTGCGTTATGAGATAAACAAGCGACAGTATGTCAACATCAGGCAGCATTGTCAGGCATTGCGGGAAATGAACTGGCATGTCGGGCAGATTGTATCCCGTTTTTTATTCAGCGCCAATGAGGATGGCATCAGCTATGATTTTTATAAAGGCTGGATAGAGGTATGGCGGTAGTTTTGTGTTGAGAGGATAGAGAACAATGTAGGGGGAATTTCAATGGATTATGTAATTGCATCAGATATTCATGGCTCAGCTTCTGCGTGCGAAGCTCTTTTGGAAATTGTAGACAGAGAGCGGGTCGGAAAATTACTTTTATTAGGGGATATACTTTATCATGGACCGCGCAATCCTTTTCCGGAACAGTACAATCCTAAAAAAGTGGCGGCGATGCTCAACGGGCAAAAAAAGAAAATTTTGTGTGTGCGGGGGAATTGTGACAGCGAGGTGGACCAGATGATGCTGGAGTTTCCCATTATGGCAGAGTATTGCTTATTGTCAGTAGGAAACCGCATGATTTTTGCCACCCATGGACATCACTTTTCTGCCCAGAATTTGCCTCTGCTGCAGCAAGGAGACGTTTTGCTACACGGACATACACATATTCCGGCGTTGAAAAATTGCGGAGAATATATTTATGCCAATCCCGGGTCAGTATCTTTGCCAAAAGAGCAAAGTCAACCTAGTTATTTGCTGCTAAAAGAGCATGTTTTGCTCCTGAAAACTTTTTCCGGAACGACAGAAGCGCAGTTGACTTTGTAGCAGCGGAGAAAAGTATACAATATTTCTGCTGCAATTTTATCGATAGACGGTTTATAAGATGGTGCATTTTATAGTATACTGAGCATTAGAGTGTTATTTTATACAATGGAGGAGGATATAAGATGATTGCAAAAAAATATAAAGATATGTTAGGAAAAAAGTCGGTGATTCGGGAAATATCGGAATATGGTGGTCAGCGAGCGCAGGAAATCGGATATGAAAATGTATTTGATTTCAGTTTGGGCAACCCGTCGGTGCCCGCACCGCGTATCGTGGATGAGACAATCGCCAAACTGGCTCTGCAGGGAGATTCATTGGCAGTACATGGCTACAGCCCAAGTTTGGGATTGGACTCAGTACGCGAGGCCATTGCCTACTCCTTAAATAATCGTTTCGGGATGAACTACAGCAAAGACCATATTTTTCCCACATCCGGCGCTGCGGCTGCGCTGGCCCATGCTGTGCGAGCAGTCACAGAACCAGGGGACGAGGTACTCACCTTTGCGCCGCATTTTTCTGAATATTATCCGTATATCAATGAAACTGGCGCTGTCTTGAAAGTTGTACCGGCCAATGTAGAAAATTTTCAGATTAATTTTATTGCCTTTGAAAAAATGTTCAATCCCAAGGTGAATGCAATTCTCATCAATTCACCCAACAATCCGTCAGGCGTGGTGTATTCCGCAGAAACCTTGACTAGACTGGCCGAGATTCTTTTGGCGAAGGAAAAAGAATATGGTCATGATATTTACATTATTTCCGACGAGCCTTACAGAGAAATTATTTTCGACGGCAAAAAGACACCCTATACGTCCAAATTTTATGCCAACACGATTTCCTGCTATTCCTTTAGCAAATCTCTGTCTTTGCCTGGAGAACGTATTGGTTATATTGCGGTAAATCCTGCTTGCAAAGATGCAGCATTGATTGTAGACATGTGTGGGCAGATTTCCCGCGGAATTGGGCATAATTGTCCTTCCTCTATTATTCAGCTGGCAGTGGCAGAAGTATTGGAACAAACTTCCGATTTACAGGTATATGAGGATAATATGCATATTCTGTATGACGCGTTGACAGAGATGGGCTTTTCTTGCGTGAAGCCAGACGGTACCTTCTATATGTTCCCAAAATCGCTGGAGCCGGATGCAGTCGCTTTTTGTAATAAAGCTAAAGAATTTGATTTATTGCTGGTGCCAGGGGATGGGTTTGGCTGTCCCGGTCATTTTCGTATTGCCTATTGTGTGCCGACGGAAAAGGTACAACGATCTCTGGAAGCGTTCCGGAAACTGGCAGTATATTATAATAAATAAAAAGGAAAGATACACGAAAAAATGCTATGGAATAGTGCAAACTGTTCCATAGCATTTTGTTTTTATGATTGATTTTTTAAGGCTTATTTTGCTTCAACAGCTTTGTTTAAAGCCTCCATTAAAGCAGGAACATTGATACCATGTCCGATTGCACCTTGCTCAATATTTTCAAAGTGGGCAGCAGCACAACCTAAGCAACCCATACCGAATTCCATAAATACAGCAGCGGTCTGCGGATATTGTTGTACACATTCTTTGATTCCCATTTCTTTTGTAATTACCATCTCTTTGCGCCTCCTTTGCTGGATAATCCTCATAGTCTGTAGTATACCATACAGGAAACTTTATTTGCAAACTTTTGATGAAAAGAATATTTTATTGTGATAAACGATATAGATAATAGGGATTTTTGTAAGGACAAATTTTGAAAGAACAAAATGAAAAAGCCGAAGCAATGGGTCAGCATTGTCTCCGGCTTTGCGGCAGTTAGAATAAATGATTATTCATATAATGTGTAAACAATGTCGTTGAGTTCATAGGTAACATGTTTCAAAGCTTTCAGGGAGAGTGCTGCAGCGCAGTACAGATTCATGGATTCCTGCAGAGCAGCTCTGAAAAGGGCAGGATCGATATCACCCTTAGCGATATAATGCAAGTGCAGATCGGTAAATGGCATAGGATAATCAGTAGGACGGTCGCCGCGCACTTCAACCTTCAAGGATTCCAAGTTTTGTCCCCGTTCAGCCATCGTTTCTACGATATCCATAGAAGAGCAAGCACCTACACCGCACAGAAGCAGTTCAGTAGGGCGGGGCGCACAGTTATCGCCTGCCGGTTTGCCGGCATCCATTTTTACTTTGTGTCCAGACTCGGTATCTGCCTCAAACGTCATCCGCTGTTCCCAATTTACAGTTACTTTCATAAATAAAGACCTCCAATTATAAAAAATCATCACAGTGCAATTACACTGTTCTCTCTATAGTGTAATGTTTTTTTGCTTAGGACGCAAGGCGTTTTACATTTTTCTACAAATTATCCCGCTATACATTTTGCAACAAATACGATATACTAAGAGAGAAGGACTTGGAAATAAATGGACAATCAAAAAGGAGTTGGAGAGATGATAGAATTTACAGTGCTAGGAAACTATGGACCATACGCCACGGCGCAGGGTGCATGCAGCGGTTATCTGCTGAATGCCAACGGATTTCAGATTATGCTGGACTGCGGGAACGGCAGCTTCAGTAAGCTGCAGAAATACGGTGATTACAATAAGCTGGGCATTTTAATATTGACCCACCTGCACCCCGATCATTACAGCGATATTTATTGTTTGCGGCAGGCATTGCGCTATCAGATGCAGGAGGGAAAGCGCAAGGAACCTCTCTATGTGTATTTGCCCGAAGGACCAGAGCATCTGGTGGAAGAGATAAAAAGCTGGAATGATGTATTTGCGGTGATCAGCTTGCAGGAGGCACAGAAGGCAGTGAACGATTTCAATTTATTTCAGTTGCGATTTTTTCCGGTACAGCATCAGATTCCTGCTTATGGCGTACAGTTTTCTGTGGGCGATCAGCCACTTTTGACCTATACTGGTGATACTGGCTGGTTTTCTGGGTTGGAGACGTATTGCCGAGACAGCGAATATTTATTAGCAGAGGCTTCTCTGCGGGAATATGAGTTGGCACAGAGAGGGCAGTATCATATGACAGCACGGCAAGCGGCCATGTTGGCGCAAAACAGCGGAGTGAAAAATTTAGTATTGACGCACTTCTTTCCAGAGATGAATCTTCATCAACTGCAGCGGGAAGCGGAACAAAATTTTGATGGAAAAATTCATATGAGCGCCAGCGGAAAAACTTATATACTGCAGCCGTAATTTGACAGAGTGGCTGATGGACAAACTCTCATAAAAGTTGTAAAATAGCTGTGACAGAAAGTAATATAAAGATTTGAGACAGAAAATTTCTTAATTGGGAAAGGTGAAATATATCATGCTAACAGAGTTGGTGCTGGCCAGTGGCAACCAGGGAAAAATTGCGGAATTTCGGCGTTTGCTAGAAGGATTAGATATTCAGGTCTATTCCATGAAAAATTATTCGGGAATTGATGAGATAGAGGAAAATGGCGTTACCTTTGCGGAAAATGCCCTTATTAAAGCGCGTACTGTCTGCAAGGCAACAGGAATTCCGGCACTGGCCGATGATTCGGGTCTGATGGTGGATGCGCTAGACGGCGCACCGGGCATCTACTCTGCGCGGTTTGCTGGTGAGCAACGCAATGATGACGACAACAATCGAAAACTACTGCAGCTATTGGAGCCAGTGGGAGAAGCACAGCGCACAGGACAATTTTTTTGTGCCATTGCCATTGTATTGCCTGACGGAAGGGAATATGCAGTGGAAGGCATCTGTCGGGGAAAAATCCTGCGAAGTCTGCAAGGCAGCGGAGGATTTGGTTATGACCCACTGTTTTACGTGGAAGAACTGGGCAAGACTTTTGCAGAGTTAACGCTCGATGAGAAAAATGAGATCAGTCACAGAGGGCGGGCAAATCGCAAAGCTGTAGAAATTATTAAATTATTAAAAAGTGAGGAATAAGTCGTGATGATGAGATTGGCAATTGTGAGTGATACGCATGACAACTGGCCTTTGGTGGTAGACGCTATAAAAGCAGAAGGCAATATAGATTATTTGATTTTTTTAGGGGATTATGTCAGCGATGGACGGCAGATGGAAAAAGCTTTGCAGATTCCTACATTTCTAGTGCGAGGCAACTGTGACAGTTATGAGGATGACCCAGGTGAATTAGTGGTGGAGCTTGGCGGATGGCGGTTACTTTTATGTCATGGGCATTTTTATTCCGTAAAAGAAACTTTAGAGGAACTTTATGTGCATGGAGTAGAAGAACAAGTCGATTTTGTTTTGTTTGGTCATACCCACCAGGCATATTACCGGGAAGGGGAAGTTGTAATGATCAATCCGGGGTCGGTGAGCAAGTTTAATTTGATGCTGAATGATGCTTCCTGGGGGCTTTTGACGCTCTCCAAAGAAAAAAACGAAAAAAATTTCATAAAATATGAAAAAAAGACTTGCCAAATGCTGTAGAATCTGCTAAAATAATTTTCGTTGCTGAAGAAAGAAGAATAGCGGGGTGTGGCTCAGTTTGGTAGAGTACGTGGTTTGGGACCATGGGGCCGGGGGTTCGAATCCCTCCACCCCGATCCTTCTTTTTGACAGTGCGGGTGTAGCTCAATGGTAGAGTTCTGGCCTTCCAAGCCAGCTACGTGGGTTCGATTCCCATCACCCGCTCCATGTGTGCCAGTAGCTCAGCTGGATAGAGCATCGGCCTTCTAAGCCGAGGGTCGGGGGTTCGAGTCCCTCCTGGCACATGTTTTATGTTTTAATATGGTGGATGTGGTGAAGTGGCTAACACACCGGATTGTGGCTCCGGCATTCGTGGGTTCGATCCCCATCATCCACCCTGTTTTCTTCATGGTTGCGGAAGCGGCCTTCGATGGGGTGTAGCCAAGTGGTAAGGCACGGGACTTTGACTCCCGCATTCGTAGGTTCGAGCCCTGCCACCCCAGTATATGCGCTATTAGCTCAGTAGGCAGAGCACCTGACTTTTAATCAGGGTGTCCCGCGTTCGAATCGCGGATAGCGCATTTTTCTTTTTTATGCGGGTGTGGCGGAATTGGCAGACGCACCAGACTTAGGATCTGGCGGTTTCACCGTATGGGTTCAAGTCCCTTCACCCGCACCAATTCTTGACCCATAATAGATGCCATAGACGCGAAGCCAGTTATGTCGTAGGTGTGAGAGCATTTTGATGAATTCAGAATGCTCTTTTTTGTTTTTATGTTAAAAATACTTCATGCTCTATAATTATTGCTTCTACAATAAATGTTGGGGTGTCACATCGAAAGGTGTGATACAGCCAGCATTATTT
>CAJUDO010000049.1 GCA_910585405.1 uncultured Peptococcaceae bacterium | reverse complement strand
TTTTTTAAGTATTCAAAACTCATGAGTTTTGAATATCCACCGGTGGCGGACAGTGGCGGAAAAGGCGCATATATCGGGGTTTCCCGATTGTCCGGCGCGACAAAAAACCGACCGAGAAATATCCTAGGAGGGAAATAAATTGAAAAACAAAAAATTATTTGCAATCTTGACATTAGTGTGCTTCATGATGACATTAATGCCAGTTGCTGCTTTCGCTGCTAATCCAGCGTGGGACGCTTCCGCAGTTTATACTGTAGACACTAATGCAGAAGCTAATGTAAATGAAGCAGTAGAATTGGAATTCGCGTTAAACGATGTTGATGGTGCGGCTGCTACAAGCCCGTCTGCAACTATGTACATTTGGGCTACAGTAAGCGGAAGTACCGCAGCTAGTTCTGCTTTAAATGGCGTTAATAACGATAACATTTTAGTAAAAAATAATGTAAGTAATGGCGATAAAGTAGAAATTAGTTTCAAACGTGCTGGTAAGTACACTATTCACGCTTCTATTGATGCTCCAACTATTGAAAATGATCTGAAAGTTACTGCTCCTAAAGCTTTAAGCACAGCTAGCGATAGAAACACCGTAACTGTTACTGAAAAATCTGTAAATCCAGATACTAACTACCTCATTTCTGTAAATGGTGCAACAAAAACATCTGATAAAACTGTAAATTACACAGAAACACTTGTACCTAACAATGTTGCTAAAGAAGTAAAAGTTAATTTCTATTTAAAAGATGCAACTGGTAAAGAAAAAGCTTTAACAGGAAAAACTGTTACTATCGAAGCTGGTAGCAGTAGCATTGATGTTGATAAAACATCTGTAACCACTGGCGTCTCCGGTAATATTTCTTTCAAACTGTCTGCTTCTCATGAAGGCAAATATAATGTATATCTGACAGTTGATGGTGTTACATTCACTATGGTTGTCAATGTAAGCAACACCTCTGCTGCGAATATCGAAACCATTTCTGAACCTGTAAATCCAAAAGCTTTGTGGGGGAACCTGCCAGTTGTAAGATTCCAGGTAACTGATATCAATGGCAATGTATTCAAGGCTATTAATAATGGTACTGAAGATTCGCCTAAATATGAAATTGTTGACAATCAAGGTATGAATGGAATTAAAAACAACGTTGCAGGCAATAAAGATCTGAAAATTGAAAAAGGTTCCTACATTGTATTAACAAGTGCTCCATCCGCTTCTAAAATTAAAAGCAGTGATTTCTCTTTAGCTTGGAACAATAATAAACAGGCTTATGACTTGAAATGTGCTCAGATTATGGATGCAGAAGGTACTTATGCTGTAAAAGTAATCCTGGACAATGGTGCTTATGCTACAGCTAAATGGGAAGTAAAACAGTTTGCTACTCCTGTAAGCATGAGAATTGATTATCCAAGAACAACTGTTGAACTGGGTGCTTCTATTACTCCAGACCAGGTAGTTTATGTAGATGCTAACAAAGTAGAAAAAGATGCTTCTAAAGATATGGATTTTGCAGCTACCGGTTATGCAATTGCTACTTTAGGTGATGATGACAAAGATGTAAGCGAAACAGCTAAAAAAGCAAAAATCACTGTAAAAACAGATGAAAAATATGTTGGTTCTACTATTGATGTAACCGCTGTATCTGAACGTTACAATTTAGTTGCTACTGCAACCTTAACTGTAGCAGACGCTGCTAAAGATATTGCGTTTGCTACAAAAACAGCTGAAGTAAATGTAAACAACAAAATCCTGTGGAATGTAGTTGATTCTCAGGGTAATAAAGTAGCTTTAAGTAATGAAGTTGTAGATACTGATATTAGTTATGTAGTTTTGGATAAACCAGCAGATGCTAAAGTATCCGTTTACGATGCAACTAATGTTGGTGATCTGCAGACAAAAGGTGAAGGTAAAATGTCCTTGACCTCTAACAAAATTGGTAACGTAACTGTTCAGGCTATCTTGAAAGCTAAATACAATACAACCAAGACCGCTGCTGTCGCTCAGACTAAGTACTACACTGGTACAGCTATCTTCGCTGTGGGCAATGGCTCTGCTGGTGATGTAGTAGTTATGTCCATCGGTTCCCATGAAGTAATCGTAAATGACAAAAAAGCTACTATCGATGCAGCTCCAATGATTCAGAATGACCGTACCTTCGTACCATTCCGTGCATTGGCTGAAGCATTCGGCGCTGAAGTTGCTTATGATGAAGCTACCCAGGCTGTAACCGCTAAATTGAATGGCGTAGAAGTTGTTATGACCATCGGTTCCGCAACCTACACTGTAAACGGCACAGAAAAAACTGCTGACGTTGCTCCATTCATCAATGGTTCCAGAACCATGGTTCCTGTAAGATTCGCTGCTGAAGCATTTGGCATCAAAGTTATCCCAACTTACAACCCAGATGGCACAACAGCTGACATCTTATTCAACCTGTAATAGGTACAGCTGCCTGCGCAAAAATGCGCGCAATGCAGCTGACATCTTATTCAATCTGTAATAAGTAATCTGTAAGATTATCTGAAATTGAATAAATGTTACTTGACAGAGCTCCTCATTCGAGGGGCTCTGTTTTGCTGTTGTGTAGGTTATGTACGGGTTCTAGTGGCTATTGCAATTGTTTTACGTGAAACAATTTTGAGAGTTTATCAAAACAGTTGCTCACATTTTTCTTCGAAAATAATCTGCCGTTCCTATATCGGAAAACACGCTGTACATTGTTTAGAAAATGCAGGAAACAGCAGGAAAATACTTCACTCTATTTCAAGTCAATGGTATAATACATATAAATAAGTCGAAAAAAGGGAGGGTTCTCTATGAAAAAAATTGCAGCAGCGATGTTGTCCTTGGGATTATTGGCGGGCAGCTGCACCATGGCAGCCGCTGCAGAGCCTGAGGTATACTACAATGGACAGCCGTTGGAAATGCATCAACCGGCAATCATACAAGAAGGCCGTACATTATTTGCATTGCGGGATATGGCGGAACAAATGCAGGTGGCTGTGCAGTGGGACAGTGCAACACGGCTGGCTACAGTCACATACAAAGACAAAACAATCACACTGCAGCCGGATTTGCAACGTGTGTTGATTAACAATCAGGAGCAGGAGATTGACGTAGGCCCGCAAATTATTGATGATCACATTTATCTTCCGGTGCGTTATTTATTTGAATTGCTGGATGCAGACGTGTTTTATCGCCAGTATGATGATGGGAAAACAGTGGTTTCGGTAAATTCAAAAGATTCTTATGTGAACTACGTCACTACCACCGGACGTTTGACCAAAGCAATACGCGATATAGATAGCGATCATGCAAACAATCCGGTATTGATGACTCATGATGGAAATATTATGGAATTGGTTGTCGATGGCACTACCATTCATCTGTATCGCACCACGCAAATGTTAAATCGCCAGGAACAAAAACAAGAAACTGCCATTTTCCATAATCAAATTACGGATATCATAGAAGAAAACAATCAATATTACGCAGTGCTGGACGAAACACAGTCTGCCCGCTATGTGGGAACAGGTTATCATCCTTCGGGCAATGCATTTTTGAAAGAAATATACACACCGCAAGGCGTCTTTGCTTTTTACGGCAGTGAAGCTGCGCTGGACACTTTAGCCTTGGAAAGTCAAGAGGGCTTTGGCACGAAGGTTGTAAAAGGCTATCTCTTGGATATCTCCGGCAGCAGCAAACCGATTCGGGATAGGGCATATGCTTTCAACACAAAAAAAGGCTACGGATTTTTGACTGACGGGCAATTTCTGCTCATCAACAATGTTCCCACAGAGGGTTATAAAGTGCTTGCCTGCGACACTATCAGCGGTACCATACGCGACGGGAAATTGTTCAGTTATCAGGATAGTTTTTACGCTATCGGCTCTGACCGAACAGAGAATGGACAAAATGAGATATTTGTGACATCTTACACAGCACAGGGGATGCGGGCCAATTCTTATATAGCGGTGAGTCAGCTGTCTGACAAGGATACCTACCGTTATTTGGACATCAAAGACGCTGTACAGATTGGCGAAAAGGCTTATTTGTTATTGCAAACCGATGTGAACAGTTATCTGGCATGTTATGATTTGGCACAGCACACCTTTACCGCAGAAAAATTGGATCGACCTTACAAAAAGTTTACACAGGCAAAAGGCAGCTGGCAATTGTATGATTGTGATGAAGAATATTATTATTTTTTGCAGGTGAAATAACGTAAACAGGAAGAATATAATGAAAGATAATCCGATATGGAGCAATACTAAAAGGAGGTTTCCCATGAAAAAACTAAAAGTACTCGCAGCGACAACCGCATTGGGCGCATTGCTGGTCACACCGGCCCTGGCTGACGTTTCCACCGAAATTTACTACAACGGTGAATTGCTGAATACCACACAGCCAGTCGTAAATGTTGATGGCCGTGTGCTACTTGCTTTTCGCGATTTATTTGAAAATTTAGATGGGCAGGTCAGCTGGAGTGATGAATTCCGCATGGCGTCTGTGACTTACGGCAAAAACACCATCAATCTGTTCCCGGACACTGGCGCAGTGCAGATAAACGGCGTGCCCCAATCCTTGGCGGTAGGTCCGCAGATCATCAATGACCGCGTTTATCTGCCGTTACGTTTTGTAGCACAATCACTGGGCGGCACGGTGGATTACACCAAAGGGGATAATGACACCGGCATTATCAATATTCACACCATTGATTCGGTACAAAACTATGCACAAAAAGAAGGCAATGTGACAAAAATTTTGCGCACCACAAATGCAGTGAAAAATAGCGTGCAGCCGACCAAAGAAACAAATGCAGCTTATCAGCAATGGCAAGGGCAGCACAGTGTTTATTTGCTAGATGACCATGATAATCTGGTAGAGGTACAAAGCTATGACGATAAAATTCAGGTCAATGTCATCGACTGGAATCGTGCGGAAGTAAGCAGCAAAACCTACAATGCAGGTACTCTTTATCCTGCGTTGACCAGTATCACTCAGGATGGAAAAACCTATCGTATCGGCATCAATGAATCTGCTTTCACACGTTACGCCGGTGTGGGCTCGCCTGCAGGGAGCAGCTATGAAACCATTCTGGAAGATACAGAAATGGGCGACTTGACACTGTATGCAGGTCGCGACAATCAAACGGTATTTCAGTTTGACGCTTCTGCCGACAGCAGTGTTGGCGTGACCACGGCCAATACTACCGGCAAAGTGTTAGATTTGTCACAGCGTTTCGGCAATGCCAAAAACAACACCTATGTAATGACTGCGGACGGCACATATGGTTTTCTGATGGACGGTCATCTGCTGATTGTGGACCAGGACAATGATGTCAAGGCCGACGTCATTTTGACCCGCAACGCCAATGACGGTCAGATTTTTGCGGTGGGCAATCAATTTGCAGTAGTAATGGTGGATACGGATTTGCGGTATCCAGAAATCTATGCCACTGTGTATAATGCTGACGGTAGTGTGAAACAGTATTTCCATAACATTAGCAATATTACAAAAGTGTCCGATGGTGAAACCTTCTATGAATATAACAGCCTGAAAATTCAAGATATGAAGCTTTACAACAATACCGTTTATATTTTGGCAAAAACCGACATGGACTACTATCTGGTGAAATATGATGTACGGACCAATACCAGCAGCAAGGAAATGCTGAGCATTAAAGAAAAAACTTACAGCAACTTCATCTATACCAGAGATGGAGTAAAGCTGTTCTCCGTTGACGATGATTATTTCTATCTCCGTGATGTAGACTAAAAATGAAGCAATCACTCAAATAGCCGCTTGCATTTGCAGGCGGCTATTTTGTGGTTTAACGGGTGTATTATGATGAAACGTATCTATCCTGATATCGATAAACTGTCGACGTCTTAAAACGAAAATATGATCGTTATCGTATTTCTAAAACAATAAAGACGCTGCATTATTTTTGCAGCGCCTTCGTTGTTCAATCGTTTGAGCTTTTATTAAAATTTGCTCATGTCTACTCCTTTTTCAGCGGCATAATACTTCTGCCAATCCAGATAATAGGTGTATCCATTGCTCATATTGGTCATTTCAGCTTGTTTCAACTGCAATTCGGCTTGCTGCAATTGAATGGAAGAAATCATGCCCAATTCATATTTCTTTTGGGTATATTCGAAATTTTTCTTTTCCGTTACATATTTCTGCCGGCTTACCTGATAAGCCTCGCCATCGCTGTTAATTTTCGCTAATAAAGCTTTTAAATCATCGGAGATTGCTTGTTTTTGGTCTTTGATGCTTTGGTCTTTGGCCTCAATGTCGTAATCAATTTTCTTTAACTCATCGCTGCCTAATTCCCCGTTGCTGTTTTTGCCGTCTTCCTTCAGGTCAGCTTTATCCCGTTCCAGCGTTTTTAAGGTATAGTTATTGTCTGTAAACTGTTTAATCAATTTTTCGGTGTAAGCTGGAGCAGGATCAATCGCTACTGGCAGGTTCATCGGCACAACTTCTAATGGATTACCAGCGTTGCGGCCAATTAAAAGATTTAATGTGCGTTTTAAATTGCTCAAAGATTCTTTTTGATCTTCCAATCCTTTTTTGGCTTCTTTCAACGCAGCCTGCTGTTTTTCTACATCGGTGCTAATATTCATCCCCAATTTTTGCTGCAATTCAGCAATTTTTACAGACTGTTCAGTCAGAGCAATTTGATCTTCTAATAGCTCAATCCCCTTATCCATCTGTACGATACCCAGTGACAGATTAGCGGCTGTATAGCGCATCTGCGTTTCCAAGTCTTTGGTGTACTTGTTCAGGTCATCTTTGCCGTTTTCGATTGAGTCTAAAGAATCGTTCAGTTGCTCAATACCGCTGATGGCGCTGTCTAAGCTGGATTGCATGGAAGCGGCCATAGAATTTTGCGTTGCCATGGCAGACTCATATTGTATTTTTAGTGCAGCATACTGAGCGTTCAAGGCCGCATCCTTCGGTTTTTCCTTCAACGCAGCTTCTAATTGAGCCAATGTTTGCTGCATAGCGGCTATCCCAGCGCTGCTGCCAGCATCTGATCCCCCCATAGAATTGATACTATTCTCGATGTCGCGGCGATTGTTGCGCAATGTCTGTTCCTGCAATTCCAGTTGCTTTTTCTGCAGCTGCAAATTTTTCGCATTGTCATTATAAATGACAGCCAAATCCTGAATTTGCGAAATTGTCAAAGTATTTTTATCTTTTGTTTCCGCCACAATGTTGCTGGAAACAGCCAGTGCAGGCAAAGGCACTACTGTCATCCCGAATGCCAGCATCACAGTTGATGCAATCATTTTCAATGTTTTTTTCTTCAAAGAAATCATCCTTTCAAATATTGACTGAGCAGTCAATCCCTCTAGTAAATAGGATAACATAATCCATTGCTGATTTCAATGTACAGATGTCAAGAAAATGTGGGGATTTTCGGGGGACTTACCGCACATAATAAATTAAACGAAATACCTCGTCACGCTGATAATCAATTAATTCTACACGCCCTCCCAGGCAGGTAGCCATTAATGTGGCCGGGATGTATAATCTGTCATTGATAAAAGTGCCTTTGTCCACAATTCCATTGTCAGAGCCAGTTATCGCTCCATCGGATGGCCCTTCTATAGCAATATTCGCCCAGTTGCCGTTTGGTAAAGTCAGCTTTACTACATTTTGACTTTCATCATAAACTACAGTTCCGCCGAAAGCTTCTGCCACATCACGCACCGGCACCAAAATCACGCCCTCTTCATTCATACCTGCGACTTCCTGCATGACATGACTGTCGGCGTCCACCGTCACCAGCGGGTCCCCTAAATTAATCGTGACGACCTCTGCCATGGCAGCAGTTGGCACTGCAGCTAACATAGCGCCCAACACCAACGAACCAATCAACTTTTTCTTCATTTTCTTCTCTCCTTTGTAGTTGCGTATTATAGGAATAGTTACATTATAGCATAGTTACCGCATTTTGTATTAAATTTTGTCAAGATTTGTGGAGGGAATCACTGGGAAACGATATAAAACAACAATCTTACAGGTTGACTGGTGCGGTTTTCTGCAGCGGAAGAAGGTCAGCTGCATTGCGCGTATTTCTGCGCAGGCAGCGCGCACATATTCCGCAGCAACACAGCCCATGGCAGCTTTTACGCGCAGATGATGCCAAAAACGAAAGCAGCAAAGTATTACTGGGCCATGGTTCTGGGACAATTGATGCGTTAAATTGTTTCACGCGAAACAATTGCAATAACCAGTAGAATCACGGTATAACCCACACAACAGCAAAACAGAGCCCCTCAAATGAGGAGCTCTGTCAAGTAACATTTATTCAATTTCAGATAATCTTACAGATTACTTATTACAGATTGAATAAGATGTCAGCTGCATTGCGCGCATTTTTGCGCAGGCAGCTGTACCTATTACAGGTTGAATAAGATGTCAGCTGTTGTGCCATCTGGGTTGTAAGTTGGGATAACTTTGATGCCAAATGCTTCAGCAGCGAATCTTACAGGAACCATGGTTCTGGAACCGTTGATGAATGGAGCAACGTCCATAGTTTTTTCTGCGCCGTTTACAGTGTAGGTTGCGGAACCGATGGTCATAACAACTTCTACGCCGTTCAATTTAGCAGTTACAGCCTGTGTAGCTTCATCGTAAGCAACTTCAGCGCCGAATGCTTCAGCCAATGCACGGAATGGTACGAAGGTACGGTCATTCTGAATCATTGGAGCTGCATCGATAGTAGCTTTTTTGTCGTTTACAACGATTTCATGGGAACCGATGGACATAACTACAACATCACCTACAGAGCCATTGCCTACAGCAAAGATTTTGGTACCAGTGTAGTATTTATTTTGGGTAGCAACAGTATCGGTGTTACCGTTTTCTAATTGAGACTGTGTCTTCAATTTATATTGAGCTACAACCTGAACAGTTACATTACCAACCTTGTTAGAGGTCAAAGCCATTTCACCAGTGCCGTTGTCAACACGTTTGCTGTCATATACAGTTACTTTCGCGTCATCCGGGCTATCCAGTACAACATATTTGGTGGATACCCAGTCAGTGCTGTCAACTTTTACAGCATTTCCGTTTTCGTCAACAATCTTCCATTCTACTTTGTTGTTTACATTTACAGCTAAGGATTTGTCTTCGAAAGCAATTGCGGTACCTTCACCAGTAATTTTCACTTCCTTAGTTGCAACTAAGTTGTAACGTTCAGAAACAGCTGTCAAGGTGAAAGAAGTACCAGCATATTTTTCGTCTGTTTTCAAAGCTACAGTGGCTTTACCATTACTGGTATCACTCAAATAAGAGATTGCATAACCGCTAGCAGCGATATTAGCATCTTTTGCATCTTTGGTTACACCATTTGCATCTACATATTTAGCCTGTGGACCAACTGTTTTCCCTAATTCAACAGTATCAGCTACTTCCATGTACATCTGCACAGGAGTACCAAATCTTTTTACTTCAAATGTTGCAGTTGCGTAAGCGCCATTGTCCAAAATAGCTCTTACGGTATATTTCCCTTCAGCGTCTAAGGAACCAATTTTCAGGTCATAATCCTGATCTTCAGCATCCCAAACCAAAGACAAGTCTTCATTTTCTAATGAAGAAGCAGCTGGTTTTTCAGTAAAGATCAAGTATTTACTCCCATTGAAAATACCATCCATACCTTGTGGATTTGCTGCTTTGGCATCTTTTACAATATTACCATTGATGTCTGTCACATTAAAGGAAACATCGCCATTCATACCTTCATATAAAGCAACAGGAGCTTTTGGCTGGTCTTCTACTTCAATATAGGAAGCATAAGTATTACCAGCATTTACAATTAATTTGTATTCAATGCCATCAACACTCAGATAAATTTCATATTTACCTTCACGAGCAGCGGATACTTTAAACTGAATCTGGCCTAAAATGTTGGTGGTAGCAGAAGTTTTATTTACTTCAATGTTGGCACTGTTTGTATCAATGGAAACAGTTTTACCAGTTAATTTCTGATCTTTATCCCAGAAAGTAACGATAATATTATCGGTCTGTACATTATTGGGAGTAATTGTTAATGTTCCTAATGTCAAATCTGTTAAATTGGCTGGAATTACAGTTACAGCTGGTTTGCCTCCATCAGCAATATTTCTTGCTACTACTTGATAGTCACTTTTATTAACTTCAGTTACTTCAGCACTATAACTATCTTCTGGATCAGTAGCTTTACCTGTTACAGTGATTACACTGAAGTTGGATTTAGAACCACCAATCAGCTGTGCATTTGACAGGTTGGTAGTAGCATTTTCTCTTGCAACACCTGCGTAAACAGTATATTTACCGGAACGTGCAAAAGAAACAGAGAATTTGTCACCATTAGCAGCAGTTACAGCATAAGCGTTGTTATAATTAGCGCCTTTTGCACCAACAGTTGCATCCGTACTTGCTAAGTTCAAAGCAGAGGATACTGCACCACTTGCATCAACAGCCCATACATAAAAGGACAAGGTTGTACCGTCCGTTACAGCTTTTGTTTCTGCGTTATTTGCAGCGAAAGTAAATTCTACTACAGTATTTGCATTTTTTGAATCATAAGTTTTTACGCTCTGGTCGCCATTGGTAGCCACAAATGCAGAAGTATCAACTGCAATTGGACCGTTAGCAGCGAAAGCAGCAACTGGCATTAATGTCATCATGAAGCACACTAATGTCAAGATTGCAAATAATTTTTTGTTTTTCAATTTATTTCCCTCCTAGGATATTTCTCGGTCGGTTTTTTGTCGCGCCGGACAATCGGGAAACCCCGATATATGCGCCTTTTTCGCCACTGTCCGCCACCGGTGGATATTCAAAACTCATGAGTTTTGAATACATGGTCAA
>CAJUDO010000048.1 GCA_910585405.1 uncultured Peptococcaceae bacterium | reverse complement strand
AGCTTTAAGCTTTCCGGAACCCCCAGCCTAGCTGGGGGTTTTCTTCATACAAAAATGCTCCCGCATATAGGCGGCGCAAGCTTCGCTGTCCAGCAGCTCTACAGGTGTTTCGCCATAGAAACAAATGAGCTTGCCCTCATAGCGCAGCAACAAACTGTTTCCAGCCCAGTACGCTTTTTGTGCGCCATAATCCAACTCTGCATCTACGATCTCTTTGCCGTATTTTCTCTGCAGACTTTTTTCTTTTCGGTCTAACACAAATGCCGTTGAGCTATCCCAGATGTCATAGGAGAGTGTGATGACCTGCGTTGGATTTTCAATACTGTCTGCTAAAGAATCCACATAAGTGCCATGATGGGAAAGGGGGTACAGCATACCGCTGGATTTTCGGTAATAATAATCCAGCACCTCTACATCAAAATCCGTCAAATTGATAGGCAGCCCATGGGGCGTATATTCTTCCGTCGACTCGTAATGATAATTTCCGATGTTTGCCTCCGGCCCATCAAAATTATGAAAAAACATAAAATATCCAACCGTTAGTGACAATAAAATCACAAAAAATATGACAAAGATTGCAAGAAATGTTGCTGAACACAACAAATCAGAAATTTTCTCTATTTTCTTATTTGGCTTCACAAAAAACACCTCTCTTTTATGCTTTTTTCCTGGAGAAGTAATAAATCAACAGCAAGATAACTGTGTTGATATTGGGCGAGATAAACGCAACAAAAATTCGCAGCATCACACCGTAATCAGGCATTGCGTGCAGCAAAAACATCTGCGCCAACAAATAAAGGGAATAGAGAAAAAATACACCGGGCAAGAGAAGCCCCAGCCATTTATTTTGTTTGCCGCACAAATAAAACTGCAGCGCAAACAAGGCAATCAGATAAATCAGATTTCCCAAAAGCATCTTTCCCGCAGCACCTAATGTCATACCTATCACTCCATTTCGCGATATTGTTCCCATTCTCATTGTATGCATTCAAATTTAAAATTTCTGCCCAACCTGCTTGCGCCGACTTATGCTGATTAAAATTTTCTCCTATCTATATCAAAACGACAAACTATTCATAATCAGGACACCTTTGCAAAAATTTTTTATGTTTCTGGCAAATTGCCATAATAATATCTATACCTTATCTTAACAGATTCTTCGCAGCTTTACAACGAAAACGTCCCCAACAGGCCAAAATCTGCACGAAAACATTTTTCACCCATTAGAATGCAATTTGCGAAAAATGACCGACAGAAACAAACCAAAAATGTTTCACTGAAACATTTGCAAAAAATAAGCCGCAGCCATAGCAATAATGCAGGACAACAGCTTATTTGGTAGTGGGTTATCAAATTTTTACACAGCGGTTTTGCTGATAATTTCACCTTTTACAAAATCAATTTTCAGAATCAAATTTTCTTTCCCGTTATTTTGGCGGACACAAGGCATTGTCAAAATCGTCCCTTCAATTGACGGTTTCAGTTTCATATCAATCTCAGCCTGATGCAGACAATCATTTTCATCCTTTTGCGCATAAAAGTAATACATCCCATCCTGCAATTGTGACTCTAAGCTGAATTCTTTTTCCGGCTCATTTCCTTTTTTATAGGTAAAGGTATATTGTTCATCATAGCTGTTAGCCGGATAGCCTACTGCAATATCACCGGCAATGACGTATTTGTCCGATTTTCCATTTATTTCAATCTCCGACTTGCTGTTGATTTTTAGTCCGCTTTTTGCGTCAAAGGCATACTCCCAGCCAAATTCCTCCACTGCAAAACGCCAGGTCAGCGGAAAATAAGTCACATCCCGAAACTGCAGCAATGGGTATTGCTCCTTGCTGTTTTGAATCTTCTTTCCGTTCACCACAATATTGTAGGCTGCAACACTGGCTGTATATTTGTTTTTATTGGCCTCTTTCTTTTCATACCAGCGCAAATTTTTGCTGTTAGCCAACTCTTTTTTCACAGTTAATGTATTATCGGCCCAGCGTGTATCCAACCCTAAGAATCCTCCATAATAACCGGTCATAGGAAAATAGGTAATATTCTGATAGACAAGCACCGGATATTCATCATAGGTGGGCTGCATTTCGTAGCCATTCAATGTGACCGGAAAGGTCGGCAGCGTCACTGTGACATTCTGCGCCATGGCCGCTGTCGGCGCACCTGTCAATAAAAATGCCAACAATACTGTGGCAGCAATCCATTTCTTTTTCATATATAAATTCCTCCTTGCATGCTCTTTCTTTCATAGATGTATTATGTAAACAAAATGTTTCTTTTTTCATACAATACCACATTGCGTAATTCTATACGCAATGTGGCAGCTTTTTATTCTGTTCTAAAATTTAATACTAATATTTTCAGCATACCATGGATCATAACTGTTCACAGTAACCTGTTTTGCATTGTCACTGTTCGTGCCAAATCTTCCCCGATGATTAGAAACGGTATTGCTTGCTATCGTCTTGCTATAACCACTTGAAGAATAGATATAGGCATCACTGAACTGTCCGTTTCTTAAATATGCACCAGTATTAAAGTTTTTAGCGGCATTGCATAAAGTAATTTGGCGGTTAAACGCTGCATTGGTGCGATAAATACTATGGTCGCCTACATAATAAGAGATATCATAGTATACAGTATTAAAATTATTTCCATCCAATACTCTAAAACGTAAATAATTGTTTGTTTCAATTACACCAGTAAAATATACAAGTGAGCCCGCTTTTAAAGAAGTAATTGGTTGTTCCTGATATTCTGGTCTTATCGCTCCTTCTGGTAGATAAAATCCTCTCCATCCTTCAATATTTTTGCCAGAGCAATAGGCCAAACCTACATCAATTCCCCAGTTACCACTTCCGGATACTGTATAGAATAAATATCCATCTGAGTGAGAACCAGTGGAAGCTGCTCTGTATACGCTTGGTAACGTTGCATACGCTGTTTCCTGATAGTATCCAGAATTAGATTTCACCTCATAACCAATCCCATCATCTTTTTCCCGATTGTCTGCAGAAGGTTGATTATCAGCATAAGGCTCGATTCCACTTTCATTTCCAGAGACAACAGTTGTCGGAGTTGAAATCAAACCATCGACATACTTCTGAATTTGTTCATCTGTAAAATTATTTGCTTCTGTCGCATCTTTTAATGCCAGCACACTTTCATTGTAAGAATTTGCAATGGCCGTTTCCTCATCCATCAGTGCATATGCGGATACTTCAAAGATGGAGGGATCTACACCATGCTCCTGTAAAAAGGCTACCGCCTCATTGCTCAGCGGCTCCGAGGCTGCATTGTTTTCTGCTGCAAAAGCCGGTGTTGTCATGGTAGCCAACATAGTAACAGTCGCGACGATTGCAGTTGCTTTTCTAAAAAATTTTTTCATAATGAATCACATACCTTTCTGCATCTTTTATTATTTTCAGCCGATTTCACGCAAATAATTGCTTGCCACCCAAGCCGGTGTCCCATTTAATACTGGATTGGAGCAATTTACACATTGAACGCTTACCCAAGTATATCCATCTGCGTAAACTGTTTCTTTTAAGTCAACAACGATATCTCCTTTTTGTAAATATGCAACTACATCACCAGAAAGTGATGGTGTCGCTCTCAAACATACATTGTTAGCCGTAATTTCATAACTCGTAGAACGCTGTATACTTCTTGCAGCATATGCAGCATTATCTGAATCATTTACGACAGAGAGCGTATTCGCAGCAAACACTGGCATTCCTATACTCATAGCCATTGCTGCGGTTAAAACTGTAGCAATTATTTTTTTCATTGTTTTTCTCATAAACGATTCCTCCTTAAATTTTCATTTTCTTCCCTGCCGGTTTGCACAGGCAGGGAAGAAGTTGTCCTGACATTGCTCTCTCACGAGCTATAGATAGTTTGTGTTTCTGATGCGCTGCCTTCCCAAACGGTGACAGTTGCTTTCACGCGATAAGTTTTGCCTCTTGTAATGCTCTTAGTCTTGTCTACAGAAGCATAGTTGCCATTTTGTGTGTCTGTCCAGGTGGCAATGGACGTCCAGCTATTTCCGTCTTTTTCCTGTAATTCTGCAATCACCTTTGCTTTGGTGGCATCAAAGTCATCGCCTATTACCCAGGCGTTCACGGTTGCCGTTGTTCCTGAGATAGATAATGTACAGCGTGCATCTACAATATATAACATATAGGGTGCAATTCCGCTTTCTGTCTGTTGGGTAACGGGTTCAGCAGTTGCTGCCATAGCAACTGCTGGTACTGACGTCAGTACCACTGCGCCCAGACAAACCGCAGCCGCCGCTTTCTTTGCTCTATTCACCACTTTATTTCCCTCCTTTCCGTTTGAAAATTCCGACAAGAAATGAATTTCTCACTCAGTTTCCTGTCATATATTATGAACGACAAAAAGGAGGGCATTCCGGACAAAATTTTTCAAAAATTTTCATTTTTCTTACTTTTTATGCCATGACACAAAAAAGACTGTCATTCCACACACTTGACAGTCTTTTTGTTCTCTATAATGTGATATTTTGTAAAATGAGAATGACTTCTTCTTTTGACAATCTGGTCTGTCCTGTAATCAAATAGGCTCCATGCTCCCATACGAATTGAATTCTATCATCTTTTGTAATGAGTTCTACCATTTCATTCTGTATCATACAATATGTAATCTGCGCATCCTCTGTATCTGTAATATAACCTGATTCAACATCTCCAGTAAAAAGTTCTTGCATTATTGTTAAAATACTTTGACCGACAGGATTATGATAAACGATTCTCAACCTAGTTGGATGCTCCTCCCGTTCTGCTTCGTATATCCCCTCGGGCAAATAGTTTAAGGAGATGGGCACAAACTGAGTACTGTCGCTTTCCCTGGAGGTAATATGATATTCTGTATATTCCTCAAACACTGTCCGCACTACCTCAAGCACACTCCGGCAGCCAGCCATCACGGCCTCCGGCATGGCCACACAGCTCAGGAGAAAGCACAGCAGCACGGCGGCGAGGCTCCGTCTGCCATAGTACTGCCAGCCCAGCCGCGCCCTGTCCTGCGCCACATTGCCGACTCTCACATTCTTTATCAGCTCCTGCATCCTTTGCTGAAACTTTGCTGAAAAGACTGGCTCCTCGTAGGCCTCATAATCAAGCCATGGCTCCAGTTCGGCCTTTGCCGCCAGTTTTGCGGCATATTGCAGCTTCTCATCGCTCAGCTTCATCGTCCCATACCTCCTCCTCTTTCAAAATGACTTTGAGCTTCTTTTTGCTCCGACTGCTTATCTTTTCCACATTGGCAACGGTCAAGTCCAACAGCCGCGCCACCTCGCTGTTGCTGTAGCCATAGGCAAACTTCAACAGCAGCACGTCCCGATACTGGCTGGGCAGCTTGCCCAGCGCACTGGCGATACTGCTCCCCTCATCGACGCCCATTTCTACCGACAGGCATGCTGCATTTTCTATATCCTCCATCCCTATGGTGGGGATGTGTTTTCGCTCCTGCCTTCTCCGGATATCAATGGCCACTCTCCGCGTCATGATGAGCAAGAGATGCATGGTTTCCTGGGAAACGGACTCATGGATCATGCACATATTCCTGGCAACGCGCAGAAAAACGGTGCAGACTGCCTCCTCGACCATCTCTTCATCCCGCAGCTGTTTCCTGGCTGCGTGGTACAGCAATTTTTTGTATTTCTCATACAGGGTTTCAAATTTGTCCTGATCTTCTGCACTCCCAATCAGGGCCAGACAAATCTCCAACACTTCCCGCAGTCCCATCTACCACCTTCCGCTAACATATTTCTCCTCTATTTATATACAACGACAAAAAGAGAACAAATTGGGACACTTTTTCCATAAAGTTTTTCTATCCTGTTCATGCCACATTTCCATAGTAGGTAATGCAATTATAATAGAAGGCTGCCGGAAATACAACGAAAATGTCATAATCAGACTGTCACCTGTCCCCAATACCCTATAAAACAAATACAATCGAAGCAAAGCCAATCAAGCAAAGTCCTCATCCGTAAATCCTGTTGCCCTTTCCCCCTTTCTCAAAAAATCTCTTTTATATATTAAGAACGAAAAAAAAGAACAAATCCGGACAACTTTGAAAAAAATTTTTCATCTTGCTCTGATTTTCATGCTGCGGCATAAGGAAAGAAGCAGGCTGCGCGCTACTAATAAATATTTAGTACTATTCATTTTTTAGTACTTGACAATGCAAAGTAGTTGGTATAACATATAATCTGTAAGGAGGTGGCTGATTTGAATGCTCAATTCAAAAAAGGCGTTCTGGAACTGGTCGTACTGATCTCTCTGGCCAAGAATGACATGTACGGCTATGAAATCGTCAGTGAAGTCTCCAAAATCATTGAGGTCAATGAGGGTACCATCTATCCGCTCCTGAAGCGGCTGACCAATGAAAAATATTTTGAGACTTATTTGCGTGAATCCTCAGAAGGACCGCCGCGAAAATATTATCACCTTACCCGTTCCGGTAAGGCTTACAAAGATGAGCTGAAAGAAGAATGGCTTACCTTTAACGAAAGCGTGACAAAATTTATTATGGAGTGTGATTCCCTGTGACAAAACATGAATTTCTCAATCTGTTGGAGCAACGGCTCATTGTACTCAATGACGATGAGCGGGCAGATTTATTGAACGAATATGAACAGCACATTGAAATGAAAATGCAGTCCGGCTTATCCGAGGAAGAAGCCATCGCTGATTTCGGCGATCCTGAAGAACTCATCAAGGAGCTGCTGGAGGCCTATCACCTCAACACCGACTATCAGCCTCAAAACAGATTTGCCGCCAATATTACTTACGGTGTCAAAAGCTGCGCCCATTTTTTGAGCAGCACTTTTGAATCGCTGTGCCAGCAGGACAAGAAAAGCTTGTTTCAGTCCTTTTTGCGGCTCTGCGGTCTGGGCATTTTTCTAGGTGTGCTATATACCTTCGGCGCATTGTTCTGCCATATGCTGCACAGCTTTTTGGTCTATACCCTGCCCTTTGGCAATTCTATCGGCCGCGCGGTCTATCAGCTCATCGAGCTGTGTCTGTATCTCATTTATATGGCGTTCACCATCTATTTGATCATTTTCTTTATCAAGCGCTATATTCTCATCGACTATAAGCCGCTGGAACAGCCCGCTGCCTGTCATTACAGCAGCACGGAACCGGCCTTTAATTTCGATTTTGACGGCGCTAAAAATTATGCCATGGGTGCCCGCGAGCAAGCCGGTGAGACCATCGCCCGCATGCGCATGAAGGCGGCCCAGTCTAAGGAAATGCGTCTGGCGGAAAAGGACGGCAGCGAAAAAACGCCCTTTCGGATTCCGTTTCCCGATATTTCTCTGAGTGCGCTGTGCATGAAGGTGGTCATCTGGTGTTGCCGCTTTGTGGGATTTTTCTTTCTTCTGTTCGCAGTCTGCTCTGCATTGGGACTGATTGCTGGCACGGCTACCGCCTTTGTGTTTGTGGTGATGGGCTACAGCATCATCGGGCCGTTTTTGATTGTGCTGGGCTGCACCCTGCTGTCCATCGTGGTCACGGCTCTGCTGATTCAATTTGTATTCGGCATTGGAGGTGCTAAGATATGAGAAAGGCCATGCGGATTTATTTGATTCTCACTCTTGTCGGTGTGATTCTCGTCGGTCTGGGCTGCGGCATCTCGGTATTTGAGATGAGTACCTATCAGACGGCAGACTACAGCGCCGCAGATGCAGACGCCTCCCTTCCGGCGATTGAGATGTCCACCAAAACCTTAGAAGCACCCTTAAGCGGCAACAGCCAGTTTAAGCTGGATTACTACCGCTGGAATGACAGCAAATATGAGGTGGAGATTGACAACAGTTTGCAGGATAAGGTATTGATTCAGGTCACTGGTCCAAAGGATTTGTACAACTATTATCTGGGCCAGGAAGGGACCAACTATTATAGTCTGTATTTTGAATCTCGTCCTTTTGAAAGCTTTCATTTCTTTTTGAAAACAGCCAAAGAGGGCTATTTCGTCAGCAATCTGCCGCCCATTCAGGTCACGCTGCGGATGAACGAGACGCAGGCCAAAAATTTTAAGCTCAATGAGGAGCGGGACCGCGTCAATGAAATTTCCTCCGATTATCAGGAACGGATTTCTTCCATAGAAGAACAGTATCAGGAAACCTTAACCTCCTTGGAAGATCAACAGCAGGTACAGCAGCAGGAGCTGCAGGATTCCTACGAAGCCCAGCTGGACGAGCTGCAGCAGCAGTATGAGGAAGCGCTGGCCCAAAAGGACACGGAACTGGAAAACCAGCAGCAGCAATATGAAGAAAAAATCACATCCTTACAGCAGCAGATAGAAACCATCCGCGATTCCTTAAACTAGACGCAGTACATTCTCACAAACGCTGCAAAAAGGGAAGTCCATCGGCATTTTTTGCGACAGACTTCCCTTTTTTGTTGGCAGCTGAACACAAACTGTTCTCCATTTATAAAGATTTGGTAAAAATTTTATAAAATATTGAAGGAATACCCCATTTGCTCTTGCGAAATTCTGAAAAATCCAGTATCATAGCAACGGTGCTTTTTATGCGTATTATTGGTATGTTTTGAAAATCTGCAGAAAGCACCAAAATGAATTGAAAACAGGAGATTATGTATTATGACTGACTTTTTTTCTGAGTTATTGAAGGTGATTGTCATCGGTATCATCGAGGGGATTACCGAGTGGCTGCCTATTTCCAGCACTGGACACATGATTTTGGCCGAGGAATTCCTCTCGCTGAATGTATCGCCGGAATTTTTGGAAATGTTCAATGTTGTCATTCAGTTGGGCGCGATTCTGGCCGTTGTGGTACTATTTTTCCATAAGCTCTGGCCCTTCTGCTCCCCCAAACAGGGACTGATAAAAAAAGACATCTGGAATCTGTGGATGAAGGTAATTCTGGCTGTGCTGCCCGCCGCCATCATCGGTATTCCACTGGACGACTGGTTTAACGAACATTTTTACAACTATCCTACTGTCGCGGTGACGCTGATTCTTTACGGCGTTCTGTTTATCGTCATTGAAAACTACAACAAGCATCGCCGCCCTGTGGTCAATGATTTTTCTCAGCTGACCTGGCAGCTGGCGCTGGCCATCGGTATGTTTCAGGTATTATCCCTGATTCCCGGTACCTCCCGCTCCGGCTCCACCATTTTAGGCGCGATACTTCTGGGGACTTCCCGTTATATTGCCGCTGAGTTCAGCTTTTACCTGGCTATTCCTGTGATGTTTGGCGCCAGCCTGCTGAAGCTGCTCAAGTTTGGTCTCAGCTTTACTTTTGCGGAAGGCGTGCTCCTACTCACCGGCATGGTTGTAGCTTTTGTGATTTCCATTTTGGCAATCAAATTTTTATTGAGCTATATCAAGAAAAATGATTTTAAGGCATTTGGTTATTACCGTATCGTTTTGGGGATTATCGTGCTGGGCTACTTTTTCTTTCTCGCCTAGCCTGCGCCCTGTTTTTTAAGAGGATTCCCGTATCAGTATGTGTGTTCCTCTCTGCCCTGTCAGAGGGTACAATTTTACCAAAAAAGAGTGGTGTGTTTGATGTATCGTTCCCGCAATTCACAAGAAACCCGTTCCATTTATATTCTGCTGATGCGCACGGATACCTATTTTTCCCGCCTGATTCATTTTGTGAGCGCTGAGGAATATACCCATGCTTCTCTTTGCCTGGACGGCAGTCTGCAGCAGTTTTACAGCTTCGGCCGAAAAAACAGCTATCTCATGTTTCCCGCCGGCTTTGTACAGGAGGAGCTGGACCGCGGTATTTTTCAACGCTTTCCGGAGATTCCCTGCGCTCTCTACGAGCTGCAGGTGCCATTGCCGGTATATGAAAAGATTGTGCAGCGTATTATGCTGATGCGCTATAGCCAGAACGATTATCATTATAATTGTTTGGGCGTGTTGCTCTGCAAGCTGGGATTGGCCCATCAACGGCAGCATCACTATTTCTGCTCTCAATTTGTTGCCGACGTGTTACAGAGAAGCGGCGCGCTGGAATTTTCCAAAGAGGCCTCACTGGTGCAGCCCGGTGATTTCCGGCATCTGCCCCAGCTGCAGCTGCGCTACCAGGGGCAATTAAATCAACTGCGCAGCGCCTTTTAGTCTCACTGAAAAGCGCTGTCGCCTAAGCAGAAACCCCCGATAAAAGCTACCGACGCCAACACGGCAGCTTTTATCGGGGGTTTTGTTGTCAGATTGTCAATTTTTCGGCACAGACAATTCTTCACCCATTATTCATTCTCAAACAGCGGTGTGCTGAAGTAGCGCTCTGCTGTATCGGGCAAGATAGTGACGACGGTCTTGCCCTCGCCCAGCTTCTTTGCCAGCTTGCGGGCAGCGGCCACATTGGTGCCGCTGGAAATGCCGCACATCAGACCCTCCAAGCGCGCCAAATCCTTGGCAGTCTGGATGGCCTCTTCGTCGGTCACGATGTAAATATCGCTGTAAATCTGCTGATTTAAAATTTCCGGTATCACACCATCGCCAATGCCCATTTGCAGATGGGTGCCCACATTGCCGCCGGCCAAAATAGCTGCATTCTCCGGCTCCACTGCCCAGATTTCCATATCAGGATTCTGTGCCTTCAGCACCTCGCCGATGCCAGTGATGGTACCGCCGGTGCCGATGCCTGAGCAAAAGCCGTGAATCGGCCCTGCCACCTGCTCCAGTATTTCCAGCGCGGTGCGATGACGGTGCGCCATGGGATTGGCTTCATTTTCAAATTGCTGCGGCACATAAACCCTAGGGTTTTCTCTGGCCATGCGCAGCGCTGTCTGTAAACATTCGTCGATGCAGGCGCCGATATTGCCTTCATCATGAATCAAAATCACCTTGGCTCCATAATGCCGTACCAGCTTGCGCCGTTCCTCGCTCACCGAGTCCGGCATGATGATCACCGTTTCATAGCCCTTCACCGCGCCTATCAACGCCAGACCAATGCCCTGATTGCCACTGGTTGGCTCTACGATAATGGTGTCCTTCTGAATCAGTCCCTTTTTCTCCGCTTCTTCAATCATATTGAAGGCAGTGCGCGTTTTGATTGAACCGCCAACATTCAAGCCTTCAAATTTCACCAAAATTTCAGCGCTCCCCGGTTCATGCATACGATTCAAGCGAATCATCGGCGTATGTCCCAACGCTTCCAAAACATTATTGCATATCATATTCCAGCCTCTTCTCCTTTTTTCTTCTACTATATTATATATGAATGACTTAAACAGCACAATATATTACAAAACAACATTTTCCAAATTACCTGTCTGCTCAAATTGTTTACTATGAAAATCCCAATCCATCCAAGTATCAAAGGACACAGTTAATAAGC
>CAJUDO010000047.1 GCA_910585405.1 uncultured Peptococcaceae bacterium | reverse complement strand
TTTTTCGCCACTGTCCGCCACCGGTGGATATTCAAAACTCATGAGTTTTGAATACGTACATGTGTACTTCATAAATTATACTTATAAATCATGTTGCACTGCATTTTCGCCAAAAGATAAACGCAGAAAATCACATCATATTTACAAAATGTGACTTTCTGCGCTGCATAAAAAACAAATTTCGCATAAAGGAAAGCAAAAAAGATATCGAAATAGTTGCATTTTTCAGTATATTTATGTTCATTTTCTTGAAATGTTATAATATTATAGAAGTGATTTTACAGAAATATAAAAACTCCAGAAGAAATTCATAAACGAGAGAATTTTTTCTGGAGTTTTCCTGCCTAAACAGATTCACTTTTGTCGCGACAACTAGTGTTCTTCGATATAGTAAATGACATAAGCTCTTTCATAATCCTGACGGATGATATTCATGACGTCAATTCCTACAGAAATTTCGCCAATCAGGTTGAAGTCCATATTGATATCAAAGTCTTCATCTTCCGTAGCTTTGATGACATCAATCTGTGGATTGGGGTCGTGATCTGGTTTGATACCCAGAGCTAAATATTTTTCCTTTGCTTCTTCTGCACTGTCAGCAAAAATGACCTGTGTATGGCTGGTATGCTGCATGATAAAACACTCCTTTAGATAGTTTAATTGAATTGTTTTCATTATAACAGATTACAGCGCAATATACAAAATAAATTTCCTAAAAGAAATAGGAATTTACAAAATATATTTTACAGAAAAAAAGAGGTAATCCTTCAATTTTGTGAAAATACATTCCTATAATAATATTGCGAATAAAAACGCCCACAGCACAGTGAAAAATCCTGCCAAACCGATAGCGATACCGCTCATGGCACCCTGCAATTCTCCCATGGCAATGGCGCGGGTAGTGCCCACTGCATGGCTGCAAGTGCCGATACCGATTCCCTGTGCCACGGGGTCATCAACACGAAACAATTTTACCATAAGAGGTGCGACAATAGAACCAACAATGCCAGTAAAAATCACAGCGGCAATGCTGATGGGCACAATCCCGCCCAACTGTTCTGTCACGCCCATGGCAATCGGTGTGGTCACAGATTTGCTTAACAGAGAAGCGGTCAGCGTTTCATCCAGACCAAACAATTTACACAGTGCAAAGATGACCGCCATGGAGCAAAAAGAACCTACCAATGTGCCTGCCAGAATAGGCAGCAGATTATGTTTCAGAATCTGCAGGTTTTTATAGATTGGCACCGCCAAAGCAGCCGTGGCCGGCGCCAAAAACAGCGTAATGAGCTCGCCTCCTGTCTGGAATGCCTCCATAGGAATACGAAATATTTTTAAAAAAGCGATAATCAAAATCACTGCGATAAGCAGCGGATTGGCCACTGGAGTTTTTAATTTGTGGCTGACAAACACACCGATTTGATACATAAAAATACTGAGAACTACACCGAAATATGGCGAGTAACACAATTCCTTAAGCGCTTGCATGTCGTTTTTTCCGCTCCTTTCGCTTTTCATCCAATTTTATCATTGCCTTCACAGTCCATGCAGTGATGGCAAAGGTGGTAAACGTGGAAATAAAACAGATAAAAATTAAAATCAGCAATTTTCCTTCCATATAATGCAGGTTCTCCACAATGGATACCGCAGGAGGAATAAAAAAGAACGCCATATTATCCAGCAAAAAATCCGTTTGCTTGCGGATATGATACACCTTCAGCGGCCCCCACAATAGCAGACCGAATACCAGCAGCATACTGATTACGCTGGCGGGAAAGGGAAACGGCAAAACAGCGGCAATGGCTTCACCCAGCAGACAAATAAAAAAGATAATTGCCAGCTGCATCATAATCTTCATAAAAAAACCTTCCTTATTAAAAAAATTAAAACATTTCTTGTATAAAGTATACCAGTTAGGGAAAAAAGGAAAGAGACTGGCACACACCAGCCCCCTCGAATATAAAACTTATAGCTTGCTGAAATCCAGCGTTGCAAACAAATCGTCCAGCGTTTCTGCGCGGCGAATGCATTCTACAGAGCCATCCGGCTTTAAAAGCAATTCAGCAGAACGCAGCTTTCCGTTGTAGTTGAAGCCCATGGCATGTCCATGAGCGCCGGCATCGTGAATCACCAGATAATCTCCAGTAGCAATTTCCGGCAGGGCTCGATTGATTGCAAACTTATCGCAGTTTTCACACAGACTGCCCACCACATCATACACATGATCCGCCGGTGCGGCTTCCTTGCCCAGCACAGTGCAATGATGATATGCGCCGTACATCCCCGGGCGCATGAGATTAGCCATGGAAGCATCGACGCCGATATAATGTTTGTAGGTATCCTTTTTGTGTATCGCCTTGGTCACCAGATAGCCATAAGGGCCAGTCACCATACGGCCGCATTCCAGGCAGATTTTCAGCGGCGCCAGACCGTTGGCCACAATGATGCTTTCATATTGCGCTTTGATTTCTGCGCCCAACGCTTCCAGGTCCACAGGCTCCTGCTCCGGTCGATAAGGAACGCCGATACCACCGCCGAAATTCACAAAGGAAAACTGAATATCCAACGCCGCAGAGAGTTCCTTGACCAATTCAAACATCATTTTCGCCGTTTCCACTAAATAGTCTCTGTTTAACTCATTGGAAACAATCATCGTGTGAATGCCGAACTTCTTCGCGCCCTTTTCCTTCATGATGCGGTAAGCGTCAAAAAGCTGCTCCCGCGTCAAACCATATTTTGCTTCCTCCGGCGTGCCGATAATTTCATTGCCGCCCCGCAGCGGACCAGGATTGTACCTGAAACTGATAGTTTCAGGCAAACCGATTTGGCTGTCGATAAACTCAATATGAGTAATATCGTCCAAATTCAGCACCGCGCCCAGTTCTTTCGCCTTGATATATTCCTCAATAGGTGTTTCATTGGAAGTGAACATAACCTTTTCTCCGGTAATGCCTACTTTTTCACAGAGCACCAGCTCAGCCATGGAGCTGCAGTCCCCGCCGAATCCTTCTTCCTTTAATATTTTCAGCAGATAGGGATTGGGCGCTGCCTTCACAGCAAAATATTCCTGAAACTTCGGCGCCCAGCTGAATGCCGCAGTTAAACGGCGCGCATTCTCACGAATAGCCTGTTCGTCATAAATATGAAAGGGGGTAGGATAAGTTTGTGCAATTTGTTTTACCTGTTCGAGTGTAAATGGAACAGTTTTTTCCATGATAGTATGCCTCCTAAATATATTTGAGATATCATTCATCACATTACGATAAAAATATTACTGGAAACCTATTTTGCAGTATGTATATATTATCCTATCTGTTTCTCTAAAATCAAGCGGGTTTGTCCATTATACAGAATACTTTTTGCAAAAAAGCAAAATAACGCCGTGAGAAAATAAAAAGAAAAAAACAGCGGAACCATTGCTTTTTTCGCCAAAACAGGCTATAATAAAACAGCAACAAGGAATGGAAAAATGTCCGTGGTAGAAGGACAAATGAAATCAAAATGAAACACGATTGAAGAAAAATGAAATATTGCCGACAGTTCATTAAGACCATCCTGTCGTAAAATAAAACTAGGCTACCTTTTTTCTGTTTGTGAGCAGAAAAACGTTGGCGCCTGGGAGCGCTTTTTTTGTTGTGTCGGTTTAAACGCATGGAGGGACGCATGTTTATCTTAAAAAATGAAATTCAATTTGATACTGCCCATTATCTCAGTGGTTATGAAGGCAAATGCAGCAATATTCACGGGCACCGCTATCGTTTGGTGGTGGAGCTGGCCAGCGAAACACTGCATGAGAGTGGACAAGAGCGAGGCATGGTGGCAGATTTCAGCGAAGTGAAAAATCTTCTGAAAACCATTGCAGACCAATACGACCACAAGTTGTTGATAGAAGATAACGAGGACGGACGCACTGTAGCGGCACAGCTGGCGCAGCTGCCCAATCAATTTGCCGTAGTGATGGTGTCTTATCGTCCCACTGCAGAAGAAATGTCGCGGGCGATTTATCAGCAAATCAAAGCGGCCGGATTTCCCGTTTACGGCGTAGAATTATTTGAAACACCGGTAAATAGCTGCACCTATCGGGAGGGCTTGCCATGCTGTCAGTAATTGAGCAATTTATTTCATTAGACGGAGAAGGCCCCACTGCAGGAGAATTGGCCTATTTTGTCCGTTTCGCCGGATGCAATCTGCGCTGCAGCTGGTGTGATACCGCCTATTCCTGGGATGGAACAACGCAAATACAGGAAAAAACCGCTCAGCAAATTTATGCAGAAATCAAAGCCAGCGGCATTCGCAACGTCACACTTACCGGCGGAGAACCACTGCAGCAGCAGGACATTTCACAATTGCTGCAGCTTCTTGCTGCTGACGATACCCTTCTGGTGCATATTGAAACCAACGGCGCTGTGGACATTACTTCCTTTCAGCAAGCTTGTCCTGCGGAGAACGTCATTTATATTCTGGATTATAAGCTGCCCAGCAGCGGTATGGAAGAAAAAATGTGCCTGCACAATTTGCAGCAAATACGCAGACAGGACGTTTACAAATTTGTGATTGCCAGCGAAAAAGATTTGAACCGCGCAATTGAGCTGGTAAAGCAGTATGAGCTGGCAGAACGTTGTCAGGTATTTTTCAGCCCTGTGCGGGAATTTATCGAGCCGCTGGTATTAGTAGAAGCCATGAAAGCGCAGTGCTTGAACAAAGTGCGTTTACAGCTGCAACTGCACAAAATTTTGTGGCCCAAAGAAATGAGAGGTGTATAGACATGGCCATTGATACAGAAAAAATTGCCTATCATATTCGTGAAATCCTGCTGGCTTTGGAAGATGATCCCGACAGAGAAGGATTAAAAGAAACGCCGCAGCGCGTAGCAAAAATGTATGCAGAAGTATTTGAAGGCATGAACTACAGCAACGCAGAGATTGCCCATATGTTTGATACTACTTTTGAAGACGAGGATTACCTGAGCGAACATAATAATATGGTAGCCGTTACGGAGATACCGATTTTCAGCTATTGCGAGCATCATATGGCACTTATGTATAACATGACCGTGTCAGTAGCATACTTACCGAAAGAAAAAATTATCGGGCTTAGCAAGATTGCCCGCATTGCCGATATGGTCGGCCGCCGTTTGCAGCTGCAGGAACGTATCGGCAGCGACATTGCCGAAATTGTAGCCATGGTCACTGAAAGCAATGACGTTGCAGTATTAATCAAAGGCGAGCATAGCTGCATGACTGCCCGCGGCATCAAAAAAGCCGGTACCGTGACACGCACCGTTACATTCCGCGGTGCCTTTGAACAGGACAAAGGGCTGCGGCAGGAAGCCTTGCTGCTGTTGGGGGAAAGCATTTAGCCCACCCGCAGCAGACAAAAAAATAAAAAAACTGTCGTTGCGTTTTTTCAAAAATATTTTTTTATCGGGGAATATTGCAAAAGCTTTTTGCATATGCTATACTATGACTAAGTAAAAATCGTTTCGAGTGTAATTCATGTTTACACAAAAATCCCCGATAGCCGGTTACTATCGGGGATTTTAATTTTGTCCGTAAGGTGGAGCGTACCAGGCTGGTTACTACTTTAGTTTACTGTCCAACCATTTGCAGACGAGATGACTAATCACCGCCGCCACGACAGTAAAAATAATCGTTTCAAATGTGTTCATGTTTACTTCCCCCCTCTCCGCTGCCGGATTAGGTTGTAGCAACATGGAAAATTATACCATATTTTGAGTGATAGAAAAAGTATCTGTACACATATTTTCAAAGTAAAATTTTTATTGAGAAATATTGCAAAAGCTTTTTGCGTATGCTACACTGTGCCTAGGCAATGGAATTACAAGCGAGTGAATTCCGATCTAAGCAAGAAATTTGCAAATGTTTCACGTGAAACATTTGCAAAAAGCACCCGGTAGTTGCCGCTATCGGGTGCTTTTTATTTAATGTAGAAAAATCTATTTATTAAAGAAGGGATGGATATAACAATATGAAAGGAAAAGCTGTTGTTGTGTTCAGCGGTGGGCAAGATTCGACTACTTGTCTGTTCTGGGCACTGAAAAGTTTTGATGAAGTGATTGCCGTGACCTTTGATTACGGACAGCGGCACAAACTAGAAATAGAATGTGCCAAAGAAATTGCGGCGGAATTAAATGTAGAACATCATATTTTGGATATGGGATTGCTAAATCAACTGGCGCCCAACGCTTTGACAAGAGAAGATATTCCTGTACAGGCGGGTGCAGACGGTGCCCTGCCCAATACCTTTGTGGAAGGGCGAAATATGCTTTTCCTCGCCTTTGCCGGCGTGTTGGCCAAAGTAAAAGGCGCAAAACATATCGTGACCGGCGTATGTGAAACGGATTTCAGCGGATATCCCGACTGCCGCGACGCATTTATCAAATCGCTGAATGTCACATTAAACTTGGCCATGGATTATGAATTTGTCATTCATACACCGCTGATGTGGCTCGACAAAGCGCAGACATGGGAATTGGCCGATCAGTTGGGACGGTTGGATTATGTGCGGGAAAAAACACTCACCTGCTACAACGGCGTGAAAGGCGACGGCTGCGGCCAGTGCCCGGCCTGCAAATTACGTAGCCGCGGATTGGAAAAATATTTAGCACAGAGAAAAGGTTGAATTTTCCCCTGTTGCCAAAATGTTGCCCTTGCAGTGCATAGGCGAAGACGGTAAAATAAAACACAGTTAGGAACCCACTTGCCAAACCGAGAAAATATTACAAAAAAATTTCAAAAATCGTGCAACTTTTTTGAAAACATTACGTCTATAGTCAAGTAAACCCAAAAACACTGCAAATAAAGCGAAAAAAGACATTTTGAAAAAGTATCAAAAAAAGTAACAAAATTATTACAAAAAATTGTTGCATTCTTAGAAAATGAATGATATACTAACAGTGTTCAATAAAGAACACAATTGTCAATTCTTTTCTGAAAAATCTTAAAAAAGGTTGCAGAAAGTACTTGTCAAAGTGTATAAATGTCTGTATAATACAGAAGTTAATGAATCATGTTTTAAAACCATATGGTTTTAAATATAAGTAGTGGGTTATTAAAAAATTAAAAATATTCAGCTTGAAAGGGGTGGTTATGCCACATCATTTTGAGAAGTCGTCTTGGACGAACTGGTTCACCTCGCGTGGAACATTAAAACAAAATAGTAACGAATATCGTACACATGTACGTATTCAAAACTCATAAGTTTTGAATATCCTCCTGCGGTGGACTTTTTCCAGAAAAGGCGCATTTTGGATTTTTCCAATGTCCGGCGCGACAAAAAACCGACCGAGAAATATCCTAGGAGGGAAATAAATTGAAAAACAAAAAATTATTTGCAATCTTGACATTAGTGTGCTTCATGATGACATTGATGCCAGTTGCTGCTTTCGCTGCTGTGAATCGCGATTTCAGTACAGTTTATCTGGTAGATGGCGACACAGAAATTTCCGTAGGCGATAAAGCAGAAGTAGGTTTTGATTTAAGAGCAGATGCTTCTACTACAGCCTCTGGTGTTGTTTATGTATGGTTTGTAAAATCCGGGGCTAATGTGGCTACAACAACTGTTGATTCTACATCCGCTGGTGTTTCCAAAGATGCTATTGATGGCGTTTTCAAAGTAACAGCTGACAACAATAACACTGTAGAATTTAAATTTGACCAAGCAGGAACATTTACATTATATGCAGCTACCGCAGCACCCAAAGATGGTACTGCAAGTGAATTCACCAACGCTCCTAAAATTGCTACAGAAAGCGGCTACAATAAAGTTACTGTAACCAGTGGCAATGTTGCTTATTCCAAATATCGTGCAGATGTAACCTCTACTGGCGCAAATACTAACATTAATGAATCTGCATTTGCAGGTGGTAAATTACCTGCAACCTTAAGTATTGATGCTAATTCTGTAGATGCTGCTAAAGTTACAGTTAAATTGTATGATGTAGATAAAAATACCGCTTTATCCGGTAAAACTGTTTCTATTTCTACCAATAGTTCTAACTTAAATGTAAGCAAAACTTCTGTAAAAACAAATAGTTTAGGTAAATTTGATTTCGAAATTTCCGGCGAAGTTGAAGGCGAATATGTTATCTATGTAACTTGCGGCGGTTTCGACATGCAGATTCCTGTAAAAGTTGGTGCTACTGGCGCTGCTTATATTGAAACTGTAAAAGAACCAAAAGCTCCAATTGATTTGAATCAGGGCTTGATTGGTTATGTTGAATTTGCTATCACTGACATCAACGGCAACGAAGTTGTTCCAGCTAACGTTACTACTGATGGCGTAATTAATGCATTAGACGGTGCTAGCAAAGCAATTGCTTCTAACCAAAATGATGGAAATAAAAATTATGTTTCTTTTGTTACAAAACCAAGTGCTTCTAAATTAACAAATGCTGATTTAAGCTTAGGTTACACTGCAACAAAAGGTTACTATGTATTAGTAAAAGGTGCTAGAGCTAATGGCTTTGATGCAGAAGGTACCTATACTGTAAAAGTTGCTTTAGATAATGGTAAATCCGCAACAGCAACTTTTGAAGTAAAAGAATTTGCGACACCAGTAAAACTGCTGTTAACCTACAAACAGGAAGCTATCGAATTAGGTGGTACTGCAGTAGTTGATACTTTGCGTTATGTTGACGCTAATGGTGTAACCAAAGCTGCTACTGACGTAGAACTGGCTGCAAAAGGCTATGCAATTGAAAACTTCTATCCAGTTGAAAAAGAAGTAAACAAGGTAAAACATGCAAAAGGCGATATCGAAGTAAAAACTAATGAAAAATATGTTGGTTCTGAAATTGAAGTAACAGGTGTATCTCAGAGATATAATCTGATTGCTACTGCTAGCATCAAAGTAACTGCTGATGCTGCTGAACTGGCATTCGCTAGCAAAACAGCTGAAGTAAATGTAAACAACAAAATTGACGTTCAGATCGTAGATGCTGAAGGCAATAAAGTTGCTCCAACTAATATTGCTAAAACTGAAATTTACTATGTAATTTTAGACAAACCAGCTGATGCTAAAGTTGCTGCTAGCACAGTAAAAGATTCTGATTTGAAAGTTAAAGGACAGTTCACAATGGCTCTGACCTCCAACAAAGTTGGTAACGTAGCTGTTCAGGCTGTTGCTAAATTGACCACCAATACTGGCGTTGTTAAATACTACACCGGTACTCAGATCTTTGCTGTAGGTAATGGCTCTGCTGGTGATGTAGTAGTTATGTCCATCGGTTCTCACGAAATCATCGTGAACGATGCTAAAGCTGCTATCGATGCTGCTCCAATGATTCAGAATGATCGTACTTTCGTACCATTCCGTGCATTGGCTGAAGCTTTCGGTGCTGAAGTTGCTTACGACGAAGCTACCCAGGCTGTAACCGCTAAATTGAATGGCGTAGAAGTTGTTATGACCATCGGTTCCGCAACCTACACTGTAAACGGCGTTGAAAAAACTGCTGACGTTGCTCCATTCATCAACGGTTCCAGAACTATGGTTCCTGTAAGATTCGCTGCTGAAGCTTTCGGCATTAAAGTAATTCCTACTTACAACCCAGATGGCACAACAGCTGACATTCTGTTCAACCTGTAATCTCTAAGATTATTTGAAATTGAATAAATGTTAATCAACAGAGCTCCTCATTTGAGGGGCTCTATTTTGCTGTTGTGTGGATTATACAGCGATTCTACTGGTTATTGCAAATGCTTCACGATTGCGCACAAAAAAAGAACTATTCTGCCGCTTACAAACAGAATAGCTCTGAGATTTTTTCATGCAAATATTTCCAAAACTCTTGACACATAAAAACTGCAATGTTAGACTATAATCAATATATGAGCTGCCATACGGCATTGCTCAGGGGGTTTATTGTTGTAAGGACTAGCGATTCATTTGCAGTGTCACGCTAGTCCTTTTTTCATTTCCTCGTGATGCGCTTTTTACGGCGCGAGGAACGTATATGTCTGCACAAGTCTTTCACCAGATGAATGCTAATCTGGATACTGGTCAGGCACAGAGCCAAAATTGAAACTGCGTAGTAAACCGCAAGTATCTCATTCATACATACACGCCTCCCTTCCTAAAAAATCGTAAGCCTTAGGTTGGGAGCAATAAATAAGGATAACATCACAATAGCAATGCTTTTTATCCGCTGAGCCAAACTTGATATACCCCCCGCCCAGCACCTGGCGTGGCGAGAAATAAATCCTGAATCAATTATACCGGAATATTTTGTAAATTACAAGATTTTTTCTTCGACATTTTGTGTTATACGGTTTCGTAAAGTAACATCCTCACAAAAAACAGACCCGCTTTTACGCTGCGGCGCAATATAAATAAAAGAGGTAGAAACCGGACAATGATGCTGTCTGGCTTCTGCCTCTTGTGTTTTTGCAGCGCAATCTTTTTTCGCCGTTACACATATTCTAAACTCATGGATGAAAAGAATCCTTTGCATATGAGCTTTTTCTCAATTATTTTTCTTTGCCTTCTGTCTGTGCCTGTCTGCGATTCAGCTGATTGACTGCAATGCCAACGCCGAACAGTGTCCAAAAGATAGGCGCCACGGACACGATGGAATCATTGAAAAATCCCGCGCCCAAATATCCGATGACGGCCAAAGTAAGCGCTGCACCAACAGCCTGCTGCGCGCCGTATTCTTTGCGTAGAGCGTACAATTTGAAGCCTTCAATCAAATATGCCGCCATCATCACCAAGAAGGCTAATAAAGCAATTCCGCCCTCGTTGATGCCGATTTGCAAATACAAATTGTGCGGTTTGTCTACAATCATTTGCGTGGTGTCATAAGCGTACAATTTGCCTAAAAGATCGCCCTGCGGAAATTCGGCGAAGAACGTATCCGGCCCTTTCCCTATCAACAGACTGTCTAACAAAACTGGGAAACTGCGAGACCAAATATAGCCGCGGGCTGAGCCCAATTTTTCTTTTCCCTGGAAACCGATAGATGGCGCTTCCTCATAAGCGATTTTGTTCATACGGCTGTCCACAAAAGCAAAGCCTTCATCGTACAAACCCAAGATAAATTCAATCTTGTCACCCAAATAAATGCCCAAAAATGGGGTGTTTACTTCATTGATCGGCACATATTGCAACTCCATTTTATAATTGCCGGCCGTTAAGCTGCAGTCCTCTGCCGGCGCCGTCAAATTTTGTCCGTCGCCAGTGGAGAATACTGGCTGACCATTGCTGTTCTTCTGAATGTGCAGCGTGCCATCCTGAAATGTGATTGTCGCAGAATCCGCCTGCAAATCAATATGACGCACGGCAATCTGATCATGATAATCCACATCACTGCTGGATACCAGCGTTTTCATATCATTGAGCAAGCTGGGAATACGCGCCAACGCCAAACCGCCAGTGGCCAGATTGACTACAAACACGAAAAGCACCAGCGCCGCCACACAGCCGGCAGTAATCTTACCGTGCTGCAACAGCTTTTTGCCAAAGAAAATCAGAAAGCAAACTGCCGCCAAAGCCAGACCGATAATACCAGCGCGGGATGTACTGCCTAAGAGTAGAAACAGCGAAATGGCTGTCATCACAGCACAGAAAATTTGCTGTTTACGATTCTTCAAAAACAGTGCCAGCACCAAAAATAACGGTACCATCATAGCACTGAAGCTGCCCATATAGTTGTAGTGATACATCGTGCCATAGATTTTGCCCCGTTCAAAGAGCATTTTCAATTCACCCTGGGAACGATAAGTCTCTGGAATAATCAATTTCTTGCCAAATTCGCTGGTAAACAAATCATGCCCGAAAAATTGAAATACCCCCAGAAAGCCCATAATCGCTGTCAAAACGCCCAACGGCAAAACAATATATTTGAATTGGGGATGATGGGTGTACGCCCACCATGCATAAAGCATGATAAGCAGATAAATGAGAATCATACCCAGCCCTTCACATCGTTCTGGACCGCCCCACATAGCAATACTCTTGTAGTCGGAAAAAACTGTAGACAAGATTGCGAACAATGCAAATACTGCCACAGCGCCAAAATAGAGATACATACCGCGATTTTTTGCAAAATGGTCCTGCAATCCCTGCGCCTTATAATAGCCAAATACACACAGCATGTAGATGGCTGTCAAAATTAATGCCCGCGATTTATAAAAAGAGAAAAAATCCGCAGCCTGGTTTTGCGTCCAGAATGCGCGCACATTTTCCGGAAGTGTAATCAAATTCATCTGTACAATGAGTGGAATCACAGCCAGTACTAAAATGAGCGGTACAAACAATGCCGCGCCCAAACGCAGCGAGAGTTTCCCTTGTTTATGGGCATTGGCTGCACCTTTACTTTTTTTTGCCATAGGAAAAATACTCCTTCCATGTCGATTATTTCAGCATTTATTTATTTGTTTTTAAATGATAGAACGATTTATTATAGCATTTCCTGTTCATCATAGCAATCAAATTTTCGCGCATCGTATTTCTTCTTGATCCTCTGTAGCGTGCTTTTACTGATGCCAGTCATTTCACTTACCTGCCGGTATGTATAACTGTCCAGCAGCAGCACAGCCTCGACCAAGGCTTCTTCTGTGTACTTGGGAGGTCGACCTTCCAGGTATCCCGATTTTGTTTTCGCAATGGATTTTCCTTCTGCTGTGCGCTGCAAAATCATATCTCTTTCAAATTCAGCAAAACCCAGCATCACTGTCAAAATTAATTTTCCGGTAGGCGTGTTGTCTATAGTCCCCATATTCAGAATATTGACACGCACACCCCGTCCCAATAAATGTTGTACTACGTTAATACCCTCTACGGTATTGCGTGCAAAGCGATCCAACTTGGTAATAATGAGCGTATCCCCTTCCTTTAAAATCGCCAGCAGCTTGTTAAAATTGGGACGAGAAGTTTTTGTACCAGTGAATGCATCCTGATAAAGGATCGTCGCGCCATTTTGCCGCAAAATCCGCTCCTGTTCCTCTAAACTGTTGCCCTTCACTTGTCCCACTGTGCTCACGCGCATGTAGCCATAAATCATGTTGTTGTGTCCCCCTTTAAATTTTTTCTAACATCGGCATAAACACCGACGCCAAAAGGATAGAATATTGTAATGTAGATTGAGAAGATATGCGCGGTAAGGTATATTACATAGTTCATACACCTTAATGTTAAGTAAAATTATATAACAAATAGGAAGTATTCTTCAATTTTTTTCTTTGATATCGCGAAAATTCCTATAATTTACACAAAAATCTAATGATAAAAGTTGCAAGAAATACAAATCCTATGGTAAAATTATTAGTCACGAAGATGTTTTTTATAGGATTCTGACAAAGACAGGAGAATGAAAAATGAATTTAGTAGAACAGGTTACCGCACAATTGCGGAATGAAATTGAAGAAGGCATTGCAGAGGCGAAAGCCGCAGGCCGTTTTGAATATATGGACATGCCTGCATTTGTTGTAGAAGTACCGAAAGATAAATCTCATGGAGACTTTGCCACCAATGCCGCCATGCTGCTCACAAAACAGGCAAAAATGAAACCGCGAGATATCGCCCAAGCCATTGTAGACAGTCTGCCCAAAGAGAGTAAACTGATTGAAAAAGTAGAAATTGCCGGTCCCGGTTTTATCAATTTTTACTTGTCCCCTAATTGGGTGTATGACATTCTGCCAATTGTGGAAGCGCAGGATACTGCTTACGGTTCCGTGGATTTGGGACACGGAGAAAAAGTACAAATCGAGTTTGTCAGTGCCAACCCTACCGGCTTGCTGCACATGGGTAACGCCCGCGGCGGTGCATTGGGCGACTCCCTGGCCAATTTGCTCAAAATGGCTGGATACGATGTCACTAAGGAGTATTACATTAACGATGCTGGCAATCAGATTGTCAATTTGGGACTCTCTTTGGAAGCCCGTTATCGTCAGGAACTGGGCGATGTAGATTATCCTTTCCCGGAAAAAGGTTATCACGGCAAGGATATCATCGATACCGCCAAGCGCATTATCGCAGAAGTAGGCGACAGCTATCTGCAGCTGCCTGAAGAAGAACGTCAGCAGAAAATGATTGCCACTGCACTGGAAGAAAAACTCTCCGCAATCAAAAGCGGTCTTCACGAATTCGGCGTAGATTATGATGTTTGGTTCAGCGAAACCACGCTGCATGAAAGCGGTGCGATTCAGGAGGTTGTAGATTTGTTGACCGAAAAAGGCATGACCTACGAAAAGGACGATGCATTGTGGCTAAAAACTACTTCCTTTGGTGATGAAAAAGACGAAGTGCTGATTCGCTCCAATGGAATTCCCACCTACTATGCAGCGGATATTGCTTATCACAAAAATAAATTCGACCGCGGATTTAAACGCGTGATCAATATTTGGGGTGCTGATCACCACGGCCATGTGGCCCGCATGAAAGGTGCAATGGACGCGCTCGGCTATGATTCTGAAAATCTCACCATTATGCTAATGCAGCTGGTACGGCTGTATCAGGGCGGCGAAGTCGTGCGTATGTCCAAACGTACCGGACAATATGTGACGTTGCAGGAGTTAATCGAAGATGTAGGGAAGGATGCTGCCCGCTATTTTTTCATCATGCGCAATCCTGACAGTCATCTAGATTTTGATTTGGATTTAGCAAAGCAGCAATCCAGCGACAACCCTGTATATTATGTGCAGTACGCCCATGCACGTATCAACAGCATTTTGGCTGCCACTGGTATGCCTACACCAAAAGCCGCTGACTGTGACTTAACACTGCTAAAAGAAGAAGCCGAATTGGCGCTCATTCGTAAAATTGCCGATTTGCCCAACGAAATCGCCTATGCTGCCGAAGAGCTGGCACCCTATCGTCTGGCCCGTTATGCGACAGATTTGGCCACCATGTTCCACAGTTTCTACAATAGCTGCCGCGTTTTAACCGACGACGTCGCATTGAAAAACGCCCGTCTGGTATTGGTAAACGCTGCCCGTATTGCACTGCGCAATGTACTCACCCTATTAGGCGTATCTGCGCCAGAACGGATGTAGTCGGCAAAAATAGTTTTCTCAAAGTTTCTGCAGAAAAATAAGCAGAACGATGCTTTATCATTATCAAAACCGGAAGCTCTTATTTTGAGGGTTTCCGATTTTGCATATCGCAAAAAGCCACATTGGCTGCAAACAAAAAAGAGCCACTCTGCCGCTTACAAACAGAATAGCTCTGAGATTTTTTCATGCAAATATTTCCA
>CAJUDO010000046.1 GCA_910585405.1 uncultured Peptococcaceae bacterium | reverse complement strand
TTGCTTCCTGGTCTGGCTTCGGCAGCAGCTCTTCTGCGATACTTGCTCGCTCTGCATTCTTGCGGCCCGCTCCAAATCGTCGGCTCCGGACTGACGCCTGTGGGCATTCCATTTCATCCATCATGTCTTCCATCAAGAGAAGCAGTCTGGTGAGGTTGCCGAAGGCGATCTCCTCGCCGTAGTACAGATTGTAAAACGTTCCCTGCAGATTTTTGTCCCGGTAGCTGTGTATTCTTATGATACTGGTCCTCATGTCTTCCTGTACCACCTTCAGTGAAGCAATTGACATACTGTCACCTCCATTCTCTCTGCCTGTCTGCTGTCCTAAAATGCATAACTTGTTAGACCACATAAACTTCAAAGAAATTTACATATCTAGTGGATATGCAGGAGAAAACTCCTACGTAGCCACTATTTTTTTGTCCTCTTAAAACTTATACCTTTTAGGACGCTTACGGCGCTCATTTTCTTTCGCAAAGATAACTCGTTTACACATTTTATCTTTGCTATGGTTATATTATATCATGTGGTGGTTACACTTTTGTTACATTTTGCCCTTTTTTCTGCTGAGATTTTGAAAAATTTCAGTTTTTGCCAAAAATATTTCTTATACATTCTATATTTTCACTTTTATTTTATCTGCGATATCCCCGCCCATAGAAAAAGCGTGAACAGTTTCGTCCACGCTTCTCAAGCTTTCTATCTGTTTTTGTGTCTACTCACTCCGCACAGTTTTTGGTACAGTTTATTACTTTATATCTCTGTTGTTCCATCAGAAATGCGCACAATATCGGCGCCGATAGTTTGAAATTTTTCTATCAAATCTTCATAGCCTCGGTCTATATACTGCAATTCGGTGATTTCGGTCTGCCCTTCGGCAGCCAGCGCCGCGATAATCAACGCTGCACCGGCCCGCAAATCGGTAGCCTTTACTTTGCAGCCGGTCAAACGGGATACGCCCTCTACAATGGCGTTGCGTCCGTCTATTTTGATATTGGCGCCCATACGCCGCAATTCGTCGGCATGCATAAAGCGATTTTCAAATACGGTTTCGGTAAATACACTGGTACCCTCTGCCACTGTCATCAGGGCCATGAATTGCGCCTGCATGTCTGTGGGAAATCCGGGATAGGGCATGGTCTTGATATCTACCGCCTTCAGACGCCCATTGCTTCGCACACGCAAATTGCTGCCTTCTTCTATGATTTCTATACCGCACTCAATCATTTTGGCAATCAAGGGCTTGATATGGTCTATAATCACATTTTTCACCAGCAAATCCCCGCCGGTGATAGCGGCGGCAATCATATAACTCCCTGCTTCAATGCGGTCGGGAATAATGGTATAGGTGGTGCCATGCAATTTTTCTACACCTTCGATTTTTATGACATTGGTGCCGGCTCCGCGCACGTTAGCGCCCATGCTATTGAGAAAGTTGGCCAGATCTACAATTTCCGGTTCTTCTGCCGCGTTTTCAATCACGGTGGTACCCTCCGCTGTTGTGGCTGCCATCATAATATGCTCTGTCGCGCCGACACTGGGAAAATCCAAATAGATGCGGTTACCTTTCAGTTTGCCGCCGGGCACCACAGCGTTCATATCGCCATGGTTGATTTGGATGTCTGCGCCCAAGGCTTCTAAGCCTTTCAAATGCAAATCAATAGGCCGGGTACCGATGGCGCAGCCGCCGGGCATAGAAATTTTCGCCTTGCCCAGACGGGCTAACAGCGGCCCCATAATCAATACACTGGCCCGCATTTTCTGTACATAATTGTAGGGAGCGTCCCAATTATTGAGGTCGCGGCTGTCGATGGTCATGGTGTGATTTTCAAAGGTAATCTTCGCCCCTAAAATCTCCAATACTTCTTTTATAGTCGCTACATCGGACAACTTTGGCACGTCGTGCAGCACTGTAATATCTTCCGCCAACAAGGCTCCAACGATAATTGGCAATACGGCATTTTTCGCTCCACTGATGGTGACTTCTCCATGGATTGCTTTTTTGCCTGTTACGATAAGTTTATCCAAGTTCCTATTCCCTCCCTCTAGGAGTCATTCTGTTCTTCATATATTATTCCGAAAAAGATTGATTTATACAGTTTGATAGGTTCCGCTTTGCTTCTCTATGTAAGTATATGCAAAAATCTCTGTAATGTTCGTAACAGATTTTGATTGCTCTCTTTTTTGAACACATTGCCTTTTTATAATACCGCATTTTCCCCCATTGGTCAAACAAAAAATTGCTAATCTGCACATTCCCACTGTATTCAATATTGCTGATAAATCACTGGCGCACCCAGATAAATTGCTGTTGTCTTTTCCCGCTGCACAAAGGCGATATTGTAGTTTACCTGTTCTCCGCCAACGCGCAACCCGTCTTCTAACTGAGGCGAATCGCCGTACATTTGCACTTGCCCTGCTTCTGCGTGTATCTGACTTTGTCTGGGCTGCAGGCTGCCCTGTAGTTCTCCGCCCAGCTCCTGCATTGTTTTATCGTCCAGCACCTCCGGCAATTGGGCAATCACGGTGACGCCGATGGGCTTATTCACATGGTACCGCTCTGTGAAGCTCTGCCATAAGGTATAATAACGGGCTGCTGTTTGAAATTTCTCTGTAATCAGCTGCAATTCTACATAATATGTCTGCTCCCGCCGTGTGAAGCTGGTGTTTACCATACTTCCGTCCCGCAGATGGCCTGTTTGCTGCCCTTCTGGAATTTGCAGCTGTTTCATGATTTTATTTTGCATTCCCGGATAGACGGGCAGGGAAAACCAGCCTTCGACGACATACCCTTTCACCGGCAGCTGATAATCACTGCACAGCCAGTGCAGTCTATCCAGATTTCCTGTAGCGTGTTCTCCGCTCACTGGTTGGGGCACTAAAAGGCTAAACAACAAACTTAAGGTGGTAGCCATCATCATATTTTGTCTCATGTTCTCTCTGTCCTTCCTGAAATAAATTCATACAATTCATGCTACTTCCAGTATGACCGAGAGTGTGTTGTTTTTATACAGGAGATTTTGTGGTAGATGTTTTTTATTTTTGCTGTCTGAAAACGCGCAGCAAAAAAGAGTTGCTCCCAAAAGGAAACAACTCTTTTTGTATTCATACTAACGTACACTTAAACGGGCATTTGCTCTGGCCAGCGCAGCCTGCGCTCTTGCCATATCAATACCTTCTTTTTTTGCGATACGTTCCAGGGCGCGTTTTTTTGCTTCTTCAGCACGGGTGAAATCAATTTCCGTACTTTTTTCAGCAGCCGGAGCAATTACGCTGATTGTATTGTTGGCAACTTCTACGAAACCGCCGGATACAACCAGTTTTTCTGTGCCGGACGCTGTCTTATAGCTAATCACGCCTGGTTTCAAGCCAGCCAAGAGCGGCGCGTGATTTGGCCAGATACCAAGTTCGCCGTCTACGCCGGGTACGATTACAGAAGTGCTTTCATCCTGCAAAGCAACCCGTTCCGGTGTAATGACTTCCAGTTTCAGGGTCTTATCAGCCATTTGCTAATCCCCCTTACGCCATCATTTTCTTAGCTTTTTCTACTGCATCTTCAATGGTACCTACCATCAGGAATGCACCTTCTGGCAGATCGTCATGTTTGCCATCCAAAATTTCTTTAAATCCGCGGATGGTTTCTTTCAGCGGAATATACTGACCTGGGTTGCCTGTGAACTGTTCTGCAACGAAGAAGGACTGAGACAGGAAACGTTCAATTTTACGTGCACGGGCAACGGTCAATTTCTGTTCGTCAGTCAATTCATCCATACCCAAAATGGAGATGATATCCTGCAATTCTTTGTACTGCTGCAGAATCTGCTGTACGCCACGGGCTACTTCATAGTGTTCTTCCCCAACAACCTGTGGGTCCAGAATACGAGAAGTGGAATCCAACGGGTCTACTGCCGGGTAAATACCTTTTGCAGAAATGTCACGGTTCAATACAGTTTTGGCATCCAAGTGCGCGAATGTGGTAGCAGGAGCCGGGTCAGTCAAGTCATCGGCAGGCACATATACAGCCTGTACGGATGTGATGGAGCCTTTGTTGGTCGATGTAATACGTTCCTGCATGGCGCCCATTTCTGTTGCCAGAGTTGGCTGATACCCTACGGCAGAAGGCATACGGCCTAACAGCGCGGATACTTCAGAACCAGCCTGGGTGAAACGGAAGATGTTGTCGATAAACAACAGCACATCCTGTCCCTGTACATCACGGAAATATTCAGCAATGGTCAAACCGGTCAGCGCGATACGCATACGTGCTCCAGGCGGTTCGTTCATCTGACCGAATACCATGGCTGTTTTGTTGATAACGCCGGATTCTGTCATTTCTACCAGCAGGTCTTTCCCTTCACGGGTACGTTCCCCTACACCGGCAAATACAGAGTAGCCACCGTGTTCGTACGCGATGTTACGAATCAATTCCTGAATCAATACGGTTTTGCCTACGCCGGCACCACCGAACAAACCAATTTTACCACCTTTTACATATGGACAAATCAAATCAATAACTTTGATACCTGTTTCCAGGATTTCTTTTGCGGAGTTCTGTTCAGAGAATGTAGGAGCCTCTCTGTGAATGCCCCAACGTTCCGCATCTTTGATTTCACCATTGTTGTCAATGGTATCACCAACTACATTTAACAAACGGCCTAATGTAGCATCCCCTACCGGTACAGTAATGGCAGAGCCTGTGTCAACAGCAACCATGCCACGAACCAGCCCGTCTGTAGAAGACATTGCAACGCATCTTACAGTATTGTTACCCAGATGCTGTTCAACTTCCAATGTCAAATTTACTTTAAAATCTTTATTATCCTGGTCTTCTGTGCGAATTACAACAGCGTTGTAAATAGCAGGCAGATTATCAGCTGTAAACTCAACGTCAACGACTGGACCAACGATTCTAATAATTTTACCCTTATTCAAGATTGGTAAACCTCCTTTTTCCCATAATCACCTTTATCTTAATTCAGTGCGTTTGCACCGCCCACAATTTCAGTAATTTCATTTGTGATAGCAGCCTGACGGGCACGGTTATATTCCAGATCCAACCGACCAACCAGAGCAGTGGCATTGTCGCTGGCAGCGGACATTGCAGTCATACGAGCGCCATGCTCCCCTGCTTTTGCTTCTGTTAATGCACTGAATACCTGGTTTGCTAAATATAAAGGCAAAATTTGACTTAACACAACTTCCGGAGATGGTTCAAAAATGTAATCCAAGCCATCTGCGGATTCACTTTCCGGTGTTTCAACCGGGAGCACCTTCACAGTTTTTGGAATCTGCGACATGGCGCTGCGGAATTCCGCATATACAATGTGAACCTCATCATATTTCCCAGTCACATAAGCGGTTTTAATCATTTTTGTGATGGCATCTGCATCCACGGCAGATGGGATATCATTCACAGTCAGGAATTCCTCGTCAATTGTGTATTCACGCTTTTGGAAGAAATCTCTGGCCTTTTTGCCAACTGCTACGATGCCAACTTCATAGCCGTTTGCTTCGGCTTCCTGCACTCTTGCAAGCGCTTCCTTCATGATGTTTGCATTATAACCACCGGCTAAGCCTTTATTGGAGGCAAAAACAACATAACCAACTCGTTTTACTTCTCTTACTTCCAGCAATGGATCTGACACGGCAGCACCGGCAGAAGCCACCAATCTGGAAAGTACGTCTTTCAATTTATCTTTGTACGGACGGGCAGATACTACCGAACCCTGGGCACGGCGCAATTTTGACGCTGAAACCAGCTTCATTGCCTTTGTGATTTTCCCGGTGTTCTGTACACTGCGAATCCGTCGTTTTATTTCCTTACCACTAGCCAAACCTTATTCACCACCCTCTCGAAGAATCAAAACCGCAGTCGGGGCTTATGCCTGGAATGTAGCTTTGAATTCAGTGATTGCTTTTACCAGCGCTTCATCGGTAGCACCTTCCAGTTTTCCTGTAGATGCAATTACGTCTAATACACTGGTCTTATAGCTGGAGGCTTTCATAAAGTTTAACAGGCCTTCTTCAAACGCGCCGATTTTTTCTACGGCGATGTCATCGGTGTAGCCTTTGGATACAGCGTAAATTACCACTACCTGGTCTTCCACAGGCATTGGCACATACTGACCCTGTTTCAAAATTTCCATAACGCGCGCGCCGCGGTCCAACGCTGCCTTGGTAGCAGCATCCAAATCGGAGCCGAACTGAGTAAATGCTTTCAATTCATTGTACTGTGCCAGGTCCAGACGCAGGTTACCGGAAATTTTCTTCATTGCTTTAATCTGTGCGGAACCACCTACACGGGATACAGATACCCCGGCGTTGATAGCCGGACGTACACCGCCGTTGAACAGGTCGGCTTCCAGGAAGATCTGTCCGTCAGTAATGGAAATTACATTGGTAGGAATATACGCACTGATGTCGCCTGCCTGGGTTTCGATAATCGGCAGTGCAGTCATGGAGCCGCCGCCCAGTTCATCTTCCAGTTTTGCAGCACGTTCCAACAGACGGGAATGCAGATAGAATACGTCCCCTGGATATGCTTCACGTCCTGGAGGACGTTTCAACAGCAAGGACAGTTCACGGTAAGCAACAGCCTGTTTGGACAGGTCATCGTATACAATCAATACGTCTTTTCCGTTGAACATGAATTCTTCACCAATAGCAGCGCCGGCATATGGAGCGATATACAGCATTGGAGCCGGTTCAGATGCGGTAGCAGCTACGATAATGGTGTAATCCATTGCACCGTATTCTTCCAATTTACTTACAACGTTGGCAACAGTAGAAGCTTTCTGACCTACTGCTACATAAATGCAGATTACGTCTTTACCCTTCTGGTTGATAATGGTATCCAGCGCAACTGCAGTTTTCCCGGTCTGACGGTCACCGATGATCAATTCACGCTGACCTTTACCGATAGGTACCAGGGCGTCAATACATTTGATCCCTGTCTGTAATGGCTGATGTACACCTTTTCTGGTGATTACGCCAGGTGCTACAGATTCTACCGGTCTGAATTTATCTGTCACGATAGGACCTTTGCCATCAATCGGCTGACCGGTTGCATTTACTACACGTCCCAGCAGGGCTTCCCCTACAGGAACTTCTACGATACGGCCTGTTTTCTTAACAGGGTCGCCTTCTTTAATATGTTTATATGGGCCTAAGATAACGCAACCAACATGGTCTTCTTCCAGGTTCTGTGCCATACCCTGTACGCCGCCTGGGAATTCCAGAAGTTCATTTACCATCGCATCATTCAAGCCATAAACCTGCGCAATACCATCCCCTACTTCGATTACGGTACCGACATCGCTAGCTTCTATGTTGTTTTCATAGTTTTCGATTTGATTTTTCAGAATGGAACTAATTTCCTCTGGTCTGATATTCATTTTAGCCCCTCACCCCAATCTTCTAAAACTGTACTTTGTGTAATTTATCTTTCAAGCCTGCAAGACGCGCACCAACTGTGCCGTCATATACTTTATCGCCGAATGTAACAACCATTCCCGCCAACAAGCTTTCATCAACACTGACATTCAGGTTTACCTTTTTCCCGGATGCACTGGCCAGTTGAGCACTGAGCGCAGCTTCCTGCTCTGCAGTCAACGGATACGCAGAAACGACATCAGCATAAGCAATGTTGCGGACTTCATCAGCATAAATACAGTACGTATTATAAATATCAGCAATAAATTCCTCTCTGTTTTTATCAATTACTACACAGAGGAAATTGACAATGATCGCATCTACTTTGTCAGCAAAGATTTGCTTCACGATTGCTTTTTTTCTGTCACTGCTGATCGTCTGGCTAATCAGAATTTCTTCTAATCCAGCATTCTCTGCAAGTGTATCGGCAACCAGTTTTAGATCTTCCTGGTATTTGTCAATACAGTTTTTTTCCTGACCAATCTGTAAGAGAGCCTGCCCGTAACGTTTCGCTACTGCTGCATTAATCATTTCGCTTCCCCTACCTCTTTCACAAAGTTATTGACCATGTTCTGATGATCTGCAACATCAATTGTTTTGCCCACAACTTTAGATGCAGCCAACACTGCCAGGTCGGCAATCTCATTTCTGATTTCGTTTAACGCTTCGGTTTTTTCGCGCACAATTTCATCCTGCGCTTTTGCAACCAATCTGGTTGCTTCTTCCCTAGCTTCATTTACAATATCAGCTTTGGTCTGTTCGCCGATTTTTGTAGCCTGATTGATAATATCCTGCGCTTCGCTTCTTGCATTCTGAATCTGCGCTGCATACTCATCCTTCAATTTCTGTGCTTCCAATTTTGCGTCTTCAGCAGATTTCAGATTGTTAGCGACTTCCTGCTTGCGGCTGTCCAGCATGTTGCAGACAGGTTTATACAGGAATACCTTTAACAGCACTACTAAAATGGCAAAGTTAATAATCGCAAAAATAGCTGTAGATGGATTGATATCCACGTACACACCCTCCTCTCGTACAGGGTCATAAATTTACGGGTAATATCAACGTAGGCGATTGGACCAAGTCCCAATCGCCTACTTAGACCCTACATTACCTTGTTAGTGATTACTTGATTACAAGCTCCGAATTTAGAATTTACCTAAAATCATGAAGGCAATCAATAAGCCGTAAATTGTCAATGCTTCCATAAATGCCAAAGCAAGAATTAAAGATGTACGGATATCACCAGATGCTTCTGGCTGACGAGCGATAGCTTCCATAGCTTTGCTGGCAGCTAAACCCTGACCAATACCAGGCCCGATTGTTGCGATAGCAATAGCTAATGCAGCTGCAATACCTAATAATGCTTCCATCAAATTCCCCTCCTTCCGACTCTTTATTGAGAATCTCCAAAGTATAATTCCTCATTTGTCGCCAAAAGCAAGAATGCTCTTTGGAATAAAATTAAACTAATATATCAAGGCTTAGTGATGAACGGCTGTCGCTTCTTCCAAATAAATGGCAGTCAACAGTGTAAATACGAAAGCCTGGATAGCACCAAACAAAATACCCAAGATCTGCATCGTCAGCGGTAATACCAGAGGAACCAAAGCAGCCAGGCTGGCTACTACCATTTCTTCCCCGTAAATACTTCCATAAAGACGAAGTGCCAAAGACAATGGTCTGGTAAACTGCTCCAAAATATTAATCGGCAACAAAATCGGAACCGGCTCAATAAAGTGTTTAAAATAACCTAATCCTTTTGTCTTCAAGCCATAAAAAATAACTAAAAAGAATACTACAATGGCGAGACCACCGGTCGTGCTTACATTACTTGTAGGTGGTTTCAAGCCTGGAGCTGTACCAGCTAACGGTAACAAGCCAGAGTAGTTGGAGCACAAAATCAAAATGAAGAAGCTGGCCAGAATCGGCATAAACTGTCTGGCTCTTTTTTCTCCCAAAATATCTGAGAAAAAGTTTTCATACATTTCAATACCATATTCCAGAACATTTTGTATTCCGGAAGGAATACGCTTCATATTTCTTGTTCCCAAGATACACACTACTGTGATAAAAATCATCACACCCCACATAGTAGTAATCTCACTGGTTACTTCCAACGGCCCAATGTAAAACAATGGAGCAGATGCGCCGTGCTCAGCACTGGCATAAGCAACACTTGTCAGAAACATCAATTTCACCCCTTTCGTTCACGGAATAAAGTATTCAGGTTTTTCAAAAAAATATAATTTTTCACAGCCAACAAACCCATCGCTGTGCCAATTAACATCGCAACATTTTTATACACAAGAAACATCGCTAATATATTCAGTACCTGCCGCAATACAAACACCAATGTGCTCAATATGCTTCCTGGCTTCGCCAGTGTGCGCCATGTCAGAAAGTTATTGAATAGATTGACAGCCAGTCCCCAGATAAATCCAACGATTACTGGAAACACTACAGATTCTAGCATATTTCGCCCTTTCTTGCTACTTCATATTTTTTATACCTTGCATTCTATATCCTTATTTACCAATTATCAGGTGCTCGATCATCAGGATCTACCGGGTGTTCCATCTGTTCTACCTGCTCAATAAACAGATGAAATCCTGAATAAATTCCGCCTAGCGTACCCAACAACCAAAATATGCCTGAGGTGCCTAATTTCGTATCCAACCACTTCCCACACCAAGATGCAATCAAGACACTGATAATCATCGTAATACCAAAGCTCCAAGCCAGTCCAACATAGTCTTTTCTGGAATAACCACGTTTTGCAAACACGGCCCTCACCCCAATCCATATCGTTTACTCTTTTTATTTTACTAAAAATGTGTATCCAATACAACAAAAAATCTGCCTAATATGCGTAAAACTTAATAAATATTTGTTATGTTTTCTTGCCCCTCTGTTTAAGAAAATTTACGCAAGCTGCAAAATTCGGCTGCAATAGCCCATATAATGCAATTGATTTGTTGTATTTTTTCGTCCCTTTTATTTTGTTCAACAATTCGTCAATCACATTTTTTCCCAATTCAAATAAAATTATTCGTCAAATTCTCCTGATTTGAGAGCCTGTATCGTCCACTGTATTTTACGTGCAAAAGATAAGATCATCTTCCTTCATGCAATTTCCTTTGCAGCAAAAAAGCTGCTGCGCGCTCCGCAAAGAGCCATCACAACAGCTTCAATTTTATTTTAAGATATTTTTACACCCAATTTTCTGGACGCTGATCCCGTATGCCAAAATAATACTCGATAGCCGCCGTAATCCGGCCACAAGCCTTTCCGTCACCATAAGGATTTACTGCGTTGGCCATTTTGCCATAAGCGTCTGCATCTGTCAATAGCTTCAGCGCTGTCTGGTAAATCAATTCCTCATCTGTGCCCACCAATTCAACCGTACCTGCCGTAACCGCCTCAGGACGCTCTGTGGTATCCCGCAGCACCAGCACCGGTTTCCCCAGCGCAGGCGCTTCCTCCTGCAAACCGCCCGAATCTGTCAAAATCAAATCAACCTTAGACATCGCGTTGGCAAAGGGCTCATAATCCAGCGGTTCAATAATATGCACCCGTTCCAAGTCACCCAAAATCTGTGCGGCCAATTCCCGTACCTTAGGATTTTTGTGAATTGGGAAAATAAACTGCACCTCTGGCAGAGTCTCATGCAGCCGTCGCACCGCCTGGAAAATGTGCATCATTGGAGCACCTTGATTTTCCCGTCGATGTGCTGTAATCAAAACCTTTTTTCCCGGGCTGTCCAGCAACTGCTGCAATGCCGCATCAGCAAATTGATAATGTGCATGTACAGTCGTCAGCAACGCGTCAATTACAGTATTTCCTGTCACAAAGATTTTCTCATCATCAGCACTTTCCCGCAGCAAATTGTTTCTCGCCTCTGGTGTAGGAGAAAAGTGAAGTGCCGCCATCACGCCGGTCAGCTTTCGATTAGCTTCCTCCGGATAAGGAGAATACAGATTGCCAGAACGCAAGCCTGCCTCCACGTGTCCGACGGGAATCTGCTGATAAAATGCCGCCAAAGTTGCAGCAAATGTTGTTGTCGTATCGCCATGCACCAGCACCAAGTCAGGCTGTTCCTTCTGCAAAATCTCCTCCAGCCCGTGCAATACACCAGCAGTAATATCTGTCAGAGTTTGATTTTTTTTCATCAAATTCAAATCATAGTCAGGCGTAATCCCAAACAACTGCAGCACCTGATCCAGCATCTCTCGATGCTGTGCTGTCACCGTCACGATACTTTGCAAATGCTCATTTTGTTCAATGGCTTTCACCACCGGCGCCATCTTGATAGCTTCCGGTCTTGTTCCAAACACACACATTATTTTTTTCATAACTCTGTCATCCTATTGTTCATTTTTATTCAAAGATAACTGCTGCACCTCTACACCAGCCTGCTGGAAGAAATCCATAGCCCGCGCATCAGGATAATCTCCGTCAAACACCACGCGCACAACGCCGGCATTGATGAGCATTTTCGCGCACAGCGAACAAGGCGCCGTCGTACAGTACAATGTACTTCCCTCAATGGGGATGCCCAAATTGGCCGCCTGAATAATTGCATTTTGTTCCGCATGCAGCGCCCGGCAAAGCTCATGCCGCTCCCCCGACGGAATACCCAACTGCTGCCGCAAACACCCGGTTTCCGCACAATGCGCCAACCGTTTCGGCGCACCATTATAGCCCGTAGCAATGATATGCTTATCTCGAACCAGAATTGCCCCAATCTGACGGCGCAGGCAAGTAGACCGCTTTGCTACGACTAAAGTGATCTCCATAAAATAACTGTCCCAGTCCGGTCGCTCCAGAATATCCGTCATCAGCTCAATACCGACTGTAATCTTTTGTTGCTTCCAGCTTTTTCTCCTGCCGCCGCTGACCAAAGAAATAGCATACACCGCCGATCAGACCCACCGGTACCGCAATATACAGCAGGCATAAAGCTAAAGATATCAAAAATTCGATTGATTCCATCATAATTTTCCTCTCCCAACCCGTTTATTTCACAACAACTGCTGTTCCATAGGCTACAATCTCCGCTGCACCGGACATCACCGCAGCAGAACCCAAACGCATTGCCACAATCGCATTTGCGCCTTGCGCTTCGGCATCTTCTACCATACGCCCAATAGCAATTTGACGTGCTTCTGTCAACATATCGTTATAGCTGTTCAATTCTCCGCCAACCAGACCTTTTAACGAAGCCCCAATATCACTGCCAACATTTTTGCTGCGCACTGTGCTTCCCTTACACAAACCTTTTACCTCTGCAATTTCTTTTCCCGGTATGATATCTGTCGTCACGATTAACATAAACTTGCCCTCCTTAAACTGCTTAATTTGTACATTACTTTTCTGTGATAATATCTTTATTATGCCCAATTTTGTCCGCAATTGCAATGACTAATTCTCACTTGCTTTTCTCTACTTTCTAGTTCTATAAAAATAGAAATACCAGAGCACGTCACGCATTTCAAATCAAACGGCCTTATTTTCCGTCAAACCAGGGTTCTGGAAAGGCAAACGAATCTCAATGCTGCCTTCTCCCCTTTAAACCGCGCTTAATTTTTCGCCTGTTTTTTCACCGCCAGCATAAATTTAGGCAAAGCCAGTACACGCTTAAATCGAGTAGGCTGAATCAAGAGCCGATACAACCATTCCAGACTCATTTTTTGCATCCATCGCGGCGCGCGCTTTACATTGCCAGACAATACATCCATACTGCCGCCAATCCCCATCGAGACAGGAATCTGTAGCTGCGCCATGTGCTCAGCAATCCAATATTCCTGCTTTGGCGCACCCAACGCCACAAACAACACATCAGGCTGTAGTTGCAGCAACTCTGCTACAATCTGTTTTTCCTCTTTGGCATTAAAATATCCGTGATGTGTTCCCACAATATTGCAACCGGGAAATTTTTGGCGAATATTCACAGCCGCTGTCGCCGCCACACCGGGAGCAGAGCCTAAAATATACAGCTTCCAGCCTTTCCTTGCACTTTGCTCACAAATACTGTTTACCAAATCAATTCCCGTCACCCGTTGACGCAGCGGATGTCCTAACTGCTTACTGGCCCATACCACCCCAGAACCGTCAGCAGTCACCATCTGTGCCTGATTAATAACATTCCGCATTTTTTCATTTCTACTTGCCTGATAAATAATCTCTGCATTTGCTGTGACAACCTGATGAGGATTCCCATCAGCAATAAAATTTTCAATTTGTGTCAACGCCTCTTCGCTGTCAATACAGTCAATCCCTACACCTAAAATATTTAACCGTTCAGCCATCGTTTCATCTCCTTCAAAAATCGTTGTTTTTACTCTTTTCACTGCACCATGGAATCCTCCGGTTCCGCAGGAATCTCACCGTCTTCTCCATTGGCAGTTTCCACAGGCTCCGGTTCTCCGTGCTGCATTTTGTCCACAATTTCCGCAATCGCGTCCATATCCGGTTCTACATAATTGACTCCGTGCAGCCATAACTCACTACCCACAAAACTATACGTATGGATATCCTCTGAGCCGATTCCCAACAAATTGACACCATAAGAAGTCATCTGTTTGATACTCATATCCGTTTCAATACTGTCCATCACTGCACTGGCTACACCCAAAGCCTGTTTCATGCTCATTTCCCGCACTTTTCCCGTCACAGCCGTCAAAAACTCCTGCTGTCGTTCAATGCGTCCATAATCTCCAGTGCCATCACCACGCCAGCGCACAAAAGCCAACGCCTCAGAACCGCTTAACGTTTGATATCCAGGCAAAAGGTCAATGGCCTCTAAAGGCTTGTACATACGGCAAGGCACTTCAATATTCACGCCGCCCAGCGCATCAATCACATTGATAAAGCCATCAAAATTTACTTTTACATAGTGGTCTATTTTTATATTCAACAAATTTTCTACCGAGTCCAGAATCAACGGAATTCCGCCATAAGCCATCGCATGATTAATCTTATCTTGATTGTGGCCCTTTATTGCCACTCGTGTATCCCGCGGAATAGAAAAGACAGATACCTCTTTCGCTTCTGGACGAATCGTCGCTACCATAATCACATCCGCACGGGCTGCAGAATCTCCTTCCCGTTCATCACAGCCCAATACCAGAATATTGATGTTGTCCAACATTTCCTGATCCATACCAGCAATATTCTGATCTCCTGAGGGCAACAAAAAGGCATTCACAGCTGCATAACCGCACCACGCGCCACTCACCAACATTATAAACAACAGCAAAAATCCCACAGCAGGATTCAATTTCTTTTTCTTTTTTCCTTTATGAGCTGACGGTTCTGCTTTATGCCCTGCTTCTTCACCTACAACTTCTTCGCCGAAGTTCTCCCATTCTGCTTCTGTTTCCTCTTCTACAGTTACGTCAGTAAAATACCACGCATCGCTCGAGGTTTTCTTTTTTTCGTATGAGCTCTCTGTTTCATCCTGTGAGATAAGCCCATCCTTTACGCCTTTCACAAAAAGGCCGCCTTTTTTCTTTTTATGTCGTTCGCTGCGAGAAGGAATCTTCTGCTCGTCCATGAACTTACCTCCCTGCCTAATTGTTTAGCATTTTTCTCCCTGCAGTGCAATTTTGATATTACGCTTATAATCCTCCACACCGGGCTGGTCAAAAGGATTGACACCCGTTAAATAACAGCTGACGGCGCAGGCCTTTTCAAAAAAATACACCATATAACCAAAAGAACGTGCGCTCAATTCACTAACCGTCAACCGAATATTAGGTGTTTGATTCTTCCCATGCGCTTTGCGCGCACTATCCTCCACAATCAGATTCAACTCATGCATCGTTCTAGCCACACCGGCAAACTGACTTTTTTCTAAAGACACATCCTTGCAGATATGTTCCACGGTCAGCGTCGTCTCAAAGAAAATCTGTCTTCCCTCCTGCAAAAACTGACCCATAGAATGCAAATCCGTAGACATTTGCAAAGACATCGGAATAACACCTTTGCCCTCTTTGCACTCACTCTCTCCAAACAATTGCTTCAGCCATTCGGTGAAGTACCGCAATCTTCCTTCATATACCTCAAAAATCTCTATGACCTTTCCCTGCTGCTGCAACAGATTACGCAACGCACCATACTGATAACACACATTGCTGCTTAAATCCTCATTATCATATTCTCTGCAGGCCATTGCCGCACCTTCCAGCATGGCCTCAATGTCAATGCCAGCCACTGCAATAGGCAAAAGTCCTACCGGCGTCAACACCGAATAACGGCCGCCGATATCATCAGGCACAACAAAAGTTTTGTACCCCTTATCCTCTGCCTCAGCCCGCAAAGTGCCCTTAGAAGCATCTGTAATAGCATAAATGCGCTTCGCCGCTTCTGCCTGTCCATAACGTTCCTGCAAATAGCCTCGTAGCATCTCAAAGGCAATAGAGGGCTCCAAAGTAGTGCCCGACTTAGAAATCACACACAGGCAAACCTCTTCATTATTCAAGCGCTCCAGCAACTCGTAATAATAAATGGTGCTCAGATGATGCCCTGCAAAATAAATACGGGGACGTTTTTGCTGTGCTGCATAGTATTCATTGTAAAAAGGAGATTGCAGCAATTCAATACATGCTTTCGCACCAAGGTAAGAGCCCCCAATCCCAATCACCACTAACGCTGTGCATTTTTGCCGAATTTCTTCTGCCGTGCATAGGAGATCCTGCAGCAATTCCGTCTCCATGCGTAAAGGCCAGTCCACCCAACCAGTATAACTATCTTCCTTATTCATCAATTTTTTGTGAATTTCTGTAATTCTTTGCTGATATTGAGACCAGTCTGTCAACCCAGGCTGCACCCAATAATCCAATTCCATCATAAAAAAGCTCACTTCACTTTTTAAATTCATTATATCATTGTACAATCCATCTAACTTGTAATTCTAATTGATGAGAATGACGGGTTTATTATAGCATAAATCATACCTACACACAATGCTGAGCTCTTTAAGATTCTGTAGTTTTTCTTCTCCCCAGAAACGGAAAAAAACACGCACATGCTCCCCCCAAAGCTGCTCTATTTTTCACTCTAGTTTAACATAGAAAAGCTACAGTTGACCATGTATTCAAAACTCATGAGTTTTGAATATCCACCGGTGGCGGACAGTG
>CAJUDO010000045.1 GCA_910585405.1 uncultured Peptococcaceae bacterium | reverse complement strand
CTCCATGCGTACTGTAAAAAAAGTAATTCAAAATGAGGATATCAATTTAATTTAAACCACTTTCATCTTGATATTCTGTATATTTCTATTTACCACTAAGGGGAGCCGCACAAAATAATTTAGGCGGCTCCCCTTTCGTTCCTCCCTCTTCTTGACATAGCTGCTCATCTTCACAAAAATGCAGCTTTCTTATTTCAACTCCACTTTCAACACCCCTTCACTGGCAACATGATTATACTGACTCAAATTATCCGCAGAAGTGACTACAATTTCCCATATTCCTGCACTGGGATGCTGCGTTTCCACTGCGCCGCTTGTGACAATCTCACGGCTGTAAGAGGCACCCAGATACTCCGTTTCCTCCACTAAGCTCCCTTCTGGATCATATAAGCTGATTCGACACCGCCCCATAGCAATCAAATGCTCCTGCTCCGTACTGGGCTGCTGCTGCTTAATCTGGATGATGGCAGAAAGTCCTTTCATACCCGGTTCCACCTGTACATACCAAGATTGGCTTTGTCCTTGAGAAATATGGAACTGCCAGGTTAATACATCTTCTTTTTTGTAAACTACCGTCTGGGTCCGTAATCCATCCCGCTTTAATATCTTGTCTGTTTGGTAAGGGAGCTTTCCCAAGCGCAACGCACCATATCCCTGCTCTGCCGCTGAAAATTCTAAATCCCGCGCCCAAGAAGCCAGCAGATCCTGTAATTGTTCTACAGAAATTAATAGATTCCTTTTTTTTGCAGCTTCCTGTACATGAGTAACCGCAGCTGTTACTACTGCTGCGGAAATACTGGTACCATAATCATATAAATAAGATTGCGAATACCATGCCGGCACTGTGGAAAGCATCCCAGCCGGTGCTACTAACAATGGAGCACAAGCACCATCCTGTGTTCCCCGACCACTATAATCCGTAATGAACGGTTTCTGCAGCATCAATGCTTTATCCTGAGCATACATTTCTGGCGCTACATAACTGCCAATACCGAGGACCGATTCTGCTCGTGCAGGATAGGCAATGGTGTTTTTACCCGGTCCATAATTGCCCGCCGCTGCAATCAAGGGTATATTTGCCGCTCTTGCCTGATTCAACATTTCTTCCAATTCTGGGCAGATTGCTTCATCCTTAGGAATACTCAGACTCAAGTTAATACAATCTGCTCCATCCAGAATAGCCGCACGAATTGCCTGCGCTAACTGAATTTGGGAAGACTGTCCCTCACGATTAAAAATTTTGTACACACACAACTGTGCTTGCGGCGCTAATCCCTGATAGTCTGCTCCGTTGGCAGCTATCAGGCCAGCCAAAAATGTACCATGCCCCAAAGTATCTGCTGTCAATTGCAATTGGCTACCATCCTCGGCAATGCTCGTGAGCGCTAAATTCAAGTTATACCCTGCGCTATGTAATGTGAGCTGCTCTTTCTTTTCCTGATAGCAATGTAACGCCGTTTCGTCAGTAAAATCGCAATTTTGATTTGTATCAATATAGACACAATCATACTGTGCTCCTTCTGCGACAATCAGTACTGCCAGTTGTTGCTCCGTATCTGGAAATATCTTGGGTTGTATCTCCCCCAACCTCAAAAAAGCAATTCGATACTGTTGCGCATTATTAACAATATTCCCAACATAATATGCAGTCCCACTAATCGCCACCTTATTATCTTGTACAGACACTGCTTGACTGTACAACATGCCTTCCTGGGTAAAATCGCGATACACTATCACCTTTGTGCTGCCGTTCTGATTATCTCGCAGTGCTTCATGACTCAAATCAATCCCACTGTCAATCAGTGCAATATGCTGCCCGCTGCCACTGGTGTGATATTGTTTACGGAATCCACTGATATTACACAGCCTTGCTACGACGTCTACACTGCTTTGCGGAATATCATTGGAGGTATATTGCGGATGAAACGGCGCTGTTACGGTAACTCCACCTTGTCCGTTTTCCCTCTCCTGCTGGCTGCTGTAATGGTCACTGGCCGCACCTGCCACTAAAAGCAAACACAACAACACAAGCCATCCTTTTTTTTGCATCTTACAATCCCCCATCCAAAAAGTATCTCCTATCTTTTTCCACAAAATAGGAGCGATTCCTTTACCGACTTTTTGTAATGTATTGACGAAAGAATGGCAATTATGACGGCACACATAAGTTTCTCAAAGTTTCTTAATCTTGTTGTAACTATTTGCTGACACACAGAGTAAAGATTTATTGTATAATTTTACTTGTAGAACATGAATAAATTATTCATTGTTCCCTCCAACATTTTTACCTTTTCTTTTGGAAATCACCGCCCCGCCCAGGCGGTGATTTTATTTTGTTCCCCCAATATCACGGTTTCTCCACCCCCAAAAAGCATATACGTATAAGAACTCTGCTCACCACTGTTTTTCAATGATGAGCAGAGTTCTTTCTATGCCGTTATTTAATTTGTATACAGGAAATGATAATTATAAAAATTCGAATATCGGGAGAGTTGTTCTCTGAGTTCATCTAGCCCCAGTTCCTCCGCCAAGGTAGGCGTCTGTGAAAACAAATTTGTCCCCAGCCCCAGACGATCTCCCTCAAATGTTACTCCCAGGGCAGCCAGTGTCGTCGGAAATAAATCCAACGTCGTAAATACACGATTTTTTTCACGGACATTGGAATCCTCCACAGCCGGATTGATCACACAATTGTACACCTGCCGCGGATAGTCATCATCAACCTTATTGAAAAAGTTGCTATCCATACTAAGGTGATCCCCCGATATCACAATTGTCGTATTTTCATAAAAATCCTGTTCTTGAATCCACCGCACAAAGTCATTCACCTGACTGCTGGAGCAACGAATCACATTAGCATATTGGTCGCTGTAAGTATCAGCGCACAAAGGGCATACATATCCATCTTCAAAATGCGTATCGACTGTCAATAACGTCAGATTAAAGGGCTCGTCCTCCGCCGCTAAACGCAGCAATTCTTCTTTTGCATAGGCAAACAGCTTGCGGTCTTCATAGCCCCAAAATTCGTGATAATCTTCCGGTAGCCGATGATCTTCCAGCGCAGTATTATAATCATTAATTTCATAATTACCATGCTGTGAAAAATAATCGCCTCGTCCGGCAAAACTGCTGTCAGAGCCCATCATCAATACTTGATGATAGCCTGCCTCTCCCAAAATATCGCCCAACGTCCATGCACCGGGCAGCATTTTGCTATAATTCCCATAATATTTTTCTCCATCAAAAGGTAACTTTAAGGGCAGGCCGGAGGTCTGCCCTACCATGGCCGCCATGGTCCAAGTTGTCCCTGGCAAAGTGAAGCTGCCGCCAAAACCTATATTGGGCGAAAAATTTATATTTTCCTGCGCAAGGTTACGCAATTCAGGAATCAAATCATACGTTTCTGCACCACCCTGCCGTGTACTGGTGTAAGTAACCTCCATAGATTCCAAAAAAATATAGATGAGATTTCGTTTCTCTTTCGGGAACTGGTACTGCACCTCTCTAGGCTCTACATACTGCTCCTGATAAATCGTCGTAACAATCATTTGATGCCGCACAAAATTAACAAATTCCAAATTGTAGTTTGCGCAAAGCAAGCACACAATCACAGAACCCGCCACCACTGCACGCTTTCGCGCCAATATCTTGTCCAAAAATCGCAAAAGTGGTTGCGCAATTCCTTTTTTCTGGCACCAACGCAATAAGCCAACAACCACCAACAAGACAATAGCCGCATTCGAAACAGCAAACAGCAAGCAACGCCATACAGCGCTGCCATTAGCCCCTTTCATGGAAACATGTAAATTAAACAACAATTGCTCTGCATTCAAATCTTTTAGCCAAATACTCGTAAAACAACCAACCAATATCACAAAAAAGAACAGAATCCACCTTAATCTCTTTTCGTTCATTTCTTCTTGCCTCGCTTATTTCATTGATTCTCGCACACAGCAGTATCACTTTGCCAGAAAGCTGTGCAGCATTTCTTTCCCCCGCAAGATTCAAATGAAACGACTATTACAAATAGTCTACACCAAGCTTCTCTTTACAGCAGATATCAATAAATTTCTTTTTTCTCCGAACCGCGCAGCACATCTATATTTTGCAATGCTAAGCCTGTACCAATCGCCACGCAAGAAATCGCATCCTCGGGTATATATGTCGGCAAACCTGTCCGTTCCGATACCAAAATATCCATCCCGTGCAGCAGAGAGCCGCCTCCGGTCATGACGATGCCGCGATTCATAATATCACTGGCCAGTTCTGGTGGAGTTTTCTCCAATACTTCCTTCACTGCAGCAATGATATCTTCAATCTGTTCTTGTATGGCTTCGTTTACTTCCTCCGCAGAAATTGTCACCGTCTTCGGTAGCCCGCTGATCAGGTCGCGTCCCTTCAACTCCGATGTTTCGCCAGCCCGCAGACTTGGGTAAGCGCTGCCGATTTCCTTTTTCACTTCTTCCGCAGACCGTTCCCCAATTACTAAATTGTGATAACGGCGAATATACCGCACAATGGCATCGTCAAATTTATCGCCGCCCACACGAATGGACTTACTGCAAACTACGCCGCCTAAAGACATTACAGCAATATCAGTAGTCCCACCGCCGATATCCACAACCATACTGCCATTAGGTTCCGAAATATCAATCCCTGCACCTAATGCCGCAGCAACCGGCTCTTCAATTAGATATGCCTCTTTCGCCCCAGCAGCTAGAGACGCCTGCTTCACAGCACGTTCCTCTACGCTAGTCACGCCGGAAGGAATGCACACCATCACACGCGGTTTCACAAAGGATTTCTTTTTGCTTGCTTTGCTGATGAAATACTTCAGCATTTTCTCAGTCACGTCATACTCCGCAATGACACCGTCCCGCAATGGACGAATTGCCACAATGTTACCTGGTGTACGTCCCAACATTTCACGAGCCTCTGTTCCTACCGCAATCACACGGTTTGTATTATTGTCTATTGCAACTACCGAAGGCTCATTCAACACTATTCCCTCTTTATTTACATAAACCAGCACGCTGGCTGTTCCCAAATCTACTGCAATATCTTCTCCTTTAAAAAAGCACATTATTTTTTCGCTCCTTTTACATCTTAATCTATCTATATACCAACGTTCTGTTTCTACCAATCAAGTACCTGTGAAATATCCAAATTGTTTTATATTGTTATAGATTCTTTTTCTTGTACTCTTTTTTAACATTATTATTTTAGTATTTTTTCGTTGTGAATACAAGTCATATTTCTGGCAAAATCATTATTTTTCTCACCTTTTGACCACAATTGCGCCTGATGAGCATATTTCTGCCTGGTAGCTTCGCCGCCCCGCAAATGTCGTTCCGCTTTGTTGTTATCCAATACAGCTTTTACCTTTTCATATTGCTCTTTATTCAGTTCCAGTAATCGTTCTGTTAAGTCCTTATGAACGGTAGATTTACTCACACCAAACTGCATTGCCGCCTGACGCACGGTAGCTCCCGTCTGAATAATATAATCACAAATCTCCAACACACGCTTTTCGATATATTCCTGCATAATGTACCTCCCTCGCCCACTTCGAACGGAGTATTTTTTATTATGCAGTATATGTTTGAAAGCTTGGTACAATGACTAAAATTCGAAAAATTCAGCCCAATATAGCGTATCCTTTTTTCAGGAATTTATTGCGCTAAAGCAGTGGCCTCATCCTTTGTCAAATAACCCCATGTTATCATATCTTGTATTACTTGCTTCTGTCTTTGCCGCGCCAATTCTTCATTGACAGTAAGCGCATACACCGACGGTGCATTGGGAATTCCTGCCAAGAGCACACATTCACTGTCACTCAATTCTGCAGGAATTTTTCCAAAATAGCCCATGCTGGCATCATAAATACAGTAGTATCCTTCTCCATAATAAATGCTGTTAATGTACAACTCTAAAATTTCTTCTTTGTCATACAATTTTTCTATTTCCCGCACCATAAACACCTCGGCAATTTTGCGCGTCAGTTCCTTTTTTTGCGTGAAAAACTGATTTTTCGCCAACTGTTGTGTGATAGTGCTACCGCCTTCCACCATTTTTCCTGCTTGAATATCATGCAACAAAGCACGCGTAATGGCAATCACATCAATTCCTTTATGAATATAAAAACGATGATCCTCTGTAGCAATCACTGCATTACAATAAATCTGAGGAATATTGTCCAATGTTGTATAATGCGGCTGACTCTGAATTTGTTCCATTACTTGCTGCACTGGAGTCTCCTCCACTGCCTGCTCATAAATTTGATATCCTTCATACACCAAGAACAATCCCAGTGCCAGCACCAGCACTACAGCCAGTGCAACAAGTTTATGAATCAATCGAAATAATGCTCTGATCAAAAACATATCCACCTTTATTATTCTATTTTCCAAATTTATATTTAAATCTGAATTTTATTTATTATAGCACCGCTGGCTTACATATAGCTTACAAAAATATGACACTATTTTTCTTTCTTACCTAAATTTTTTCCACTAATAAAGAAAAAACCCTGCTTTTTGGGCTAAGAAAAACTTTCTGTGAAAAAATGTTTTGTTTTCGGTAAAAAATCACAAAATATCGCTGCTATATACATTACATGACTTTCAGATTAATATTTCTATTTTATTTTCATTCACATATTCGTCCGATATTTATATAAAACACAAAGAGTAGCTTCCGTATTACACAGAAGCTACTCTTTTTCTACTCTTTTCTCTATTCTATCTTACATTATGCCTAAAAATAGCCAGTAAACGCTCGAAAGACCAACTGTTAATATCCCCCCAATAAGTGTTAATGTACCTGCCGCTTTTACAAACTGCTTCATCGACATCATGCCTAATCCATACATGATCAAGAACGATGTACTTTCATAAGGGAATAACACGTAGTCTGCCGTGTGACTTAAAATATAAGCTACAACAACTGGATCAATTCCAATAGTTTGTCCAATTTGTGCCAAAGGAATTGTCAAAGTAGTCATTAAAGCCAAAGGCGTCATTAGCATATTAGCAATAACACCACTTAACCATGCTACAGCTACAAATACTACTGTATTCCCCCCTTGAAGGAGCGGCGCAACAATCACAGTAATAAACTCCTTGATTCCTGCTGCTGCACCGGCCGTTCCAATCAACATACAGCCACAAACTACCAAAATAATATCAATACTAACACCTTTCAAATTTTCTTTCCTTCCCACATTGATGAAAGGTAGATAAAACAAAATGCAAGCACCCACAAAACCATATGTTAAGTCTAACCCATGCCATTTATTGGTCACAAAAAACATAAACATACATACCAATACTACTATACTCTTTTTTTCCTCATCTTTCCATGATCCCAAATCATCTAGTTTCTTACGAAAATATTCTTTAGAACTGATAGACTGTTCTGGTTTGAATAGTTTGGTAAGAACAAATGCAACAATAAAGATTTCTGGAATCATCACAATATTATTAGAAAATATTTGCAGATAGTTGACCGAAAAATTCTCAATCACGTTTTCCAATAACGCTAGGGGAACACCGACCCCAGTTGCTGAATACAGATAGTGCTGCGCACAGACAACGGCAAACCCTGCCATTGCAATAATTCCAGCAGCCATATTGGAATAGGGTTTTATATCTAAACCTTTACAAATCCCCATTCCTAAAAACAGTACGATCATACTTGCAGATGCAGAAGGAATCAAAACTCCAAATACGATCCCGATCAGCGCCAAGCCCATAAAAATACCTGCATAGCTTCCCCCTGTTTTCATTATCAAATTGTACGCTAATCTATCCAGCAATGACGTATTACTAACAATTTCAACGATCAACAAACAACATATTATTTGCAATACTATACCGCTACTAAATGTTGCTAACGCACTGCTCAACTCCACAATGCCTGTTAATGAATATGCAAAAATAAAATATATCCCTACAATTGCAGGCTCGGCTAATTCAAACAATAATATGAATATTCCAATCAGTGTAACGCAGAAAAATTTAGCCAACAATGTTGTAAATACTTCATTGTTCGGAATCAGCAAAATAAAAATCGGTACAATCAGCGCAATAACCCACTCAATTGTTTTCTTTGTCGTTGTATTCAATGTAAAAACTCCTTCTTAATATCAAAAGTTCTGCTAAACTGTTAGAAGAAAAACTCCAAAGGGTATAAGTATAGAGCTTTGCAGTTTCGTTTTTTGACCCCAATTTACCTATGCCTTAATACCGCTTCACACCATATTCTTTATATCAGTTTAGCAGGACCAAACATTTTTTCTATTTCAGTCAAATTCGTACACTTGCCGCATCAAACGCACTATGCACTGCTGTATAAATCGTTCCTGTCTTACTACAATCACCAATACGGATTATATCAATCGCACAGTCATCAAACATATCAAAGGTGTTCACATCCGGTTTCATTCCCGCTGAAAGAACAACAGAATCTGCTGCAATAAACTTTTCTGTTCCATCTTGGCATAAGACCTGAATCCCATCTGATTTTATTTCAACGCATTTGGTCGATGTTTGATAAGTTAGATGGGTATCTTTTTCCATATACTCTAACGTATGCATCCTCTCAGTAAAAATCGCATCTGGCGCCAATATTTCTCCCATTTCAACAATTACAACATCATACCCTTTGCTGGTCAAGTGCAGTGCTGTCTCGCAGCCAACCATTCCACCACCAACAATTACAACCTTTTTGCCTAGTTTATCTTCATTTCCAAAGACTTCAATCGCTGGCACAACATTTTGATTGTCAACCCCTTTTATCGGTGGAATAATCGGAATTGCCCCTGTTGCCACAAGAACCGCATCTGGTTTCTCCGACTGTACCAGCTCCGAAGTGGCTTCCGTATTCAATTTTACTGTGACAGACGAATCCATCACTTGACGCACCATATATTCACGATATTTTTTCATATCGGATTTGAACCATACATGATCCGCATAAAATAATTGTCCCCCCAGTTTATTTTGTTTTTCGAATAGTACCACTTCATGTCCACGTTGCGACGCTGTTAATGCAGCTTGCATGCCTGCAACACCACCTCCAACTATAACAACTTTCTTATTTCCCTTTACTGGAGGATAATTTGATTTTATCATGTTATTTCCAAATAATGGATTTACTGAACATTCTGTTTTCTGTACCGCTTTTGGGTTATCCAAAACTGCTCTTGTTGCAGTATTCACTCTTCCAGCAGTAATGTCTAGGCAACGTAAACATTTTATACACGGCCGAATCTGTTCTGCATGACCATAGCGTGCTTTTTCTCCCCAATCTGGATCTGCAATCAACGCCCGTGCCATCACAATATAATCACAATACCCTTCCGCAATCATCTTTTCTGCCAGTTCTGGATCCGTAACAGCCCCAACACATCCAACTGGCACCGATACAGCTTCTTTTACTTTACGAGCATAAACAGCATTGTGACCATGTGACACAAAATGAGTTGGATGCATCAGTGCTCGTGTCACCGCATGTAGGCGTGTCCCACAGGTAATCTGAATCAAATCAACTTTATCTTCAATTAATTTTGCAATTTCTACAACATCCTCAATATGCAATCCCTCGGGAACATACTCCTCTCCGCTTAAACGAACCTCAAGTGCCAAATCATTACCAACCATTTCCCGAATACGCTTCAATACCATCAATGGAAATCGACACCTGTTTTCAACACTACCACCATATTGGTCTGTTCGCTGGTTGACCATTGGCGATAAAAATCCCCCCATCAACCAACCATGGGCAAAGTGTAAACATACCATATCAAACCCTGCTTTTTTCGCCATCAAACAGGCATTCGCATACTGATCAGCAACTCTATTCATATCATCTTCTGTCATTTCCCTCGAAAACCAGCCTTGCGGTGTCATAAAGGCAGAAGCACTTTTGGGATCTTCTTTTGAGAAATGCCCACCGTGATTAAATTCAATCGAAGCTAATCCACCAAAACCATGCACAAAAGATGTATAATTGTGAAACGCAAAAACAGCATTGGGTTCATAACAATTTACATGACTATCATGTGCACAGGTCGTCATATCTCCCATTTTTCCTTCTCCTATCGTAACAACAGCAGCACCACCCTGAGCACGTTCTCCGTAAAGTGCACATCCCGTTTCGTTAAACAAGTTGTTTGGTGGATTGCTGACTGCACTATGATGAGTTGGAGAGGCAACAATTCTGTTCTTCATTGTCATCCCATTTTTCAGTTTTAACGGTTCAAATAAGTGTGGATAATATGGATTCATAATCTACCTCCTGGTATACTTCAATGTCAAAATAACAGCATTTAAAATTCTTTCTCCAAAGATTTTTCTATATATTTTTTCCTTAAAATATATAGAAATTCAATAAAAGATCTATTTACTTGCTTTTCTAGAATGATTCCTTACAATGCAATTACCTTGACTCCATACAGATTTTTATTTACAACGTAATATGAAATATTTATAATAGAAATGTACAAATCCTAAATATTTTCTACACACATTGTATCAATTTTCCCTATCAGTGCAAAACAGATTATTTTTCACCAATGATACAAAAATAGATTGTAATAACACACTTGAGGTGAAATTATGCAAATAAAACAATTAGAATATTTTGTTGAAGTCGCAAATTCTTCTTCTATCAATCAAGCTGCTCAAAAATTATATATTAGTCAACAAGCACTTTCTGCATCTTTGACAGCTTTCGAAAAGGAGCTCGGTTATCCTATATTACTCCGCTCCAAACAGGGTGTCGAACTGACATCTCGTGGTAAACAAATTTTGATAGAAGCAGAAGATATACTTCATACTGTCCAAAAATGGTTTCTGTTATCTGACTCTTCTCAAAAATATATCAGCGGACATGTTGTTGTCGCTGCACCGACTTCCATTTGTAACGCTATTATGCCCAGTATCATTTTAGAATGCAAACAATTATACCCTGATATCACCATTCATTTATATGAAGCGCGTGGTGAACAACTTTTTGACTATATTTCAGAAGAAAACAACTTTATCATTATCAATGGATATACTAAAGAAAAAGAAAAATTCTTAACGGCTGATATTCGCTCTAGAGATCTCTCTTTTTTTCCGTTGTTTAATGATGAGTTATGTATTTTTCTCAACAGCAACCATCCTTATGCACAGTACAGGCATTTAAAACCAGCAAAGTTGAAAGAATTCACTTTGACGCTCTACCCAGAAAAAGACATATTTCCATACTTAAATTTTCTGGATAAGTTTCATCTAAAACGGACTTACAGTTCTATGCACCAAGAGAACTTATTTCATTTAGTTTCAAAAGATATCTCCCTTGCTACCATATTACCAAATATTGTTTCTCACAATAACTATTATATTGAAAATGGAAGTGTCAAAAGTATACCATTTTCTGGAATAAATCTTTTCTTTTCATTTTATACATTTTATTCAAAAGTATCTACAGAAGCAACAGATCTTGTACTTACTTTATTAAAGCAGTATTTTTCCAGACTGCAAGAGTAATAACTTAAGAAAATATTTCTTGCTTTTCTTTTTAATTTTGGTATGGTTGCCAAATAGTTATCCTATCGACTGCAAATTTTTTCTAGTCCCCCACTTGGTTTTTTCTTACCAAATATTTACACAGAAAAATTATGTATCCCCTTTAATTATACATCTTAAACTATTTTTCAAAGTTATCAAAAGAAATGAAAAATATGAATGGAGTAAAATCATTTCTTAGCAGGATTCAAGTCATAAAAATAAAGGGCTAATCACTTAGCAAATTGTTCCTAGTGATTAGCCCTTCCCTTTATAACCATTCTCAGCAGTCTTTTTCAATGCGTCCCTTTTCCACATTGGGCATAATAAACTGCTGCAACATATATTCCCACAACACTGGTGAGCCCTTGGGAGTTTTCTCATTGCGTTGCAATATTTTACTCAATTTCACCTCATGTTCCTGCCAAGCACGGCCGTCGGTAGCAGCATTGAGCATAATAGGCTGCACCTTATCCAGCACTTTGGCAAAGCAGGCTTCTGCACTTTCTCCCCTCTCAAACTCCTGCCATAACTCCAACATTTTTCGTCCCTGATCTTCCGGCAAAATACTGTAAATACGCTGCGCCGCCGCTTCTTCCCGCTGTGCCTGCGTCGCCACACCGGCATCATCATAAGCATAGGTGTCCCCAGCGTCTATCTCCACAATATCATGAATCAACAACATCGTCACCGTCTTGAGCACATCAATAGGTTCATTTGCATATTCGCTGAGTAATATCGCCATCAACGCCGCATGCCAACCGTGCTCAGCATCATTTTCCAAAGTTTCCCCATCGCTGCAATAGGTTTGACGTTGAATGCGTTTCGCTTTATCAATTTCTAAAAGAAAATCAAACTGTTGTGTTAACCGCTCTGTCAACTTTCCTCACCCTTTCTCAGCATTTCCTCATTATACAATTATACGAAGAAAATTTGCACGCATCTCTCATAAAACCATTCAGATCTTTTCTTCTGCACATCTTTTAGGACCATACATATACTAACACAAAAAGGATGTGATTGCTTATGTCTCAAACTTATATCACCATAGAGCTTGCGCTTCGCCGACTTTCGCTGTACAAAAACAATCATTTGCTTTACAGTTTTCCTGTAGCCATTGGAAAAAGTCATACACCATCTCCGGTGGGCAACTGGCATATTATCAACAAAAAAATTCTCACCGACCCCGGTCCTTTCGGTACTCGATGGATGGGACTCAATAAACCCGGCTACGGCATCCACGGCACCAATGCGCCAAAAGATATCGGCAGCGCAATTTCTCACGGCTGCATTCGCATGTACAATGCCGACGCAGAACAGCTCTTTTCCTTGATACATATCGGCACGCCTGTGCTCATTACGCCTTGAGCATGGTAAGATATTTACAGATTCCCTTTTAAGCTGATTTCTTCTGCATTTTCTCGCATCCCTAAAATTGTTTCCTGAATGACATCCTCCAATGTCATGTCCAACAGCTGGCAGCCATCTAAAATCGTCTGTCGATTGACGCCGGCTGCAAAGGACTTATCTTTGAAACGTTTCTTCACAGATTTTACTTCTAAATCCAATACGCTTTTTGACGGGCGCATCAAACATAATGCATTGATAAGGCCTGTCAACTCGTCTATGGTGTACAACACCTTCTCCATACGGCTCTCCGGCTTTACATCACAGCAAATCCCGTAACCGTGGCTGCACACACCATGAATATAAAACTCATCTACTCCGGCATCGCGCAACAGCTCCGCTGCCTTCACGCAATGTTGGTCAGGATATTTTTCATAATCCAGATCGTGCAGCAATCCCACCGCGCCCCATACTTCGACGTCTTCATTCTCCAACTGCGCAAAATGACGCATTGCCGCCTCCACCGCCAAAGCATGACGGCGCAATGCAGGTTTCTCATTATAGGTACATAACAAATTCCACGCTTCTTCTCTTGTCAGTTTTTGCATTTTTTCAACCACCCTTTACATTACTTTCATATTTTTATCATAATTTACCTTGTTATAAATAAGTATACCATAGAATAACCAATCTCGCTCATTTTCTTTTTATACAATAGTCCTTTCAAGAAATTCTTAATAAATATTGAGAACAAAAGTTTGCATTCCTTGTTTTTTTATTATATAATAAATATGTATTTACATTCAAATTCTTATTTTAATTGTTATGATAGATAGGGGCACACAATATGAGAACAAAAGAAAAGGGACTCAGCAAACGGCAAGCCGAAATTTTGGACTACATTGTAAGACAAATTAATCTAAAGGGATATCCGCCATCAGTGCGGGAAATCGGAGAAGCCGTGGGACTCCAATCCAGTTCCACTGTACACAATCATCTCACACAATTGGAGCAAAAGGGCTACATTCGTCGAGACCCTACCAAACCAAGAGCAATCATGATTCTAAAGACCAATGATGAGATGGATGTTTTTTATGAAGAAGATAAGCCGTTCGATGAAATGATAAATGTGCCTATTATTGGCTCAGTTGCCGCCGGTACACCCATTTTAGCTAGCCAGAACGTGGAAGATACTATCACCTTTCCTATGCATCTGATTCGCAACAATAATTCATTTATGCTACGCGTGAAAGGTGACAGCATGATTAACGTAGGGATTTTTGATGGAGATTTGCTGATTGTCACACCTCAGAAGGTGGCGAACAATGGAGATATCGTCGTGGCTGTAATTGGCGATGAAGCCACCGTAAAAACCTTTTATCGGGAAAAAGGCCGTATTCGTCTGCAGCCGGAAAACGATGCTATGGAGCCGATTTATGTGACAGAAGTGGAATTGGCTGGCAAAGTAACAGGCTTATTCCGCACCATGCATTAAAAATTTTCTCTTTGCAGTCAGCGGTAAAATTTTCCGCACACTCCGATGACTACACATATGCACTATTTTGCAATCCACATATTTCTGAAAAATGTTTTGCTTTTTTCAGGAATATAAAATGCAGAAAAGCAAAAAATACTACAAGTTGGTATAAAGGAGTGTGTACAATGAAAAAAATCAACGATAACCCAGACCAATATCGTTACGATCTGAACAATGCCAGTTCTTCCACAGATTGTACTGGTCTGATTCCCACGCCGCCCCAATCCGAGGCGGAATTAGAATCCTATGATGCGGTTTATCATTTCGCTTTACCCCAAATTGACAAAAAATAACCTCACAAGCTAAAACACATTTTTCCGTAAGAAGGCGGAAAAACGTGTTTTAGCTATTACTCATATTTACGCTTAGGGTTTTTCGGAAACCAACCCCGTTCTACCCGTTTCCTCTGTTCTTTTAATTCTCCAATACTCCAAAAAAATGAGCATCCCAGAGCGCCTAACAGCGACGAACCTATCGTATTTTGCACTAAAAGAGAACAGATTACACTCACAATCCCTGCTACAAGAAAAACCGGCCAAACTTTTTCTGAAAAGTAGTATTCACATTTAATAACAATAGGGTGAAACACTCCAATCAGTAAAAAGACTGCCACACTGATAATCAGTCCTAAAAAGTTCATCGTTTGCCTCCTCTTTCTATAAAATATATTCTCAAATTTTTATCAGTATAGCATGAATTATCTTTTGGGGGATAGTCAAAATAGAGAAAATAAGATATATTAATATTTAGATAAATTTTAATGGAAGGAAAAGCACTCATGAATTCTTATTTATTATTTGATTTAGATGGTACATTGACCAATCCCAAGGAAGGCATCACAAAATGTGTACAGTACGCACTACGCGCTTTCGGTATTGAAGAACCTGATCTTGATCGTCTGACTCCATTTATCGGTCCGCCATTGCGGCAATCTTTTATTGATTTTTATCAATTTAGTGAAGAACAAGCCATTGCAGCCGTTGAAAAATATCGTGAACGTTTCGGCACAACAGGTCTGTTTGAAAATATCATCTATTTTGGGATTCCAGATATGTTGCAAGCATTACAAAAGCAAGGAAAGATTTTAGCAGTTGCCTCCTCTAAGCCTACCGTGTTTGTGCGGCAAATTTTAGAACACTTTAAGCTTGCTCAATATTTCCAGGTTATCGAAGGCAGTAATTTGGATGGTAGCCGTGTAGAGAAAAAAGAAGTCATTGCCGCAGTTTTACAGCAGCTAGGCAATCCCCCCATCCAACAGGTCATCATGGTTGGTGATCGCATCTATGATGTGCGCGGCGCCGCCGAGTTGGGAATTGCCTGTGTAGGAGTCCGTTTCGGATTTGCCGCGCCCGGCGAACTGGAAAACAGCGGCGCAATCTATCTCGCCGACACTGTTCGCGACCTTCAGCAATATCTGCTATCCTTGCCCTGTTAGCTGGCTTCTTCAAGCCAGCTTTGGCCAGTGGCATAATCAATGCAAATACCGGGCTGTACATTGGGCACGTATACATTGAAACATACGCCTTGCCCATGATCCTCCACAGACATCGCTTCCATCTGTACGCCGCTGGCCAACAGATTTTCTCCTTCAAAAACCGGTGTCACCCGATACAATACATGATTCCCTGTATATTTTATGTAATCGGCCACCAAATCTTCAAAGGGCAGCATGCCCTCCACATTCAAATATCGGGTACCTGTGATGAGGTTTTGTTTATTGGCATTCTCACCGGTTAATTGATACCCGATAAGGTGACAGCGATTGTAAAGATAGTTTCCATCTACAATATCATACCGTACTGTCTGCCAACCGCTGGGCTTTATCTGACCAATTGCGCCCCGTTCTTCCTGCGGCATCAGCTCTCGCCCAATGTTTGCCATTGCTGTGCCGCAGCGGCCCAAATCATCCAGTTCACTGTAGCTCTCATAAGCCTCCGTTGATAGGACAGATTCATCAAATTCAGGAACATTTTCATTGACAACAAGATATGCCGCGTTTTCATACTCCCTTACACCGTCAGGCACTTGACCTGCATAGTTTGATGCAACAGGCAGAAAGTCCAATTGATAACCTGCTAATCCCAACAACCCAATCACCAAAACGACAAACCATTGAGAAATGTTCTGCCATTTTTGTTTTTTACGCCGCCGATATTTTTTGAACAAAGGTTTCGTGTGTTTTGTTGCCATAACAATCTCCTTAAACATATAATTATATAAAGTCAGTATATCATTTTTTTCAACAAAACAGAACATCTATTCTCAAAATATTTTTTGCGAAACAAAAAGCCACAGTGAGAAAAAATTTTGGTGTGCGTCCCGTCAAGTCAATGTCATTTTCCCGTTATAGCTTTTTAATTTATTCAAATTTCGCTCTACTCCATTGTTAAAAAAGCATGATACCCTTTTACAGCTTCATATAAATCTGCTTTACTGATGATTTCCCATGGTGCATGCATATTCAACACAGGTACGCCACAGTCAATGACCTCCATACCATAACGAGCGGCAATATAAGAAATTGTACCACCACCACCATAATCAACTTTGCCCAGCTCAGCAGTCTGCCAAATTACGCCAGCCTCATCCATTACATTGCGCAACGACGCAATGTACTCCGCATTGGCATCATTGGCGCCAGATTTTCCCCGCGATCCAGTAAATTTTTTCATCACCATTCCACAACTCAAATATGCTACGTTATTTTTATCAAAAGCATGGGCATAAGTGGGGTCAAAAGCAGAGCTCACATCCGTAGATAACATTTTGCTATTGGATAAACAACGACGCAATTTCAATTCGCTGTAATTTCCAGTGAGTTCCATCAACTCTGCCACTGCATTTTCAAAAAAGCGAGACTTCATACCTGTAGCGCCGACGCTGCCGATTTCTTCTTTATCAACAAGCAGACAGCACACTGTTTTTTGAGGCCGTTCCACTTGCAGAATTGCCAATAGACCTGCAAAAGCACAAACACGATCATCATGTCCATAAGCCATAATCATACTGCGGTCCAACCCACAGTCCCGTGCTTTTCCTGCCGGTACCACTTCAATTTCTGCCGAAATAAAGTCATCTTCTTCAATATCATAACGTTCTTTTAATAAATGCAATACTTGCTTTTTCACAGCTTCTTTTTCTTCACCGGCTAAAGGACGATTGCCTACTAAGAGATCCAAGGCTTCCCCTTCAACTACTTTCGCAGCTTTTTTATCTAATTGTTCGCCAGCCAAATGCACTAAAAGATCCGTTACTCCAATAACCGGCTCATCCTTTTGTTCGCCAATTTTTATCTCTACAGAAGTTCCATCTTTTTTCACCACTACACCATGCATTGTCAAGGGTAATGTCACCCACTGATATTTTTTTATGCCGCCATAATAATGGGTATCGAAGTAAGCCATCCCCCTTTCTTCATACAAAGGATGCTGTTTTAAATCTAACCGCGGTGAATCAATATGAGCTGCCACAATCTGCATTCCCTGCTCCAAAGACGTCTCTCCAAGGTGAAATAAGGCAATCGTTTTTCCCATTAACGTAGTATAAATTTTATCCTGCAACGGTTTTTTCCCTGATAAAATCTCCTGCAAATCCACATAACCAGCTTTTTCTGCCATCTGCACAGTTTGCGTAACACATTCACGCTCTGTTTTTCCATCATTCAAAAAAACTTTATATTGCGCAGCTATAGTTTCCAGCTGTTGTACCTGTTTTTCACCGTATGACATCCAAGCACTTTTTTGCATAATTTCATCGCTCCTTTTTATCTATGTAAATTAGCATGTACTTGATAAAGAAGTAAAGAAAAAAGAGAGGAACTTTTCCTCTCTTTCTTCACCAATATCCTGGC
>CAJUDO010000044.1 GCA_910585405.1 uncultured Peptococcaceae bacterium | reverse complement strand
GCTTTAAGCTTTCCGGAACCCCCAGCCTAGCTGGGGGTTTTCTTCATACAAGCAGAGTGGCAACTTTCCTTGCTGCCACTCTGCAACATTTATACAGTGTCTCTATATGCTTGAGTAGACCTGAACAAGCATATAGCATAAATCCTATAATAATTGAAACTAAAGGGGGACCAGATTGTGATTTCTTTTTATGTGGTTCGACATGGAGAAACCTTATTAAATAGTTTGGGTAGAGCGCAGGGTTGGAGCGATTCCCCCCTTACTGCCAACGGAAAAAAGACAGCAATGGAACTAGGAACAGAGTTAAAGGAAACTGCGTTCCACGCTATATATACAAGCGATACAATGAGAGCAGAACAGACAGCAAAATTGATTTTATCCTCGAATGGAAACGTTTCTCTGAAAATTCAAAAAGATATACGTTTGCGAGAATGGTGTCTGGGCAATATGGAAGCAGAACAAAATTCAATTTTTAGCCAGCGAGTGTCTGATTGGTTGGGGGGAACTTCATTTGCCCAACTGAATAGACGGCTTCCAGATGTTGCTGCAGCAATCTGCCAGCATGATACAACAGGAGTAGCGGAATCCTTCGCTGATATTTCCAATCGATTAAAAAGTGTATTTACAGACATGGCGCAAAGCAATCTGCACAATGCGCACAGCAATATTCTAGTGGTAACCCATGCCTTTGCTATCAAAACGTTATTTTACCTGTTTGCTCCCGAAAAGTTACCCGCCATAGATAAAGTGAAACACACAGCTATTTTCCAGTTTATATACGACGGAAATACCTTTTTCTTTCAAGAATAAAACGAAATCTAAGCAAGCATCAGAAGAGGCCAAATGAGGAAGCACAGAGCATAATCCTAAACATTGCACAAACTGAGCGTCATTTTTCCAGCACTTCTATTTTTCCATAGACAGCTTTCCTCCCGTCCCCCTGTGTAACGTTTTGTTACATAGGGGGGCAGAACACAACCAATTTTACATCTGCATACATTTATATATTAGTTTTTCATTGTCTAATCAGTGGTTTTCAATTACAAAACCACTGGTTGTTTATACGCCTATGCTGGTACGATCATTCCCAGAGATACCAGATAAAAATAACATTCCTTCACTGGTTCTCCCAATATCTGCTCTACTGCATAGCGATATAACTGAATCTGTCCGCTATAGCGCTCCAAAATGAGATGGGTTTGTCTTTTTCCCACGTGGTCACTCTTGTAATCCACCAATACCCAGCCGTCTTCTTCTCGCCACAGACAGTCAATGACACCCTGTACCAGAACATTTTTGCTGCCCTCCGGCAGGGATTCCTCCAAGGCATGGCTGTCCAGCGCTACGATAAAGGGTAATTCCCGATACCGTTCCTCGTCCTTCGCCGCTAAGAAGCGCTGTCCCAACGGCCCCTGAAAAAAGTCCAAAATGCCCTGCAGGGGCAAACCATCGGCAGAGCCGGCGGCGACAAATTTTTCCGACTCCAATTCTTTGAGTAGGCCTTCCAGATAAGCCGCGTCAATTTGCGCTGTCAAATCTACTTTATTTAAAATTAAATGCAGCAGCGTCCCTTTTTCCGCCGAAGTCAGACCCTCTTTGGCAATCACTGCCTCCGGTCGGCTGTCGAAGTTGAATTGTAGTGGCACTCCCGCTGTGTGAGGGTTAAACCGTTGCTTCAATTCGGTCACAGAGGACTGGGCCTTTACTGTGCACAGCGCCGGCTGAGGATACTGCCAATCCAGCTGCTGTGCAATGGCCTGACGCCACTTTCCTGAAGTGGGCAAGGTTTTTCCCACTTCTACGCGTTCACACAGAGGCGTTGCCAGCTGTTCCTCTCGTTCCTGAAGCATGACAGTACCTACTGGCACATATTGCACCTGCCACAGAGGCTCCTTGAGCTCCATGGGCAGTAGCCAATCCAAATAGCATCGGGCGTCCTTTCCCATCATTTGGCCGCGCTTTTCCGGCTCTCCGCAACTGCCGATGAGATACAACCGTTCTCGTGCTCGCGTCATAGCCACATAGAGAATGCGTTTTTCCTCCTGCAGCAGAGCCTCCCGTTTTTTTTGGGCGATAACCTGCTGTACAATGGTGCGGTATTTGATTTGCAGTTCTTCATCTACCACAGAAAAGGCCAAGCCATAATTTTTGTCCAGCAGAAATTCCTGCTGGGCATCTCGGAAATTGAAACGCCGGCCTATGCCTCCCAAAAATACAACGGGAAACTCCAACCCTTTGCTCTTATGAATGCTCATAATCCGCACCACATTTTCATTGTCGCTCAAAATTCGCGCCGGCTCCAAATCAGCCTGATTTTTTTCCAGCTGCTCTAAAAACCGCAGGAAAAGGAAAACGCCTTTGAAGCTGGTCTTTTCATAGTTGCAGGCCCGCTCATAAAGAGCACGCAGATTGGCCTGCCGCTGAACGCCTTCCCGCAGCGCGCCTACATATTCATAAAAACCGGTGTCCTTATACAGCTGCCAGATCAGCTTGCTCAAATCCATCTGCCGCGCCAAACTGCGCCAGCGTTCCAGCCGTTTCAGGAACACCTTTACCTTGCACTGCAAATCTTGCGCAATCTGCGGCGATTCACACTCCTGGGCGACCTGCTCCAAGCAATGATAGAAATACCCTCTGGGCACCAGCAATCGCAGCTGAGCCAATTCTTCTTCTTCAAAATGAAAGAAGGGCGCTTTCAGCACCGCCAGCAGCGGCAAATCCTGGAGCGGATTGTCAATGATATGCAGCACAGACAGGATTATCTGAATCTCCCACGCAGAAAAATAGCCATCGCCTGTATCTACCACCGCAGGAATACCCGCCTCTTTCAAAATACGGGCGTAAACAGTACCTGCCGCCTTGGGCGCCCGCAGCAGCACCACTATGTCCCGCCAGGTCGCCCTCCGGTATTGCTGCAGCCTTTTGTCATAAACCAGCGCTTTTTCCTGCATCAACTGCTGCATTTGCTGGCACAGCAGGAGCCCTTCCTCCTCCATGGCGGAAAGGGGCTGTTCTGCAGTTTCCTCGGCTTCTTCCTCAGGCTGGGTAAGTACCAGCAACTGAATTTGCTCTGGGATATCTCCCTGCCCCTCTAAGGGCGCGGGATAGTCGGCTCCATACACCAGCGCCGCCTGTTCGTCGTAGAGCAAATCGCCGTTTTCACCGGTCATCAATTCTGCAAATACCGTATTCACGCCGTCCACAATATTGCGGCGGCAGCGGAAATTGCGGTTCAAATCCAAGCGTTGCTTCTGTGCCTGTCCCTCTGAGGAAAAGCTCTGATATTTTTCTGAAAATAGCTGAGGATTGGCCATACGGAAGCCATAAATGCTCTGCTTGACATCGCCCACCATGAAAAGATTTTCCTCTCGGCTCACGCCCTGCAAAATTGCTTCCTGCAGATCATTTACATCCTGGTATTCGTCCACCATCACTTCATAATATTGCTGCTTCAACTCCATCGCCAGTTCACTGAGCTCTACCCCCTCCGCTGTTTCTTCATACAGCAGCTGGAAACAAAAATGTTCCATATCGTGAAAATCCATGATGCCTTTCTCCGCTTTTTTCTGTTGAAAACGCTCTGAAAGCTGCAGCGTCAACTTCACCAACAGCCGATACACCCATCTCTGGCTGGCCAGCTCCTGGAGCTGTTCATCTCTTGAACGACTGAAATAGCCCTCCCTCAGGCCTTCTATCAATTTTTTTGCGCTATCGCGGCAGCTCACCACCTGCGCCTTGATTTCCTCATCAAAGGCACCCTTTTTCGTGCGCGGCAGGCTTTCAAATTTCCCGCTTCTGAGCTTCTCCGCCAGCGCATCCCAGCCCTCAGCCAGCGCTGCCAACAGCTCACAGCTCCAGTTATACTCCTGCTCGATATGGAAGAAATATTTTTGCAATCCTTCATCAGTGCCAGCCAGCTGAATGGCCTGCATGAGCAAATGTTTCGCTCCACGTAGCTGCCGCGCCACATCCGGCACGGCTAGGGCAAACCAGTCCTTCGAGGAGGCCGCCTCCAGTTGTTTTAGCCAATGCTGCGGTCTGGCCATGCTCTGCGACATCTCATAAAGCTCCAAGAGTACCGCCCGCAGCTGTTCATCCTCTCGCCCACCGTAACAGTCCACTAAGGCGATAAATTCTGCCTGTCCTTCTTCCCTGCTGTAATATTCCTCCAACAAGTCGTCTAAGGTTTCCCCCAAAAGCAATTGGTTTTCCGTCTCATCGGCAATTTTCATCTGAGGATCTAAGCCCAGGCGGAAAAAATTCTGCCGCACCAAATCCAGACAAAAGGAATGTAGAGTGGTGATCTGCGTTTTGGAAAGCAATAAGCTCTGCCGATACAAATGCTCTGACATAGGATTTTCCAAAAGCTGCTTTTGAATCGCCGCACCGATACGCTCCTTCATCTCGGCAGCGGCGGCATTGGTGAAGGTCACCACCAGCAGCCTATCCAAGTCCACCGGATGGACTGTATCGCTGATGATCTGAATAATCCGCTCCACTAGCACCGCTGTCTTTCCCGAACCTGCTGCCGCAGCCACCAGCAGGCTTTTTCCCCGCAGCTCAATGGCCTGCTGCTGTTCTTTCGTCCATGTCGGCATCTTTTTTCTCCCCCTTCTCCTGTTCTAAACGAGCCCAGATTTCGTCCCGCTCCAATAATGGCAAGTCCTCCCAATAGGTACTTTCGTTCACCGTTTGAATCTGACAAATAGTTTGATATCCACAATATTGACAGCCTGTAAACTGTCCTATACGGCAAGGTCGTACCGCGATATTGCCCTGATGAATCTGTTGGCCCAGTTGGGCAATGATTTGCTTCGTGTGCTGCAGCAATAATCCCAGCTGTTCCCGCGTCACCACAGTATGATTGCGCTTTCCGAATAGCGCCAGCGGATCCTCCAGCTGGGCAAAAGCCTCTGCATCCTCCACATAAGGCGCCGCGTCCTTCAGCAGAGATACCGGCAGCAACGTGCTGCTGCCGGTGGTCAAATCCCGCTGCGCCAGTTTCAGCGCTTTCATATCTGCCACCAGTAATCCCTGAGCTTTCATCTCTTTGTCATGCAGCTCCTTAGCTTTCTCCACACTTAACGGCCCATCGGCACTGAGCACACTACTACGGAAGAAATAATAGAGTACGCCTGCTGGCAATACTTTTTCCCCTTGGGGCAGCAATCGTTCATAATACTGCAGGGCAACCTGCAGATAGGTCAGTAGTTGAATCTTTAGGCCATAATAAATTTCCGTCAGACGAAGCCCCTGACTTCCCGTTTTGAAATCAATCACCCGCAGATAATGGATGCCATCCTCCTCTGCCTGCTCAATTCTATCAATTCTCCCCTGCAAAAGAAGACTACTGCCGTCCTTAAGCGTAAGTCTCCACGCAGGCAGCTTGCTCTGGGCCATCCCAAAATCTGCTTCCAGCGCAACAGGCATAAAATCCCCTCTTTGCCCGTGCTCCAGCAGTACCAGAGCCGAGCGTTCCAATGTTTTTTGCAAGCGGCGGCGCAGATAGCGGTATCTCCCCGTGCTGAGCAAAATTTCGTTCTGCATCTCAGGCGCCAACTGCTCCACAATCATCGCCATGATATCCTTTACCTGCCCGGAGTCCAGTCCCTGCCAGCTAATCTGCTGCTCCAGCAGATAATTGCTGAAGCGCTCGATAGCCGCATGATAAAACTGCCCCACATCCACAGCTTCCATCTGATAGAGCTGCCGCTCCTTCAGGCGCAAACCGTAGGTGAGAAAATAATTATAAGGACACAGCCGGTATTTTTCCAGCGCCGACACACTCAGCCGCAGCGGCTCCCCGTAAATCTCCGTACTGTGCAGCGTGCGCGCCGCCAGCTGTTCCTCATGCTTCAGGCTGTCGCATACGCTGTCGAACAGCGCCGTGGGATGCTCTACAAACCAATTGTACAGCTCCGCCCAGATCTCCTGCGTCTCCTCGCTCTCCGGTTTGCGCAGATGAGCTCCCAAAAGCCCCATGGCTTTTCCCGGATGGTTCAGATAGGGCAGCACCTCCTGCCCCTCTGCCGGAGGCCACTGCACAGCTTCCTCCTTCAACAGAGGATACAGCCGGCGCAGCCTGTCCACAATGCCTGAGGGACGCAGCGCCTTGCCGTCCTCATCGCTCAGAGAATAACTCAGAATCAATTTCTGGGAAGCCCGCGTCAGCGCCAGATAAATCAGCAATTGTTCTTCATAGAGCTGCTCGCCGCTGTCAGGCGACAGCTGGATACCCATCTCCCGCAGCGCCTGTTTTTCTCCATCATTAAAAAATCCCTCCTGGGCCACCTTGGCGGGAAACACGCCTTCATTCAGTCCCAGCACGAAAGCCACCTGCAGCTTACAGCTGCGAGAATGTGCCAGAGCGCCGATGAGCACCTGATCCAGACTGTTGGGCAAGAGTCCCAAATCCAAATTGTCAAAGGCACTTTGCAAAATCACGGCAAACTCCCCGGCAGTCAGCAGCGTATCCTGCAACAACTGACTCATCTGGTCAAAAATCTGAATCACATGATCCCATATCTGTTGATGCAGCTGAATACTTTCCAAAAGGCCATGATCATTGGCCTCCTGGCAAAACCGGGACAACTGCCGGGGTACCGCGTATTCATCCAGCAGCGTATAGATAGCTTGTATGAACCCATCCGCCGTTTGGGGCTGAGCCAGCGCAAGCTGGAACCTGCACAGCGGTCCGGCAATCTGTCTGCGCAAAGTGTTGAGCTGCTCCAGCTGTTCGCCATCCTCATTGCCGTACTGCCAGTCCCCTTCCCGATACCAGGCGCTGCCGCGAATGCCATACTGCAGCACATAGTTTTCCAGGGAATCCAGCTCCTGCTGCTCATAAGGCAATAGTGCTGTTTTCAGGAAGCGAAACATCCCCTGATAGGACCAATTGTTCTGTAAAATATCAAAGGCCGCCAAAATCAGCTCTGTCAGCGGATGCTGACGCATCGTTTCCTTGTGGTCCACAAAATAGGGAATCTCATAGTCGGTCAGTACCGTTTCCAGCAAAAGCTCATATTGGTCTCCCCGCGTAAAGATGCCAATCTCCCCATAACGATAACCCTGTTCGCGGCAAAGCTGGCGAATCAATCTGGCCGCAGCGTCCGCTTCTGACATCCGGTTTTGTCCGCAGAGAAGTCGCAAATGCTCTGTTTTTTCCTGCCACACAGTATTCCCAATGGAAAAATAATGCTGCTCCAAAAACGCCAAATCAGCCGCCTGCTGCCAGCGCACCGGTTTCAAACACTTATCCTCCCGTTGCTCTACATTTCGCTCTGCCGCCATCTGACGCAGCCGCGCCAAGGTTTTTCCCGTGCTGTAAAAGGCCGTTTGTCTGCCCAATTCTTCATGCTCCGGATCCGCAGGTAACACGATATGCACATCCGTTTGCTGCATCAAAGCGCTCAATATAGCATACTCCTGGGGCGTAAAATCATAAAACTCGTCCACCCAAAACTCTACATCCTTAAAAAGCTTCCGTTCCTCCAGTCTTTTCAGGAGAAGCTCCAGCACATCCTCACTGTCCAGATAGTCCTGGGCCAAAAATGCTTCATATTGCAGATAAAGTCGGGATAGCTCCTCCAGCTTACAGGCAAATGTTGTCCTGGGAAGCTGGCACTGGGCAACGGTGCGCTCCAACTGTTCACTGCTGATTTGATAGCGCTTCAACTCCTGAAGCATCTGCCCGATTTTCATTAAATATCCAGAGCGATCCACCGAGCTGTTCAGAAATTCATACTGTTCCTGATGCTCCTGTAATAATCGCCGCAAAATCAAAAGCTTTCCCAAATCGTCCAAATGCTGATAGGCCAGACCGCCGGTCTGTTGCATCACCGTGCGCGCCAAACGCTGGAAACTGAGAATTTCCAAGGTCAACACGCCGGATAAACCGTAGGCGTTGATGAGTTCATATTGATAAGTAAAGGTTCCCTGTTCCGGCACCATAAGAATAATTTTTTTTCGCGGCTGCTTCCGCAGTGTATCTGCCACTGTTCTCATGACGTAACTGCTTTTCCCGCTGCCCGCCGGGCCGAGAATAAACTGTACTGCCAAAGGCTTCGCCTCCTCTGTCATAAATACTCATTTTATGCACTATTATAACATGTCCTGTTTTTTTGCGATACGGTTTTCAAAAAATTCCAGCAATACATTGAATTTTTTTCCAATATATGGTATTCTAATAAAAATCGCGTCACATGGAGGTTTTATTATGTTAGCCCAACTAAAAAGTACCGCACTGTTAGGATTATCCGTTTATTTGGTAGAGATTGAAGTGGACGCCGCATCAGGGATGCCGGCGTGGGATATCGTCGGACTACCAGACACAGCCGTCAAGGAGAGTAAGGAGCGCGTGCGCACCGCCATCAAAAATGCCGGCTACGCCTTTCCGCCCCGCCGCGTTGTTGTAAATTTGGCGCCTGCCTATCTGCGCAAAGAAGGGCCAAGCTTTGATTTGGCCATTGCCATCGCCATCTTGGCCGCTACCGAGCAACTGCACTGCAACAATCTGGAGCAGTATCTGTTTTTGGGAGAGTTGGGTCTGGACGGCTCGCTGCGCCCGGTAAAGGGCGTCCTGCCCATCTCGCTGGAATATTGTCATACCGACTACACTTTATTAGTACCTGCTGCCAATGGGGAGGAAAGCGCCATCGGCGGCACTATCACCTATGGATTTCACCAGCTGCGGGAAGTGGTCTACTTTTTAGAAAATCCCCAGTCCCTGCAGCCAATCACCGCCCAGTCGCCTGATTTTTCCCAGTTGACGCCTGCCCAGAGCCTCCACGATTTTGTCCAGATTAAAGGCCAGTCCGAAGCCAAACGAGCCTTGGAAATTGCAGCGGCAGGTAATCACAATATTCTCATGGTAGGCTCGCCCGGCTCTGGCAAAACCATGCTATCCCAAGCATTGCCGGGCATTCTCCCGCCTTTAAGCTTTGCGGAATGTCTGTCTCTCAGCAAAATATACAGCATCGCCGGCCTCCTGCCGCCCAATCAGCCTCTGATCTTAGAGCGGCCCTTTCGAGCGCCCCATCACAGCGCCTCCACTGCCAGCATCATCGGTGGTGGACGGATTCCCCATCCCGGTGAAGTATCCTTGTCCCATCACGGTGTGCTCTTTTTGGACGAGTTTCCCGAATATCGCCGAGAGGTATTAGAAGCGCTGCGGCAACCTTTAGAGGATGGTCAGGTAACCGTGTCGCGGGTACAGGCGCAGATTACCTTTCCCTGCCGTTTCCTTTTAGCTGCGTCCATGAATCCCTGTCCCTGCGGGTACTATAATGATCCCCACCGCCAATGTACCTGCACACCCAGTCAACTGCAAAAATACCGCAGCAAAATTTCCGGCCCCTTGCTGGACCGCTTTGATTTACAGCTAGAGGTGGTGCCCGTCACCTTTCAGGAGCTCCACCGCGAACAGCCCGAGGAGGATTCTGCCACTATCCGCCGCAGAGTCCTGGCCGCCCGCCAAATACAAGCGCTGCGTTTTGCCAACTCAGACACCATTCACAACGGCGCCATGACGCCCAGGCAGATCCAGCAGTTCTGCCAACTGGACAAAAAGAGCAATCAGTTTTTAGAACAGGCCTTTCAAAAGCTGGGTCTCAGCGCCAGAGCCCACAACCGCATCTTAAAAGTTTCTCGCACCATCGCTGATTTGGCCGGCAGCGAAACCATTCAGCTGGCTCATTTGGCAGAAGCCATTCAGTACCGCACACTGGACAAAAAAATGTGGATGGGATGACGATTCCTTTAATTTATATTTATATTTTGCATATTTTCCTTGCAAATATTGAATTTATTTGTCGAAAATGGTAGAATCACAACTACTTATATACCATCTGTAGAAAAGGAGCTGACTGCTATGACAACACATCCATCTCAGCAAGGAACTATCGGACGCGCTTTTCATGCCGCATTTCCATACACCATTCCCATTCTGACCAGCTTTATCTTTTTAGGTCTTACCTACGGCATCTATATGCGTGCAGCAGGATTCAGCTTTTGGTATCCCATGCTCATGAGTCTCACCATTTTTGCCGGCTCTGTGGAGTTTATCGCCGCTAATCTGCTGCTGGGGGCGTTTCATCCACTACAGGCCTTTGCTCTGACTCTCATGATCAACGCCCGACATCTTTTTTACGGCATCTCTATGCTGGACAAGTATAAACATACCGGTTGGAGAAAGTTTTATCTCATCTTCGGTATGTGTGACGAAAGCTTTTCCATAAACTACACCGCTGCCATTCCCGCCGGTGTCGACCAAGGCTGGTTTATGTTTTTTGTCACGCTGCTGAACCATTGTTACTGGGTGCTGGGCGCGACCCTGGGCGGTATCTTCGGCGCTACGATTCCCTTCAATACAGAAGGACTGAATTTTGTGCTACCTGCTATGTTTATCGTCATTTTTCTGGAGCAGTGGCTCAAGGATAAAAACCACACCAGCGGCATTTTAGGTCTGGCACTATCCCTGCTCTGTCTTTTATGTTTTGGCGCAGATGGCTTTATTTTGCCTTCCATGATCGCCATTCTTACCGCCCTTACTCTTTTACGCAAACCATTAGAGAAAGGCGGTGATCTGCAATGACCATGACGCTCACCCAACAAATCCTTACCATAATGGCAGTGGTATTAGGCACTATGACAACACGATTTTTACCATTCCTGCTGTTTCCCGCAGGTAAAACCACACCGGCCTTTGTGCAATATTTGGGCAAGGCATTGCCCGCCGCTGTGTTCGGCCTGCTTGTCATTTACAGTCTCAAGGACGTCCAATTGCTTACCGGCAGCCACGGCATCCCTGAGGCCATCTCCATCGCTATGGTCATCATTCTGCACTTCTGGAAGCGGCAAATGCTGCTCTCCATCGCCGGCGGCACAATCTGTTATATGCTTCTGGTGCAGCTGGTGTTCTGAGCAATATAATGCTAGATAGAAATCTCCCCTTCACCGATAATAATGAAGGGGAGTATATTTTATCAGACTACCATATGAAATTACACTACTCTCAAACCATGTTCATGTCCTGTGAGCGCTTCTTTTAGTTTGACTACCATATGAAATTACACTACTCTCAAACATGGTGGGTCCGCAAAAAACACTGTTCCTGGTTTGACTACCATATGAAATTACACTACTCTCAAACAATGATTGCAGCAATGATTACTGCTTGTATGTTTGACTACCATATGAAATTACACTACTCTCAAACAGTCATCCCAAAGCTCAACAGCAATTACGAGTTTGACTACCATATGAAATTACACTACTCTCAAACGTAATAAGTCGACTTGATTCTAGCCTGTTGGTTTGACTACCATATGAAATTACACTACTCTCAAACGGTTGAATCGAACCTTATTCAAATATCTACGTTTGACTACCATATGAAATTACACTACTCTCAAACTGAACTGCATAGCGATTTGGTGAGCTGGCAGTTTGACTACCATATGAAATTACACTACTCTCAAACATTGGTAGTGTACGGTGTGGCTGTCCGTTTGTTTGACTACCATATGAAATTACACTACTCTCAAACAAGGTTGGTGTTATGATGGGCGCACTTGAGTTTGACTACCATATGAAATTACACTACTCTCAAACGATTTTCTATAGGATCCTCCTATTTTTTGAGTTTGACTACCATATGAAATTACACTACTCTCAAACAATAGGAGGATAATAAAATGGTGATTGATAGTTTGACTACCATATGAAATTACACTACTCTCAAACCTATAAGCTCGTTTTCATATGCAACAACACGTTTGACTACCATATGAAATTACACTACTCTCAAACCTCAATTTGGGAGTCCATGCCACTACAACATCTGCAATTTCCTATGATATCTTAGCGTATTTCACATAAATCTGTATCTATTATAACTTCATTGACTGGAAAAGGCAAGGAATGTTGAAACGATTCCAACAAAATCACGTACACCTCTTCATATTGCAGCCACTGCTCCAAATAAGCAAGGTCCTCTCCTGTCAGGTAAGCAGCACAATTGACCAGCACAAAAACCTGCTTATCCATTAGCTGCTTCATTGTAGTGCCGTAGTCAATAAATTTTTCTACAAACCGACCCTCCGGCTGTTTTAACTGCACACCCAACTGTTTGAACAAATCGGGAAGAACAAATTCAGCGGAAAGCTCTACAGGATAGGCAGAATATACGATTCCTTCCTCTACCAGCTGCAGCAATTCTCCATAGGCTCCCGCTATTTTTTCAAAAGCATCCTGCATTTCCAACTCGTCAGCCAAATCTTGATACAGCTTTTTCTGTATTTCTTTTTTGTCATAGGCTATATCCATTGGAGAAAGAATCAATTCAAAATGTCTGGCGATGGCATAGGATGCATCATCCAGAAAACAGGACAAATTCTCTTGCTTTTCGTAGATCTGACCATAGAAACCCAATACCAGTGCTTCATAAGAAATAGGATTCTCCACTACAATCCGATTTAATATCTGCGGCTTGATGGTAAAGGTGGTTTCTAACTGCGGGCAGCATAACTTCATAAGACCACCAGCCGTTCATCAGAATCAAGTACCGTACTCTGCCGCTGCCCTACCACGCATTCCATTCGAGCGAACTGTTTTTCTGTTACCACCAGCATTTGCACCAGTCCATCTGCAGGCTTATGCTCTTTTACGCTGGCTACAATACCTGCCGCTACAGTCTGATTTAGAGCCAGCTTGCAGTATACACTTTCCTGCAGCATCAGGAAACCTTTTTTGATCAAATATTTTCGAAAGGCTCTATATTCTCTTTTATCCTCCAACGTCTCCGTGGGCAAATCAAAAAATACCAGAATTCTCATATAACGATAACTCATATCCTTTCTCCGCCATCCTTATAAAAACAAATACAAGCAACGTCCCGTTCATTGAGCGCATCTAAGAGACTGCGGCAATAAATTTTAATCGCATTGTTCACACACTGCTGTTTTCCGTCTATCCACACCTCCTGCTGCAGTATGGTGAGCAGCTCCATCTTTTCTGCATGCTCGAACTTGCTCGGCTGCATCTCTACTACTTTCTGGTCCACCAAAATACGGAAGGGCTCCATAAAGTCTGAAGCCAGATTAAAGGGATTAAACATATTGTCATGAAATAAGCCCAACTGTGTTATATAACCGCCAGCCACGATTTCCCGATTAAAGCAGGCCAGCAGAATCCCATACCCATAATTCAGCGCAGCATTCACTACCGTATCGTCGCTGCGGGAAAACTCCATACCAAATAAGGCATTAAAATATACCTTCGCTGCGTGACCTTCCCGGTTGGTGCTATCGCCGAACTGCAGCTCCAGCACATACCGGTGCAGCAGTTCAGCTTGAGCAGAATAACCTCTTTTTTCCAGGTGCTGCATTTGCTTTCGGATTTTTTCGGTCACGATCTCGGTCCAGACCTGTGTTTTAATATCTGCATCCCAGACAATCTGCCGCCTTAACTTGGCGCTAGTGTCATGACTACCGTAATAGGGCAGTAGCTCCGAATGGGGATTGTGACTTTCATCGCAGAAAATCACCTTGATTTTCTTCTTTACCAGCTCGCAGAGCAGCATAGATGTCAACGACACTGCTGTAGATTCAAGCAGTAAGATGCTGATTTCACTGAGGTGTATGCGATTCGTCACATCTTTTCTGCGTACCACCAAATAATCCATTTTATAGTCCAGCTTGGCACAGCCGGTGATTACCACAGTCCTCCAGCTCATTCTACAGCTCCGTTCTGTTTTCCAGCAAGCCGGTCACCGACTGGTTGATCAGTACCAGTTTACTTTTACCTACTGTATTTTTACTGATTGCAATATTTCCTACATTTTCCTTATCTATCCCCTTTAAGTTTGCCGTGGTAGCTGCATCGCAGCGCAGCATAGTCAAAATTTCATTCAAAATCACAGCCTTTGCACTTCCATCCAGCTTTGTAAATACCTCTCGTTTTTCCGCCAGTGTCTGCCCTTTGTTGGCCGGACGGCGACTGTATACCGTTTGCAGCTTTTCTGTCAGCACATCATAGAGCTGCATCATACTGTCATCGCTCAGACCGTCAAATTTTTCATCCACAGCGTAATCCTTATTCTTCTCCAAATACTTTTCAATCCGCCGCACCGTTTCTGCATCATCCTGTCTTAAAATCAGCTGCAGATTTTGCTTAAAAGTAAGTACTATTTCGTTTTCCCCTCGAATGCGCAGCGGAAAGCCATCCACCAGCAGCAGCGCATTTTTCTTGATCTTTGCATGTAGCACTGTCACATTGACCAACCCTTTGACATCTTCGCAATAGTGCAAAAAAGCGTCCTGCTGGTACGGCAGCATATTGGCAATATAAATGGGAACACCGATGATATTTCTAATCCGCGTCCCTTTCTTTTTGCCGTCAAACTCAACCAGTGCAAAATAGGAATTGTTTGGACTATAATACCCGCCATATTTTTCAGGATCCAGCCCTGTTTTCAATGGAATTTTGGCACTTTCTACATGTTTTGGATTGGCCGCAAATAATTCGCCCTTTTCACAGTAGGTATATTCGGTATAGCACATCCGATTGCGCCGCACAGTTTCCCGTACCACATCTATGGTGCCGCCTAGCAATTCCTTCCGCGGCTCTCCCCGGCAGGCTTCTCCCTTCTCATTTTTCGGCGGCGCCTGCCAAATCCATTCATCCTGTTTTTTCACATCATATTCAAAAACACGGTTGATACTGTAATTTACCTCTTTATTTTTCTTAATCCATAGAATCGGATTGGCAGTAAACTTTTCGTAGTATACATTACCTACTACAATATTGAGGTAGGCGTCTTTGGCATGGTGTAAATCATTCAGCCGACGCGATTTCAATTCGCACAGATCTTTTTTGCGAAATTGAGATACTAGCCCCGCCTTGACCGATACGATAGCTGTATTAGGATGCAGCTGCTCCAGTAGGTCTTTTACTGCTTTGGAAGATTGCCGGGTTTCTACCAGTTGGCGACTGATAAAGCCGGATAATTCTTCTTCCGTAAAATCATTGATACGGCTCAGCCGATCATATTTCTTTTTGGATAGGAATCCGCTCTTTAATAGCTCCTCCCAAAAAGGTTTCTGCCGCTTTACGATTTCCGCTGAAAGCAATTCGTTGCTCTTCTTGGCATTTACTTCTTTGTTCACCAAAACCAAATTGTCCAAACTGTCATCTTTAATTTTGGATTGCGGATAAATATGATCCTTGTCCCATTTGGAATTACTCTTCATCAGCTCATCCAAGTCAATACGTTCACCAGTGTACATACATCTGCCTTTTTGCAGATAGTACAAGTAGAGCTTCAAGCTGTTAAACGCTCTTTCATCCTTGCCTTCAATTTCCTGACTCCATTCCCGTACATCAGCTTCACAGGCTGCATACAATTCCAGTAATTGCTGCTTACGAGATGCCGTCCGCCCTTTCTTTTTCCCTTTACTGTCATCATCACGAACCATTTCAATAAAGATTTTCTGCGGCGCAGCACCCATAATCTGTTTTATTTCTTGTACAATCTGTACAGTCTGCCAGATTGAGCGTTTTACAGCCGGTGATACGGCAAGCGGTTCCACTACATTCTCATAACTAATCTGTGTCATCTCGCCAATTTGCGCCTTATTATGCTCAGTAATCTGTTGCTGGAAAGTGAAACGACCGCTCAACAGTTGCATCAAATTGCAGTTAGTATTCCACAACGCCTTAATTATGGTGAATGTTTCCCCTGTTTCCGTATCGATTCCTTGTATCCCATTCAGAAATGCTTTTGAAAAATTTCCCCATCCACTGTAGCGAAATCCAGCTACTGCTTTTAACTGAGCATCTGTTAGCTGATCAGGATAATGCTGCTGAATGATCCGTTTGAGCATCTGTTTGTCATCGCCGTAAATCGTTTTCCACTTAATAATGTCCTCTACCATTGCCTGCACAGCATTTTCTGCCATGCGTTCGCCAAATACTTTCTTCCAGAAATCCAGATAAGAGGACATGGATACCTTACCGTTTTCGTCAAACCCGCTCAAATCATCCTCGGTTAGTTTCAACCCAGGATCTTCCTGATTTAGATACTCTATAATCTCTTTCGCAGTTACCTTCTGATGCTTCAAAAATACATGCCGAAAAATATTTTGTTTTTGCAACTCTGTAGCAGGATATCCTTTGATTTTCAAGGGGTTGATGGCATTCAGCACCATAAAAGTTGAATACAGCAGCGAATGTTTGGGCAATACATCTTCACCCACCAGATAGGTGCATTTATTGGTCATACGTGTGATAAAGGCTGTATTGGATTGTTCCATGTCTACAACTTGCTCAAAATTCCACGGATAAATACGTTCTGTCCTGCCTTCCCGCCGTATCATCCAATTATTCGCGCCCTGCGCCCGGTGCCGGTCGCTCAGTGGTCCTACATAATAGGGTATTCGGAAATTAAAAATATCTTTAATTTTCTTTGCCACAGAAATTCCTTCCCCATCTGTATCATTCAAAAAGGGCAGATATTGACAAGCCTGTTCCAAAATCTTATTCAGTTCCAACTCGTGGATTTGCTTGGGGACAGTCCCATTGTCCTTGCTGCGCTGTAAAGGAAGCAGCGTGTGTAATTGAGTATGCTGCAGCAGATATTCTTTTTCCGCAGCATCTTCCGCAGTCACTGTAACCGCTTCCAAAATTTTTTTCAGACCTTGATAAAATTCTTCCTCAGAGCAACGGGCCACAGAATATTCTTTTCCATTCTTTTTCACACTTCCAACATAGGCAGCATAATTGCACAGCTTTGTATTGCCTTTTTCCTGCTGATGCGCATTGAAAAACTGTTCCCTCGTATGTTTGTCACAATACTTCCGCATAAAAACACGCAATCGCTTTAGATTTTCTTTATGCAGCGCATACTGCTTCACTTTGGCAAAAGAAATATAGTCCTCACCGGCCAGAATATCCGCAAGAATACTCCAATCATACAGTGCTTTCATACATTCCAAGACATAAAATTTCTCTGGGAGTGCGCCCTCCAACTGATCAGCAATGGATTCTTCATATTGGGCATCTCCAAAAGAAAATTTTGTCTTCTCCAAGCCAGATTCTTCTGAATCCATTGCAAACAACTTACATACATCTCCAGTCATACCGCACACAAACTTGCAGACCTGGTCCACTATTGTTTTTTTCCGCTTTGCTTCATCATTTTCTAAATGAGTAAAGGAAAACAGCCCCAGCAACTTTTTGGCTTTCACACTTTTGGCATCGTCTCGGCTTTGCAAGATACGTTCAAAATCTGCCAAACCAGTTTCATCCAGATACAGCTCAAAGTCAAATTCGTTCTGTACCGCCTCCTGCAAATTCCGCATGGTGGCCGCAAAACTTTTCGCGTCGCTGAAACCTCCAGTAATCAGGAAATGCCCTCGGTTTTTGATGATATGGTGTAATGCCAGATAGACAAGACGAATATCATGCGGTGCCTTGTCTTCAATCAAATCTTTCCGCAAGTGAAAAATAGTCGGATATTCCTGATAATATTCCCTGTCGGTATAGTTCTCTTCTCGAAACAGCGGGTGCTTTGCTGGTACTATCTTATCTTCCAAATGTAGCCTACTCTCATTTAACCGAATAAAAAAGGTATCGTCTACTTTGTTCATCTCGACAGCAAATAGTTCCTGTAGCAAATCAATACGCTGCTTTCTGCGCTCCAGCCTTCTTCTGGCACACCGAGCAGTCCTTCGTTCCTGCGCAGTTTTAGCTTCATCAAAAAGGCGAATTCCCCACATATCTTTATGTTTAAACTGGCAAAGATGATAGGACGAATCCGTCACTGCCCAGCCCACTGAGTTCGTTCCAATATCCAGTCCCAGATAATAATTTTGTTCCATAGCGTATCCTTTCTTTGTATAAGTTTTTAAAATATTTTCATTGACAAAAGAGCTTTTTCGGATTATGATAAAAGCATCTCATTCGACTACCATATGAGATTACACTACACGGTTCAAATAAAGAATTTTCCTAATCGCCCTTAGGGGCCCACGTTGATGTGGATGAAAACTCGCCAGCTATAAGCGAGTTTTTTTATTACCTTCTTCCTTTACTGCCCTCTACACAAATCAACCACACAAACATTGTGTTTTCCTTTATCTTTTTACTTATCATTATTGTAACATATACCCGTTTAAAACAAAATAACAAAATTCTCTTTTCATATGAGCAGACAAAAAATATTTTCTATTTCCTCACAAACTCATATGTACAATTCTTTTTCCCATTTATTCTCCTGCAACAAAAACCTATTCTTCCAATAATATCTTCCCCATGAGACAAGCCTCTGCCTTGTCTTTTCGCACAAATAAGTATCCCCCGGCATAGCCGGGGGTTTTACATATGCGCCTATAAGGCTTT
>CAJUDO010000043.1 GCA_910585405.1 uncultured Peptococcaceae bacterium | reverse complement strand
ACATACCCTACTGCGTAAGTTACGCGGTAGGGGTAGGAGATGGGCTGGGGGGAAGCAGCCTGTACAACTGTCCGCGGTTCAAAAAGGATTGCAGTGGATTCTCGGCGAAAAATTTGTTATAATAAAAAAAGCTTTTTGCAGAGGAGACAGCAGAGAATGATAAATTGGGATGAAATCATTGCGCCTGCTAAGCGGGAAAATAATACGAAACGGGCGTTTGTCGCGGTGAACCGCCTGCAGGGCAAGCATGTGCCGACAGCGCCTGGGGAGGCGCTGGATATGTTTGCGGAATTGGCCAAAGTCTTACAGGCGCGGTATCAGGAGCGGCTTTTGGTGATCGGCTTCGCGGAGACGGCCACGGCGGTGGCTTTGGCGGTAGCGCAGGCGCTAAACTGCCTGTCCATGACCACGACGCGGGAAAATCTTCCCCATGTCCAGTATTTTTACTTTTCTGAAAGTCACAGCCATGCCGTGGAGCAAAAGTTGGTGCGGGAGGATTTGGAGCGGGCAATGGGACAAGTGGAGCGCATTGTGATTGTGGAGGACGAAATCACGACGGGCAACACCATTTTGCATTTGCTGAGGCTGCTGCGCCAGGAATACGGAGCGGCTTGTCCTGCCATGACGGCGGCTTCGTTGTTAAACGGTATGGATGAGGAAGCTATGGCCTTGTTCACCCGGGAGCAGGTGGATTGTGTATTCCTGCATAAGTACACGCCGGCAGTGTATGAAAAGCGCATGGAGCAGGCCGTGTCTGAGGGAAAGGCCTGGGATTTGCGCGGCAGCAGCGCAGACGTGCCGGAAATCCATATTTATGAGGGAAATCTGGAGCTGCGCCGTTTACAGGATGCCGGGGAGATTGCCCGGCAGTGTGATGGTTTGCTGGCTGTGCTGGAGCGGGAGTGTTCCTTTGCGCAGGGGGAACGGGTGCTGGTGTTGGGCACGGAGGAGTTTATGTATCCGGCTTTATGGATTGGCCGGCAGCTGCAGCAGGTGGGCTGTCAGGTCTGGTGTCACGCGACGACGCGCAGTCCTATCGTGCCTTCGCCCCAGGAGGGCTATCCGCTGCACAGTCGCTGGTGCTTGCGCAGTCTGTACGATGAAGGGCGGGTCACCTATCTTTATAATCTGACCAGGTATGACAGTGTGCTGCTGTTGACCGATGCAGATACCGAGAGTGCCGCAGGGCTGGCGGATTTGACAGCGGCTTTGCGGCAGACGGGAAATGAGAGAGTCCGTATTGTGGAATGGAGGCGCTTATGAGGAGCAGTTATCGGGAAGAGGATGTTGTGCTGCTGTTGAAGGATATTACCGGTCTGGTAGAGCCCCTGCCCGCCGCCCAGCGGGAGCGGCAGATTCAGTCGGGCAGGCATTACTGCGAGATGCTGCCCCTGGAATATTCGCCTACTGCGCCTTATCTGGCGGCCTATGAGGCTGCACTGGAGGCCTATGCAGAGCCGGTGGCGGATGCTGTCAGCGTGCTGGCGGAGCAGTTGATGGGGCAAAAGGGGCCGGAGATGGTTCTGGTCTCTCTGGCACGGGCAGGAATTCCTGTAGGGATTTTGCTGAAACGTTATTTGCGGCAGTTTTATGGAGTGGATGCGCCCCACTATGCCATCTCTATTATTCGCGGTCGGGGAATTGACCACAATGCCATGGGTTATTTGCTGGCGCGGTATGACGGCGCGCAGCTGCAGTTTGTGGACGGCTGGACGGGAAAGGGCGCAATTTTGCGGGAACTGCAGAAGGAGATGGAGAAGTATCCTGATGTCTCCGACGAGCTGGCGGTGTTGGCGGACCCAGCGGCGGTGACCAATCTATGCGGTACCTATGAGGATCTGCTCATTCCCAGCTCCTGCCTGAACAGTACGGTATCGGGACTGTTGAGCCGCACCTTTTTGCGGGCGGATTTGATTGGGCCCGATGATTTTCACGGCGCTGTGTGCTATGAGGAACTGCGGGAAGGGGATTTGTCCTACGCCTTTATCGACGCTATCACGGCGAAATTTGTCCCGCCGGGAAAAGGTGGTGCTCCGGTGCGGCCGCAGCACTCGGGTGTGGCGGAGGTGCAGAGAATTGCCCAGCACTTTCAAGTCAGGGATATCAACCTGATCAAGCCGGGGATTGGAGAGACCACGCGGGTGTTACTGCGCAGAGTGCCGTGGAAGATTTTGCTGCGCAGGGATATCGAAAAGAGTGTCATGGTGCAGCATCTCCTGCGCCTGGCTGAAGAAAAGCAGGTGCCTGTGGAATATTATCCGCTGCAAAATTATTGTGCCTGCGGTATCATTAAAACCATGTCCGACATCTAGCGACAGGCGGAAGTACTTTGCAGGAAAATAGTGTGAATAAAAGGAAAATCGCATAAAAGGGCATATAAAAAACTGCTTTTTGGGGCGCTGGTTGCAGCTCAGAAAAGCAGTTTTGTTTGTTATGCGTCAGGACGGATGCCATAGAGCTCGGCCAACAGGAGAGTGCGCTGTGCCCAATTGGAATGGGTTTTGTATTCGTTCATGCGCTGGGCCTGTACGCTGCCGCTTACATAAGAGGTATTTTCCTGATTCCAGTGCAGGATTTGCAGAGCGTCCTCATAATCCCTTTGGAATACCCGCAGGCTGTTGTTGACAACGGCAATCTGACGAGGATGGATGACCGTTTTGCCGATGAAGCCGTTGAGCTGATCCAGCGCCAATTCCCGCTCCAATCCCTGCTTCCAGAGGTCATGGGAATCCTGATAATATTCCCAAACTGGCGCGGATACTACATAGTCTGCCTGGAAGACGGTGAGGATATCACTGAGAATATTGGCGATGGGCAGAATCTCATAAATGGTCTGTTCCACGCGGCGTCGGGTGGCAAAGAGATGGCAGAGGTCGCTGCAGCCTACACGAATGTTCAAAACCTGCGGCGAAATATCATCCAGCATGGCCTTCAGCTGCTCCAGCTGGCGCTGTCTTTGGGAAAGGGCCAACAGAGACGGATCTTCCAGCACAGGCATCATGTAAAAGGGCTGGGGGCGATTTTGATTGACCCGCTCCAAGGCGTGGAGATAGGCTTCCCCGTTCTCCAGTGAAAACTTAGGGAAAATAAAGCCGGTGAGCAGCTGTGCTGCGCTGCCAAGCTTCTGTAAGAATCGCTCCAGCTGAGCGGGCTCCCGCAGGCGGATGAACAGCTTGGGCAGAAAAAAATCGCTCTGCCGCTGTGCTTTTTCCAGGGCTTGCAGTGTCTGACAGGCCTGCTGCTCCGCTTCTGCCAGATAACGCTCATTGATGGTATCTTCCAAGCACAATGCCAGGGAAAACGAGGTGCCGAAACGCTCTGTGCAAATACTGGAGGCAATCCCTTTGTGATTGGCCGGTGTATAGAGTAGAGGTCCAACGCTGCAGGCCAGTTTGGCGGCAGGTTGTGTGAGTATATGCATCATGGGAGAACTCCTTGCGCTATTTTTGTCAAAATGATTCTAAAAACTTCATCTTGTATTTTCGAGATAAATCCCTTTTTTTCCTGCCCATTCTATTGAAACCTTCACTTTTTCTTGCTAAAATAAAATAATATTAGGAAGTTATGTTCTGAAAATAAAATGCTAGTTGCCAGTAAAGAGGAGGAAAACGTCTATGTGGCAAAGGCTTCAGTTAAAAAATTTGAATGATTATTTTTTGCCTGCTGATCAACGGCCAGCACAGGGCGTTTACTGTTATCGTTTTTTAGATTTCAGCGCAGAGGTGGAAGCTTTTTTGTGTCGTTATTATGAGGAAGCGCGGCAAAACGGTGCAGTGCTGGAAGGAAAGCTGGCCAACCCCACAGAGCAGAATCTGGCATATTATCGGGAAATCCTGGGCACAGCATTCAAGCTGCAGCCGGCGTTCTTTGCAGAGCAGCTGGGCCGCTGGCTACCCCGTTTGTCTGTCAGATCACGGCAGATCACGGCAGATGCCCTTTATGATGTGTTGCTGCAGATGGCGCAGCATGGCAAAAATGAGACCATGCTGAAAAATGCTTATATGAAATTTATGTGTTGGCTGTATTACCGGTTTGAGCGGGTGGTGCAATCTGTTGAGGGCAGGAAGGTTCCTAAAATTTTTTATGAAGGTTCTGTCAGCTACTATGAGTTGGAGATGCTGCATTTGCTCTCCCGTATTGGCTGCGATCTTGTATTGCTGGATGTGAGCGGCGACAGCGCATATGGAAAGCTGGATCCCCAATCTCGCTATACCCATGGCTATCAGTCGGGCGGAAGGCCCTTTCCCGCTGATTACAAGGTGCGAAGCAGGCGACAAACTGAGCAGCTGCAACGGGAGAGCACTGTCCCGCTGGCGGGAAAACAGCCTTGTATCAATGCGTGGCTGTCGGGAGATGTTCTGCAGGAGGTACAGAAACCCGTGGTGCAGCGCGGCGATGATGCAGGACTTTACTATACGGTGTTTGCCCGCTTCTGCGGCGTGGCGGAGAAGGCAACCTATCTGAATACCTTGCTGCAGCTTTATCTGCAGCTGGAGGGGGCGCTCCGTCCGGTAGTGGTATTGGACCAGAAGCTGGCCTTGCCCTCTGCGGAGGAGATCGGACAGATTCAGCGGCGGAAGTATACTGCATGCTCTGAAATGATGGCCGATTTGGCGCAAAACATTGTCTATGGAGAAAAAGAATTGCAGCAGATTATCCGGCAGCAGTTTGTAGAGTTCTGGCAGGAGGAAGCAGTGCAGGAAATCCCGCTGAATCGTCTTTTGAACAAGGCGGTCTATCTGTTATGCTGGCTCAAACGCTACGGCGGGCAGCTTTTTGGAAAGTGGAAGCAACGACAGCAGGGCGCAGTGTTGATCTTGAATGACTGCGTCAATGAAAATGAAGTCTTATTTTTTCGATTTTTGGCCCGTTTGCCGCTGGATGTGCTGATTTTTTCACCAAATTTGGATTTATACAAAAAAATAGAGGATAAATATCTTTTTGAGAAGAAATATACTATATCCATGACAGTGGAACAATATCCCAGAAGCAACTCAGCCCGCATGGGCACTGTGGCCTATCATGCGGAGCAGGAGCTGACGGAGACCCTCTACCGCGACAGCGGGATGTATCGGGAACAGCAGTACCAAAAGGGCAGAGCCATTGCGCTGGAAACCATGTATGAGGAAATTTATATTCTCTGGGAGCAGGAAAATTGTTATCGGCCTAATTTCCAGGTGGTTCAGGAGGAAGTGCTCATGCCGGTACTTTTGGCCAAGGTTTCCGGCGTCAAGGACGGCAATGTGCAGAGCTACTGGAATGATGTGCGCAAGCTGGTGACGGCAGACACATTTCTGATTACAGAAGTGCCTTTTTATAAGCGGGAGGATGCCAATCCCATGCGGCAGTACGCCGCAGAGTTTCTGCGCCACAGGAAGGTGCAAAAGCAAAAGATCAGACAGCACAAGGCCTATCCTTATGGGTATCTGCGGGAGGAAATGCAGGAATATATGCTGGACAAGCTTCAGGAGCTGCTGGATTTGCAGCTGATTCGGGGTACTTACCAAAACGGTACGGAGTATACCGTGATCGCGACAATCCTAAACCTCAACAAAGAGCTGGTACGGTTGATACAGAAAATGGATTTTACCAAGGTGCCGCCTAAGGCAGTGTTTTTACATACTGGGGAGCAGTCCTATTCTCTGGAGGATGGGATTCTTCTGGCCTATCTTCATCTGCTGGGATTTGATGTGGTTTTGTTTGTGCCTACCGGGTATTGCAGTATGGAGCAATATTATCAGCGTCCTTTCCTGACAGAACACAAAATTGGAACGTATCTATATGATTTAAAAATGCCTGACAGGCTTTATGGGCATCATGAAAAAAGCAATCGTTCTCCATGGTGGGAGAATTTATGGAAAAGAGGGAGATCATAAATGGGAATTGATTTGGGAAGAACAAATAGAACGGCAGCAGTTGCGGAACCTGTCGCTGCAGAGCAGGAGATTATGCCCTATGATATTCAGCAGGACCGGCTGCAGCTGAATGAAAAATATGTCAATTCAGCGGAGGTAGATGCGCTGACCAGCCAGATTGTGGTGGATGACCTGGAAACCATTGTGACCTTTGGCGGCGAGGTGGCAGAGCAGATTTCCAAGACCTCCGACGTGGTATTGAACAGCATGAACATGAACCAGATAAACGAATCCAGTGAGATGCTCAATCTTCTGGCCAAGATCATGGACCGCTTTGATATTGAAGAGATCAAGGAGGATCCGGGCTTTTTCGGCAAATTATTCGGCGGTGTGCGCAAACAGCTAGATAAAATTTTAGATAAATATAAAACGATGGGCGATGAGGTTGATAAAATTTATGTGAAATTGAAACAATATGAAGCAGAGATCAAAACTTCTAATCAGAAGCTGGAGGATTTGTTTCAGTCCAATGTAAATTATTATCACGAGCTGGTCAAATATATTTTGGCCGGAGAACAGGGCATCGGCGAGCTGGAAGCCTATATTGGGCAGAGACAGCAGGATATGGCGGCCAGCGGAGATCAGTCCATTCAATTTGAGCTGGCGGCGCTGGAGCAGGCCAAGGTGATGCTGGAACAGCGCACCCATGATCTGCGCATCGCGGAGAATGTGGCCATGCAGTCCATCCCCATGATTAAGACCATGCAGTTCAGCAATATGAATCTGGTGCGTAAAATCAACTCGGCCTTTATCATTACGCTGCCGGTGTTTAAGCAGGCTTTAGCCCAGGCCATCTTGCTCAAGCGGCAGCGGGTGCAGGCGGAGGCCATGTCGGCGCTGGATGAAAAGACCAATGAAATGCTGCTGAGAAACGCCCGCAATACGGTAGAGCAGTCAAAAATGACAGCGGCAATGGCTTCGGGCAGCTCCATTAAGGTGGATACCTTGGAGACGACCTGGCGGACTATCGTCAATGGGATTGAGGAGACCAGACAAATTCAGGAAAATGCCAAGAAACAGCGGGAAGAGGATCAAAAACGCTTAAATGCAATCAAAGCTGATTTTAATCAACGCTGTCAAAGAGGTTAGGCTTCAAACAGGTGAGATTACGGTCTATTGCATGATGCCATGGGATAACCGTATGAAATAAAAAATTTGTAATTGAGTTTTAGCAAAAGGAGACGATGACAATGGCAATCAGTTTGACAAAAGGACAAAAAGTAGATTTAACGAAAACTAATCCTGGGTTAAAGAATGTTTTGGTAGGCTTGGGCTGGGATATCAACCGTTTTGACTCTGGTTCCGATTTTGACCTGGATGCCTCTGCGTTTTTGGTGCAGGAAAACGGAAAAGTGTCTGGGGATCAGGATTTTATCTTTTACAGCAATCTGGAGCATCCCAGCGGTGCAGTGGTGCATCTGGGCGATAACCGCACCGGAGCCGGGGACGGCGACGATGAGCAGATTACGGTGGATTTGAGCAAGGTTCCGGAGAATATTGCGCGGATTGCCTTCACCGTAACCATCTATGATGCGGAGAGCAGACGGCAAAATTTCGGACAGGTGGCCAATGCGTTTATTCGTCTGGTCAACGCTGACACCGATGAGGAAATTGTTCGTTATGATTTGGGTGAGGATTTCTCCATTGAGACAGCCATGGTAGTGGGTGAGCTGTATCGTCATAACGGCGAATGGAAGTTTAATGCCATCGGCAGCGGTTATCAGGGCGGTTTGGCAGCGCTGTGTGCAAACTATGGAATTGATGCAGAATAGGAGAGAAAAATGGGCGTAAACTTGACAAAAGGACAAAAAGTAAGCTTGAATAAAAACAACCCCGGCCTGAAAGATATGGTAGTGGGCTTGGGCTGGGACGTGAATCGCTATGATACCGGCGGCGCCTTTGATTTGGACGCGGCGGCCTTTCTGCTCACAGAAAACGGAAAAATTTCCCGCACCGAGGATTTCATCTTTTATGGCAATCTGGAGCATCCCAGCGGTGCAGTGAAGCACTTGGGAGATAATCTGACCGGGGTGGGTGACGGCGATGATGAACAAATCGTGATTGATTTGTCCCTGGTGCCTGAGAACATTCAGAAAATCGCCTTTACCGTCACCATTTATGACGCTGAGGTGAGACGGCAAAACTTCGGACAGGTATCCAATGCTTTTATCCGCATCTATAATAAGGCCAACGGCGAGGAATTGCTGCGCTATGATCTGGGAGAAGATTTTTCCATCGAGACGGCGGCAGTTTTTGGCGAGCTGTATCGTCATAACGGCGAATGGAAGTTCAACGCTATCGGCAGCGGCTATCAGGGCGGTCTGGCGGCACTGTGCGAGAATTACGGCGTGGACGTGGATTAAAGAAAGCTTGATAAGATATATTACAGAATCAAAGAATTAGGAGGATACGCAACAATGGGAGTAAGTTTACAAAAAGGACAGAAAGTAAGTTTGACGAAAGATAATGCAGGCTTAAGCCGGGTTGTCATCGGTCTGGGCTGGGACGAAGTGCAGCAGAAACGGGGATTTTTTGCTCCAAAACCGCAGGAGATTGACTGCGATGCCTCTGCCTTTTTGCTGGCAGATGGCAAATTGAGAGGCGTGGACGATATTGTCTATTTCGGCAATCTGCGCCACAAATCCGGCACAGTACAGCATATGGGCGACAACCTGACAGGCGCAGGAGACGGCGATGATGAACAGATTGTTGTGGAACTGGACCGGGTACCGGCAGAATATGACCGCATTGTGCTGGTGGTAAATATTTATCAGGCCGACAAGCGGAAACAGCATTTTGGTATGATTCAGAATGCCTTCATTCGGATTGTGGACAGCAGAAATAATCAGGAGCTGTGCAAATACAATCTGTCAGACAACTATGACGGCATGACCGCTATGATTTTTGGCGAAGTATATCGTCATAACGGCGAATGGAAGTTTAACGCCATCGGCAGCGGGACCCAGGATGTACAGCTGGGGCAGCTGGCAAATCGTTTTGCGTAAACAAAGAGTTAAGTATTTGTGAAATAAAAATAGAAAAGGCGCTGTTGTATAGAATCGAACGATACGGCAGCCCTTTTCTGTATACAAAAAATATTTTTGACCAGACAGAAAGGACTTTGAGAAAAGATGGATTTTACAGGCTTATCAGACCAGCAAGTGACAGAATCCCGGGAAAAATACGGCTCCAATCAGATTCCTGATTCGGAACCCACGACCTTTTGGGAAGAGTTTAAGGAAACCTTCAGCGATCCCATGATTCGGATTCTCTTATTCATTGCCGCTTTGATGATTGCCATGTTCTTTTTTGGCTATGCGGAGATTTATGAGCCGCTGGGCACACTGGTGGCCGTTTTGATTGTGGCATTTGTGACGGCGAAAACCAATGTTTCCAGTGATACCAAGTATCGTGAGCTGAAAGAAAGCAGCAGGCATGATCAGTGTAAAGTATACCGCAGCGGCGTTATCACGGTCATTGATGTGGACGATGTGGTGACGGGCGATTTGGTGCTGCTGCAGTCAGGGGACAAGATTCCTGCTGACGGTGTGCTGATTCACGGCAGTTTGCGGGTGAACAACTCCGCCTTGAACGGAGAGACAGAGGAGTGTCCCAAGACGGCGGCAGACGGGCAGTTTCAGATGGCGGAAGACATCACAGGAGACACCTTTGTAGATGCCCATTCTCTGTTCCGCAGCGCCATTGTCTTTGACGGAGAGGGCGTGATGGAGGTCCGTCGGGTAGGTTTGGCCACCATGATGGGGAAAATGGCAGAAGAAATGCAGGAAGATGAGCCAGACTCTCCATTGAAAGTAAAACTTTCCAAGCTGGCAGATCAGATTTCCCGTTTCGGGTATATTGGCGCGACAGTGATTGCTATTCTGTATATTATTTTCTTCGTGATGCAGGCGGGCGGTTTGCAGGCTTATCTGGATCTGGGCTGGGCAGTCATTGTGCAGGATGTTGTCGAGGCGGTTTCTTTGGCAGTGGTGATCATTGTCTGCGCGGTACCCGAGGGTTTACCGCTGATGATCTCCTTGGTGCTGATGCAGAATACCAGCAAGATGCTGGACCACAATGTCTTGGTGCGCAAGGCAGAGGGGATCGAGACAGCCGGTTCCTTGAATATTTTATTCAGCGACAAGACGGGCACCATCACCAAAGGGATGCTGGAGGTGGTGGAGTTTTTCACCGCTGACGGGAAGACCATTCCTTTGGAGGAACTGCGCAAGCACAGCAGGATCAAGGGTCTGCTGGATCTGGCTATCTGTAAAAATACAGCGGCTATGTATGATGCGAGCCACCATGTTATCGGCGGCAACGCTACCGACCAGGCGCTGATGAAGATGATTGGGGAAGAGACCTACAGCATGCTTTACAGTGACACCACCTGCACAGTGACGGTGTCTCAGGGTTTCAACTCTACCAACAAGTTCAGTCAGGCTTATATCGGCGCAGTGGGGAAAACCTTTTACAAAGGCGCTCCCGAACGGCTCTTGGCCAAGGCAAACTATTATTTGGATGAAAACGGTGAAAAACAGCCATTGGATTTGGAACGGCTGAATGCCAAAATTGACGGACTGGCCTCGAAAGCCATGCGGGTATTGGCCTTTGGATACTCGGAAAAGAAATTGGAAGAGAACAAAATTCATGACGATCTGGTGCTCATCGGTCTGGTGGGGATTCGGGATGATGTGCGTCCAGAAGCCAAGGAAGCAATAGAGGAAGTACAGAACGCAGGAATCCAGGTGGTTATGATCACCGGAGACCGGCTGGAAACAGCAGTGGCCATCGCCAAGGATGCAGGACTGTTGACCGATACCACACAGCGGGCACTGACCTCCGCAGAGCTGAATAAGATGAGTGACGAAGAAGTGAAAGCCATCATCCCCCAGATTCGCGTCATTGCCAGAGCACTGCCCACTGACAAATCCCGCATGGTGCGGTTGTGTCAGGAGCTGAATCTGGTGGTAGGCATGACGGGAGACGGTGTCAACGATTCCCCGGCCTTAAAGCGGGCTGACGTGGGCTTTGCCATGGGCAGCGGGACAGAGGCGGCCAAAGAAGCGGGCAAAATCGTCATCCTGGACGACAACTTCAAATCCATCAAGGATGCCATCTGGTATGGACGTACCATTTACCACAACATCCTCAAATTCTGCCGGTTCCAGCTGGTGATCAACGTGGCCGCTGTGGTGGTCAGTGCTATCGCGCCGTTCTTTGGCATTGAGGAGCCGTTAAAGGTTACCCACCTGCTCTTTGTCAATCTGGTCATGGATGGTCTGGGCGCGATTATGCTGGGCAATGAGCCGGCGCAGGAAAAATACATGCAGGAGAAGCCGCGGCGGCGGGACGAATCCATTGTCAGCAAAGCCATGATGGCGCAGATCGTCACCATGGGCTTGTGGCTTACCGCGCTGAGCTTCGCCTATTTGAAACTGGATGTGTTCCACGGTTTCTTTGCAAATGAAGCGCAGCTGATGGCCTCCTACTTTGTACTGTTTATTGCCAGTGCGCTGTTTAACGGCTTCAATGTCCGTGACGATGGGATGGAGATTTTCAAAGGCCTCAATGAAAACACCGGTTTTATGAAGGTGTTTCTGGCGATTTTAGGCGTGCAGTTCCTCATTGTCAATGCCGGTCTGGTCAATGCGGCGCCCTTCCAGTGGATTGGTGCGATGTTCAGCTGCGTGCCCTTTAGCTGGCAGGGCTGGGTTCTGGTGCTGCTCTTGGCGGCAACTATGATTCCGGTGGATTTGCTGCGCAAACTGGTTGTCAATGGGCGAAAAGCGCACTAGACTGTGAATACGTATGAATATTTTTTTATCAGATTTGGACAATACATTGATTTATTCCCACCGGCGGGATATCGGTCCCGATAAGCGAGCTGTGGAATGCTATGAGGGCAGGGAGATTTCCTTTATGACGGCGCGCACCCAGGAGCTGCTGCGTGATGTACAGGAAAAAGTATGCTTCATCCCGTGTACCACCCGCTCGGTAGCTCAGTACCGGCGTCTTCAGCTGTTGCCTGATTGGCAGCCTCAGTTTGCTTTGGTGGCCAACGGCGGCATTCTTCTGGAATACGGGCATGTGGATGAGGCGTGGTATCAGGAAAGTTTGCAGCTGGCAGAACAGGCAGCAGAGCAATTGCGCCTGGCTGCTATGCTGCTGGAAAAAGCCGAAAGCCGCATCCTGCCTGTCAAATGGATTGACAGACTGTTTCTATTTACGAAAAGTGACGCGCCGCAGCAGTTGCAGTGCCAGTTGCGAGCGCAGCTGGATTTGATGCAGGTAGAAGTTTTGCTTCATGGGCAAAAGCTTTATGTGCTGCCCTGTGAGCTCCACAAGGGGACTGCGGTGCAGCGTCTGCGCTGTCGGTATCCCAAGGATCATGTGATTGCTGCCGGGGACAGCGCCTTTGATGTTCCCATGCTGTTGGCTGCCGACTATGCCTTTGCGCCGGAGAGTCTGGCGGAAGTCTTACAGGCGCAGCAGCAAAAGCAGCTCATTCCCGATAAGCAGTTGGTATCAGAGGCAGTTTTGCAGGCGCTTTGTCAATAAGATTTTACCCATGAAAATTTTATGAATGGCAGGAAAAGCTGTCAGTCAGAAGAGAGAAGTATCGTTGCAGACGGACAACAGAAGAAAAGGAGCGAGTACCGGAATGGATATTCTGCAAAAAGAGGCTATTATTGCAGCCTTTGAGCGGGAAAAAATAAATGTGGAGATTACAGAAAACAAAAAAGGGCAGATTGTAGTGTCGCGCATGTGCGAGCTGCGCAAGGAGCAGGTCTTTGCCGACGAGATTCCCTGGGATGATGCTGTGGAGCAGGCATTAAAGGAAAAAGTATCGTTGACGGTAAAACCGGACCTGCGCAAGATGATCATACAGGAGCAGCTGCATGGGAAAGCCATCAAACCCATTATTACCCTAGCAGGGCCTCTGCCCAAGCGCAATTCCTTCACCTTCGATTTGGTGTTTGTCTTTCGCCTGGAGCAAAGCGACCAGCAGGTGTTGGAGGATACCCTGCAGCTATTGGACAAAATAGAAGATTATCTGGAAGCAATACGGCCGGCCTGAAAACACTCAGAGCGGGAGCCGTATAGATAAAGATGGAAGTTTCGGCGAATGCCGTCCTGCAGTGGGCGGCATTTTTCTGTGATTCTGCACGAGTATTTTTCAATTGTTTATTATGAAAACCATGTTTTCTGCACATGCTGGCGGCGCCTGGGCTCCTTTGTATTTCACGTAAAACAATTTAAAAATAGATAAAGTCGGTGATTCTATTTTGAAAATAACGCAATTTTGCGCTGAGTGGTAAGAGGGCGTTGTCTTTTTCTCCGTGATTTGTAACTTGCAGAAACTTCAGAGGAAAAGATATTGACAATGCCATGAACATGAATGTATACTATAACCTATAGAAAAATCTAAAAAAGCATACTTTTCGGAATGGTTTATCTGTACAAACTATTTAGTGGATATATGGAGTGAAAACTCTATATATCCATTTTTTTATACCTAAATTTCCGTTTAAAAAAAGTATACGTTCTTAGAAATCAAACAAGGGTACGATTGGATGCGGGTTCAGCGCATTGCGTACAGTGGAATTTTTATGGAAAAGGAAAAACAAGAAGAAAATAAAATATGTTCCGTCATTTTGCCGGTGTATAACAGCGAGCGTTACTTAAATCGCACGGTCAACTCGGTAATACAGCAGACCATGAGCGATTTTGAACTGCTGGCCATTGATGACTGTTCCACCGATGGCAGTGTGCAGCTGTTGGAACGCTGGAGGGAAAAAGACAGCCGCATTGCCATCCTTTGCAATAGCGAAAATCAAGGTGTGGCCGCTGTGCGCAATCAAGGTATTGCAGCGGCGCAGGGCAAGTACATTGCTTTTTTGGACAGCGACGACACCTGGCAGAGTATGAAGCTGGAATGGCAGCTGCAGTTTATGGAGCAAACCGGCTGTGATTTTTGCTGTACCGCCTACAGTATGGTGGATGAAGAAGGAAAACATATCAAAAATCGCATGCTGCCCTGGCAAAGTATTCGCCTGGAAGACTTGCTGAAAGAAAATTACATTTGTTGTTCCTCTGTCATGCTACGCAGCCAGCTGGCCAAAGAGCACGCCATGAACGGCAATTATGCCCATGAGGACTATGTATATTGGCTGGAGTTATTGCAGAGCGGAGCCCAAGGCGGTGTGCTGAATCAATGCCTGACCAATTATCGGTTAGCCCAGACAAGCCGCTCCGCCAACAAATTGAAGGCCGCACAGGGCCGCTGGCGGGTCTATCGGGAATATCTGGGCTATGGCGTGATGCGTTCCGGCTGGTATTTTGCCCAGTATGCAGTGAATGGTGTGAGGAAGTATAAGAAAGGGATATAACATGTGCAAAGTTAGCATTCTGGTACCTGTTTATAATGTGGAAGCTTATCTGCCGAAATGTTTAGACAGCCTAATCGGACAGACCTTGCGGGAAATTGAAATTATTTGCATTGACGATGGTTCTACCGATAGGTCAGGAGAGATTTTGGACGAGTATGCCGAGAAGGATAAGCGGATTCGCGTGGTGCATCAGGACAATGGCGGATATGGAAAAGCTATGAATGCGGGTTTGCATTTCGCACAAGGCGAATATATTGGTGTTGTAGAATCAGACGATTTTGCGGCACCGGAAATGTTTTCCCAGTTGTATAAAGCTGCTGTGCAAAATCGGGCACAAATTGTGAAAAGTAATTATTATCGTTATTGGGACAAGCCAAAAGAAAAAATAAAAAAAGAACCTTTGCTAAAATATTTACCTTATAAACAAGTAATTCATCCTTGGGCCTACCAAAGGCTGTTTCGCATTCAGCCCAGTATTTGGTCAGGGATTTATCAGAGAGCATTTTTGGAGCAAAATCAAATTGCATTTTTGGAAACTCCGGGAGCTGCTTATCAAGATACATCCTTTACTTTTAAAGTATTTGCAATAGCTGAAAGAATTGCGTTATTGTCCGATGCATTTTTGTATTATCGACAGGATAATTTCAATTCTTCTATTCATTCAGCGGAAAAAGCAGAGTTTGTCCGCGCAGAATATCAGGAAATTAATACATTTTTAGGACAGAGTAAAAAATATCAGACTTTGTATAGAATTCGAAATCAAATGATGTTCCATACATATTTGTGGAATTATGTACGATTGAAGCCGGAGTTGTGTGCAGATTTTTTGCAACAGATGCGGCAGGATTTTTTGAGATTGCGAGAAAGCGGGCAACTAGAGCTGCAAGAATTCGTAAAGTCTGATAAGAAAATGTTGCAGTTACTTTTGGAACAGCCACAGGAGTTTTTGCAGAGAGAAAAACGCTTGATGCAGCTGCGAGGGAAAATATCAAGCCGCGCATATCGAGCTTTATTAATTGGCTGTACTGCCGGAACGGGCGCTATGTTGCAGGCAATCATGAGAAGATTAATGAGAAAGTAAGTGATTCAAATTTTGCCTTATGTGTCAGTGATTATTCCTGTGTATAATACCGCGCCTTATTTGCGACAGTGTTTAGATAGTGTCTGTAAGCAAACATTGCAAAATATTGAAATTATTTGTATCAATGATGGTTCTACGGATAATTCAGCGGAAATTTTACAGCAATATGAAGAAAAAGACAGCAGAGTATGCGTCATTACACAAGAAAATAAAGGCATTGCCGTCGCACGCAATATTGGACTGCAATACGCTAGAGGACAATATATTGGTTTTGTGGATAGCGATGATTGGATTGAGCCGAATATGTTTGCACTGGCATATAACACAGCCCAGCGTGAGCATGTTGACATTGTTGCGTGGGGCTATAGCTTAGATTTATTGACTGGGCAAAAAGCAATCAAAAAAGAGGAGCAAAAAGGCTTTCATGATACGGAACAAGTAGTGTGTGCAATTCTATCGGAAGGTTCTTATAGAGACTTTTTGTGGAATAAACTATTTTCAAAAAATTTTATTTTGGAAAAAAGATTAAAATTTGATGAGACCTTAGCTGTTATGGAAGATCGATATTTTGTCTTTGAGGCTGCACTAGCTGGTGGAACGTTATTTTATGTTCCAGAGATAACCTATCATTATCGACGTGACATAGGTTCAAGTTATAGATTAAACGATAAATCAGAGAGTATGTTTACAGTCAGCAGTCGATTGGTTGAAGAATTGGAAAATACACAATATGTAATTGCTACAAAATATGCAAAGGCATGGTACAGCTACAGCGTTGGGGCATTATATTTATATTATGCGTTGCAAGGTTGTAAAGAAAAAATGCAGTTTTATAATATGAAACGCAAATGTTATATAAAGGAATATTTGCAGATCCATTGCAAATATCCTGCAAAAATTTTACGTGGTTTGTTAATTGCTTATATGCCTAAAGTGGCTATTTGGCTGAAACAACAAAGTGAAAGGAAACATAATGATACGCGCATTCATTCATAAATTTCAAAAATATCAGTTCGTTTTTACCGAGTTGGTAAAGCGTGACTTTAAAAAGAAATATAAGCGCAGCATCTTAGGAATGCTGTGGAGTATGCTGGCTCCGTTGTTTACGTTGTTAATTATGAACTATATCTTTGGTCATTTTTTTGGCCGCACGCAAGAGTATTATACCATTTATTTATTTTCTGGTTGGTTGATTTTCCAATATTACAATGAAGCAACAAATGGAGCGATGAATTCTTTGATGGCCAATGCCAATATTTTTTCTAAAGTAAAGGTACCTAAATATCTGTTTTTATTTTCGCGTATTACCTCCAGCAGTATCAATTTTTTTCTGGTATTAATTGTATATTTTATTTTTGTGATTGCCTATAAGTTGCCAATCACCTGGAGATTTATCACATTATTTTTCCCTATTATCTGTATGTTTCTTTTGATTTTAGGTGTGGGCCTAATTTTATCAGCATTATTCGTGTTTTTCCGCGATGTGCAATATTTATATGGTGTTTTCAGCACAGCGTTAATGTATTTCACGCCAATTTTTTACACAGTAGATATTATGGGAGCAAACGCAAAGATTTTTTATCTAAACCCATTGTATTTATATGTGACATACTTTCGCAATGTGGTTATTGATGGGACAATTCCATCATTGGCATTTCATGTGTACACCTTGCTGTATTCCTTGCTCTTTTTTGCAATCGGTTGCTGGATGTACAAAAAGTATAATTATAAATTCCTGTATTACGTATAAGAGGAGGACAAACAATGATTGATGTGGACAATGTCTCTGTACGTTATATAATGGGAGACTTTAAGGATATTGGTTTGAAAGAATATCTAATTCGCAAAGCCAAAGGCCAGATGGTGACAAAGGAGTTTTGGGCCTTGCGGGATGTGAGCTTTCATGTGGAAAAAGGAAACCTGCTGGGTATCATCGGCTCCAACGGTTCTGGAAAATCCACTATCTTAAAAGTGTTGGCGGGTATTATGCCGCCTACAAAAGGCAGTATCACTGCCAATGGCTCTATTGCGGCGTTGCTGGAATTGGGCGCAGGATTTGACGGAGATTTAACGGTAAGGGAGAATATCTATCTGCGAGGGGCTATGTTGGGCTATACACGAGAATTTGTAAATGAAGAATATGAGCATATTATCGAATTTTCAGAGTTACAAGAGTTTGAAGATGTGGCGTATAAAAAGTTATCCAGCGGGATGAAAAGTAAATTGGCCTTTTCTTTGGCTAGCCGAGTGAATCCTGATATTTTAGTGTTGGATGAAGTGCTGTCAGTTGGTGACATTGGTTTCCGTAAAAAAAGTGAAAATCGCATGCGGGAAATGATGAGCGGCGGCACCACAACCATTTTGGTGTCCCATTCTATGGGACAAATTCGGGAAATGTGTACCCAGGTCGTTTGGTTAGAAAAAGGCGAGATGCGAGGCATTGGTGATACGAAGCAGATGTGTGATACGTATGAAAAGTATATGAAGAAGTGAGGGAAACTTTTGGAACAGGATTTACAACAATTACATGAGATTGAACTTGAAATCTTGTTGGAATTTAGACGAATTTGCGAAAAGCATAATCTGACATATTACCTGGTAGCTGGTACCTTGTTGGGCGCAGTGCGTCATAAAGGGTTCATTCCTTGGGATGATGATGTAGATGTTGCCATGCCGAGAAAGGATTTTGAATATTTTTGCTCCATTTGTGATAGCGAATTACAATCAAATTATTTTTTACAAACGAAAAAAACGGATAAAGCCTATTTTTTAGAATTTGCAAAAATCAGAAAAAATGGGACACATGTTTTTGAACCGCGATTGGAACACTTAAATATACATAAAGGCATCTATATTGATATTTTTGCAATAGATAAATGTCCTTCAAACCAATTCTTGGCAAGACTTTGCTTTAGACTGCAATATCTATTAAACACTTCAATAGAAACACAGAGCGGGATGGAGACAGGTTATTCGGGAGATAATTGGTTTTACAAGATGGTATTTCTCCTTTTTTCAAAAGTAAAATTGCCAATTTTATATAAGACGCAAAGATTGTTAATTGCGTGCATGAATCAATTTTCAGGGAATGAATATTGCTGTACTCTTTCAGGGAGACATGGTTATCCAAATGAAAGATATAAAACTGTCTGGCTACAAAAAGGCAAAATGTTGTCCTTTGAGAAGTATACATTTTCAGTGCCGGAAAATTGGGACAATGTGTTGCGGAATATGTATGGCGATTATTGGAGAATGCCTGAAGACAAAGAGATACATTTTTCTTATTTTGAAGTTTAGTTACATACTATCGGAGGAGAATTTAAATGAAAAAAGTAATCACCTACGGAACCTATGATTTGTTGCATTACGGGCATATCAATTTGTTAAAACGTGCCAAAGAATTGGGCGATTATCTGATTGTGGCGCTTTCTACAGATGAATTCAATTGGAATAGCAAACAAAAGAAATGTTATTTTTCCTATGAAAAGCGGAAGCAATTGTTGGAATCTATCCGTTATGTGGACTTAGTCATACCAGAAAATAATTGGGAACAAAAAATTGAGGATGTAAAGGAATTTAAAGTAGATACCTTTGTGATGGGTGATGATTGGACAGGTAAATTTGATTTTTTGAAGGAGTATTGCGAGGTTATTTATTTACCTAGAACGCCAGAGATTTCTACCACACAGATTAAAAAGGATTTGGGAAAATGAA
>CAJUDO010000042.1 GCA_910585405.1 uncultured Peptococcaceae bacterium | reverse complement strand
GCAATCTATGTCTCTCTTTTTCTTATCTGAATTTGCGCAACTTATTATACCTTATTGACTTTTGCTATTGATGATAGTATTATTGATAATAGTAAAAGAGAAGGGGTGATGTGATGTCGTCAATAGATTTAGCAATACTTGGTATTGTTTTAGAAAAACCGCAAAGTGCCTATGATATTCAAAAAGATATAGAGTATCATCATTTTCCCAGATGGACAAAAATAAGCGTTCCTTCGATTTATAGGAAAGTTTTACAGCTGCAGGAAAAGGGATATCTTCAGAGCAATATTGTCAAAGGAAATAGACATGCAGATAAGGCCATCTACTCAATTACAGAAGAGGGGAGAGTTTATTTTGAAGAACTTATGACGCTGCATGCGACCGAACCAATTCCCTTGCAGTTTGATTTTAATGTGGTGATAGCTAATCTAAGTAAAGTGGAAAGAAATGAAGGGCTGAAGCTCTTGGAGCAATTGCAAGAAAATATTGTTACTTCACTTCAGATTTTAAAAGGATATGAGACAGAATACGCAGAGATTCCGCTGGGCGGAAAAACGGTTTTTGAGCAGCAGAAACTCTTGTACCAGGCACTTTTAGAATGGCTTGACAATTTTCAAGGTCAATATATAGAGAGCTGAATAGTATGGTTTATAAAAGCAGTTTTACAATTTTGTTTGAAGATCCCTTTTGGATTGGGTTGTATGAGCGGGTTGGAAATGGAACATATGAAGTCTGCAAAATTACTTTTGGGGCGGAGCCAAAGGACTATGAAGTATATAGTTTTTTACTTCAGAACTGGAATAAACTGAGATTCACGTTGCCTATCAAAACAGAAAAAATTGAGAAGCGCAAAATCAATCCAAAACGTTTGCAGCGCCAAATCAGCAGCCAATTAGAGGATAGGGGAATGGGCACAAAAGCGCAGCAGGTACTGCAGTTACAACGGGACCAGAATAAAGCTGCAAAGAGGATAAAAACGAAAGAACAAAAGGAAATAGAAAGAAGGCAGCAATATGCTTTACGTCAAGAAAAGAAAAAAGCAAAGCATAAGGGAAGGTAATATTTTATAAGCCAGGATTATGACTCGGGGGAGCCCTTTTTATGCAATTGAAATTGGGAGTACTGACAAACCCAATAGTTGTACTGAATCAATCTAAGATTTTGTCCGTACTCCCAGCTATTTTTTAATATGCATTGTTCTGAATCGTCTTTGTATTCATACGAAAAGTGAAGTTTTGTTAGTGCTATACAAGCGTCACTTTTTCCAGAAACGATTTTGCATTTTCCACATAATATTCTCTCTTACATCATCATGAAGAGGGAGTTTTTCATAAAGTGCGATTGCTTTTTTATAGTTTACGCCAGGATGTGCACTTGCAAAAAGTATCCGCTCCTTCAAGATGGTATTTGCAGCTTCCAGATAGGAATTGCTTTGTGGAAATAACTCATATTCAGACAATTCCATGTATACGTTCGTGTGTCGATAGGAAACCCCTATCATCTCATTGACGAATGGCCACGCGCCGTGGCTTATAACAATCTTAAGTGCTGGAAAATCGTTGGCAATTCTATCAATTTGTTCTGGATGGCAGTTTCTTAGAAGGGTATTTTTTGTGAATCTGGCGGGCCCTCCTGTTATGATAATAGGAACATTTAAATTGCAGCATTCACTATATATTGGATAATACTTTTCATCGTCTGCTTGAATACGAGCATGTAATGGGTCTATAGCTACTCCTGAAAATCCCTCATTTTTTATTCTGTGTGTGATATCCTTGATTGTATGTTTCTCTTTATGCGGATCAGCACCGACAAATCCGCAAAACAAGTTTGGATACTGTTCACAAAAAGCCCTTACCTCATCATTATTATTAGGGATAGAAAAAGTTGTTTCAATATCTCTTCCTACAATAACAGCTTTTACGACATGGTTGCGTTGCAAACCGTCGACAATTTCTTCTATCGTCTGCGCTTGTGCCAGATATTCTGCTTTGCTCATTCCCATTGCATTTATGGCCTTTTCGAAAACGCGATAAAAATTTTCCAACACATCAATTGTATTTGGCCTAAATCTGAAGTCAATTATCATACTGAGCTCCTTATATAATATTACAATTCTCTTGAGTCATAAAAAAGAAAATTATCGAATGATGCTATGCTGTGTACGAGAGATAATATCATCTTGCACACCTTTAGAAAGCGCTGTAAAATATGCACTATAACCAGCAACTCGGACAATAAGATTGCGATATTTTTCTGGCTCTGATTGTGCAGCTTTTAGCGTTTCTGGATTAATTACGTTAAATTGTACAAACCAAAGTCCTAAATCACACCATGCTCGAATAAAGTTAACCATGCCGCATATTCCAGCTTCTTCTTCCAAACTGCTTGGAGTAAATTTTAAATTCAATAACCTCGCAGCTCTTTCCTTATAACGATAATCTTTCGTATTGTGATTAGACATTAAAACTGCCGTAGGACCGTTTATGTCAGCTCCTTGAGCGGCGGAAGCTCCATCAGATAATGTTACGCTTGCTTTTCTTCCATCTGGAGTTGCTCCTGTGGAATGACCAAATGCGACATGGGCGGTGATAGGAACCATTCGAGCATCAAGGTGAATTTCAAGAAAATCAGAAGCTTTCCTGGCATATTCAGTACAAAGATTTTCAATTTTTCTTGCAATATCGTCTGCGTAAGCATCATTATTTCCGTATTTGGGTGCATGAAGCATTCTTTGCCGCATAATTTCATTCCCCTCAAAATTTGTTTTCAATGCGCTCACAATTTCTTCTAGGGAATAGATTTTTTCATCATACACCAGTTTCTTTATTGCTGCTAATGAATCTGTGGCTGTTGCATAACCGATTACATCGAAGAAACCGATATCAATACCGCCTGGAATCTTTTTACTATGCAGATCTTTGCAGCTGTCCATGCACAAATCGTGCAGGCAGGAGCTTAATGGAGAGGCATAATGTTTGTCCCGCAATTCGATTCCCCAATAAGTGTGAACAAGCATATGCCGGAACAAATTATTTAATTGGTCAGTATAAGCATCCAAAAAAGCATCCCATGTTGGGAACTGCGTCAATTCACCGGTTTTTAAGCCGACTATTTCCTCACCTGTTGCAAAAGTTTTTCCATTATATAACACTAATTCTAATGGTGCCACCAAGCTGACATAAGAATCTCCGCAAGTAAAGGTTTCCCGATTGGGCATACGAACTTCTGAACAACCTGATGCCGCATAATTAAAGGCATCTTCCAATGGTGCTCCTTTTGACACTAGATTCAGAATAATTTCTTCATCATTGAATAGTTTTGGATAACCAGATCCTTCTTTAATCGTTTTTACAATCTCACGCAAATATTTTTCAGGAGAACGTTTATGAACTCTGGCCGATAAATCTGGGTAGTCCAATGTGAATTCTTGTTTTGATTTCAGCATTAAATAAGTCAATTCATTTGTTGCATCTTGTCCAGTACAAGTCTGGCCGCCGATTGTCACAGCTTCCCAATGTGCATATCCATCCAACATAGTTCCGGCTGCCGCAGCAAATTTTAAATCCATACTTTGTGCCATTGTTACCCATAAGCATTCCAAAAGCTCAGTTGCTTCTTTTTCTGTTAATGTTCCATTTTGAATATCCTGTTTATAGTATGGATACAAAAACTGGTCCATACGGCCATTGGAAACCACGCTGCCTGTACTGATTTCTAACCGGTGAAACAGTGCGGTAAACCAATGGGCTTGCACTGCTTCAGCAAAATTACGGGCTGGATATTCGGGAACCCGTTTACAGCGTTCAGCAATATCTAAAAGCTCTTGTTTTCTAATAATATTTTCAGTTTGCTCTGCCAGTCGTAATGCTTCTTCTGCATGACGGTGCGCCCATAAAATAATCGCGTCACATTCAATGACAACAGCTTCTAAAAACTGTCTTTTCTCTCCGTAAACATCATACTCCATTTGATTCATCTGGTTTAATTTTTCTTGTGCTTCTTCTTTAATCGCTTTGAAACCTTTTGAAATTGCTTTCTCATAATCTGGCACCCATTGTAGAGAACCGCGTAGTGTCATTGTTTCATTTACAATATTACGCACTTGCGTAGGATTTTGAGGATCATAGCTAATCCTTAATGTTTCTTCCGGAAGTGATCGTACAAAGTCATCGAAAAAGGCTTTGTCTTTCCAATATGGTGCGATATCTCTGCGCAGTACTTCTCTGTCTTCCTCTAATACATCAAAGGCAGAGCCTTCTCGTCCAGAAATACTATCCAGCGTTTGCTCAATCACATTGCCGCACAATTCGGGATACATTATTCCATATCGGGCAGCTTTCCCTCCGCGCCCTGCCAGAAGATTGTCTTCATCAATATACACTGTCATTTTTTCAGCGACATTTTTCATTGCTAATGCCCAACGTAGCACAAGGATTTTTCCTTCCGTTTGCTTCATGGACTCCGTAAAATATACAGCACGTTCAATATCCACAACAGGTTTTTTCCCTTGGAATCGGTCCAGTATTTTATAAACTCTTTCTCGTCCTTCACGGAACCCCAAATCTCCATTGTTCTTGTCCATAATTCTTTTTTCCTGAGGGGTAAAACAACAAGTCATAATATATCACTCCAATTTGTATAATTATTTTTTGTGCGGGGCATTGATCAAAAAATTCTTGCTGCAAGCGGATAAAACACGCATAAGGTTAAGATATACATCAAAATACAACTAATTGCTCCGTACATAAACTGACTTTTAATTCGTATCAAACCTTTTAATGTAAAGATATATGCCATTAAAGGATTTGCAGCCGGTGTTAAGCATGCAAAATATGCACCTAACATGATAGCTAATGTGGCAGCTGTAAAGTTTAGGGATGTACCTAAGGTCGGTTCTAAGGAATACAAAATCGTGATAAAAATCATTGCTGCCACCATGTTGTTAATTACATTAGTCATTAAAATTACAAGCAAAATAACAACACTTAAAAATACCATGGGAGAGAGAACACTTAAGAATGGTTCGAACCAGCCATTTAATGTAGCGGTAATTCCAGATGCGTCGCTGCTAATTGTACTAGCTAAAGGCATTAAATAACTAATACACAAATATGGCCCCCATTGAAATTCTGAACTGAGTTCCTGCAAATCCATTAGTGGTTTTCCTTCTACCTGCCAGAACATCATGACTGCAATGCAAATAAGGGCAATGCCTCCCAACCCTAATTTATTCATAAATACATCAAGAATACTTGTTCCTGTGCCGAACAGACTTGGCAAGAACATAGCAATGAGCATTAGACCTAAAAATATTAAGGCTGTCTTTTGTTTTTTGGTTGCTTTGGTAGTTTGCTGAAACAATGCAGTATTGTTAAAGAAATGCATATCTACCCGTAAAACGTATTTGCCTAATAGAACATAAGTAATTAAGATTAAAAATAGAAACGGTAATACAATTGCTTCATACTGAATAAATGGCACCGCTTGCCCTGTAAAAGCGGTATATGTTCCTAGAATTGCATATGCTACCGGTCTAAATGGAAAGGTCAAATCTCCAAAAGTGGCAGCAATAGAAATTCCAGTTGCCCAATAAGAATTAGTTGGATGCTGTTTTGGTACGCCACCTTTTGCAGACATATTATCATAGATACTTAGCAATAGTAAGCCAGCTACTAGACAATGAGATAAGGTTCCAATAATCCATGCTGATAGAAACACAAAGAATGACATAATGAAAGGATCCTTCTGGGCTATTTTCAGACTCGTTAAAGCCTGTACAATTACACTAGCTAAATCTGTTTTGGCGATCAGTGCACAAGCGAAGATACAGCACAATAGCATAACAGCTGTCTGAGAGCCATATACGGCTGCGAAAGTGTCTCCTAATGAATTATATGCACAAAGTCCTAATGCAACTACGCCAACACAGCTAGTCCAAATTAAACTAACTGCGACCCATCCAAAGATGGAGCCAAAAAAAATTCCGAATACACGCATTCCTAAAGGAGTCATTTGACCAATAGAAGGTAAAAAACCAAAACCAAACATAAATGCCAGTACAATGATTTTGAAGATGATTGGTTTTAAGTCAGCAAAACTTTTAGTACGCATGAAACAAACACTTCCTTTCTTTTTTTTCAATGAGTCTTAATACTTTGCTAGCTTTATCTTTTGTAGCGCTACATCACGATAAAGTACACTTTTATTTTTACATAAAAGTTTCTTCTTGAATATATCGGTTTATTTAACTGCTTTTTCAATAATTTTATATATATTTTTTCTTAAAACTGTTTACAATATTTTTGTATACTTGATTTCATAAAACCTTATATTGTATACTAAATTTATATAGAATTTATAATCGTAAAAAAATGGTAAGGATATAGCATATTTCATATTCTGTTTATACTGCAAGTGCTCAGTGTAGAAAGGGATATTTTCATGAATTTTAACCATCTGAATTATTTTATACAAGCCTCAAAATATGGCTCAATTAATAAAGCCTCAAAAATTTTGCATCTTACGCCTTCTGCTTTAGTCGCGGCTTTAGATACGATTGAGAACGAATTGGGTTATAAGCTATTTATTCGTAATAGACAAGGTCTATCTTTGACGGAAAATGGGATTCTTTTTCTGAATGATGCAAAAGAAATTTTGAGAATTGAGAATAATTGGAAGGCAATTGCCAATAACTCCGTTGTGCCAGAGAGAATATCTTTAAAATTGAGTAGTGTGAAGTCTGTTTATAATTCTATTCTTGATTCTATTGTGATTGATATTTTGGATACGGACGCTTCCATTAATCTGATTGTGGAGGAAGGATCTATCCACGATGTGGAAAATAGCCTTCTTGAAAATAGTGTGAATTTCGCAATACAAGCTTATCTCTTATCTGAAAAAAGTCTTATCCAGACTTTTGCTGATAATCTGGGCTACATGATGCAGACCCTTTATCGTGATGAATGGATTGTTTTCGTTGGTCAAAAAAATCCATTATATGAAAAAGATTGTTGTACGATTGAGGAATTAGAAAGCTTTACTGGTATAGCAATCTCGTATCAACCTATTTCTAAGTTTGAGCATCAAAAAATCTTTGGAAGGAACACACTCTATTTTGATAATCAGATGTATATTTTAAAGAAGCTAACTACCAGTGATTGTTTTTCTATTCTTCCGGCAATATTAAAGCATAATATTTATTGTACGAGTAATGTAATTCATGCGCTCCCTATAAAGGATCATTATTATCCAGAAGAATATGCCCTTTTGTATCCTCGTAAACCATCTACAGTGAAAGAACAACTAGTTATTGATACGATTTTATCGCATTTCAAAAAGTTAGAGGATTAAGTCAAGCATATTTTTAAATCATAGATATGTGGCCATGTGTTCCTGCAATATAATCATTACAGTTCAATTTTATATTGCGCATAACTACTGCAGTATATGTGAGCAACGCAATTTATTTCCAGTATTCATTGCTTTCTAGTTTCGATATTGAAATGATTGTGCAGGAGACATTCCAACAGATAATATTATCTTCCAATGTATATCTAAATAAGATAACCCGCCTGTCCCTGTTGTCCAGAGATAGGCGGGTTGATGCTGAGAAACAAGTAGTCAACATATGATAGGGCTTTCGAATAAGACAGCGTGTTTGCTTATATTGTTTTGTGTGGCTGAAAATATTTATAATATCATATAGAAAAATCATATAAAAGATTTTTTGAATTAAAAGAGAAATACTAAATATGGTAATAGTCAAAAACAAACTCTTTAAAGATGCGAGCTTGCTTAGGTAGAAACCGATGACTGGACCAAAGTAAGTACATTTCATAGCGGGCATTGGAACCAATTACATCCAACAATGCATATTCTTCCGGCGCTTTAATCATCCACTGCTTGCGGTTGTGGGCACAGGTGAGGATGCTACCTACGCCGGCATGAAACATCTCTGACATGATATCCGAATTGCCCTCAAATACAATATTAGGACGGAAGTGCATATCGCAGCTTAAGTTATCTATCATTCTTTCTTTATGGGAAGGTGGTAAGGAAATAATTGGCTCCTGCATCAATTCTTCTACAGTAATGGTTCCCTTAGAGGCTAGAGGATGGTTATAACGAATCAACAATTGATAGGGCTGACTAAATAAAAGTTGAGAACTTAGCTGATCATGGTACTCAATTTGATTTGAAATACCGAAATCTAAATTGCCGATTAAAAGATTCCTATAAATATCTTCTCTGGACATTTGCAACACATTTAAGTGCATATCTGGATATTGCTCCATTAATTTTAAGAGCCAATCCCCATAATAGTTATTGTCAGTTACACCCAATACTAATGTATATTTTTGTTCCAGTCCCTGCAATTCTATAAATTCTTGCTGGATGTCCTTCATTTCATTCAGCAGAATATAGCTGTAATAAAGGACAACCTCGCCATAGCGTGTAATACGGATCGTTCGTCCCTGACGATTTAACAGAGGGTAGCCTATACTGCTTTCTAGCTTATTCATCATGATGCTTAGTGCTGATTGAGAAATTTTAAGTTTTTTAGCAGCTTTGGTGATGGATTGGGCTTTGGCAACTTCCTGAAAATATTCCAGCTGTAGTAAATTCATAATGTATCCCACCTTGTTGTTTTTCTGTTCGATAATGTATACCTTTTAAGACATTAATTCATATATTGTATTTAGTGGATAAATAGATAATTGACTCTATATATCTTCTTTTTTGTTTCATTTTTGTATACCGAAACGGTATGCTTTTTTTAAAAATTGGGGTAATATGCCTGCTGAGAATTTAAAAAGGCGGGGTCATTGTGATAGTCTGGATATTGGGTCTTCATCGCATGAATAAAATTCCAGGCCATTGCTGGCAATTCCCGTCCTTCTTTCCAACAGATGGACAGACTGCAGCGACAGTTCAGATCAACAATTGGCCGCATGACAATAGGGAATAGGGTTGCATTGTTGGAATAGATATCAGGATTATGTCCGCACATATATAACATTTGTCGAGATGCGAAAAGGAATCCCTTGTTTAGGTAGAGCATTTTTGTCATCATACGATGATTTCCTTCAAAGACGATGTTTGGTTTACAATCTTTTTGTGCAAATAAGCGGTCAGCAATTTTAAAAATGGTGTTAGCAGGCAGTGCGATAATATCCGCATCTCGAATATCCTCAAAATATATATCACCTTTGTCCGCCAAAGGGTGATTGCCTGGCAGCGTAATCACATATTCATCCTCCACAAGAGTATGGCGAACAATACCAGGCAGGTCCTCATCAAATTCACCTAATGCAACGTCTACTGATTCATCCAGCAAAGCTTCCAGCATTTGCTCTTCGCTGAGCATTTTTTGACATAAACGGATTTTGGGATTATCCAGCACAAATTGCTGCAGCCAGCCGTTTAGGAACATGCTGTTGCTTACAGAAAGCGTAAATTCATTTTCATGGAATTCATCTGTTTGCTGTAAAGCGGCGTTTAGGGCATCTAATTGTGTAAATATGTAGTCGGCATGGCGCAACAGACGCTGTCCTGCATCATTTAAGATAATATTACGGCCGATGCGGTCAAACAGTGGCACCCCAAGTTCTTTCTCCAGTTTACTAATAGTAGAACTGAGTGCAGGCTGCGCCACGCGCAGTTCTTCCGCTGCATGGCTTATATGCTGATGACGGGCAACGGTTCGGAAATAATTTAGTTGGGACAATAACATTAAAATTCCCCCTTGTATAGGATCTTTTTTTATATGCAGTAAAATGAATGACGTATATATTGTTTGAGAAATTAACTACAAAACAAAGATAGTAGAAATCCTCTTTAAAATTATAATATTAAATATAATATTTTGTAAATAGTTATGCAAAATAAATTAAGTAAATATGTAGTTGTATTTATCATTTTTTGATGTATACTTAAGAATATAATTTATGATTCAAATCAAAAAAACTTATTTCGGGACTGGAAATACATTGATGAAAATTTTGGGCAGTCTTTATAAAAGTAAATAATTCCCATCAAAGTATTTCCAAAAGGAATTAAGCAATTTGAAACGAATCTATAATTGTAAACAAAATTTATTTTGAGAGAGGGGTTATTTATGAGTGCTTTAATTGCTTTTTCGTGGATTGGTATTATGCTGTTAGTTGGGATGATCCTGCGTGCAAAGATTCCGTTTTTGGCCAATATTTTGATGCCGGCCAGCGTAATCGGCGGCGTGATTGGTCTTATTCTGATGAACATTCCAGGATTTGCTGCTGCAACAGGTATAGATGCAAATATGTGTAATACAATCGTAGGGTTCTTCTTTACCTTATCCTTTATTTCTATCGGGTTGACTGCGACGCCGAAGGAAGAGGGGAGATCTTCTGGAGAAACTGGTAAACAGATGTTGAAAGGCTCTCTGGGCATGGGGCTTTTATGGGGTGCGTTGTATTGCTTTACCCCGATTGTCGGTTTCCTGTGCATTGCTTTATTGGGAGCACCATTTGGTATGGATGCTGGCTATGGCGCTTTGATTCAGTTTGCATTCTGTCAGGGTCCTGGTCAGGCTGCTGCTTTTGGCGCAATGCTTGAAGGCGCATTGCCTGGTGCTACTCAGGTTGCAATTACCTACGCTGCAATCGGTTTCCTGTTTGCTTTCCTGGTTGGTGTACCGCTGGCCAAAATCGGCTTGAAAAAAGGCCTGGCAGCCCATCCAGAAAAGTTGAGTACTTCTGTAATGAAAGGGATTTATCCACCTGCAGAACAGACTGAAAACTGCGGGAAAATTACTACCTACAACGGTAATATTGACGTGCTGGCATTCCATATGGCATTGGTAGGTCTGACCTTCGTATTGACAATTTATGTACAGAAACTGCTTATGCTGATTCCTATCAGTATGATGCAGACAATTAGTTCTATGACCTTCTTTGTAGGTTTGTTTGTAGCATATATTGTAAAGTGGGTTTTGGTAAAATTGAATGTAAAACAATATCATGACGATATTTTACAGGCAAGAATTACCGGTTGCACCACCGACTTCTTAATTGTCGGCGCATTTATGGCAATTCAGATGTCCGTAATCGGTAAATGGTTAGTTCCGATGATCGCAATGTGCGTAATCGTTGGTATCGTAACATTTGGTTTTGCAGTGTTCTTTGGTGCTCGTTTAGGCGGCAACTGCGACTTTGAACGTACCTTAGGTCTGTGGGGTTGCTTGACTGGTACTTGCCCTAGCGGCGTAGCTTTAATCCGTATCGTAGACCCGAACTTACGCACCACCGCAGCTACTGAAATGGGTGCGATGAATGCAGCTATGATTCCTGGTACATTGATGATCCCATTCCTGCTGGAAGCCCTGATGGGTCATATGTCCATCTTCCCAACGATAGCACTTTTGCTCTTGGGTTTAGGCCTTGCCAATATTGTTCTGATGAAGATCGTTGGTACCATTAACAAACCAACGTACAGCTTCAAGGCACCTGTTGTATGTCCAAGTGCTACAGATGATTGCGAACAGTTTGAAGAAAGTCATACCCATTCTCCATTCTAATGGATGGATGCTACAAATAGATATGCAGTAGATGATATGTCAGAATATTTATAAAGAAATATAAAAAAGAACTTGCAAGGAAAATAAATTTTTCTTGTAAGTTCTTTTTTCTTTCTAAATTGAAATGAGTGCTCCCATCTTGAAGATAGGGGCACTCATTATATATCCGTTTGTTGGATTATTTTTCAACGAAACGGCTCAGTATCAATTTTTACAATCCGGCCTGTTCGATTCCGCTGAACAAAAATCCCATATGCGCGGTGGAGTTCAGCAGCACGATACGCCAAATGCCATCTTGATATTCCAACACATTGATGCAGGTGTTATCCTGCTTAATCTGCCAGAAATGCTCCATAGAAAGCTCCAGCAAATCGCAAATAATTGCCTTGTTCACGGCGTCGTGGGCAGCTACCAAAATCGTTTGATTCGGATAGGCTGCTGCATAGTCATCAAAGGCAGCGCGCACTCTGCGACGCACATCCTCCAAATTTTCTCCGCCTGGCATTTGCACCAGATGGGGCTGGGTATGCCACTGATGAAATTCCTGAGGATATTGGGCTTCAATATCCTTGGCCAAGACGCCTTCCCAGGTTCCGTGGTTGATTTCCAACAGGCGTTCATCGGTAGCGACGGGCAATTTGTGCAAGTCTGCACAGAATTTGCAGGTCTGATAAGAGCGCTGCAAAGGGCTGGAAATACATAAATCAATAGGAAGATTGCGCAGGCCTTCTGCCAAAAGCTGTCCCTGCTGCAAACCCCGCTGACTAAGCGGAGTATCTTCTTGCCCCTGATAACGTCCTTCTACGTTCCAAGTAGTTTCTCCGTGACGTACTAAAATAATTCTTGTCATAATAGGTTCCTTTACGAAAAATTTTTATGTTTATCGTGTCATTAGTTTTCACAATGGATGAGTTTTACATCTAAGATGCCTTCAATGCCGGACAATTGCAGCATGATATCGTTGGGAATATCATCCCCAACAGCGATAGCCATGATGTTAGTGCCAGACTGAGTGGTGCTGCCCACTTGCATGCCATTGATGTTGATGTTGGCTTTGCCCAGAATGGTGGCCATCTGACCAATCATGTTTGGCTGGTCGATATGAGGTACCAATAGCAAATAGCCTTCCGGTGTGAAGTCAACGCGATATTGGTCAATCTGTACAATTTTTGGCAGCTTGCCGTCAAACAGTGTACCAGCAATCACATGATTGGTCCCACTGGAGGTAGTGATGGTAGCTGTGATGGCAGTGCTGTAGTAACCTGCTTTGTGTGATTTGGTTTCTCGTACACTGATATCGCGTTTTTTCGCCAACCCAGGTGCATTGACATAGTTTACGCTATCCTGCAGAATGGGATTCAGCAATCCTTTTAAGAAAGCAGTAGTCAGATGCTGCGTTTCTGTTTCGGACAATTCACCACTGTATTCAATTTCTACGCCTTTTACCGGACCGTTGGCCAAATAAATTCCGATGGTGCCCAAATGTTCTGCCAGTGCAAAATATGGCTGAATGATGGCAGCAACATTTTTAGGAATCGGTGCCATATTTACAGCGGTCATTACAGGTCTGCCTTCCAATGCTTCGATTACGCCGTAAGCAACGTCCACAGCGACGCCAACCTGTGCTTCGATAGTGGATGCACCGAGATGAGCAGTCTGCACGACATTAAACATATCTAAGAATGGATTATTGTCTTTGGTCAGTGGTTCATTTGGATATACGTCAATGGCTGCACCAGCAATTTTGCCGGATTTTAAACCTTCTGCAACAGCATTGACATCAAAGCATTCGCCTCGGGCACAGTTGACCAGACGCACACCATCTTTCATTTTGGCAATGCTTTCTGCATTGATCATATCCCGTGTTTCTTTGGTCAACGGTGTGTGAATGGTAATATAGTCGGAGCGTGTCAGCAGGGTTTCAAAATCAACCTGTTCCACACCTAAATTTTTTGCATATTCTTCTGTTACATAGGGGTCATAAGCCAATACAGTCATTTCCATAGCTTCAAGCCGTTTGGCTACACGACCACCGACATGGCCGATTCCGATGATTCCCACAGTTTTCCCTTGCAGCTGGATTCCGGTGAAGCTCTTGCGATCCCATTTGCCTTCCTGAATGGATTGATGGGCTTGCGGAATATGACGGGTCATGGCAAGCATCATGCCGATGGTGTGTTCCGCCGCTGCGACAGTGTTGGAGTCCGGCGCATTTACTACGACAATACCACGGGCTGTAGCAGCAGGAATATTGATGTTATCCACGCCCACTCCAGCACGGCCGATTACTTTTAAATTGGTAGCCGCGTCAATGACTTCCTGGGTTACCTGTGTCTGGCTGCGAGTAACCAGACCGTCATATTCGCCGATGCACTTCAGCAGTTCTTCCGGCGGCATATTTGTCTTTACATCTACATCATAGTGTTCACGCAGCAGCGCAACACCCTGCTCGTTTACATCATCACTTACTAAAATTTTCATGGTAAATCCCTCCAAATTTAATTTTTTATTTATGAAAATATTATTTGTGTGCTTGCTCAGATTGATATTGCTGCATAAACTCAGCCAATGCCTGACAGGCTTCCGCAGGTACCGCGTTGTATGCAGAAGCACGGCAGCCACCCACAGAGCGATGACCGTTGATACCTACAAATCCGGCAGCCTTGCCTTTGGCGATAAAATCTTTTTCCATCTCCGGTGTAGCCAGATTGAAGGTAATATTCATATTGCTGCGGTAAGGCTTTTCGGCATGCCCTTTGTAAAATCCGTCGCTTTGGTCGATAACATCATAGATTAAATTTGCCTTTGCCGCGTTGTTTTTGGCAATGGTTTCTACTCCACCCTGCCGTTTGATCCAGTGCAAGGTCTTATTCACCATATAAATGCAGAACACAGGAGGCGTATTATACAACGAATCCTTTTCTGCAAAGGTACTGTATTTCAGCATGGTCGGCAGCTCTGTGCGGGCTGTAGCTAAAAATGATTTTTTAATAATCACAATCACGACACCAGCAGGACCAAGATTTTTCTGCGCGCCGGCGTAAATTAAATCAAAATCTGCCACATTGACAGGACGGGATAAGATGTCGCTGGACATATCGCAGATCACCGGGACGTCGAATTTGGGAAAGGTAGGATATTCCGTTCCGTAAATAGTGTTGTTGGCAGTGAGATGTACATAGGACGTTTCCGGTCGAATCTCAAATTGCTGCGGGATATAGCTGTGATTGCGGTCAGCGCTGGATGCCGCTTCATAGGCTTCGCCGAAAAATTTTGCTTCGGCCATAGCTTTCTTGGCCCATACGCCAGTGTTGACATAAGCGGCGTATTTTTTTGTGAAGAAATTGGCAGCTGTCATTAAAAATTGGGTGCTGCCGCCTCCCTGAATAAAGAGAATTTCATAATCATCGGGAATTTCCATCAACTCCCGCAGGAGTGCTTTGGTTTCCTGATGCATAGCATCGTATTCACTGCTGCGATGGCTCATTTCAATGATGCCCATGCCGGTATCCTTATAATTTAAGAACTCTGCCTGCGCTTCCTTCAATACTTCTTCCGGCATAGCAGAGGGGCCGGCGTTGAAATTGTAAGCACGTTTCATAATGCATCGTCATTCCTTTCTGAAAAAAACTGGTGAATACCGGACTTGTTGTACGTTTTCTGCAGGGAAAAACAATAAAAAAAGAAGCTGCCCCCTATGGGGCGAGCTTCTCTGTCTCGCGGTACCACCCAAATTGACTTGCGTCCTCTTGTATTCGCTGTATCGGGCGAGCCCGTCGGATTCCTCATCCGCCGCTCCAGAGCGGAACAAATATGTTTTGCTGCTGCCTCGCACCACACGGCAGCTCTCTGAAAAGCATCAACATACTGCTTCTCTTTCTCAGCGTTTTTTAATTATACAGATTACTAAAGAATAAGTCCATTATAGCAACAGAAAAATTCTCCGTCAAGCTAAATATACATGTTATTGATTTTATTTAGCGGTCACTGCGCAGCTTAAACAATAAGAACGAAGAAACCAACAACGCCGCAGCGTACAAAATCGCAAAGATAAATAATGTGCTCTGGTAGGTGGACAGCGCTTCCTTAGCCCAAGAGATAATGCAGGGACCGACAATGCCGGCAATGGCCCATGCCGTCAGAATACGGCCGTGGATAGAGCTTAAATGCTTGGTGCCGAACACATCGCCCAGATAAGCAGGAATACAGGAAAAACCGCCGCCATAGCAGGTCATGACAAGAAACAGAAAGACTTGAAACAAAATGATATTGTGTACATTGCCCAGAATCAACATGGCTACAATCTCCAATACAAAGAAACCAGTGTACACCACATCGCGACCCAGATAATCAGATACAGTAGCCCATAGCAAACGACCACCGCCGTTGAAGAGTCCCATGACTCCTACAATACCCGCTGCTGCCAACGCTGTCATGCCGGTCGTTTCCTGCAAAATCGGCGAAGCCACAGAAAGCAGCGCAATGCCGCAGGTAATATTGATGAACAGCAAAAACCACAGCGCATAGAATTTCCATGTTTTCATAGCCTGGTTGGCCGTGAACTGCTGCCGACGGTCTTTATGGGTACCGGTTGGCTCTGGAAGATAACCTTCGGGAACAGGGCGAATCAAGAACGCTGATACAGCGATTACGATAAAATATACAACCCCGATGGTGTAGAAAGTTTGTACCAATCCGACAGAGCTAATCAAAGCGCTGATCACCGGACCGGCGATTGCTGCAGCAAAACCGAAGCCCATAATAGCCAGACCGGTAGCCAGACCGGGGCGGTCATAAAACCAGTTGACCAGTGTTTTCACCGGTGTGATATAGCCGATTCCCAAGCCAATCCCACCGATGCAGCCGTAAAACAGATACAGCAGTGGCAAAGATTGTTGGCTGACAGCGAAACCACTGCCGATGAGACCTGTGCAGTAAAATAATCCGCAAAGCAACCCTGACTTGCGCGGCCCCATATTTTCTACAATGGTTCCCAGAAAAGCCGCCGACATACCCAAAAAGAAAATGGCAATACTGAAAATCCAGGAAACCTGGGAGAGCGATACGTCCAGCGCGTCCATGACAGGGTTGGTAAATACGGACCAGGCATAAACAGCACCGATACTGATGTGGATCCCTACGGCTGGGATGGCTCCGTTGAGCCAGCGATTTGTCTTCATGACCGATACCTCTTTCTTGTGATAGAATGATAGCATAGATTCTTTATTTTATATATCGCCATATAGAAAAATATATAGCGACATGGACAAGTATACAGCAGGTACAGAAAAAATACAAACATATTTTGACGGGAAATGAATTATAAAATTTGATACTTGGGGCAAATATTTTTTTGAAAGGTGAAGAAAGTCATATTTAATGAAAAAATTGGAAAAAACATTAACACAGTCCATTATGGAACATAGTGATATAAATGTATTGACATTTGAAACGGCAGAATTTACGATATAACTAGATATTTGGTAAAATGTTTGTGAGCAACCAAAAAAAGGGGGACGGCATGGCTATTTCTTTGACGACGTTTATCTTTGCGATAATCAATTTTATAATATTATTAGCAGGAGTAGGGATTGTGGGTTATTTGATTTATAAATTTGTGCGTAACTGTACGGCAAAAAAGTAATTATGCATTTATTTACTGCAGCAGGGCAACGGATGAGATGGACAGTGTAGAAGTTGGTCAGTTTTCCGTTATCCTGCTTTTTATATATCGTTTTTTGTTATTCTGGGTTGCATTGCATAAAGTTTCCCAAAAAATTTTTTATTTTTTTGTCAGCCTTTTGTCTTTCAGATTGATATACTGTTATGAAAGGACATTACGGGAGGGATTGTATTTGAAGTGGCTGCAGTTGTGTCTGGCGTTAATTGAGGATGTAGCGGAACAACAAAAATTTGAACAAATGTACTGGCAATATAGAAAACTGATGTTTCATTGCGCCAAAAAGCGGCTGCAGGATGACCAGCTGGCAGAGGACGCGGTGAGCATGGCTTTTTTATCTGTGGCGCAAAATATGGGCATGGTGAAAGCGGCAATTTGCAGCGAAACCAAATGGCTGCTAATTACCATAGTAGAGAGAGCCGCCATCAATCTCTATAAAAAACAGCAGCGCATATACAATCACACAGTTCCCCTGGACGAGGTGGAAGATATGACGCGGGAGGCAGACGCAGATCTGGTTTACAGCGTAGCAGAAGCTATAGAGAAGCTGCCGGAACTGCAACGACAGATTATTTTGCTGCGTTATGCAGATGGATATACCAATCGGGACATTGCGGCTATGTTGGACTTTACAGTGGCGAAAGTAGATAAGATCATAAGCAGAGCCAGAAAGCAACTGGCCTTTCTGCTGAAGGAGGTATCGCAGTCATGAAACTGGATGAAACTCTGCTATCCCGCGCCGCTGTGCTGGTGCGGGACAGAGAATTACAGCAGCTCCCTGATGAAAAGGATTGCCCAGAATATGTTTTCTCGGAGAAATTTGAACAGGAAATGCAGCGCCTGATAGAACAAGTTGCCAAGGGGGAAATTCAGCAGAATAGAGTGAAATGGGGCTGGCCTTATTATGCCCGTCAGGGCTTGGTGGCGGTGCTGATTTGCTTTTTACTGGTCTGCTTTACCATGCCGGAAGCAGTTCAGGCTGGATGTCAGAGATTAGTAGATGTGATTGAAACAGTTTTTGAAGAATATACTGAGTGGCGATATGAGACAGACGCAACAGTAAATGATAAACTGGAAAAAGTTACTTTGGGATATATGCCTGAAATGTTAGAAAAAACAGAAGAAAGCTCGGATGAAAGGTTATATTATGTTCTATATCAGGGGGAAGAATATTATTTCTGTCTTGAACAGAGAAAACTATCGGGAGAAAGTGAACTAACGCAAATTGTGGATACAGAAGACGCTTTTGTTGAAAGAAAACAGATTAATGGTGAAGAAGTAATACTTGTTTTGAAAGATGGTGTATATAATTATATCTGGATACATAATCAGTACCAAATCAGCGGAATCAGCAATTTGTCAGCCGGTGAAATAGAACAGATATTTGAGAATATACAAATAGAATAATTTTTTTTGCTCTGTCAGTAGTTCAGTTTTTGTTTGCTGGCAGATTTTTTTGCAAAATTTTTAAATTTTTTGTCAGCCTTTGCCTCTCTGAATTGATTTACTGTATAGAAGGGAGGTGAAGACGATGAACAGCAAAATGAAAAAAACAGCAGCAACAGTTTGTCTGGGGGCTGCGGTGTTAGCGTTAACACCGGCAGTTTCTATGGCAGAAACTGCCATGAAACCGGTTAATGCGCAGACAGAAAACGCGATCTCGCCATATATGCTATATATTCGACAAACCACAAGCGTTTTAAGTATATCCGGTACAACCGCAACAGTTGATTGCAGCACATTAGGCGTTGTAGGTGAAGCGACAAAAGCAAAGATTGTTGCAGAATTGCAAGTGAAAAATGGGAGTAGCTGGACAACTGTAGAAACATGGACTGACACCCAGAATAGTTACAGAGCAAGTGTTTACGAAAACTATTCTGTAACGAAAGGGAAAACCTATCGTGTAAAGGCAACTGCAACCGTATGGGAAGGCAGCCAGTCTGAGACACAGACAGTATTCAGCAATGAAAAGACAGCGTAAGAAATGTAAACGGAATCATGCAATCTTCCCTGCCTGTTCACACCGGCAGGGAAGAAAGTTAACAATTGGAGGAGGAAATTTTATGAAAAGAAGAATGAAGAAGCTAATTGCCACTGTTTTAACCGTAGCAATGACTATGAGTATAGGGGCTCCAGTGTTTGCGGAAACGTCAACACAATCAATTTATTCAGATAATGTTTATGCTCAAAATCTAACAGAAACGACAAATATTAAAGGAGTTGATTATACTTATCACTATTTCTATAATGAAGATGGTGATGAAGTTATTGGTGTTACAGATCATGAGACAGGTTGCATTGATTATGTAGTAAAAGATAAAGAGACTTCTATTATTTATATAAGTGCTACACCGATGATAAATAGTGAAGCGGTTAATACTAATTTGCAAATTGTACGTGCTGGTTGGACATTGATTGCTTCAGATAGCGCTCCGATTCCACAAGAATTTGCTGATGATGTATATGCAGCAGCAGCTATTATCAGTGCAGGCTTCCAAGGATTGGGAATTATGTATGTAGGAGTTCCAGGGATATCAGCTGCTGTTATTATCAGTAATATAGGACTTTCTGCGTTGCAACGATATGTTGATAGAACGGTTGGTGGTATAGCTACCGGTACCTTATATCAAATGGTCTCAGGTGGGGTTGTTCAGCTGAGATTAGACTGGACCTATACTGATTTAGATGGAGTTTCTTTCGGACCATACAATTCATACTGGACCGTAAACCCATATTCACTGGGAGGCGAAATTATCTAGAAAACGATTGTGGCGTTAGTATGAAAAATATTTCATGCTAGGGATTATTTGTTAGTTTGACTATGAGAAAAAATTGCGGATAATAGTTAATATGGGCTATTTTCTGCAATTTTTCTCTTGTATATGAAAAGGACGGTGATGAAAATGAGTCAAAAGAATGGTAAAGGAAAAATAAGGAACTACATTTACAATGATTCTGCAATAAAAATATTTATCTTCTTTTCAACTATTTTATGCCCATTGCTGGGACGCAAATATCCTTTTATTTTTTGTATGTCGAGCGTAATCGCAATTATTTTTTTAGTTCTATTTTTGATGAAAATATGTAAAAAAGGAAAAATACAATTTTCACAAAAAATTGCAATCTTATTATTTGTGATCTGGTTTTTATTGGGGTTACTTATTTCTGTGTTACCAACTAAGGCAGAATTAAGGACTTTAGTGTGGATTTATTTAGGCGGCAGTCCTATTCTATTAATTATAGTATGCTGGTTATGGGCCGAGCATAAATTTTAAGCAAATAAGGATGATTTTTGCAAATGTTTCACGTGAAATAATTTGCATAAGCCGGAAGATTCTATTTGACGTGCTTTTGGGGAATCAAGTAAAATAAAAAAGTATCGGGTCACTGAGATTGGCCCGTACGGGTTAAAAAATTATATAAAAATTTATGAATATGGGGAGTACGATACTGAGTGAAAATGCTGCCTAGACTTGCTAGATTTGGAATAGTTGCTTTCATAGGATTATTTTGTTTTTATGTCGTACTATGGATTTATTCGATTATGGAAGTTGCGTATAAAACCAATATTGAATATCCAGTTGTGGAAAATGTTGCAGAAAGCGCGGTCATTGCATATTTGGATGGAGAAGGATATCAAGATATAAAACAAATAACTTGTGGTGTAGATAAAATGGAAGAATGTCTGGTTACTGTATTATTTTTTGATGATCCGCTTGTGTATACGTACTGTTATAATCTTGAAAAACAAGGTATAGAACTATTGTGGATTTCAGATATCACAAATTGTACAGGTGTTCCAAAACATTTTCCCAAGTATGACGAAATGGAAGAAGGATATATCCTATACTACTATGGAATTGATGATTATCTGTTGGATAACGAGTCCACAAAATGGGATGCATATGTGAACACTAAAATATTTAACAGAGCTGTAGCAAGAAAGGTATAGTTTTTTATATGGGAACGATTACAGAGTATGAACAGACACCGGCAGGGCTGCAGTTTGTAATGGAGTCTTATAATCTTACAATGGAGGGTGAGCCTTTAAAGATAAAATTTGTGATCACAGAAAATACAATATGGAATAAGGGAGAAATTGCAGAGCGACTAAAGAATTGTGAAACTGGTCTGTTTGTGCGTGTTTGGACAGAATATCTGCAGGGAAGCATAGAAGATGAACGATGTGGACCATTTCCGCTTCTAGCTTTTTGCGAAGTTGAAGAGGAATGAAGTAAGAGCAAAGTATATTTAATTTCGTCTGGCACAGATTTTTGTACAATCCCGCCTGTTTTGTTTGCGTATCAAAGGGAGCAGGTGGGATTATTCTATTCTCATGATGAATTTTTCAAATGTTTCACGTGAAATACAAAGGAGCCTAGGCGCCGCCAGCAAAAACAGAAA
>CAJUDO010000041.1:1541-21812 GCA_910585405.1 uncultured Peptococcaceae bacterium | reverse complement strand
TATCCTCTTTTGCTGCCACAATTTCCATTTCTGAAGTTATGATGCCTTTGCGGGCAGCATCCATTTGTGTCGTATAAGTCACGGTATTTTCCTCCTATTGGTGATGTCATAATCTTTATTGTACATGAAGATTGCCAAATTGGAAAGACCTCTAAGAAAAACTTCTCTGTATACTTGTGCAGTTTTTGTTGTGGAAGATGGATAAAATCATTATAATAAAGAAAAAGATTGGGATAAGATACAGAATTCAGTTTTAGTGCAAACAAACACAAAAGGAGTTGATTTTTATGACTAAAACCATTCAGATTGGCGGCATGACCTGTCCTCATTGCACAACCCGTGTCGAAACAGCGCTCAATGCATTGGATGGTGTGACAGCCCGTGTAAATGCTGCCGCCAAAACTGCTACCGTAGAATGCAGTAGTGCTGTCAGCGAAGTAGATTTGATTCGTGCCGTGCAAAAAGCTGGCTATACGGTGTTAACGATAAAATAGTATCTGTTTATGCAAAAGATTGGCTTTTGTACATACAAATATCCTCTTTTTTAGCAAAAGAGGATATTTTTGATGGAGTTATTGATTAAACTTTATCTGTCAAATATTTATTCCTGAAAAAAAAGGGTTTTTGTAGCATCAATAAATTTAGTATTGCCGGAAAGTAAAAAACTGCTCCTTTACTTATTTAAAGAAGCAGTTTTTTTATAGGCTGTGGTAACTGCTCAAGTGCTTTGATATGCTTATAGCTATATTGCCCTAATTACTGTGAAAGAAGATGCTGAAAAATTTTTTAGACTGTTAGCGGGATGGTTTCAAATTCCTGATTGAGCAGGTCGCAATAGTATAAGACACCTGATTTTATAGGGCGACCTGTCAGCAATTTCACACCTAAGGCGACTTGCATAGAAGCGCAGAATGCAGGTGTAAAGCTTAGCACACTTTTATCGCGGATGGTGACATCCGGTGGATAAAGCGCATCCAAAAAATTATCGCCGGGCATGGAGACAGCAGCTTGTGCAACCCAACCGGAAATTGCACCATAAACATAAGGAATATGGGTTTCTGTACAAGCTGCGGCCAAAATGCGCCGTGCAGGAATACTGTCCAAACCGTCCAGAGCCAAATCACAGTCAGCTATCAGTGTAGATGCGTTATTGGCATCTAGGGCAGCAATAATCGGCTCAACTTTTATATGGGGATTGATACGCTGTACGCGTTCTTGGGCTGCCTTGGCCTTGGGATAACCAATCAGAGACTGTTCCAGTAGCAGCTGTCGGTTGAGGTTGCTCTCGTCAAATACATCAGGGTCGATGGCCTTTATGTAGCCGACGCCGAGACGGCTTAGCAATTCAATTAGATAACCACCGATTCCGCCGCACCCTACTACCGCTACCCGTTTGTTCTGCAGCAGCAGACATTCCTGTTCAGATAAAGCCGGGATGTTTCTGAGATAACGATTTTCCACATCAGCCACCTCCCACCGGAGGAAATAACGCTACAATGTCTCCGTCTTGGACAGGTGTTTCTGTTTTTTTGTGAAAACCATTTACCAACAAGATGGAAACTTCTTCTGCGGGAATATCCAGTTTGCGCAGGATATCGCTGACAGTGGAAACGGGTTCGCTTTCCAGCATGATAATCTTTTCCCGTCCCTGGCGCAGAGTAGCGAACAAGCGAACTTCAATCATAGTGACTCACCTCTGTTGATATAAAAGAATTGTGACAAAAAAGGGTGGAAACAATCTCCACCCTTTTTCAGTATACTTATTTACCAATACATTCGTCAAGACCAAGTTTTTTCAAAGTTTCATCCATTGGGAATGCATCGACCCAGCCCCGCGCTTCGTAGTATTGCGGTAAGGTCAATGGCAACTGGGAAACCATGCCTTTGGATGGACCGTTCACGATAGGTTCCTGCAATAAACGTTTTGGTAAGCGGTCGTCTTCCGGTTTCATACCAGCTGCCTTATTAAACATACGCTCAATATTGTAGATGCGGTCGCCGATTTCTAATACTTCTTCAGCGGTGTAATGGGTACCGGTGGCTGCATTGAGCAAATCTGTGTATTCCTGCGCGCCCATAGCGAAGGATGTAAACAGGCAGTGTCCCATGGAATCAATGACAGCGGTTAAATCCTGGAAGGTTTTAGCCCAAGCTGCTTTGTCGTCAGGGACAGTACGGTCTAACTGCTGCGGCAGCCCTAAAACTTCTGGAGAGATCATATAGCCGCGAACATGGCAACCGCCGCGGTTGGAGGTTGCGTAAGTAATTCCAATTCCCTGAATACCACGGGCATCGTAAGCGGGCATTTCCTGTTTCTTTACGCTCATGGATACTTCAGGCATTCCATAATGTTCACACAGACGGGCAGAGCCGGAACTCATCAACCAATCCAATTCGGTTTCTGGACTGCCGATACGTTTGGTCCATTCTACCAGAGCTTTGGTGCTGCCCCATTCCAGTGGTACGCCAGCGCAGTCTTCTTCTTTGATGGCGCCGCGCTGATAAAGTTCCATGGCGGCAGCGATGGTGCAGGGTACGGAAATGGCATCCAGACCGTATTCATTGCAGAGCATGTTACATTCATCAATGATATTCAGATCATTATTGCCGCAGTTTGCGCCGTAAGCCCACAGTGGTTCGTATTCAGGACCACCGGTTACACGACCGTTGACATCAATCACACGGGCGCAAGCGATGGGGCAACGATGGCAGGCGCCAGCTTTTACCAGATATTTTTCTGCCAAGGTTTCACCGGAAATATCTTCCGCCTGTTCATAATAGGATTCCTGCCAGTTTTTTGTAGGCAGAGAACCAACGTTGTTAACGATATTTACTAAGATGGCAGTGCCAAGCTGACGTAAACCGGAGGAGGTAACAGGGTTTTCGCGTAATACAGTTAGCGCTTTTTTCGTTGCCTCTTTGAGTGCTTCTTCATCAGCAATTACGTCTAATGTTTTACGGCTGCATTTTACAACAATCGCTTTTAATTTTTTGGAGCCCATAACAGCGCCTACACCTGAACGGCCAGCAGCGCGGTCTTTATCGTTCATGATAGCGGCCATCAAAACCTGTTTTTCACCAGCGGGACCGATGTTAAGAACAGATGCATCAGAGCCATGTTTTTCTTTTAAGGTGACGTCGGTAGCTTCACTGAGCATACCTAAATATTCTCTTGCATCCAGCAGTTCGATTTTATCGTCATCAATGCTGATGTAAGTCCATTCAGGAGCCTGACCTTCAACGATAATGGCGTCCCAACCGGCATATTTCAGTTTTGCCCCCCAAATCCCGCCGGAGTTAGAGCAGGCGATCATGCCAGTGAGCGGGGATTTTGTTACCACCATATAGCGTCCTGTGGATGGTGCAGCTGCACCAGTCATAGGACCGGTGATATAAATCAGTTTGTTTTCTGGAGAGAGTGGGTCAACGGTAGCAACGCCCTCATCATAAAGCATTTTTGTGCCCAGTCCGCGACCACCGATAAATTTGCGTGCCAAATCAAGATCAAGTTTTTCAACTTTGATTTCGCCAGTGGTGAGATTGATTCTGGCGATTTTTTCATAGTATGCGTTTGCCATAAAAATACCTCCAAATTGATTATTCTGTTTTGTTAAGTAGAAATGAATGAAGAAAAAAGGTACAAGCCGTTTATACTATAGAATGACCTGTATCTTAATACCTTCTATACATTTAGGTAACCATTGCCAGACGTTGCTAAGAGTAATGGATTTTCCTGCCGTCTTAAAAAACAGGTTATTTTGATTGAATTAGAAATTGTTCTTAAATATAGTTATTTCACTATATTTTTATTATAGAGAGGGAGGTGGAGAGAAACAAGGCTGCGAGTTCATTTTCGTGCGAAATTGTACGAAATGATATGAACTGGTCAGTTCATATTTATTGACAGGGCAATTTGCAAAATTACATTTTGTGCGAAATAATACGAAATGATATGAAACTGGATTTAATCCTACTTTTTTGACCTTGTAGGCGTGAGTGCAAACAGTGTATAATGAATTCAAAACGTATGACGCTTAAAAATCATGATAGTCAATATAGCTGTGCGTGAAAGAGGGGATGATTATGGCGCAGAATAAATCACTGTCGACGCAAGAAGTCGCAGAGATTCTGCATGTGAGCAAATCTACGATTTATGAATTGATTCGCAGAGGTGAAATCCATTCATATAAAGTGGGACGGAAGGTACGGTTTACCCAAGATGATGTGGATGCTTATATTGCGCGCTCTCGTCATGAAAATTCTACCCAGCCTATTCGGCGAATTGATACCCATTCAACACTTCTGGTGCCGGAAGAACATGCGCCGGATTTGATATTATCTGGACAAGATGTGGTGTTGGATATTATCGCCAATTATTTGCAGCAGGAAGGGATCTGCTCAGGTCGTACCTATTTGTCAGGGTTTGAGGGCCTGTTGGCGCTGTATCAGGATAAGGTGGACATGGCAGCTTGTCATCTGTTTGATGGGGAAACATACAATGTAGGCTTTGTGCAAAAACTGATGCCAGGTATTCCGGCGATATTGCTGAATATATCTTACAGGATGCAGGGCTTTTATGTGCAGAAGGGCAATCCGAAGGGGATTAAAGGTTGGGAAGACCTGGGACGGACAGATATTTCGATCTTAAATCGACGTGTAGGTTCCAGTTCTAGAATTTTGCTGGATTTGCAAATGAAGCGGCTGGGATTTGCCGCGGAGGCGCTCAAAGGCTATGAGCGCATCATGCGGTCACATTTGACGGTAGCTGCGGCGATTGCTGACGGAGAAGCGGATTTGGCCATTGGTACAGAGCGCGTTTCCCGTCAAATAGACGGCATTGATTTTATTCCGTTGATGGAAGAACGGTTTGATTTGGTATTTAAAAAATCAGAGCTGGAACGGGAACCTGTGCAAAAGTTGATAGAATTGTTGCAGCAGCCGGCATTTCGGCGGGAATTGGCTGGTTTTTCCGGTAATGATTATAGAGATTTAGGGCGAATTATTATGGAGGTATAAAATGTTAACTGTGAAGACGCCGGAAGAAGTGCTGGCATTGATAGAAACAGTCTTTGTGCCGTTAACGGATCGTGTGGAGAATGTAGAACTATCAGCAGCGATAGGCAGAGTATTAGCTGACGATGTGATTGCTGCAGAATATGTGCCGGATTTTGATCGTTCCACGGTGGACGGCTATGCTGTGCGGGCAGAAGATACTTTTGGCTGTACGGATGCAATTCCGGCAGTGCTGGAATTGCGCGGAGAGGTTTTGATGGGACAGGGAGCAAAGATGGAGTTGCAGCAGGGCTGCTGTTGTGCGGTGCCTACAGGCGGTGCGATTCCCCAGGGAGCTGACAGTGTGGTCATGGTTGAATATATAGAGGACTACGGCGATGGTTTGATTGCTGTTTCAAAGGCTGCGGCTCCAGGTCAGAATATGATTTTTAAAGGGGACGATGTGTTTCCCGGCAAAACGATTCTGAAAAAGGGCCGTGTTTTGCGTGTGCAGGACATAGGTGCTTTGGCTGCAATTGGGCGCGTGCAGGTGCCGGTGGTGCGAAAATTAACTGTGGGGATTTTGTCTACTGGCGACGAACTGGTGCCGCCGGATGAGAAACCAGGTCCGGGACAGATTCGAGATGTGAATGGTCCCATGCTGTCCGCTATGTTGTCTGCGTTTGGCGCCGATGTGAGATTTTATGGTATTGTGCAGGACGACGAAGTGTTGCTAGCAAGAACGGTAAAAGCAGCATTGGCGGAATGTGATGCAGTCTTATTGTCTGGCGGCAGCAGTGTAGGGGTCAAAGATGCTGCCTGCAGAATTATAGAATCGCTGGGAGAGTTATTGCTGCATGGAATTGCAATCAAACCAGGGAAGCCTACCATTTTGGGAAAAGTGGGTGTGAAGCCGTTGGTGGGTTTACCGGGGCATCCAGTGGCCGCTTATTTTATCACAAAGCTTTTTGTGTTGCCTTTATTAGACAGGCTTAGCGGATGCAAGACGGAAAACTATACGGTGACGGCGAGGCTTGCCGAGAGTGTCAGTGCCAACCATGGACGGGCACAGTATCAGTGTGTGAAACTGGAACGGACAGACGGTCAGTTGATTGCGCACCCGGTGAGGGGCAAGTCAGGTTTGATTGCTGCGCTTGCGGGAACAGACGGCTTTTTCTGTATAGCTCGAGATTGCGAAGGGCTGCCACAGGGAGCGGAGATTCAAGTGACGATTTCAGGAAAATAAGGGGTTTGAATGATATGGCTTTTGAATATTTAACCAATGTGCCGCTAAAACAGGCACAAGAGGAGTATATACAGTTGTTATTGCAAAACGGGTTTGCTGCAAAAACAGAGATGGTTGCCGTACAGCAGGCATGCGGCAGAATCACAGCACAGCCGGTTTATGCGCATATTTGTGCGCCGCATTATGCAGCCAGTGCTATGGATGGCGTCGCAATCGTAGCCAAAGACAGCTTTGGCGCTACAGAGACAACGCCGGTTATTTTGCAGCCGGAGCAGTTTATTGTGTTGGACACCGGAGACCCAATACCGGAAGGATATGATGCGGTGATTATGGTGGAGGATCTGGTGAAGAATCCAGATGAATCTATTACAATCCATGAGGCTGCGGTACCCTGGCAGCATATCCGTCAGATCGGTGAGGATGTGTGTGCAGGAGAGATGATTCTGGGCGCACACATTGAAGTGACGCCAGCGGCTATCGGTGCGATGATTGCAGCCGGGGTGCTGGAAATCGAAGTGATAAAAAGGCCGGTAGTCGGAATTATTCCAACCGGTGATGAAATTGTACAGCCTTGTACAGACCCTAAACAGGGTGACATTTTGGAATTTAATTCCTCTATTTTTTCCGCAATGCTTAGACAGTGGGGCGCTGACCCAATCATTTATCCCATTGTGCCGGATCAGTTTGAGCAGATCAAGCAAGCTCTGGAGCAGGCAGTGGACGCTTGTGATATGGTGATTTTGAATGCTGGTTCTTCGGCTGGGCGAGAAGATTTTTCTGCGAAAGTAATTGAGGAAGTAGGGCAAGTCTTATATCACGGTATTGCTATGAAGCCGGGCAAGCCTGCTATTTTAGGCTGTCAGGGTGCCAAGGCAATTTTAGGTGTGCCAGGGTATCCGGTATCCGGGATTATTGTGATTGAGGAGCTTTTAAAACCATTAATTGCCTGCTGGTTACAGCATGGAACTGAGCGGGTGCAGACCGCGACCGCAAAACTGACAAGACCTGTTGTCTCTAGTTTGAAATATCAGGAGTTTGTGCGGGTACGCTTGGGCTATGTAGGGGATGAGTTGATGGCCTCTCCGCTCAGCCGTGGCAGCGGTGTAGTGTCTTCTTTGGTAAAAGCAGACGGCATTTTGGAGGTCCCACAGGGTGTAGAAGGTTATGAAGCAAGCAGTTTGGTGGAAGTGAAATTATTGAGCAGCGTAGAAAAACTGAAAAATACGCTGGTGATGATAGGCAGTCATGACCCATTGTTGGATGAGATCGCCAATTTGATGCATTTAGAAGATGCCAGCCTATACATGAGTTCTGCGCATGTGGGCTCTATGGGCGGCATCATGGCCATTCGTAGGGGAGAGGCTCATGCTGCTGGCTGTCATTTATTGGACACAGAAACGGGAGAATATAATATCGCTTTTATAAAAAAATATTTTCCCAAGGGAGGCGTGAAGCTGGTGCGTTGTGTAGGTCGCCAGCAAGGGATGATGCTTCAGAAGGGAAATCCTCTGGGTATTGAAAAATTTACGGATATCACCAAGCCGGGTGTGCGCTATGTGAACAGACAAAAGGGTTCCGGTACACGGATTCTTAGCGATTATCTCTGTAAGCAGCAGGGCGTTGAGCCAAAAGATGTTTATGGTTATGAACGGGAAGAACTGACGCATACCAGTGTGGCGGCGCAGATTGCCAACGGATCTGCAGACGCAGGAATGGGGATATATTCGGCGGCCAAGCTCTATGATTTGGATTTCGTACCGATTTGCATTGAGGAATATGCGTTATTGATTTCAGACAAAGCTTGGGAAACGCCTATGATGCAGCGATTGCTCGCTACCTTGAAAAGTAAAAACTTCCAGGAAAAAATCACAGCCATGGGCGGCTACATTCTTGACCGTCCTGGCGAGCTGATTGAGATAGGGCAATGAAATTTTATGATGCGGTGGTAATCGGCGGCGGTGTGTTGGGGTGCTTTACTGCCAGAAATCTGCGCCGATGGAATATTTCTGTATTGTTAATAGAGGCAGCTGAGGATGTCTGTACTGGTATTACCCGTTCTAATACAGCCATTGTATATTCGGGCTGTGACAATAAACCCAACAGTTTAAAAGCTTGTATGACTGTGCAGGCCAATGCGGAGTTTGAAGTGTTGTGTCAGGAGCTTGAGGTGCCATTCAAACGTTGTGGCTCTCTCATGGTGAGTGGTGGACCGAAAGGAAACGCTGTATTACAGAAAAAGTTGGAACAGGGACAGTTTAATGGAGTGCCAGGGCTTAGAATATTGTCTACTGCGGAGGCGCTAGAGCTAGAACCTGCCTTGACAAAAGAGATACATTCAGCCTTGTATGTGCCCAGTACAGGCACTGTAAATCCATGGCAGTTTGGAATTGCTGCATTTGAGAATGCAATTTATAATGACTGTGTTGTAAGTTTACACAATCGGGTGTTGGCGATTCAGAAATATGCTGGTGGCTATGTGATAGAGACAGAGCAGGGAAGCGTTAGATGTCGAGTTTTATGCAATTGTGCAGGCCTGCAGGCAGCTCAGGTACAGGAAATGTTGTTTCCGCCCAGTGTGCGTATTGTTCCTGACGCCGGTGATTATCTGGTGCTGGATAAAAGTGTAATTGGGCCGAAACATATTATTTTTCATGAACCGGAGGAATCAGGCAAGGGCCTGACGGCAGTGCCTACTGTAGAGGGCAGCTTGTTATTGGGCCCCACCAAGCGTCCTTGCGCTGAAGAATATGCTGCTGTGGAGCGAAATGAGCTGGAGTCCTTGCAGAAATTGACACAGAAAATACTGCCAGACGTAGATCTAAAGCTGCAGATTAGGTCTTTTGCGGCTGTACGACCGAATCCACAGCATGTGATAGAGAAAAATGGGCAATATTTGCCCGATGGCAGGAGTATCAATAGCTTTGTGATAGAGGAACCTGCGCTTGGTTTTTACAGTTTGATCGGGATAAAAACGCCTGGACTTACCTGTGCCGATCAATTAGGCGCTTATCTTGCAAGAAAAGCGGCTGATTATTTGCATGCTGACAAAAATATGCGATTTGTGTCCAAACGGATGGCAATTAAACAGGCTCGTCAGTTAGAGTATAAGGCAAGAGCCGCACTGGTTGCGCAAGCACCTGATTATGGTGAGATCATCTGTCATTGTGAGGATGTAACGCGGGCAGAGGTGCTTGCAGCCATTGACCGTGGCGCTGTGGATATAAATGGAGTGAAACGCCGTGTTGGAGCCGGTTTGGGCCGGTGCCAGGGGGGACGATGCCGTCTTGCAGTTGAGGCGCTCCTAAAGGAGGCAGGGCATGAAGGACTGTGAGCTTTTAATCATCGGCGCCGGTGCGGCGGGACTGACCGCAGCCAGAACTGCGGCAGAATCAGGCTGTCATCAAGTTGTGCTAGTGGACAGTAAAGCCAAACCGGGCGGGGTGCTGTTGCAGTGTGCCCATCAGGGATTCGGGCAGGGCTTGACAGGTCCTCAGTATATCGAGCAACTGCTGCGCGACTTCCCAAAACAAGTGGAACTGCAATGTGCTACGACGGCGCTGTCGATTTCAAAAAACAAGGTAGCTGTGTTGTCCGGGGCAAAAACGGGATTGCAGAGGCTGCGTTTTCAGGAACTGATTTTTGCCGCTGGTTGTCGGGAGATTCCGGCCGGTGCATTGCAGCTTGCTGGCACAAGACCAGAAGGCGTCTATACAGCAGGCCAGGTACAGGAAATGATGAATCTACAATATCGGGTACCAGAAGGACCGGCAGTTATTTTAGGCAGCGGAGATCTGGGATTAATTATGGCCGGTCAACTCAGTGCCAGCGGTTGCCAAATAAATGCTTTGGTGGAACAAAGAGAAAAATGCGGAGGAATGCCCAGAAATCAGTTGCATTTGGAGCGCTATGCCCTTCCGCTTCTTTGTAATTCTACTGTTAGCCGTGTGTATGGGGAAAGGAAGCTGGCTGGCGTGGTTGTCCACAATCTTCAAAGTGGTAAAGAGGATTTTATTCCCTGTAGGACACTGCTCATCGCGGTAGGCTACACACCAGAGCGGACACTGATACAGGAGTTAGGCGTGCCGGAGTGGCTCCAGCTTTGTGGTAATTGTAAAGCAGTTCATAGTATGATAGAGGGCGTTATCCAGGAAGGAAAAACAGCGGGCGCAAGAGCCTGGCGGAATATACGGAGTGGAGTATGTTAGATCAGTATAAACGTAATATAAATTATATGCGAATTTCGGTCACGGAATTATGTAATCTTCGCTGCCGATATTGTATGCCGGTAGAAGGCATCTGCAAAAAAGAACATAAAGAGATGCTTAGTGAGGACGAATTAGTACAGGCTGTTGAAGCTGCCGTTTCTTTGGGAATCACCAAGTTGCGCATAACCGGAGGAGAACCGTTAGTGAAAAGAAATATCCTTTCTATTTGTCGCAGGATTGCGGCTGTAAATGGGATTCGTGAAGTCTGTATGACAACAAACGGCATCTTGCTTCCTGCATTGGCGGTGCCCTTGAGAGAGGCTGGCGTTACACGGTTAAATATAAGTCTGGATACGTTGGATAGGAAAAAATATGCCTATATTACACGCGGTGGAGCACTGGACGATGCATGGGCGGGAATAGAGGCAGCTTTGTCAGCGGGCTATCAGAAGGTCAAACTTAATGCAGTGTTAATTGGCGGTTTTAATGATGAGGAGATTGCTGCGTTGGCGGAACTGACAAAACAGTATCCGCTGGATGTACGTTTTATTGAAATGATGCCTATGTATAATAGCGGGGATTTTGATGAAACTGCATTTCTTCCCTGTGAAAAGGTGCTGGAAGTGTTGCCGGAGCTGGCAGCAGTGGAGCCCGATGGCGGCGTCGCGCAACTATATCAACTGCCGGGAGCTATGGGGCGAGTTGGACTGATTCGGCCGGTAAACGCGCATTTCTGTGGAAGCTGTAATCGGATTCGACTGACAGCGGACGGTAAAATCAAACCTTGTTTGCATTCTGCGGAGGAATACAACATCAAAGGCCTTGACTTTACCGGAATGCGCTCTGTGATGGAACAGGCAATCCAGCGAAAACCGGAATGGCATGGCGAGATGAGTTTTAAAAAGCGCAGTCATGCAGGCAGAAACATGAATCAGATTGGAGGATAATCATGGAGGACTTCACACATTTTAATGAAAAAGGCAGAGCGAAGATGGTCGATGTGGGAGAAAAGCCTATATCACAACGTGTGGCAGTGGCAGCCGGACGAGTGTTGGTGAATGAGAAAACATTTCAGTTGATTCGTTCCGGCGGAATGAAAAAGGGAGATGTCCTCACAGTGGCTCAAATTGCCGGTGTGATGGGTGCGAAGCAAACGTCAAGCTTGATTCCGATGTGCCATCCTATCCTGATGGATGGAATTGATTTGGAACTGCAACTGGACGAGACGCGGCATTCCGTTGAAATCATTGCCAAAATATCCTGCGACGGAAGAACAGGTGTGGAAATGGAAGCGCTTACAGCGGCCAGTGTTGCTGCATTGACAATTTACGATATGTGTAAAGCTGTTCAGAAAGATATGACAATTACAGATATCCGATTATTGCAGAAACGCGGCGGTGTGCACGGAGATTATATGAGGGAGGAATGCAAATGAGCTATTCGGCAGCGGTCATTACAGTCAGTGACAAAGGGTATCTTGGCCAGCGGGTCGATACCAGTGGGCCGAATCTTTGCGCTCTATTGGAAGAAAGAGGCTTTCTTGTGTGTTATACGGCTCTTGTGCCTGATGATTCGGAGCAAATCAAGCGGGAACTTGTGAAATGTGCAGATGATTTAGGAGTTGCATTGGTACTCACTACCGGAGGCACAGGCTTTTCTCCCAGAGATATTACACCGGAGGCCACCAATGCCGTGATTGAACGGGCCACTCCGGGTATTCCGGAAGTGATGCGGGCGGAAAGTATGAAAATTACTTCCCATGGCTGCTTGTCTCGGTCTGTTGCCGGCATTCGCAAACGCAGTTTGATTGTGAATCTGCCAGGCAGCAAAAAAGCGGCGCAGGAAAATCTATTGGCGGTTATTGAGCCCATTCTTCATGGTTTGGATATGCTTCATGGCGAAGGCAGTGCGGATTGTGCATTGCCAGAAAAATAAAAAGCACAAGCGCAAAAATTCTCATTGCACCAGAATTTTTGCGCTTGTTTCAGTTTAATTCAATTTCTTTGACACATTCACTTTTTATACGTCCGACCAAATATTGCAGTGCCTCTACGACACGCGGCCGAATATCGCCGCCAATGAGAACAAACATGATATCTTCTCCCAGCTGCAATTCGCCCTCGTTCAGCCAGACACGGACATAATAGATTCCTTCCAGCCGACGGGTATCGGCAATGACTGCCTCGACCTTCGCTGCATCGTAGGAAAAAAGCATTCCGGTAACAGGTTTGGTAGTTTGGTCTCCTTGACGCACCATTGCTTTGGCGCTCTGGCGCACGACGCCGTTATGGCTCAGATACATACCGACTTTGTGCGCGTCTTCGTGTGCTTTGGCCTCTTTAAGCCATACGTCCATCGATGGTATTGGTTTACTCATGAGTTAGCCTCCTGATTTAGTAGAATTTTGTCAACCTCCCGCCGATAAAAAGCGCAGAAAAAAACGACGGTGGATATCCTGCACATCAGCATCTTCACCGGTTATGTGAAGTTGTATGCGAGGAAGATTCCAGGGAGGAGCCGACGGCTTTTGCGCCTTCAAGGAAATACAGCAGGATTTATAATAAAAATTTCCATTCTGTTGTGTAACGTCAGGCTGGGACAGAAAAAATTCCTGCGCCCGCTCCAACGATACAGCCCAGTTTTCGTCAATCATTATGCTCTCTCCTCCTTGTCTATACTATACGGGATTTCAGCAGAAAAGAAAAGGGAAATTTTTGAAAAACTATTGAAAAATCAGATTAACCATGTTATAGTAGTAGCATATAATGACGGCCTGGAAAACTTAGGCATTTCAGTTTTGTTTAAATTATTTTGTAAAGCGGTGGACGAGCCTCTTTTCTAAAAACATTTAAGCACAGTTTGTTGTGCCTTTTTGTTTGAAATAGGCTGGTCATTTTTATTTTCTAAAAAATCCTATGGAGGGGAAATTCATGAAGAAAAAAATTGTTGCGCTGTTGGCTCTGGTCATGATGTTGGGGGTGATTGCTGGTTGTACAAGTTCAAAACCTGCTGAATCTGATGGGCAAGCTGCTGCGGTAGACACCAAAATTTTGTACGAAGCAGATGAAAGTATGTTGAACACCTACACTGTAATTGCTGTGAATCCAGAAGCGCCATTTACAGACGCTGACGGAAACGCAATCAGTGACGTTGCTGTGAACACTGCCGGTGCAGACGCGCTGGTTCACTGGCTGCTGACACAGGAAGCCTTGGATTTGGCCGGTGAATATGGTATGGCTGATTATGGCGAGCATCTGTTTTATGTAAAAGAAGACGCGCCTGTATATGACGGCGAAGTGGCTGCCGCTACAGAGGACACGAAAACCATTCGTTTGTCTACCACAACCTCTGTGAAAGATTCCGGTTTGTTGGATAACTTATTGCCAGTATTTGAACAGGAATACGGTTATACAGTTGAAGTACAATCCGCCGGGACAGGGAAAGCCATTGCTGCCGCGAAATATGGCAACGCTGATGTGATTCTTGTTCATGCCAAAGCACAGGAAGAAGCGTTTGTTGAGGAAGGGTTTGCCCGTGTCGTTGATGGTCTGGATTCCGAAAGAAATTCCTTCATCTACAATTATTTTGTGCTATGCGGACCATCTGAAGACCCAGCCGGCGCTGCAGACTGTGACAGTGTAAAAGATGCCTTTGCTGCGATTGCAGATGGGAAATATCCGTTTATTTCCCGTGGGGACGGTTCCGGTACACATAGCAAAGAGTTGTCTCTCTGGCCTGAAGAATTGGGAATTACCGAAGATGCAGAATCTTTTGCCGACTATACAGATTGGTATACTTCTGCCAATGCCGGTATGGGCGCATGTTTGGTGATGGCTGAACAGATGCATGGTTATATCCTGACTGATAAAGCTACATTCTTGACTTTTGTTGCCAACAACGGTCAAATTGATTAAGTAAATTTTTGTAAAACAATATCCATTAAATTCCCGTGGGAGAGTTCTTCCACGGGAATTTAATTCGATGAGGTGAGAATGTGCACACAGCCTTAGAAAAAGCGTTGTTTCTGATATTGTCTGCAGACGCGGAGTTATGTAATATTCTTTCGGTCACTGCTCGGATGAGTTTGGCCAGCTCTATATTGGCACTGCTGATTGGTTTGCCGCTGGGAATTCTATTAGGCTCTTGCAAATTTAAGGGGAGAGGGGTGCTTCTTGTGGTTAACCGTACTCTGATGGGATTGCCACCGGTGGTTTGCGGTCTGATTTTTTATATGCTGTTTTCTGGTGTAGGTCCCTTTCGCCAGTATAAGCTGCTGTTCACAGTGGATATCATGGTTATGGCCCAGGTCGTATTGATTACGCCCATTGTAGTGAGCAGTTTGGAGAGTTATATTTCCGGTATTGCGCCTGTGATTCGGGAAACGGCCAAAGGCTTAGGCTTGGGCAATTTCAAAACGTTTCAGTTACTGACGAATGAGTGCATTTATCAAGTATTTTCAGCGTATCTGTTGGCTTTTTCCCGTGCCATTGCTGAGGTTGGCGCGGTATCAATGGTAGGCGGCGCCATTGCCTGGAAAACCAATGTAATGACAACTGCTATCATGCAGTATACCAATCGGGGGAATTTTTCCTTGGGGATTGCCCTTGGGATCATTCTGCTGACAGTATCCTTTATTGTAAATGTGACGATATCCCTGCTGCAAAGGAGGTTGAGCCGTTGAAAATCGCAGCTTTTACCAAAAACTATGAAGGCCGACAGGTGCTGGACTTTCCAGGTATAGAGTTAGAGCACGGAAAGATATACTGTGTGATTGGCGCCAACGGCAGCGGCAAATCCACCTTTGCAAAAGCATTGGCAGGAATTATCTCGGCTGATTTGCCGACTCCTTTATTAGAGTCAGGTATTTCGGTAGGGTATATGCCGCAAAAAAACTACGCTTTTCGGATGAGCCTCAAAGAGAATATTATGCTCGGCGGTCGGGATGGGAAAAAAGCAGAAAGCTTGATGAAATCTATGCGGTTGGAACATTTAGCGGACAAACGGGCCAATCAATTATCAGGCGGTGAGACAGCGCGCATGGCGTTGGCTCGGCTTATGATGAAATCCTTTGACCTTACAATCCTGGACGAACCGACTGCGGCTATGGATATAGAAAGCAGCTCTTTTGCCGAACAACTGATTCAGACATACACGCAGGAAACAGGCTGTGCGCTGATTTTGGTAACTCACTCCCTCCAGCAGGCACGGCGAATTGCCGATAATGTATTATTTTTTTATAAAGGAAAATTATTAGAGGCAGGGGAAGCGAACATCGCACTGTATCATCCCAAAACGTTAGAAGCAAAACAGTTTTTGGACTTTTATGGAATATAAACCTGGAACGGCAAAAAAGTTGTGTCTGTGTAAATTATAGTATCAACAACAAATGCAACCTGCCCTTGACTTTTGCGTTGGACGCTCTATAATAGAGCAAAAGAATGGGAAAGGGTGGCGTAAGAATGGGAAAAACAGTAATTTTCGACTTGGATGGTGTCATTTTCGCTTCGGAGCAGGTGGTACAGCAGGGCTGGCGGTATGCGGCGGGGAAGATGCAATTGGGTGAAATCGACCAGTTATTTTTGCAGTGTGTGGGCACCAACCATATTTTCTCGGAGAATTTATTGCAGACACAGTTTGGCACCCAATTTTCCTATGAGGAGTTTCGCCGGTATACCAGAGAATTTTTTCGCAGCTATACTGCTCAGCACGGATTGCCCGTCAAGCCGGGTGTGCGGGAATTGATGGAGTATCTGAAGCAAAACGGTTATGCCATTGGGCTGGCCTCATCCAGTACGCTGCAATATATTCTGAATGGTTTGCGGCAGGCACAGCTCATCGATTATTTTGATGTGATTGTCAGTGGTGAAAACCTGAAACGCAGCAAGCCGGAGCCGGACATTTATCTGATGGCCTGTGAGAAAATGAATGTTGTACCGGCAGAGGCTTATGCCATTGAGGATTCGTACAACGGAATTCGTTCCGCCAGTCGAGCTGGTATGCGACCTATTATGGTGCCTGATTTGTTGCCGGTAACGGCGGAGATGGAGCAGTTGAGCTGCGTTGTATGCAGCAATCTGCTGGAAGTGCGAGCTTATTTGCAGCAAGAGGAATGTAAAGCATAAAATTGAAAGCTAATAGCAGCGGGACAGAAAATTTGTTTCCGTCTGCTATTTTTTTGTGCAGCCAGACGGTTGGAAATCTGGGCTGAAAAATTTATTTGCTAAAAATGAAATAGTACTTGACATATTGTTAGACAAATGTCAAAATATAAATAACTTAAGTTAGACAATTGTCGAGATATAAATGTGAAACAGGAGTGGTGAGAATATGAAAGCAAAAAAAAAATTACCAGAGGCAGAGTTGGAAATTATGCTGGTGGTTTGGGACGCCAAGGGACCGGTGACCTCTGATTATATTATGGAACGGTTGGAGAAGGATTGGACCAAACCTACGCTGCTCAACTTGCTGACGCGATTGTGCGGCAGAGGCTTTTTACGCTGCGATAAGGAAGGGCGGCACAATGTTTATTCGGTGCTGATTCCGCGGGAGGACTATGTGCAGGAGGCCAGCAGTACCTTGCTGCGCAAGCTGCATCACAATTCACTGACCAGTCTGGTGGCTTCACTGTATGATGGTCAAAAGGTATCCAAAGCCGATTTAGAAGAATTGAAGCGGTTTATTGAGGAGGCTGAGCAATGACAACTTTGATAGAGAGAATATTACAAATCAGCCTGAGTATGGCGGTGGTGATTGGTGTATTGCTGCTGTTGGTACCATTGTGGCAGAAGCACTACAGTGCCCGTTGGAGGAAAATCATCTGGCTGGTGATCGCGATGCGGTTGGTGATACCTTTTTCACCGGAGCTGCCCCAGACAGCGGTGCAGCTGGGGATGGATCTGCAGGCGGCGCCGACATGGCAGAGCGCGCAAATGTCTGCTAGCGGCGATAAAGTCATGCTGGAGCCAATGGTGCCCAGCGCAGCAGGAGAGATGGGGCGAGTTTCAGGGTATCAGGGAAATCCGTTAGAAGAAAAGGATTTTCCTGCGATAACAGGAAAGCCGATGTCACAGCCCATTTCCCGCGGTGTACTGTTCTTTGCAGTGTGGCTTGGGGGCATGATTTGCTTTCTGCTCTGGCATGGCGCGCAGTATGGGTTCTTCCGCCGCAAGGTTCTGGCAGTGGCCCAGCCTTTGGAGGATAGTGAGGAATTACTGCAGCAGGCCGCCGATGGATTGCAATTGAGGAAGATGCCTGTTGTGGCAGTCAGCGCGGCGGTGCAGGGGCCTATGCTGCTGAGCTTTACAAAGCCGGTGGTGCTATTGCCGCAGCGTTTTTACGGGGAACAGGAATTGCTGCTGATTTTGCGTCACGAATTGATGCATCACAAGCTGCATGATTTGTGGTATAAGTTGGTATTGCTGGTAGCCAACGCTGTTCACTGGTTCAATCCGTTGGTGTGGCTGATGGTAGGGCAGGCCGGTCGGGATGTGGAGCAGGTTTGCGATGAACAGGTGGTGCGCGGTCAGGATCTAGAGTACCGCAAGGCCTACAGCATGACCATCTTAAATGCTATGGCCAGCCAAAGAGGTGTTGCCCTGTCCACGTATCTGAGCAAACAGGCGCAGAGCGGCAAAAAGAGGTTTGCTGCCATTCTGTATCCCCAGAAATACGGCAAGGGCGTGCTGACCATGGCGATGGTGGTGCTTTTGGCGGTAGTAGCCAGCGGATGCCTGCAGGTGGGTGTGAAGGAACCGGTGGATGTCGGATTGGCCTTATATGAAAAGGTAGCGCCCTGGCTGCCGGAAGGAGCTATTGCGCAGCCCGAAAATTATACGGTGGAGGAAATCATTGAAAGCTATGGCATGGCGCTTGATGAAAAAACCTATACTTACGACTGGTCAGAGGGCAAAAGCGAAACAACGGTGAGTTATCTCTTGAATGAAAATGGGCAGAAAACGGAAGAATATATTCCGCCGAAACGGCAGTTAAATGTGTGTGCTACAAACACTGGTAAAATTTATAATGTATATTACAATTGTGATGAAACAGAGCTTGTTTGGCCAGAAGTACCGTTGTATGGAAAAGAAGATGAATGCATGGACTATGTAAAGCAAATTGCCAAAGCCATTATTCCAGATGGCAAAGAGCTACAATGGCAGGAATATGGTATAGATGAGAGTGGTATTACCAAACGATATCTCAGTGAAATCACAGCAGACAATTACCGTTATGAGATCACAATTAACACTCAATATCGTTATCTGAATCATTTGCGGAAATCTTATGACAATCCAGAACAGTTGTCGCAGATGCAAAATTGGCTGTCGGGTCAGGTCCATCAGCAGATGGAGAATGCCTTTAACTTGGAGCGTGTCGGGCAGTTTTATCAACAACTGGGAACCCAATCCAGGCAAGGCGATTTATATACGGTGAAAATGGATAGCTATATGATTTCCTGGCGGCCTCAGCTTACGAAACAACAGTGGGCCCAATTGGATGAGTTGATAGAACATGATCCAGAAGGACATCAGTTTGTCTGGAAATATTTGAATCTTAATTACAATAGCCTGTACAGCTTTGAGCTTAGCGCACCGATTTTGGAAGATGGCACGCTGGATTTGGAGCAAGCGGCAGCGTATCCGGTGCATAGTGTGGACAATCGTTCTTATCGTGCAGAAATGCCGTTGGATTGGCAGCAGGAAGAGGAACGCTGGCAAATGCTATGGGCAGCGGCTCATTTTGCCCAAGGCTATACTGAAAAACAACAGGCTATGATGGATTTCTTTGGAACTGTGAATGGCCTGGACTTTGCCAGTTACGATTACAATACAACCGTTTCCTATCTGCTCAATGAATGCGACAAAAAGTCTAAGGATTTTACAGGAATGAGTGGATACGATTTGCAGATTGAATTGCCCAATGAGACGCAATCCAACGACTATCTGACGATGACATTAGAGCAAATTGACAGTCAGTGGCAAGTAACCGATGCGCTGCTGGAAAAATAGCAAGGGGGTGGAGCAATGACAGCTTTTGTAGAGAGAATATTACAAATCAGCCTGAGCATGGCGGCGGTGATTGGTGTGCTGCTGTTGTTGGTGCCATTATGGCAGAAACGCTACAGCGCCAGCTGGCGCAAAATCATCTGGTTGGTGATTGCGGTGCGGTTGGTAATCCCTTTCTCACAGGAGCTGCCGCAGACAGCGGTGCAGCTGGGTATGGATTTGCAGGCGGTGCCGGTATGGCAGAGTGCGCAAACTTCTGCCAGCGGCGATAAAAATATGATGGCACCGGTTGTGACTGCTGCGCAAGGAGCAATAGGACAAAGTTCAAACTATCGGGAAAATCCGGCAGAGAGAATGGATTCTCCTACGGTAACAGGAAAGCCGATGTCACAGCCCATTTCCCGCGGTGTACTGCTCTTTGCAGTGTGGCTTGGGGGCATGGTTTGTTTTTTGCTCTGGTATGGCGCGCAGTATGGGTTCTTCCGCCGCAAGGCGTTGACAGTGGCCCAGCCTTTGGAGGATAGCGAGGAACTGCTGCGGCAGGCTGCCGATGGGTTGCAGTTGAGGAAGATGCCTGCTGTGGCAGTCAGCGCAGCGGTGCAGGGACCTATGCTGCTGGGCTTCGCAAAGCCTGTGATTTTATTGCCGCAGCGCTTTTACGGGGAACAGGAATTGGCGTTGATTCTGCGTCACGAATTGATGCATCACAAGCTGCATGATTTGTGGTATAAGCTGGTGTTGTTGATGGCTAACGCCGTTCACTGGTTTAATCCGTTGGTGTGGCTGATGGTAGGGCAGGCCGGTCGGGATGTGGAGCAGGTTT
>CAJUDO010000041.1:0-1441 GCA_910585405.1 uncultured Peptococcaceae bacterium | reverse complement strand
GCGATGAACAGGTGGTGCGCGGTCAGGATATAGAGTACCGCAAGGCTTACAGCATGACCATCTTAAACGCTATGGCAAGCCAAAGAGGCGTTGCCTTGTCCACGTATCTGAGCAAACAGGCACAGAGCAGCAAAAAACGGTTTGCCGCCATTCTGTATCCGCAGAAATACGGCAAGGGTGTGCTGATGATGGCAATTGTGGTGCTTTTGGCGGTGGCAGCCAGCGGATGTCTGCAAATCGGGAAGGTGCATGATGGGATGGACGCCTATAAGCAGATTGCAGAGTTTTTGCCGGAAAATGCGATACAGGAGCCGGCGGTATATGAAGTACGGGAAGACGAAAATAATGACATGGTAACCTATTTGTGGATGGAGGAACCCTACACAGAAATAGATGAGGAAGCGGATCACGTTGTGATTGGCTGGACTGACGATGATGGGAAATTACATCGACCGGAAAGGGCATTGTCCATTACAGTATCGGAGACAGACTACCGTATTATGAGCTATTACTATCAGCGCAAGGAAGATGTGCTGACAGCGGCAGAGTTTTCCGAGCTGGGAAAAAGCGCGGAGCAGCGCGAGGCCTATTTGCGGAAGGTTGCCAGAAAATTGATTGACAGTGGCGATACGCGGGAAATTATGGAGCGAAACGTACAGCAAACTGGGCAAGGAGAATCGCCTTCCGGCTATTTCACCTGCGGCACCATGGCCGATGACACCTGGTATACGATGAAACTCAATTATCAATACGGCTATCTGGAAAGTTTTCGCTATTGGACTGCCGCTGATTTACAGTTGGCGGACACTGTACGACGGCAGGTTTCAGTTTGGAAGGAAGGCGAGGAGGATGTCCTGACATTGGGCATGAATCGATTATCGGGTTATTATGTTCTGTTTACTGATCCCATTAGTTTCAGCGGTCAATACGGCGGTATGCAGCAAAATGGAGCGTTTTGTGACCGCTATGTATTGCAGCAAGCTGTTGGCACTGCATGGGGGACTTATATGCAAATCGGCTATGAGCCTGATTGTACTGTCGAGCAGTGGTTGGCCTCTTTAGATTCGGACAGCCGTTATGCGCCGCGGGGCGGGGCTGGTGCCTGGACTGCTACCGGTGAAATCAAGTGCTTCCCAGAGGAACCAGCCCGTCAGTGGCAGGTCTTTACCGCGCATGGCACTGATGTAATCAATACCTGTTATGTAACGGCCTATCGGGGAGGCTGCATGGTGGTACAGCTCAGTATGCCTTCCGATTATGAGGAGGGCTGGGGCAGCAATATGGAGGCGATGTTGGATACTCTGGCACTGGCTACAGAAACAGTAGAGTGATTTCTGCACGATTCTTTTTATACGGTGGCTTTTGAGAAATCAAAAAAGCCGCCGTTTTTTGTATGAAGAAAACCCCCAGCTAGGCTGGGGGTTCCGGAAAGCTTAAAGCT
>CAJUDO010000040.1 GCA_910585405.1 uncultured Peptococcaceae bacterium | reverse complement strand
ATGGATTGCCTTGAGCATCTTAGCTACCAGCTTTACCTTAGAACGTGGAACAACACAGAGAACACATTACGATAGAAATGAACAGTGCAGCGCTGGTATTTGGCTTTAGGGGGTACATTTCAATAAGGGCTTCTTCTACACTGCTCTCTCTGCGGCGATACCGCTCAATGATGGCCGTTTCAAAGGAAACACCCTTGAGCCTTGGCACGTGGAGCGTAACATTTCCCGATGTGGTGGTCAGGTTTCGGTCATAATGACCGCTGCGGTAGCCCTGCCGTGCTTCATTGCGCTCATAGCGGGCTGCCTGCGTCAGTTGTTCGGCCTCTTGCTCCAGCAGTTCATTCAACGTTTCTTCCACGCTGCCGCGAACCAGTTCTTTCAGTTGATCCTTGATTACTTCCTCATTTAGTTGTACAATTTTCTCAGACATAGTTTGCTTTCTCCTTTCGGAATGTTGTGTGGTGACTTCATTCTACCTGAGTCTGCAATCTATGTCTCTCTTTTTTTGTTTTTTGAATTTGCGCAACTTATTATACCTTATCCTTAGCCATTTTCTTACATTGAAAAAAGCACATAAAAACAAGAGCACACTTTTAAATTACAATTAAAAACCTGTATAAACTCTTTCAAACACAAAAGGGCAGAAGAACACATTTACCATGTTCTTCTGCCCTTTGGGCATTATAGAAGTAATTATACTCTACAATTTGTCATATAGAATGCTTAGCAGCTGCCGCAGCTACCACTGCAGTTGCAGCTACCATCAGCACCGTGAGAACCACAGCTACTGCAGCTCCCTTGGTTTCCACCGTTGATTGCAGCACCGATGATCATGTTTACAGAGCGTAAAATCTGTTCAAACGCCTGATTTGCACCTAAAAATGCACTGATATTTGCATTTTCATTCATCTTTGCTTCCAAATCTTCTACGTGTTTCTTTTCTTCTTCGGACAAGTCTTCAAAGCTCAAGCCTTTGCTCATGGCGTCAGACTGAATCCCCTGGTATTCCTCTACAATACTTCTTGCTTCGGAATCCATCATCATTTTCATTTCCGCTTCTTTTAAAGAAGCCAGTTCTGCAGAACCGGCAATGGCATCAGCCAGTTCTTTTGCTTTTGTGAAAATATCCACAGTAGCACCTCCGTGTTAAATTAAATTTCCCTAAATATATTTATTCTGCCAAAGCACCCTTTAAAATCCATGTTTGCGCTTCTGTGATTGTAACTTTCACAATTCGCCCAATCAAGGAAGAGTCTCCTGCAAAAATAACGGTTTTATTGGTGCTGGTGCGGCCGCTAAGCATCTCAGTATTGGTTTTGCTTGGACCTTCCACCAACACTTCCACAACTTTGTCTTCTAATCCATCATTGATGTGACGGCCTATTTCTCCCAGCACATCGTTTAAGCGTTGTAAGCGCTCTTTCTTTTCTTCTAATGAAATAGGATCTTCCATGATTGCTGCTGGCGTACCTGTACGCCTAGAATAAATAAACGTAAAGGCACTGTCGAATTGTACCTGCTTGACCAGATCAATTGTTTCCAGAAAATCAGCTTCCGTTTCTCCGGGAAAGCCCACTATAATATCTGTCGTAATGGCTGCATCGGGCATATAACGGCGAATAAGCGCCACTAGACGAAGATAATCCTCTTTTGTATAGCGACGGTTCATCAACTTAAGAATACGGCTGCTACCTGATTGTACCGGCAGATGAAAGTGGTTGCAAATTTTGCTGCTCGCAGCAATCGTTTGCACAAGTTCTTCTGTTAAATCTTTAGGATGAGACGTCATGTAACGAATTCGGCGCAGACCCTCAATTTTATCCAATTCCCGCAGTAATCCGGCAAAAGTGGTGCCGTCATGTAAATCCAATCCATAACTATTCACATTCTGCCCCAATAACGTTACTTCGATAACCCCTTCTTTGACCAGTTGTTTTACTTCCTGCACAATATCTGCCTGCTTGCGGCTGCGTTCTCTGCCCCGCACATAAGGTACAATACAATAGGTGCAAAAGTTATTACAGCCATAGACGATATTTACTAAGGCTTTGAAAGGATATTCCCGATAAGCAGGCATTCCTTCCTGAATGGCTTCCTCTTGCTCCAGTACTGTAATTTGTCTGCCTTTTCCCCGGTATAGATTGTACACATACACAGGCAAATTATGCAGATTATGGGTACCAAAAATAAGATCCACATGGGGAGCTGAACTACGAATCGTATCAGCCATACCTTTTTGCTGTACCATACATCCGCAGACACCAATCAATAAGTCAGGATTATTTTGTTTCAATTTTTTCAATTCGCCCAATTGACTGAGCACTTTACTTTCTGCTTTTTCACGAATGCAACAGGTATTTAACAAAATAAAATCTGCTTCAGACTCTTTTTCTGTTTTTTCATACCCCATCTGCGTCAGAAAACCAAAAAGAATCTCTGAGTCCCGTTCATTCATCTGACAGCCAAAAGTATGAATAAGACATTTTTTGCTTTTCCCGTTCTGTTGGGCATACAATGCATTTTCGCTGCAAATCTGATTCAAGTAATATGCCTGTTCTTCCTGCACAGTCTTACACCTCTTTTCTACTATATACAAAGAGTTGTACACAGTATGATAGCAGAATGAACTCGGCGGTTCAACAAAATATTTCGCCGCCTGAGACATTCTCCAGTTTATTACATTGTAGCTACAGCAGCAAAAGCATTTTTTGCCGCAGCGATTGTTTTCTGAATATCTTCGTCGCTGTGTGCCAAGGAAACAAACCAGCATTCAAACTGGGATGGCGGCAGATAGATTCCCTGATTCAGCATAGACTGAAAGAATACTTTAAATTTAGCCGTATCGGAGCCCATTGCAGCAGTGTAGCTGCATACTACATCCTCAGTAAAGAATACTGTGAGCAGAGAAGCGCTCTGATTGATGGCGACTTTGACACCAGCTTTATCAGCAGCTTCCTGTAAGCCCTTAGCCAAAGTTTTCGCTTTTGTTTCTACTGTTTCATAAACACCTGGCTTGCCCAGTTCTTTTAACATCGCAATACCAGCCGCCATGGCAAGCGGATTGCCCGATAAGGTACCAGCCTGATATACTGGTCCCACTGGGGCCACCTGTTCCATGATCTCCTTGCGACCGCCATAAGCACCTACCGGCAGACCTCCGCCGATAATTTTTCCCAGACAGGTCAAATCCGGCATAATGTTAAACACTTTCTGTGCACCACCGTAAGATGCACGGAATCCACTGATCACTTCGTCAAAAATAAGTAATGCTCCGTACTCTTTTGTGATTTCCCGCAGCCCCTGCAAAAATCCTTCTGCCGGAGGCACTAATCCCATATTGCCAGCAATTGGCTCCACAATCACTGCAGCAATCTGATCTGGATATTGGGTAAATAAACGTTTCACACTATCCAAATCATTATAGCTTGCCGTCAAAGTTTCTGAAGCAATGGATTCAGGCACGCCAGGACTGGACGGCACACCAAAGGTCAATGCGCCAGATCCCGCTTTGATAAGCAGATAGTCTGCATGACCATGATAGCAGCCTTCAAATTTAATCAATTTATTGCGTTTTGTATATCCACGAGCTAGACGAATGGCACTCATGGTAGCTTCCGTACCAGAGTTTACCATACGTACCATTTCTATCGACGGTACCGCATCCACAATCATCTTAGCGATTTCCACTTCCAGCGCAGTCGGTGCACCATAGGTACTGCCCTTTAACAGTGCCTCCTGTACCGCCTTCGTGATTGTTTCCGGCTGATGGCCCAACAGCAGAGGTCCCCAAGAACAAATATAGTCAATATATTCGTTGCCATCTACGTCGTACAATTTCGAGCCTTCTCCTTTATCAATAAATACAGGGAAGTCTCCCACTGCTTTGAATGCCCGTACAGGGCTGTTCACACCGCCGGGAATCAGCTCTACAGCTTCCTTGAATAATTGCTGTGATTTATTGAAATCCATTTTGATCAATGCTCCTCTCTTTTTTACTCCCAATTTGCTCTTATGCATCCAGTATATACTATCTTTTTATACAAGTGTCTACCTACGCTTTCCATCTCGGCAATACCCGAAACATATCATAGTCCATAGCCCGGGAATCACTGCATATCCGGCAGTCACTTGTCCATGATTGACAAGCACATAGATGCTGCCCGCAAATGTAAGTATCAGGAATAGTATTCCCAATAGAAATGCGCCTTTTTCATAAAGTAAACCTCCAGACACAAAATCAAATCGGAACTTTTATTATTTTTCCTGCAACCATTTGGCCACATCAATGGCGTGATAGGTCAAAATCATATCTGCACCGGCGCGTACAAATCCGGTCATAATTTCCATCACGATGCGTTTTTCATCAATCCAGCCATTTGCTGCAGCTGCTTTTACCATGGCATATTCACCGCTTACATTATAGGCCACAATCGGCTGATAAAAGGCTTCTCTGGTACGTGTCATGATGTCCATATAAGCTAACGCTGGCTTCACAATGATGTAATCGGCGCCTTCCTCCACGTCCAGCTCCGTTTCTGCCATAGCTTGGCGCACACTGCATGCAGGGTCCATCTGATAGGTTTTACGGTCGCCAAATTGCGGTGCGGAACCGGCAGCATCGCGAAATGGTCCATAAAAGGCCGATGCATATTTAGCAGAATAAGCCATCACGGCTACATGCGTGTATCCCGCTTCATCCAACGCATCACGAATGGCACCTACTCGACCGTCCATCATATCAGAAGGCGCAATAATATCTGCTCCGGCAGCGGCCTGAGATAGTGCCGTTTTGGTCAGCAAATTCAATGTCGCATCGTTTAAAATTTCTCCCTCTGCCGTCACAAGCCCACAATGTCCATGGTCGGTGTATTCACATAAACAACAATCAGCAATAATCACCAAGTCAGGATAAGCAGCCCGTACTTTGCGGATTGCCTCCTGCACAATTCCCTGTTCCGCATAGGCGCCTGAGCCTACTGCATCTTTTTCAGCAGGAACTCCAAATAAAATAATACTGTTGATTCCTACAGAAACAGCCCGCTCTACTTCTTCCAGTAGATGATCCAACGAATACTGATAAATTCCCGGCATAGAATTTACGGGATTGATTTGATCTTCTCCTGCTACCACAAAAATAGGATAAATCAACTGCTCCGCGTGTACACGGGATTCCCGTACCAGCTTGCGGATATTTTCATTTCTTCTAAACCTGCGCATTCTTGTCTGTGGAAACATGATTGCATAGCCTCTTTTCTACAAATAAACTTAGTTCTGTTATCTATAACATATATACAGAATCCCCAATTCTTAAACAGCTTTTTAACCCTGCACGTATGTTACAATCGCCTCCACCAAGCCGTCAATGGTGTATTGCTGCGCGCAAATATCCACATGCAGCCCGTTTTTTTCCGCAGTTTCTGCTGTGATAGGACCGATGCAGGCAATTTTCACACCTTTGAGCAGCTGACGATGTTCGCCTACGAGCTGTAAGAAATTCGTCACTGTGGATGAGCTTGTAAAGGTAACGATATGCATTTCCCCTGCCTGCAGTTTTTCCAACAGCAGCTCAGTATCAGAGGTATCCGCCAGTACTGTCTGATAAGCTATAATTTCATCTACCTGAGCGCCCAGCTGCTGCAAACTGTCTACCAATACCTGCCGTGCCAAGTCAGCACGGGGCAGTAACACCTTATCGCCTGTTTGGATTCGTCCCTCTAATGCAGCAACCACAGCTTCTGCACGAAATACCTCCGGCATAACATCCACCAAAAGTCCTCGTTCTTCCAGCGCTTCCGCCGTTTTGGGGCCAATCGCACAAATCTTGGCATTGTTTAAACTGCGTATGTCCAATCTCTGCGCCTTTAAGCGGTTAAAAAATGCCTTTACCCCATTCACACTGGTAAAAATAATCCAATCATATGCACCAGCGTTGGCAACTGCCTGGTCCAGAAAAGTTAAATCCTCAGGTTCCTGAATTTTTATAGTTGGATATTCCCATGCCTCTGCACCTAATCGCTCCAGCTTTTCCGAGAGAACACTTGCCTGTTCCCGAGAACGGGTAACTAATATGCGTTTTCCGAAGAGCGGTTGATCCTCAAACCACCGCAGAGTATCCCGCAATGTCACAACCTGTCCAATAATAATGATAGCAGGTGACTTCAAGCCCGCTTTGTTCACGATATCCACGATATTTGCAAGGTTTCCCGTCACAACCTGCTGCTCCGGTCTGGTACCCCAACGAATCAGCGCAATTGGCGTCTGCGCATCCTTCCCGTTGGTTACCAACTTTTCAACGATTTGCGGCAAATTTCCTACACCCATGAGAAATACCAAAGTTCCTGGGTCCTGCGCCAATCGAGGCCAGTTGATATTACTTGTTTCCTTTCCCGGCTCCTCATGACCGGTAATCACTGTGAAGGTAGATGTAAAATCGCGATGAGTGATGGGAATTCCCGCATAGGCAGGCACAGAAATGGCCGAAGTAATCCCCGGCACCTCTTCAAAAGCAACACCCGCTTTTCTCAATTCCTCTCCTTCCTCGCCGCCTCGACCGAACACATAAGGATCTCCGCCTTTTAATCGCGCCACGACATTGCCCTTTAATCCTTCCTCCACCAACACGCGATTGATTTCATCCTGGGTTAAGGTATGCCGATCTGGCGATTTTCCTACATAAATTAATTTTGCCTCAGGCTTGCGATAACTCAGCAAACGAGGATTGGCTAAACGGTCATACACAATCACATCAGCCTTCTGAATGCATTCCAGCCCCTTTACGGTAATCAATTTTACATCGCCCGGTCCGGCACCAATCAAATATACTTTTCCTTTATTCATGAATTCAGCTCCGTTCTGATTGTATCTAAGACCGCCTGCGCACCTTGAGCTATCAGCTGTTGCGCTAATTGGCTGCCCATTTGTTCACATTGCGCCGGCACGCCGCTAATGCGATTCCGAATAATCGTTTTACCGTCTAATGAACCAACCAAACCCTCCAACTGCAGCAAATCATCCTCCAGGTACGCGTAAGCGCCGATAGGCACCTGGCATCCTCCTTCCAGGTGCCGCTGCAGTGCCCGTTCTGCCTGCACACAAAGCGTAGTGGCTTTGTCATTTACAAGCTGCACCAGCTTCAAAATTTCTTCATCATCACTGCGAGTTTCCACACCAATTACACCTTGCCCCACAGCAGGCAGACAAACCTCATAATCCAGTTCTTCTGTTATCAAATCTTGCCATCCCAGACGCTCCACTCCGGCAGCCGCCAAGACAATGGCATCAAAATTCTGCTCCTTCATCTTACGCATTCTGGTTTGCAAGTTCCCACGCAAATCATGAATATCCAAATCAGGACGGGCATGTAAAAGCTGCGCCCTTCTGCGCAAACTGCTGGTGCCAACTTTTGCGCCTTCTGGCAATGCGGCAAAAGAAGCATATCGTTCAGAAATTAATACATCAGCAGGATTGTGCCGTTTCAGCATAGAAGAAATCTGCAACCCTTCCGGCAGTTCTGTAGGCATATCCTTCATGCTGTGCACTGCAAAATCAATCCGACCGCATAACAGCCCGGCTTCCAATTCTTTGGTGAAAAGCCCTTTATCTCCGATTTTTGATAACGCCACGTCTAAAATTTTATCGCCTTTTGTTTTTAAGGAGGTAATTTCAAACTCATATTGGTCCGTCAATTCTAACAGTCGATCAATCACAAATTGTGTTTGCCACATAGCCAACACACTGTCCCTAGAACCGACTTTTATCTTTTTTTTGCTCATCTTCAAACGCCTGCTTTCTATTTTTCATCTCCAGAGGACAGACCGAACAAATCATCCATAGCCTGCATATAACAATCTATACGATCAGCATGACTTCCGGCCAAATATCGCAGATTATACATAGGCTTGTGCAGCCATTGACTGACAATGGAATGTGCCAGTTGCTCCACAATCTTCTTTTCCCGTGGTGTGACATTGTCAATCCGGCGCAGCGCCTTTTCCACTTCTTTTTTCTTGATTTGCTCTGCCTGCTCCCGCAATTTTATAATAGTCGGCACTACCAGAAGAGAATCCAACCAGAAAAAGAAATTCTCCACTTCTTCCTCCACAATCTGCCGAGCCTTTACCGCTTCCTTTTGCCGTCCTTCTAAATTTTGTGCGACAACATTCTGCATATCGTCAATATCATATAAAAAAACATTGTCCAGTTCCGCTACAGCAGGCTCGATATCCCGTGGCACCGCAATATCCATGAAAAGCAGTGGTTTTGTCCGCTGGCTTACCAACAAAGCGATGTCCTTTTTCTCAATAATATATTTAGGCGATGCCGTGCAGCTGATCACGATATCGGCATCGCTCAAATAAGCGCCGAAATGATCTAAACGCACCGCTTTACCTCCAAATTCATCTGCCAGACGCTGTGCTCTATCAAAGGTACGATTGGCGACAATTACACCGCGAATTCCGTTGCTCACCAAATGACGCGCCGCCAGCTCACTGGTATCCCCCGCACCTACAATTAGTACCGTCTTATCCTCCAACGTCCCCAGCTTCTGTTTTGCCAGCTCCACTGCTGCAGAGCTGATAGAAACAGCCTGGCGATCGATATAGGTTTCCGTGCGTACCCGTTTACCCAACGTCAGTGCACTCATAAAAAGGGTATTGAGTACATTATCGGACAGATTATACTCCAACGCATAATTGTAAGCATCCTGCACCTGTCCCTGAATTTGACTTTCACCCAAAATCATAGAATCCAAGCCCGCCGCTACCGTAAACAAATGTTCCACCGCTGTACGTCCCTTCATCACGTACATATGCTGTCTCAGCAAATCTACAGCGCAACCACTGTAGCCGCTGATAAAAGCCAGCAAAGCATCCAGCGCCTTTTGATCCGATGTTGCATCTAAATAAAACTCTGTACGATTGCAGGTAGACAAAATGACAATCCCATCCAGGTTGTCAATTTTCTGCAGAGTGTCGGCACTGCGCTGAATATTCGTTTTAGAAATGGATACCTTTTCCCGTATTTCTACTGAAGCGCTTTTATAGTTTAGCCCGAGTAAGATGATAGACATGATTTCACCCTTTTTTGTGCTTCTTCTGTTCCCTCTTGCTGCAGCACTTCCAGCAAAGGCAATTCCGCTAAACTTTGCAGGAATTCTCGCCGTTTTGCATTGTCGGTAATCGCTGTCATCGCTTCCTGACGTGTTTTTGCCAGTATTTCCAAAAGCTGACCATATTCTGGCCCAAACTGTTCCTCTAGCTGTAAACGGATCTGTCTGGATAACGCCGGGCTGATGCCGCTGGTAGAAACTGTTAAAAGCAAATCGCCTCTGCGCACAGCAGAATTTACAATAAAACTGCTGTCCTGCAAGCTGTCTACCACGTTTACCAATATTTGATTTTCATCACACCAGAGAGCAACCTCATGATTTACAGCTCGATCATTGGTAGCTGCAATCACTAAAAAGCTGCCTGTGAGTTGTCCTTCTTTATAAGGACTTTTCATCCAGACAAATTGACTTTGCATGGCAGAAAGCTCTTGATGCAATTGAGGACTAATCACGGTAACCTCCGCACCCTGAGCCAAAAGGCTTTTTACTTTGCGCAGAGCAACCTCACCGCCACCCACAACAGTACAAAATTTTCCACGTAAATTTAATGCTACTGGATAAGTACAATTCATATTAAAAAGTCCTTTCTTTAAAATAATCGACACCGCTCAACAACATCTTTTTTCGCTTGAAATCCGGCAATTGGCTGATATACGCTTTTGCCTGGGCCAGATAGCCATCTGCATAAACAGACGCCTCTTCTAAACCACCCTGCTTGATTATAATGGCGATAGCACGTTCCACCTCAGTTTGTCCGCCGGAAAAACGATTTTCAATTAACTGCAGCAGTTCTTCTTTTTCCGCAAAATCCTGCTGTAATACCAATATTGTAGGCAATGTCATAATTCCATGGGCCAAATCACTGCCTGCGGGTTTGCCCAACTTCTTTGTATTGCTGCGCATATCCAAAATATCATCACGTATTTGAAATTCCATACCAAGATTATACCCAATCTTGTAAAAGATATCAATCTCTTCCTCCGAAGCACCGGAAGCAACCGCGGCTGCCTGACAGCTAGTCGCCATCAGCAAGGCTGTTTTCCGGTCAATTCGGTAATTGTAGTCTTCCACTGTCTGTTTTATATCAAAGGCAGAACGCAACTGTTCTACTTCCCCCAGGCTCATTTCTATACTCAAATCCGCCATAATTTGTAATAAGCGGTTGCTGTTAGGCTGTTGACGGACAATTTCAATAGCACGGGTTAATACATAATCGCCCACATAAACAGCATAACCATCTCCATAGAGCGCATTAATAGTTCCTTTTCCTCTGCGCGTATCCGCCTGATCCACTACGTCGTCATGAATCAAAGATGCCATGTGAATCATTTCCAACGCTGCTGCCAACGGTATAATTTCTTTTTCTGTACCGAACATACTAGCCGTCATAATTGCAAAAGCTGGACGCACCCGTTTTCCGCCAGCACGCAATATATTCAAAGCCCGTTCCCGCGTCGGAGACGGAAGGTGTCCCACTGTATTCTCCAGATAAGCTTCCACATCTCCCAATTGCTCTTTCATTTCATGTACTTCAAAAAATTTAAGCATATCTTTATCTCCTAGTACAGCTCTGCCTGCAAACGCCGTTCCAGTGCCGACAGTCCTGTAATTCTTTCTTCATGAAAAATCGTGTCATATTCTTCTCTGAAATTCTGTGCTGCATGATACAATATATTTCTCTCTTCCGCGGTACTTTCCGCTAACATGCACAATACATTCACTGTTGTCTCTATCAGCAGCGCAATCCAGTTGAAAATTTTCCCAGAAGACTGTTCCAGTTGCCCGATTCGCTCTCGGTTCAGTTCTTTCATAAATTCCAAGTAGATGGTCAACGTATCTTCCCTAGCATATTCGTGCAATGTTTTATAAAATTTTCCTAAGAATAAATCTCCCAGCAAAACAGGCATCTGCACTGTCTTGCTAAACTTTTCATTTCTTGTCCTTTCAGCGGAAATAGAACCGTGAATTTTCGCATACAGATACACCAGCTCAGAAAGAATGCCCACTTCTTTCACAAGCTTAGCATTTATATTTGCAATTCGTCCCAAATGTGCTGTCAGCTGTGGAAAAAAGATAAAATCCCCATAATAAAATTCTTGTTCTAATAATTCAAATATCGTTGTATCTTTCACCCGCAAGGCTGAAATTAAAGTTTGCAAACGAATCACCCCAAATTCATTAACCCTTTTCTCTATAATCTCTATAATTTTTCATTTTAGCATATTTGTTATAAAAAAAATACACTTAGATTTCTAATAATCATGAAATTTCTTTTATTTATCATATTTTATCAAAACCTTTTGTTTTTCGACGCAAAAAAGCAGTTCTTTGCGTCGAACATTTTACTTTTTCAGCACAATGTTATCTTGTTTTTTGTTGTCTAAGTAATCACACTTACCTTATGAACCAAAAAACAACATCAATACATTAATTGCCACTAGACTGATAGGTACCGTGATCGAGCTCAACGCACCATACACTGACGGCTTACAGCCGCAACGGCTGCAAAAATTCGGTGTCAGACTGGTAATGGGTGCAAACAAAATCAGATATATAACCATTTTTTCCAGCTGCGTCAATGGCAAAAAGAACCAGATACATGTACCAATCACCAAAGCGCCAAAGATACGAATCCCCAAAATCATCAGAATATTGCTTAAATCATGTTTATCAATATCCACATCAAAGGTAATGCCCAGCATAATCATCGTAAGAATAATGGTAGGCGCACCGATCATGCCTGTTACCTCATACACCGCCGCGGGAAAATGCACGCCCAAAAGAGAAAGCACTAGCATGATCAGGTAGGTATCAAAAGGGACAGAAGAAAACAATCGCCGGAAAAATAAATCCCAATGCATTGCATGCTCCCTGTCTGTGTAACGAGCTGCCAGGGCATACACACCGCCAGCCGCCATAATGCTGTTGCCAATATCATACATACTGGTGGCAATCACTGCTGCAGGCGGAAAAATTGTGGCAATGATAGGTGTCGCGTAGGCACCTACATTATGTCCTGAGCAATTGAGCATGTAGAGTGCCTTTTCCGTACCGTTTTTATGACGGGCAAAAAACAAGCCAATGTAACATAAAATAAGATTTACTATAATACCCAGTACAAACATTAAAAACAATGTTGACGACGGTGTAAAATCTTCAAAAAAACTGATGAACAGACAAGGCATGGTAATATAAATCATAATTTTACTCAGTACAAAACGATCCTCTGGATGAAACAGTCCAACTTTTTTTCCAGCAAACCCTAAGGCGATTAACAGCATAAAACCTGCTGATTTTACTAACAGTTCTTCCATATTTCAACTTCATCCTTCTCCCATGATGTCTTTTTACATTACTTCCTCTCAGAACAAGTAATTCCATTCCAAGAAAAAACGGACCACTAGGGTCCGTAAATGGCCATATATGCAATTAGCCTTCCAGCAATTTTGCAATTTCAGCTTTAGGACGGAAACCAACGATTCTGTTTGCTTCCTGACCATTTTTGAATACAATTAAAGTTGGAATGCTCATTACGCCATAAGACTGAGCAATTCTTCCACAGTCGTCTACATTCAATTTGCAAACTTTTGCTTTGCCTACATAATCGTCTGCCAATTCATCAATCAGCGGAGCAATCATTTTACAGGGACCGCACCATGCTGCCCAGAAGTCTACCAGTACTGGTTTGTCAGACTGCAGAACTTCTGCACGGAAATTGTCCTCTGTCAACATTACAATATTCGCATTTGCCATAATAAAAACCTCCCATGATATGAATCACTTCAAAATTCAACTGTTATATAGTTTACAAAATAGCAGCACAAAAGTCAATTGCCAATCCGCATTTTTTCGTCTTCACAAAAAAATTTCCTCTAAATTTTAGGAATTTATATAAAAGAATTTCGCTCAAATACATGTCTCTCCATGTCCGTTTTCCGCCAATAGCTGTTGAATCACATGCCCCGCCAATAGCAATCCAGCTACTGCAGGTACATAGGAAATACTACCGGGAACCGTTTTTTTTCCGGTTTCACCCGTTACAGGTTGATATACAGGCTGGGCAGTAGAGTAAAGCACCTCCACGCCGTTGGTAATTCCTCTGTTTTTCAATTCCTTGCGCATGACCCGGGCCAGCGGACAGGTATGTGTCTTACTGATGTCTGCAATTACAAATTTACTGGCATCCAACTTATTGGCAGTACCCATACTGCTGATTACCGGAATCCGCTGTTCTCTCGCATAGCAGATTAACGCCAGCTTAGCAGTCACAGTATCAACCGCGTCAATCATATATTGATAGCATTCTCCGTCTAAAATATCAGCAACATTGTCAGGCAAAAGAAACTCTGGAAGGCAATGGACCTGAATTTCCGGATTGATAGAGGCAATTCGCTGCGCCATTACCTCTACCTTCAACTGTCCAACTGTATCCTGCGTAGCGTGCAATTGGCGATTCAGATTGGTAATGTCAATGTGGTCATGATCCAGCAATGTCAATGTCCCCACACCGGCTCGTGCCAGTGCTTCTGCCGCAAAAGAACCTACACCGCCTACACCGGCCAAAAATACATGGGATTGCTTTAACCGTGCAATCCCTTCCTGCCCAATTAGCAACCGTGTGCGATCATATAAGTCTGTCATCTTGCGCCCCCTCATTGAATCCCTGTCTGCCCTTCATAAATCATTCCTGTGTCAAGTTCCAGCGTAATTAACTGCCCATTCTGCACCAATGCAGTGATCGCCTCAGCACCCACAATAATCGGTTTATTCATGCCCAAAGCAGTGATCGCCCCATGGGAGGTCATCCCGTCCTTTTCGGTCACCACAGCTTTCGCCCTCTGAATTGCCTGCAAATACGTACTGTCTGTTTCTTTCGTCACTAAAATTTCATTCTCAGTCACTTTCGTCAAATCTTCAGGTGTATGGATGATACGCACATAACCGACAACAGAGCCTGTACCGACACCTTTACCTTTCGTCAGTCTTTTTCCTACTACTTCCACCTTGATAAGATTGGTGGTTCCTGAAATACCTACCGGTACGCCCGCCGTCAGTACGACCACATCTCCGTCATGAATCAATTGCTGTTCCGCACAGCGCAGCACAGAACCTTGCAGCATATCGTCGGTGTTGGTAACCGATTCCCCCAAAATGGGCGTAACGCCCCACATGAGTAACAATTTGCGCAAGGTCTTTTCCTTGCTGGTAACTGCCAAAATATCTGCCGCCGGTCGATATTTGGAAACCTTACACGCAGTAGAACCAGATTCTGTGGCGGTAATAATTGCTTTTGCCTCCAAGCTGGCAGCTATGGTACAGGTCGCATAACCAATGGCATCGGTAATATGCTTTTGACCAGCTTCCAAAGGCTGCAGTTCCCGTTGTTTCAGGGCCTCCTCCGTAGTTTTGACAATGCGCGCCATCGTTTGCACCGCTTCCACAGGATAACTGCCTGCTGCAGTTTCTCCCGAAAGCATGACAGCATCGGTGCCATCAAAAATAGCGTTGGCGACATCATTGGCTTCTGCTCTGGTAGGACGGGGATTACGTATCATAGAATCCAACATCTGCGTTGCCGTGATAACCGGCTTTCCTGCTATATTACATTTGCGAATCATCATCTTCTGCAATAGTGGCACCTGCTCTGTAGGCACTTCTACGCCTAAGTCGCCCCGCGCCACCATCAGCCCGTCCGAAACAGTCAGAATTTCCTCTATATGCTCGACGCCCTGCCCGTTTTCAATTTTAGCTATAATATGAATGTCCGCGTCGTGCTCCTCTAATATCTGACGAATCTGCATGATATCATCAGCACTGCGCACAAAAGAGGCTGCAATAAAATCTATCTGCTGCGCAATGCCAAAAAGCAAATCTTCATAATCCTGTGCGCCTACCGCCGGTAAATTCAAGGCCACACCGGGAATATTGACACCCTTGCGATTGCTCAACCACCCGCTGTTACAGACACGGCAGCGAATGTCCGGCGCCGCCAGTTCTAACACTTCCAAGCGAATCAGACCATCGTCCAGAAGAATTTCGTCACCCACATGCAAATCCTCGATAATCCCCGCATAATTGATGGTAAAACGTTGTGCCGTTCCAGTGATGACCTCTGTAGTCAGACATACCTCCTGCCCTGCTTCCAGCTGCACTGCGCCGTTTTCCAGCATGCCAGTGCGCACCTCCGGCCCTTTCGTGTCCAGCATAATAGCCACCGGAATTCCGGTCAGTCGGGAAGCCTTGCGAATATTTGCGATACGCGCGGCATGTTCATCGTGGGTGCCATGGGAAAAATTAAGCCGGGCCACGTTCATGCCATGCTTTAACAGCTGCACTAAGACTTCAATGGATTCACTGGCTGGACCAATGGTGCACACAATCTTTGTCTTCTTTCTCATCAATCATCCAACTCCTTCTATCGAAACATATTTCATAGTATCTTGCTTCTACGGAACTGTATGACATTTCACTTACGTGTGGTCTTGATATTTCCTCCGTAACGCTTTGACCACTGGCTCAGACACATACTTGCTGATATCACCGCCCAGACTGGCAATATTGCGCACCTGACTAGAGCTGATAAAGGAATGGGTTGCATCGGCAATAAAAAAAACGGTCTCCAAGTCACTGCATAAATCCTTATTGAATAGGGCCATCTGCATCTCATACTCAAAATCCGAAACAACGCGCAGCCCCCGCACCAACGCCGTAGCACCCTGACTGCGAGCGAAATTGACCAAAAGACCGGAAAATGCTTCCACACGCACATTGTTCAAATGGGCCGTACTTAGCTTAGCCAACTGGGTACGTTCCTCCAGCGTAAACAGAGTTTTTTTATTATTATCAGCGGCAACGCCCACTATTACTTCATCAAATACTTTCGCCGCACTGGATAGCACACTCAAATGTCCATCGGTAATTGGATCAAACGTCCCCGCATACACTGCTGTTTTCAATCTATCCTCATCCTTTTTCCTGATTTTCTTTTACAGAGATATTTTCCGCCCCTAAAAGCTGGCTCAAAAACATAATCAAATCAATTTCATTGTTCACCCAATAGCTGTATTCTGCCAGCATTAACCGTTTTTCATCACTGAAATAAAAATATACTGGCGTTTCACCGTGATGCTGCCGCAATATCCGCTTCAATTTTTCCTGCACAGGAATTGCTTTATTTTCACCTTGTAAACGCAAATATAATTTTTTTGACTTTTTATTGGCAACCTCCTGCAGGGAAGCCACCTGTACAACTGGTTCCGTTCTGCGAGAAACACTTGTCTTCTGTTCCGCTGTCCGATAGGGCTCCTTTCCCATGGGTTGCTGCGTGTTTCCTTGCTTTTTGGCTTCCTCCCATTGCGCATCATCAGGCAATGGCAAGATTTCATCGGCAGAGATCTTTGGATTGTCGTCCTGATCCAAATAGCGGCCCTTCACTAGCACAATAGCATCCTTTTGAATCATCTCCCGATACTGTATAAAGATGCGGGGAAATACCAGCAAGTCCATGCTGCCGGTGAGATCTTCAAAGCGACAGGTCGCCATGGTATCACCTTTTTTGGTGGTGTTAATTTTGAAGCTGTTAATCATGCCGCCTACAATTATGCGCTGCTGATCCTGCTCCTCTGTCAATTCTGCCAAAGTCGTAGATGTTTTTTCCTGCAGTACTTTCCTATAATCATCTAAAGGATGGCCGCTGACATACAGCCCTAAAATTTGCTTTTCCATATCCAGCAACTCGCGGGTGCTAAATTCGGGCATATCCGGTAGGGGAATCACGCCGTACCCACTCTGCTCGCTCTGCCCCGTAAAGTCGAACAGAGAAAGCTGTTGACTGGCCTTATTGCGGCGAATTTCATTGCCCTGCTCCAGACATAAATCTAAAATATCCAAAAGCTGACGTTTATTTCCTCCTAAAGAATCAAATGCACCGCCCTTAATTAAATTCTCCAGCATGCGTTTATTCACCTGGCTTAAATCCACCCTTGCGCAAAAATCTTGCAGGGAGGTAAATGGCCCATCCTCATTGCGCACCTGAATAATGGACTGCATAGCGCCCTTCCCCACATTTTTCATCGCCGCCAGACCAAAACGAATCCGCCCATTGCTCACCGTAAAGTTTTCCTGACTCTCATTGACATCGGGAGTCAGCACCGCGATATTCATACGCTTGCATTCCGCAATATAAAACGACACCCGATCGGCTGAATCCATGATGCTGGTCAATAACGCCGCCATAAATTCCACGGGATAATGAGCCTTTAAATAAGCCGTTTGATAAGCCACAATGGCATAAGCGGCGCTATGACTTTTATTGAAACCATAGCCGGCAAAATACTCGATGAGCTCAAATACCTTGGCCGCCACGGTACGGTCTACCTGATTCCGCTCTGCCCCGTCCATAAAATCCTGTTTCATGGCAGCAATAATTTCCGGCTTTTTCTTACCCATAGCGCGGCGCAGCATATCTGCCTGTCCCAGAGAAAATCCTGCCAAATCGCGAGCAATCAGCATAACCTGCTCCTGATACAGAATCACACCGTAGGTTGGCTGCAGTATTGGCTCCAATGAAGGATGAAGATATTCTATTTCTTTACGGCCATGCTTGCGCTCAATCAAGTCATCTACCATGCCGCTTTTCAGCGGACCAGGACGGTAGAGCGCCACCATAGCAGTGATGTCTTCTAAGCTGTTGGGCTCCAATTCCCGCATAATCGCTCGTAAACCGGTGCTTTCCATTTGGAACACCCCGATGCTGTCCCCATCACATAGCAACTTATAAGTTGCAGCATCATCCATAGGCATCGTTGCAAAATCCAAAACCACACCCTGATTTTCTTTAATTAAATCTACTGCTTTATTAATAACAGTCAGTGTGCGCAGACCTAAAAAGTCCATCTTCAAAAGACCGATTTCTTCTACATTTTCCTTGGCATATTGGGTAATCACACCGCATTCTGCCGATTTCTGCAAGGGAAGATAATGATCTAGCGGTTCTTTGGAAATTACCACGCCAGCGGCATGGGTACCTGCATGGCGGGGCAGTCCTTCCAGCTTTTGCGCCGTAGCTATCAGTTCCGCAATCTGTGCGTCCTCATCGCAATAATTGCGCAATTCCTGTGATGCATGGAGCGCCTTATCAATGGTCATTCCCAATTCATTGGGAATGGCTTTTGCAACCTTATTGACTGTAGCAATGGGCACATTCATCACTCTGCCCACATCGCGAATGGCACCGCGGGCGGCCATGGTACCAAAGGTAATAATCTGGCAGACATGGTCCTGTCCATACTTTTCAATAACATAGTCAATGACCTCACCACGCCGTTCGTAGCAAAAATCAATATCAATATCAGGCATACTAACCCGTTCTGGATTCAAAAAACGCTCAAAAAGCAAATCATATTTTAACGGGTCAATATCCGTAATGTGCAGCGCATAGGATACAATGCTGCCCGCCGCCGATCCCCGTCCTGGTCCCACATAAATGCCTTTTTCTCGTGCAAAACGGATAAAGTCCCAAACAATGAGAAAATACCCCGAATAGCCCATCTGCTTAATCACCGAAAGTTCATAGTCCAAACGTTCCAATACCTCTTCGGTGACCGGATTATAACGGGTAGCAATCTCTTTGCGGCACAATTCTTCAAAATAACTGTCCAACGTATATCCTTCCGGCACATCAAAAATCGGCATATGATTTTCGCCAAAAGTGAAATCAAAATTGCATTGCTCCGCAATTTTCAGCGGCGTGCGCAGTGATTCCGGGTAATCTCCCAATGCTTGCTGCATTTCTTCATAGCTCTTCAAATAAAAATTATTGCTGTCAAACCGCATGCGGTTTACATCGTCTAAGGTTTTCCCTGTCTGGATGCAAAGCATCACATCCTGAGTTTTGGCATCCTCTGCATAGACATAATGATTGTCATTGGTGGCTACTAAGGGAATATCCAATTCCTGACTCAATAAATTCAGATGATAATTGATTTGCATCTGTTCATGAATTCCGTGATTTTGCACTTCAAAATAATAATTTTCAGCGCCGAAAGTATCTTTGTACCACAGTGCTGCTTCCCTGGCGCCATCCAAATCTTCCTGCAGGATTTTTTGTGCCACTTCTCCGGCCATACAGCCTGACAGCGCAATGAGCCCCTCATGGTATTGCGCCAAAAGCTCCCTGTCCACTCTGGGCTTATAATAAAATCCTTCCAAAGAAGCTAAGGTTTCCAGCTTGGACAAATTGCGATATCCTGTTTCATTTTTTACTAATAAAATCAAATGATAGGAGCTGTCATCTAATCCTGCCTGTCTGTCAAAGCGAGTGCGAGATGCCACATAAACCTCGCACCCGATGATAGGCTTGATTCCAGCTTTTTTACACGCTTTATAAAAATCCACCGCGCCATACATCACACCATGGTCGGTAATGGCCATAGCAGGCATATTGAGCTCCTGTGCCCGTTTTATCAGATCTTCAATTTTACTGGCGCCGTCCAATAAACTATACGCTGTATGATTATGTAAATGTACAAATGGCTCCATGTTCTATCCTTTCTCCCGCTAATGCACCTATATTTTTGCCGTGTGCCTCAAAAAATAAATACTCCCAAGTCTTTCCTGTATCCATTCCACTATTTTTTTAACACCTTCAAAATAAGATATGCTTTATATTTCAATTGCTCCCCGGAACGCACAATCACTTCAACCTTACCGTATTTTTTGTCAAACTGCAATAATTCCACCACCACAGAGATGGTTTCATCCTGACTGATAGGCTCGACGCAAATCAAATGCTGCTCATCCACGACTGTCTGTAAGCGAAGGAGCTTTCGTGCCGCAATCGTCGCTGCATTGCTGACGATCATGGTAATCGCTCCAGAGCTGGCAATATTTACTTCATTCATCATAAATTGCGTGACATTTCCCACAATGGCAATACGGTGATCACCTACCGCATCATCCAGCTTAAATCCGCTCAAAGTTAAATTATCTACCGTCTCTCCAAACTGCGGCTGTTTTTGTGTTTGTTGCAACGCCTGAATAATATCCTGCCTGTTTACTACACCTACCAAATGGCTGTCATCATCCACTACAGGAATCATATCACAATCTTCCCATACTAATAGACGAGAAATGTGGCTTACCAGATTGTCTGCCCGCGCTGTCAGCATTTCTGTATCCATCACTTCACTGATAGGCATATTACTGCTCATTCCCGTCACACTCAAAGGTGTCACTACACCCAACAATTTATTTTCCCCATTGATAACCGGGAAATTGCTGTGCCCTGATTTCAATGTCAATTCATGCCAATCCAAAATCGTATCATAGGGATACAAAGTAGCCACATCCCGCTTCATAATATCACCGATGCGCACCAAATCCTGCTGTACCAATCTCTCATAAATTGCCTTATTAATCATGGAAATCGTTTCAAAAGCATCATACGGAGAAGCCATGACTGGCGTGCCGGTATCCTCTGCCTGCCGCAGCACACGGGCAGAGGGTACTGTACCACCTACCACCAGCAGTGCCGCGCCCCGTTTCACGGCCAAACTCTGCAATTCCTCCACATTGCCCACAATGACCAGCGTATTGCTGCCCACATGTTTCCCCAGCAATTCCTCCTTGCTGAAACACACCGCGAAAGATTTTGGGATTCTCGCACTATAATTTTGTCCTGTCAAAAAAGAACCCTCCACGATGAGATTAATCTCGTGCAGCGTCATGTCCTCCAACTGTTTTTTTACCGGCTGCTCAATGCGAATGGTCGCTACCTTGGGAATGGAACTGACTAGGCCCACATTTTCCGCCTGTTTGATAGCGCGATAGGCTGTACCCTCACTGACCTCCAAGTCTTTGGCAATCTGGCGTACAGATACCTTCGTGCCCACCGGTAAGGTTTCTATGTATTTCAAAATCAATTCATGTTTCGTTGCCGTCATCACTGTCACCTCTACCGTTATTATACTATAACACTTTGCATATCTCAATAAAAAATCGCAATTGTTTTATAACAGTATTTTCAGCAAATAACATATAAACAATTATTTGCGCAGTATCGCAATCGCAATTTTAAAATCGGCTTTCTCCAATGCCGCTGCACCTTAGTCTGTCTACCAGAAGCGCATCTTTGAGGCTTTTTTGTTTACAAGTTCTCCCACATTTTTCTTGACTTTTTTTGTCTAACGGATTAGACTAAGTTTGTCTAATATGTTAGACAAACTTGCCGGTATGTTGACCAGTCACAACATCGCCTAACAGAAAACCTACTAGTAAAAAAGAACGTTCTTACAGTTATGATGACATACAAAAAGGAGGATAAAAATGGAAACACCAAAAATATTTGAAAGTGAATATCGATTCGCCTGCATTGTGTGGGCCCACGAGCCGGTAACAACAAAGGAGCTGATACAGCTTTGTCAGGAGCAGCTGGAATGGAAACGGACTACCACTTACACGGTGTTGAAGCGATTGTGTGAGCGGGGCATTTTTCAAACGGAAAACTCGGTAGTCACATCAATAATTCCCCAGGAGGAAATCCAACGAGGTGAGAGCCGTCAGTTTGTGAAGCGCACCTTCGGCGGTTCCTTGCCCGGCTTTATCGCAGCATTTTTGGGCGGAAATACCCTGTCGGAACAGGAGGCAGAAGAGTTAAAGGCGATGATTGACCAGCACAAGGAGGTGCGATAATGGATGAGATTTTTTTAGATATCGTGAATCTATCCCTGACGGCTAGTTGGGTGGTTGGAGTCGTGTTGTTACTGCGCTTGCTGCTGCGGCCAGTACCGAAAAAATATGTGTGTCTGCTGTGGATGGTGGTTCTGTTTCGGCTGCTGTGTCCGGTGACATTGGAAGCGGAATTCAGTCTAGTACCGCAGCATCAGTCTATTCAGCCGGAAATTGTCTATACGACACCGCAGGTACAGACTGCCGCAGAGTCAATCAACCACATTGCCGATGAAACAATCAATCCCATATTGGCACAAACTTCCGCACCCAACCCGCAGGGCAGTGTCAACCCACTGCAAATCTATCTGTTTCTGGCGGCTCGTTTGTGGTTGTTGGGCATTGCAGTGCTGTGCGGGTATACGCTCATAAGCTGGTTGCGGCTGCGACAGCAGCTGCGGGAAGCGCTACCCGCCGGGGATGGTGTTTATCTGTGCGATACGATCGCCTCTCCCTTTGTCTTTGGCATTTTGAATCCCAAAATCTACCTGCCCTTTGATTTGGCGGAGGAGGAACAGCAATGGGTACTGCTCCATGAGCGCAGCCATATTGCCCGCAGGGATTTTTTGCTGAAGCCGCTGTTTTGGCTGGCGGTATTGCTACACTGGATGAATCCGCTGGTGTGGCTTGCTTGGCATTTTTACAGCCGTGATGTGGAGTTGGCCTGCGATGAACAGGCCATTTGTCAACTGGACGATAAACAAAAACGCTGCTATAGCGATACACTGCGGTAGTGTCAAGAGTTATGCGCAAAAATATCTGCAGACTCCGGCCAAATAAAGTTAGCCGGCAATAGAGGTGTCTTCCAGAGACGTCTCTAAATGCTTCATGTTCATGTACTTTTTGTTGCCCCACTGAGTACCA
>CAJUDO010000039.1 GCA_910585405.1 uncultured Peptococcaceae bacterium | reverse complement strand
TTTTCTGTTTTTGCTGGCGGCGCCTAGGCTCCTTTGTATTTCACGTGAAACATTTTGGAAAATAAAAACGATGCAGAAAGCTGACCCCGTGAGAGTTTTCGAACACTTAGCTTTCTGCATCGTTTTTACTATCGTCTATATCTTTATTTCACTAAATAAGGCCTGTCCTGCACCCCATAAATGCATTTAAAATTGGCAACCGCATGTGCAAAGGAGTCTGACTCTACCATTTTTGCCGCATCAAAAAATTTGCTGCTGGCCGTGCCGCCACGCCACTCGCCGATAAAAATCATTTGCGCCGCAGGATTTACCTGCCGCATTTTCAGCAGTGCCTCATAGCAATCATCGTTTACAAAAGGCCATGAACAAAGAATCAACTCCGACTCCCCGCCATATCGCTCAATCGCCTGCAATGCCGTTAATTGTTCTACCTGTGTCCACGTATTGCGAAACCATGCAGTAGAATGTGCTTTGTCCCAGCTGTAATCATCCGTTGCCCGTATATCCACGCCGCAATCCTGCAAACCCTTCGACAGTGCACCGGAACCACACATAATTTCCAGACATTTACGAGCCCCAATCCATTGTGCCAGAGGTTCAAGCCAATCATATGACAACAGACAATAGCCGCACAACCCTAAAATCTGACTGCGAAGCTGCAATGAATCCTCAGGCAATTGTTGCTTTTCATCTGCTTGCGGATAAGATTTCGGAATTTTTTTCTGTTGCAACAACTCTAAAATTTGATAATATTCTTTTCGCCTAGCAGCGGCGCCGTTTCTTTGCATAACCATAAACTCCCTCATTTTTGATACAATCTCTGTGTTTCATTATATCATGTAAACCCGGCGATATACACTCCGAATAGCAAATATCTGCTGTAATCGTGCTTATTTAAACGCTGATAAAAGGAAAAGAACCGTAGAAAGTTGAAAGTCCCTTAAAATTTTTCTATCTTCCGCAGTTGATCTTAAAAAAAGACTATGACAAAACCATGTTTTGTGCTATAATCAATTTGTATTAACTTGTTATTCTAACCAAATAAATTGGTATAAATTGCGGCAACAATTTTAAAACAAATTGTAGACTTCATCGTAGCGTTCATTGTCACAGAAACTTTCTATAAACAAAAAAAGAAAAAATATATCTAAAGCGTATTATTAGATATATTACACATGGAGGTATGTTTCTATGGACACAAACGACACTTTAATGCTAATTTTATCAGAACTGAGAGACATCAAAAGTGATATTTCCGGCTTGCACCAAAACGTAAAAAAATTAGAGCAGGGGCAAAATGAATTGCAACTAGATGTGAAGGGATTACAACAGGGACAAGAAAGACTAGAGCAGGGGCAAAATGAGCTAAAGCAAAATCTGGCTACTGTTTTGGAAGCAATCAATTTTGTGCAGCACAATGAACAGGAACATTTTGAGGTGCTGAGCAATAAAGTTTTGGAACTGGAAACAGTTATAAAACAAAACAGCTATGATATCACCAAACTAAGAGCGGCACAATAATTGCGTTTTCGCATGATTTTTGGAGGTGTATTTGCATGGCTGATGACAAATTAGATAGAATGCTTTTACTCATGGAAAATATGACTAACGTTGTTTCCGAGTTAAAGCAAGGACAAAATAGATTGGAACAAAAGGTTGACAAACTAGAACAAGGGCAATCTGAACTAAAACAAAATCTAGCTACTGTTCTGGAAGTAGTGAATACGGTCAATAACAATATTGCCACTGCCAATGACAGTATCATGAAGCTAGATAAAAGGATTGACGTATTAGAAAGAAGAACAGATATCAATACTATTGATATTAATAAACTAAAAGCAGCGCAATAAAAACAACATTTTATTGACATTGCTGTTCAGCAATAAGCAGGCATATGTATAGACAGAGGCTTAGAGCCTCTGTTTTTGCTTGAATATTCATAAAATGTAATCTTAGAAATTGCTGCCATCCAAAGGAATTTATTTTTGTTGGACGTATAGTCAATGATAAAGCGAATGTTTTTCGATAGGGTCAATAGTTTTTCAGCAAAATTTTAAATTCATCTGCTTGACAGTGTTTTTTTGCCTATGCTATAATAAAGGATATCAAATTGATTTTTGCAGCTGATTCCAGAAAAGCCAAAATCAGTTGTATAAATAGATGTGGACAAAGATAGCTTTTATGCTGATGTAGCTCAGTCGGTAGAGCAACTGATTCGTAATCAGTAGGTCGGGGGTTCGATTCCCCCCATTAGCTTTTTTTGTTCATTTTTCTCTTTTCTTTTAGAAGAAATCATGCTATAATATTTTATAGAATTTGTGCGGGCATAGTTTAGTGGTAGAACATCAGCTTCCCAAGCTGAATATGGGAGTTCGATTCTCCTTGCCCGCTCCAGAAAAAACGTTAACTATCGCGGTTAACGTTTTTTCTTTTGTCTGCACCGCAAAAACGTCCAATACCCTATTTCAGAATCAGACTTTCGTGGTTATAATTATGCCCATATCTCTACCTGCCATTTTTCTTGCACAACTGTTTCCTGATAACAATTTACTTTACACAAAAAAATCCCTGCACCGAAATCAGTACAGGGAAATTTATTTTACTCAGTTGTGTAAGGTAATAAAGCCATTACTCTGGCACGTTTGATTGCTACAGTCAGAGCTCTCTGATGTTTTGCGCAGTTGCCAGAAATACGTCTTGGCAGAATTTTACCTCTTTCAGTTACGTATTTCTTTAACTTTACAACATCTTTATAATCAATCGTTTCAGCTTTATCTACACAGAAAGCGCAAACTTTTTTCTTCATTTTTCTTGGGTTGCGTTCACGTCTTGCCATGATCTGGTTCCTCCTTCATTAGAAAGGTAAGTCATTATCATCAAATACGATTTCTTCGCCCAGACCCAAATTAGAGCCTGTCGGCGCAGCATTTTGATTTGTATTTTGATAATCCTGTCTGCCGCCACCAGAATTATTATCATTCTTAGAGCCGACAAATTCAATCTGTTCCGCTACAACTTCTGTTACCCAACGTCTTTGCCCGTCGTTTCCTTCATAGCTACGTACCTGCAAACGACCTTCCAGAGCCATCTGCTTGCCCTTATGGAAATAATTCGCTACAAACTCAGCGGACTTATTCCAAGCCACGCAATTAATAAAATCCGCTTCCCGTTCACCGTTTTGATTGCTGAAGCGGCGGTCTACAGCCAATGAGAAACTTGCTACAGCAGTGCCGGACTGGGTATAACGCAGTTCGGGATCTCTAGTCAGACGACCAATCAACATAACTTTGTTCATAATAAGCTCTCCATTAAGAAATTATTCGCCGACTTTTGTTGTTAACTGACGCAGAATGTTGTCATCAATTTTCATCAAACGATCACATTCGTCTACAGCGGCAGCCGGACCGTTGAATTTTACTAATACATAGTAACCTTCACGATACTTTTTGTCGATTTCATAGGCCAACTTACGTTTACCCCATTTGTCAACATTAACTACCTCTGCGCCTTCTTTTACCAGGATACCATTGAATTTTTCTACAATGCCGTCGATTGCATCTTCAGCAACTTCTGGTTTAATGATATACAGTAATTCATAATCACGCATCGTGTGCACCTCCTCCCCCCGGACTAATGGCTCTAACTTTGTCAGAGCAGGGATATCTATAACTTGTTTATTATAGCACAGCGATTTTTTCTATGCAAGTAAAATTTTTCTTAAATTTTCGTTTTTAATTTTAAACTAAATTGCAATATCAAATAGGGCAAAGACACAACGGCAGCGAGATGGTGCCTTAAAACTCCATCTTGCCGCCGCGTTTTTTTCATCACTTCATCCTTTTATTATCGAGCTGATTTCCTGCTTGACGTTTGTCTGATACAGTTACGAAATGCTAACACAGCAGTATTTCCACCTGCAATCGTTCCTTCTGCACCGTTGAATAGTATAACCATTCTGATTTGCCTCTTTCTCAGTCACTACATAGATGATACCAGACGGAAATCCTGCTGCTGTTTTGCTTTCCCCATGCTTCTATACACGTTTCTATCACACTATTTCAACGTCGTGATATACTTAAAGAATTCTTCATTGGTATAGGTCTTTTCCACTTTGACCTCTGCTCCATTTTTCAAAATAAACTCAGAAAGTCCGTATTCTCTGACGTTGTCCGCCCAATCGTAGGTATAGCCCAGACCTGTCCATGGGTAGCGGTGCGGATTATAGGAATATTCAGCATTTTCTGTAAACCATGCCTTATATTCTTCTGTTACGTTTTCAGGAAAAGTGAGCTGTGATAAAGTATCGTCAATCTCGTTATCTCTTGACGGACGGTAGAGGTCAGCAGGGTCAACCCGCAAAACGGAAAAATGTGTTTTACCGTCCTGGGGCGGTAATCCAATCAGTTGCTCCATTCGAAGCTCCATATCCTCTGCCATGCCGTTTTGTTGTCCCCAAGCGTAAATCTCTTCCTCGGTAAACACCCACACATCGCCATAGCTGATGGTGATATCCGTTCCTGTTATATAAGTTTCGGGATATTTATTCCATGTGCACACAAGCACGCTGTCAGCAGAAGTGTCAATCGCCTTTAGCGGCTGTAATTCGTCCGCTTCTGCAACCGACGCGTCAACAATGGCATTGTGATACAAAAATAAGCTTTCACATAGCTCCACGTTGTCCTCCAAGATGTAGGTCACGCCGTCCTCTACGTAAGCTTTTTTGCCGATATCAAACTCGCCCTCATCAACAATAACTCGACTGCTGCCGTCCTGAAACACAAGCTGATAAGCCCCGATATTGACAAATACCTTCTCTGGGGTCTCGGCAAACCATGATACCGTCCATCCCATATTCTCAAAGGTTTCACGAAGCGGGATATATTCCGTGTCCGCCGCAAAAACAGTGGAAGCGGAAAACATCACACATAGCAGTAAACATAACGAAACCAATTTCTTTTTCATCAAGCTTCCTCCTTTTTTTCTTACCAAATACGCACGCGTTCCTCCGGCGGCACATACATCCCATCCTCTTCATCAATATCAAACACTTCATAGAATTTGTCTGTACTCTGCAGCACACGGTCTACCCGCACACAACTGGCACTATGGGTGTCAATTTCACTCAGATACTGCATATATTCTCTTGATGCAGTCGAAAGCCACAGATTCGCATAGCTTTCATAAAATTTCTTAAAATCAAAGCCCTCTGTCTTTTCTCCAACGGAAGTAGCACAGACAACTGCGCCTAAATCTGCGATATTCTCAGTCAAAGTCAGCATACCGTCCATTGCGATCCCGGGCGCCGATTCCTGGCCGTCAAAATACTTGACAGTTTCCTGACATAATGCGTCAAACGCTGCGGCGTCTTCTTCTGTCCACCAATTCACTGCATTGCCCTGTTCGTCATACTGCGCGCCGCTGGAATCAAACGCGTGAGAGATTTCATGGGCAATAACGGTGCCGATTGCGCCGAGGTTTTCCTCATAAGACGCGTCTTCGCTGTAGATTTCTCCCTGCAGGAATGCTGCCGGGAAATTGATGGAATTAAATGACGGCATATAAAATGCATTTACTGTTTGCGGTGTAGTAATCCACTGCTCTTTGTCCACCGGCGTTCCAAACAATCGAGCGTCTCCCTGTACATTCGCTCTGCTGATTTCTATTATATTGTCATAATAACTGCCACCATCGGCCACGCTTTTGAGCTGTGCGCCGTCCATAGCAGATTCAATGGCGTCATAATCTGGTGCACCCACATTAATACGCATATTATCCAACTTCAAGATGGCTTTTTCCTTAGTCGCATCGCTCATCCAGGTCAGATTTTGAATTCGTTCTTTATATACTGCAATAAAATCGTGAATCATTCCGGTGATATCTTCATTCATCTGCTCTGTGAAATATTTTTCCGCATATGCCTCTCCGACATAATCGTATAAATTTTCCGAAACAACGAAAGCTGCTTTCGTTTCAAGGGAAATAGAACCTGAAATTCCATAAGCTTCCTGCATATAAGTGGCTTTTGCCTCACAAAAATCCTGACTCAATCTTTCCGCGCTGTATCGTATGATGCTTGATTTCAAATATAGCTTAAGAATATCCAGATTCTCTTCCGTCAGAAGTCCAGATACACACTTCATCAGCCCCACATCTCCGACAATCACAGTATCCGTTGGCTTGTAGCCTATCTTTTCATAAACAGTGTTGATGTCTACTGTCGGAAACGCCTTACACAAATCCTCATAGCTGTACACATTATAAATTTTATCCAAATCATACTGGTACGCCGGCGGCAGCGCCGCTGCGGACAACTTTGCTTCAAAATCAAACACCGCCTGCGCGTCCCGGACAGCCTGTGTCTCGTCCCAGCCGCACAGCATCAGGAGCGTTTTCAGATATTTCAAATACGCCTGCTTTTGCGTATCATTTTCGCCGATATATGCCTGTTGTGACAATGGAGCAGACACGGTAAGAAAATTCATGGAATAAACACTGCTGTCCAGTGCGTCAATGCCAACTCCGAATCCCAAAAATTCCCCCAGCGCAAACTCTGTTCCATTCAGCAATTCTGTTGTTTCCAAATCCTTTAAGCTGTCGATTGCGTCGATAGCAGCAAGATCTGCTTTGATTGGATCATATCCTGCCGCGTTCCGCGCTTCCATATCCATAATCGTATCGTAAAGAATTTTAATTTTTTCCTGTGCCGAACCGGGTTTAGGACTGCTGTTTACAGTCTCTGCAATCAACTCTGTGATTTGTCCGGCAACCATATCATCCACATCTGCAATGGTTCCCGCCTCTGCCATACCGTTTCGGATTGTCATAGTTTCCAGCCCGTTTTTGTTCACGGATGAATAGAAGCTGTCCTTCGGATTTGTACTGTACAGCGTGAATACTCTGTCAATAAACAACTCCATTTGCTCGGTCGTCACATTCTCATCTGGAGAAAATACCCCCGGCGCGGTTCCTGCAACAATTCCAGCGTCAAATACAGGCATCGGTTCCGCTTCCGCCCATTTCGGGATATCTGAAAAATCCTCTTTGGGAATTGCCAGCCGCAGGGTGTTTCCCTTTAATTCTGGGAACCCACCAAACGCGCGGTTCAGCATAATCAAAGCCTCTGCCCGTGTAACCGTTTTTTCCTCGTGCAGCTGTCCATCCTCATAGCCCTTGATAATGTCGGTTTTCTGCACATTGGGATGATAATCGTCCGCCGCTGTCAAAAGCATTTGTACAACCTCTCCTCTGGTTGCGTCATTCTCCTGCGCAAAAACTGCCCCTGTCGGCATGGTTGTCGTTAGCATTGCAGCGACTAAAAATGTCGCTAACCCTTTCTTGAAGCCTACCATATGTAACCCCTTTCTTTTTTATTTTGACGAATTACAAATTTATTCTATCCGCCAATACCTGTTTTACCTCATTATAGCATTTCTCTGGAACAGGAATCAACTGTCCATTCTTCAACATCATATCGCGTCGCGTCATGATATGGTTTATACTAATCAAAAAGCAGCAGCTTTCGTGATCTCACAAAGCTGCTGCTATCTTATAAAACTTTACTTTTTATGTGTTTTACTTCTGATAAATTACTTTCCCATTATTGATGGTTTTTTCAACGAAGGTGCCAGCTTTTGCCTCCATAGGAGTCATTCCCAAAAATTCATCAGACAAAATATTTACACTCAAGATTACAAAATCAGCCTGTTTTCCTACGCTGATAGAGCCTTTCTGATTTTCTTCAAAGTTCTGCCAAGCACTGTTGATGGTTGCACATTTTAATGCTTCATAAGCACTGATTCGTTCATCTCTGGTATCATATTTTTTATTCTGCCAGTCTGTGATTCGTGCATCACTGTCGCTGCTGCCATCGGCAGAGCCACGGCCGATAGCCTGCCCATCTCTGGTGATGCGGGTAGCTGCGTTATAGATAGAGAATACCATATCCGGTGTAGAAATCGGCGCATCCTGATGTACCGTAACCATGATTTTATCGCCTTCCATAGCGTCTGCCATCGGACTTATCAGCTGACCGCGCTCCGGCCCTAATGTGGAGCAGAGATGATAATCGCCGTAATAATATACATGGTCCACAAAGAAGGAAATATTAATTCCTAACTTCTTACATTCTTCTACCTGCTCCAATGTGATTGTCTGACCATGAATGATAACAGGACGAATACGTTCCTGTACTTCTGCAATCGCTTTGGCGTCATTAATATCAATACCGCAATGTTTCAAAGCATCCCGATAACTGTCGATAAACTCCTGAATTCCGCCAGTACCATTCGCATGACAGGTGAACTGCCAACCGGACTGTATGCAATCCACGAAATATTCTGTCAACTTTTCCTCATTTACCTTTTTGCCTTCAGCTTCTCCATACCACCAAGCATGTTCCTTGCCATCCAGCAATACTTCGTTTGCATCTTTATAGTAGCCGCCGCCAGATACGGTGTCCTTACTGTTTACAGCAAACCAAGCTGTTTTCCCCTGCGGAGAACCATCCAGGAAAATTTTGATGCAATGATGCCGCAGATTATTCCCATCATAAGGAGCTGCTGCGCTGGTATATCCCTGCATCAATTCTTTGCTATCGTAGCCCACTACATTTTCTACATCAATAATACGTTCCTCTCTGGGGATCTGTGCCATCAGAGCAGACATTTTTTTACCACCACCCGCTACTGCAGTAGTAAGCCCATAGCCTGCATAGATATCCATAGCATTCGCCAAAGTACCTGCCGCATCAGCAATTCTGGTACGGGAATTGTCGGTCAGCACTGGTTCAACCATGTATAATGCATAAAAGCCACCTTCCCGCAGAATACCTGTATACTCGCCGTTTTCATCTTTGTCCCAGTTTACTTCTGGATTCACATAAGCATATTGCTGCGGCGCTGCCGTTTTTAAAGTGTCCATCTTTTCGCTCAAAAGCTTCAGTCCCAATGAGTTGACGCCGCACAGATGGTTGCTGGCGTGAATATAGATAATGGGATATTCCGTAGAGATTTTATCCAGAATGTCTTTTGTAGGCATTGCATATTCGCCTTTATCAAAGTTGTTTGTCTTAAAGGCAGTATTATCAAAGCCATGGGTTACAAACCAATATTTTCCGCCGGGTTCGATAGTGCCATAGACATCATCATAGGTATGATCGTTTACCCATGTATTGAAATCTTTTTTACCCTGCTCTACCAACATTTCTAAACTGATAATATCATTTGCCGGAGATGCACTGAAATATTGTCCCACCATATCAATATGCCCGTGCGGGTCTACAAAAGCAGGAATCATTGTTTTGCCGTTCAAATCCACACGGCGGCAATTATATTTCTGCACTGTGTCAGCTAAAATCGCAGCTTCTTCTTCCGTATAGGCAACTGCCGCAATGTGTCCGTCTCCTACAATGACAGATTTGGCATAAATAGGATTCCCGTCATTATCTTCCCCTTTTTCCTCATCCGCTGTGATAATTGTACCATTGTAATAATAAGACGTGGTTTTGTATTTGCTCAAATCAATCGCCTGAGCGGATGTGCTGTCTTCATCTGCGGCAAACGCTGCCGTTGGCATCAATGAACACAACATAAAAAAAACACACAAAATACTTAAATATTTTTTGGCTTTCTGATTCATACTGTTCCCCCCATGAAGTTTTTTATATAATTTCACAATTTGCACTTTTTGAAAAATCATAACTACAATTAAAAATATTGTATATTCTGTTTTTTATCAATCTTCGCTATATTGACCTGATTCCCCCTTCTGTCTTTATTTTGATAAAAAACATCATAAATAGTGACCAATGAATATATTGCACAGAATTTATAAAAAATATTTACTATTTCCATTAATTATATATTGATATTATAATTTATATTTATGTGGTTGTCAATACTAATATATTTTGTATTTCCATAAATTGTATAACTCTTTTGAAATGTTTCACGTGAAACATTTGCAATTTTTTTGCAGGATAATTTTTTGCATTTTTCACAATTTCTTTATTCAAATTTTTGGAAACTTATATAAACTACTAATCATTTCGAGTAAAACACAGACATTACACGCTATAGTTTCTTTTTCACAGAAAAAACTCCAGACTTTTCAACGAAAATCTGGAGTTATGTTTAATTTATTTTAATTAATTCATATTGCCATAATACATCATGACCTGGGGCTGCTTTTGTTCCTGTACTGCATGGGTTTTCTGACCGCCCAAAAACTGCTGTACAAAACTATTGCTTAAAATATAATCCAACAAACCATAGGAAGCAGTGTATTGAAAATATCGCACATCAATACTGTCATATCCCAAATCAGCAGTCATGCGCGATACCGTATCGTCAAAGGATTCCAGCCCGTCAATCAGACCATGCTGCAAAGCCTGACTGGCACTGTATATTCTTCCGTCAGCTAGCTTACGCACAGTTCCTTCATCCAGATTTCTTCCTTCCACTACAATTTTTACAAACCTGTCATAATACTCATTGCAGATGGATTGATAAATGGCTTTTTGTTCCTCAGTTAAAGGCTGATAGGAATTGCCCATTGATTTGTTGGCTCCTGACGTAATATAGCTGACATTTACCCCCAAGCGATCCAGTAAACCGCTCAAATCAATAAATTCTCCCATTATGACACCAATAGAACCGGTAATCGCATTGCGGTTTGCATAAATCTTATCCGCAGCACAGGCTTCGTAATATCCGCCAGAAGCCGCATAACTCTCAATGGCCGCATAAACGGGCCGTCCTGTCATTTCCTTATAATCCATCAACTTCAAATACAATTCATCAATCTGATACACTGCACCGCCCGGCGAATCTATATGCAGAATCAAACCCTGATTATGGTGATCCTCCATAATCTGCTCCACACTGTCCAGCAAATATTGCTGATCGTAGGTGTAACCGTCATTTTCAGAAATAGTGCCCACAATATCCAATACAGCAATATAATCAGTGGCAATAGGTCCATTACCAACCGTTGCGACCACGGCCAGCCCCACACAGAATATCAGCAGGGCAATAAAAATGTAAAGACCTTTTCCATTGGCGCTCTGTCGATTTCCTCTCATCAGTCATCTTCTCCTTGCCCTGTTTCTTTGTCTTCCGATTTTTCATCTACTTCCGGCAAAATCTCACCGTCTACACTTTCATAGTAAATATCGCTGTCATCTTCAATATTATTCTGATATAGTATGCCCATATCACCCAATTGTTTTTCATCGGTAAAAACTTCTGCCTCTTCACCTGTCATGCCAAATTCTTCCGGTACGCATACCCCATCAGCAAGAGCCTTTGTTTTCAGCAATTCAAACACCTGAGAATATACACCTGTGATATAGCAGCTCAACAACACGGAAAAGGGGATTGTCACAATATCCGCAATCACACTGGCTCTGTCCAGCAATAAATCTAAAACACCTTCATTCATAAGTTCAAGAGGACTCTGACCTACTACCAACATTGTCACACCCATTATCATGAGAAAAAGCAAGAGATACCAACCAAAAAAAGTCAAAGACAAGGCGAACAAATCTACCTTATAACCGTTGGTCATCTTTTTGCTGGTGCGCAGCGCATCGACGATATCGGCATCCGGATCATCAGCCAAAATATAAGGGTACATCATATAAGCGTAAGCCTTGACAATTCCCGGTATGATCAGCAATAAGGACCATAAAAAAATCCACAGACAATACCATACACCGGCCAGAACATACTTAAAAAATCTGCTGAAGGGCTCAAAAAAATCGCTGGTTCGCGCTTCACGATTTTTTGTCATCCACATTAAGAAGCTGCACACCGCCACATCAATAGGCATTTTCACAATAAAGCCTAAAAATTCACCGCCCATTTGGTTTTGTGTCATCACAATTTCTATGGCAATTTGGACAGCAGACACCAGCAGCACCACAAACAACACTGCCTGCCAATTTTCCTTCAACATTTTTTTCACATTTCTTTTGATTAAAACTCTATCGTAATTCAATTTCATCCCTCCTGATTTCTATACTATATGTCCTATGAAATTGTTTTTTATTATAGCACAGTTTTCCCTGTAAGGCTATGTTTGATTTTCAGCGGGAAAAATTAATGCAAAAACAAGGTAAAACCGAGATGAAAATAGAATAAAGGCAACAGAATAATGTTTTTTGATGAGGTGAGTCTTTTGAACAATAAATTAACAGTCCGTGGCATGACGGAAGGTGCCATCATGGCTGGATTAGCTACCATTCTACTGTTGATTGGAAATCTGCCTTTCATAGGCATATTTGTTTTACTGTTTTGCAGTGTTCCCATTACGATTGTAACAGTTCGTCATGGCTCCTTTTCCGGCGGTCTGTCCGCAATTTTGGCGACGCTTCTGGCAGCATTGCTGCTGGGGCCTTTATCAGCCGTTTCCGGAGGTCTGCAGTATATGCTGCTGGGATGGGTGTTCGGCTACATGCTGTGTCACAGAAAAAGCGGCAACAAAACGATTCAGGCCGGTGTGGCAACTGCCGCATTTGCAGCTTTGATGATGCTGCTAATCACAATCGGATTAATCGGTTTTACGCCGGAAGCCATTTCCACATATTTGGACAATTATTCTGCTGATATGATGGAGATGTACCAAACCAGCGGCATGATGGATATGATGATGCAGCAGGGATTGAGCAAAACACAAGTTACCGAACTGATTCAGCAAAGCTTGCAGCTTGTTGTCCGCATCCTGCCGGCGATGCTTATCATTACCCGTGCGATCATGGCGATCATCACATATTTTCTGACGATGCAAATATTAAAACGCCTGAAAATACGCATTCCCCGCATTCAAAATTTCCAGAAGTGGAGCCTGCCTGCCGCTTCTGTATGGGGACTTATCGTGGTGTGGGCACTGTGGCTGCTGTCTGATTACGTCCAAATCAACGTGCTGGACATTTTGACGCTGAACCTTATGATTATTTACGGCGTACTGCTGTTTATCGACGGCTTGTCTCTATGCAGCTTCTGGTTTAAGTTCTCACAGCTATCTACGGGAATGAAGGTACTGAGCGTAGTATTCGTCATGTTTTTCTTCACCGGTTTCGCACTCGCTTGTGTTTTATTGGGGTTGGCAGATTTATTGTTTGACTTCCGCAAGCTCAGGGTGGATAATAAGAAAGTAAATAAAGGATAGGAGGAACGAATCATGAAAGTTATTTTATTACAAGATGTACCAAAGGTTGGGAAAAAAGATCAGGTACTGGAAGTAAAAGAAGGGTATGCCCGCAATTTTCTTTTCACAAAAAAATTGGCGGTAGAAGCTACCCCTGCAAATATGAAAGAATTACAGCGTCAGGAAAAAATCCGTGCTGACAAGGCAGCTGCGCAAAAGGCAGAAGCAATTGAATTAGGTGAAAAATTAAAAACAACCACGGTTACCATTCAGACCAAATGCGGCACTGGCGGAAAATTGTTCGGTGCTGTCACCAACAAAGAAATTGCTGAACAGTTAGAAAAATCTACCGGTATCAAAATTGATAAACGGAAGATTAATCTGGAAGAAAACATCAAAACGCTGGGCACCTATCGTCCGTTGGTGAAGCTGCATCCTGACGTGCATGTAGAATTGACCGTAAAAATTATTGAACAGGGCTAATCGCTGTTGCAACAAAAAAGTCATAAAAAAGATTGTATCCTGCTGATACGCTCAGCAAATACAATCTTTTTTCATTTCCTGTGCAATAAAATACGTTACGATGCGCTCGATACGATTTCCTCACTAATTACTTTTCCATTGGTTACATCTATCTTAATCAATACATTTTGCCCATCGCTTTGACGACAGCAATAAATAGAAAATACATTATCCTCTATCGTCGGCTCTATAGCTGCATCTGCGTTACCCGGCAAGCCAATCACATAATACTGCGAGTCAAAATAATAAAAATCTTCCGTAGCCAGCTGCCCTTCCAAAGAATATTCCCGCTCTGCCTCGCCGCGCTTGCAAATGATTAATTTATAATTTTCATCGACAGTGCTATTTGGAAATCCTACATAATAATCATCGCCATAGTAATAATAAGTATTGCCTACACCTCTATGCGGAGACGTCACGCCTACACGGCTGTCATTCAACACCGGACGGAACATCTCACTGCTGTGAATTACAAGACCATTTGTATTGTCAAAGCTATATTCCCAGCCAAACTCATCTACTGCAAACCGCCATGTCAGCGGAAAATAGGTCACACCACGGAAATTTAAGACCGGATAAGGCTCCTTGCTGTTATCCAAAAATTCAGAACCCCTAATCGTATTCACTGCTATCTGATAGGTTGGAATGGTGGCAGTGTAAGCAGACTTATTTTTGCTGGCTGCTTTTTCTAACTGCAATACATCTTCCTTCTCCTCCGCCTTGCCCACAAACAGCACCTTTGTACTGTCATACCAATTGGCCTTTACATTCAAAAAGCGTGCGCCATGGTATGTCATAGGAAAGTACGTGATATCCTTGTACACAATCAATGGATACTGGCTGTAGCTATTGTCCACTGCAGTGCCGTTCAATGTCACTTTAAAAGTAGGCAATGTCACCTTCACCTGTGTATCAGCAAAAACAGGCGTTGCAACACTGGTGAATAAAAATGCAGATAAAAGAACCGAAGCGATATGTTTCTTTTTCATGAGAGTTTTCTCCTTCAATATTTTGTATTTTTAGACTTGTTTTGTTCATTTATAAATATAAAGGAATCTCCTTCATTTTTCAAGTAAAAGCGCTTTATAATTTTTACGCAACTGTTTTAAAAGAAAAAGAAAGAGCTACTCTGCCGCTTACAAACAGAATAGCTCTAAGATTTTTTCAATGAAAATATTTCCAAAAACCTTGACACATAAAAACCACCATGCTAGACTATAATTAGTATATGAGTTGCCATACGGCATTGCTCAGGGGGTTATTTTTGTAAGGGACTAGCGAGTCATTGGAGCTGAGACGCTAGTCCTTTTTTCATTTCCTCGTGATGCGCTTTTTACGGCGCGAGGAACGTATATGTCTGCACAGGTCTTTCACCAAATGGACGGTAATCTGGATACTGGTCAAGCACAGAGCCAAAATCGAAACTGCATAGTAAACTGCAAGTATCTCATTCATACATACACGCCTCCCTTCCTAGAAAATCGTAAGCATTAGGTTGGGAGCAATAAATAAGGATAACATCACAATAGCAATGCTTTTTATCCGCTGAGCCGAACTTGATATACCCCCCGCCCAGCGCCGAGGCCTGGCGAGAAATAAATCCTGAATCAATTATATCGAAATATTTTTTGAATTACAAGAATTTTCCTTCGACATTTTCTACAGAATAGAATTTACTATATTGTCATTTGCAGCTGTTCAAAATGCGCAGAAAAAACCGGAAATTCTCAAAAAAGAGCTTCCGGTTTTTTTGTAATGAAATTATAATACGTTGTGCAAATACATCTTTCTTAAAAGGACTCAGATATTTTTTTGACTGACCAGGCGGCTTGCAAATTGGTGCAGTGCCGCATACAAAAGGTATGCAAGCAAATCAATTTGCAAACAACGCCGTCAGACGAAAAAATAGCAAGTCCTTTGACACTAACCTAACAACATACGGTCATTTACCATCTCATCGCCGCTGGCTTTTTCAAACATTTTCAGCAAGTCGGAGACATCCAGACTTTGTTTTTCCTGACCGGATATATCAATGATAATTCTACCATTATAAAGCATAATCAAACGATTGCCGTAACGCAGAGCATCCCGCATATTATGGGTAATCATCAACGTAGTCAAATGCTCTCTTGTTACGATCTTTTCTGTAAGTGCCAATACTTTTGCCGCTGTTTTTGGGTCTAAGGCCGCAGTATGTTCATCTAGCAGAAGTAATTTTGGATTATTCAGAGTAGCCATCAACAATGTAACTGCCTGACGCTGACCACCTGACAGCAAACCTACTTTACTGGTTAAGCGATCTTCTAAACCCAAATCTAACTCTGCCAACATTTCACGGAACTTTTCCCGTTGGCTTGCCTTAGAACTCCAAGAAAGACCAGGAAATTTTCCCCGACGGCTGGCGATGGCCAAATTTTCTTCAATCTGCATATTCGAAGCAGTTCCCATCATTGGGTCTTGGAAAACACGGCCGATATATTTTGCTCTTTTATATTCAGGCTGTTTTGTCACATCAATATCATCAATGGTGATAGTACCGCTATCCACCGGCCATACTCCAGCAATTGCATTCAGCATAGTAGATTTTCCGGCGCCATTGCCGCCAATCACGGTAACAAAATCACCATCATTTAAATGCAGGCTTAATCCTTGCAGCGCCTTCTTTTCATTGACTGTTCCTTTATTAAAGGTTTTTTTGATATCCTTTACATCTAACATTCTTCACGCCCCCTTGCTTTGCTGATTTTTTCTTTAAGCAAAGGCATGGCTAAAGCAATCACAACAATAATAGCAGTGAACAACTTCATGTCATTTTGATTCATACCCAGCTTTAATACAAAGGCAATTACAATACGATATACAATAGAACCGCCCACAACGGCCAATAACCAATTCATAAAATTTCGCGTACCAAACAGCACTTCCCCGATAATTACCGATGCCAAACCGATAACGATGGTCCCAGTACCCATACCTGCATCTGCGAAACCTTGGCTTTGACCAATCAAAGCGCCGGCCATAGAAACCATACCATTACTGATAAGTAGACCTAAAATAATCGTCACATCAGTATCAATCCCCTGTGCCCGAATCATCTGTTTATTGCATCCTGTGGCTCGAATCGCTGCACCGATTTCCGTACCAAAAAACCAATATAAAAACACAATAATCACTGCAACAAAAATAAGCCCGCATACTAAAATACTTTCATTTTTATTAAAGCCCATATTGCCGAAGAAGGTATAAATGGTATCCATACGTAAAATGGATACGTTTGACTTGTTGCCCATCACACGCAAGTTAATGGAATACAACCCGATCATTGTCAAAATTCCCGCTAATAATGCAGGAATTTTTAATTTTGTATGCAACAAACCTGTCACAATACCAGCAACTGACCCTGCCAGAAAAGCCAGCACCACCGCTATCACTGGAGAACCGCCGCCAGCAATGAACGAAACTGCTACTGCAGCACCCAATGGATAACTGCCTTCTACTGTTAAATCTGCGACATCCAAAACGCGATACGTAATATATACGCCCAGCGCAAGGATTCCCCACAGCAAACCCTGCCATACTGTGGATAAAACCAAACCTGTACTCATTAATAAAACTCCTTTCAACCATCCTACAAATGCAATCTATTCCTATTTTATCTCAAGCATTGATTTTTTGCAATGGAAATACCTTATTATACCTTATTTTTCCCATAAAAAATCCCCTTGTATATATATTTTTATATCAAGGAGATTTTTTATACTTATCTTAGTTGGACTGTGTTGTAACCATTTCTGCCTGATCCAACAATTCCTGCGGTATGGTAATGCCGATATTTTCTCCTGCATCAGTATTAATTACCAATTTTAATTCAGACGGATCCTGAATAGGCATTTCCGCCGGTACGCTTTCGCCATCCAAAATCTGCGCAGCCATCACGCCGGCATCATAACCAATCTGGTAAAAATTAATACCATAGGTCAACGTTGCACCTGCCAACACCTGAGATTCTTCCCCGCCCAATGTCACAAGCCCTGCTTCATCGGTTACACTTACTACCTGCGGCATAGCAGATGCCACATTGTTGTCAGTAGGCAGCCAAACTGCATCTACTTCACCTATCAAGCTCTGTGCAGCCTGTTGAATATCATTTACGCTGGAAATTGTTCTTTTCACAATAGTAAGACCTTTTTCCGCAGCGACCTCTTCCAAAATTCCTACCTGTACTTCAGAATTTTTTTCACTTGAGGTATAGATGGTGCCGATTTTTTTGGCATCTGGAACTACCTGTAATAACAAATCAATCTGTTCTGCTACCGGCGTCATATCGTTTGTTCCGGTTACATTGGTACCCGGCGCTTCATCACTTTGTACTAAATTTGCCTGTTCAAAGCTGGTAATGGCAGTTCCAATAATCGGAATATCTTCTGTAGCAGATGCCATCACCTGCGCTGCTGGTGTAGCGATCGCAAAAATCATATCCACTTCATTGGACAAAAATTGCTGCGCAATGGTCTGCAAATTGCTCTGATCGCCTTGGGCATTCTGTTGGTCAATTTTCAGATTTTTTCCTTCCTCATAGCCGTTGTCTCTCAGACCGTCAATCATACCCTGATTGGCCTGATCTAGCGCCCCATGCTGCATCAGCTGCACCACGCCAATTTTATAGACTTTGTCCTCTGTTTGTTTTTCGCCGTCCTGATTTTTGTCGCCGCCGCAGCCTGTCAGCATTCCCATTGACATTGCTGCAATGGCCGCTATGGCAACACCCTTCATCCATTTGCTTTGTTTTTTCACGCTTAATCATCCTTCCATTCTACATAATTTTCTGTCTTATATATTCTGCACAGCAGATTGACAGTCAAACCCGCTGCGCTAAATAAGATGCCAAAGCACCTAATTTACAAATTTTCATATTATATATAAATTTCTTATGTTTCCTTATATTGTATCCCGTATTCATTTAAAATTCAATACAAATTTATCTTTTCTCTGTCATAAAAGAAGCTTAATAAAAAAAGCTACTGCAAATGCAAATCTCATGCATCTTACAGCAGCTTTTTAAATTATATATTTATCTTACAAAAATTATTATTCTGACTGTTCTGTGTTTAACGTCGCTTGTTCCATCAACTCAGAAGGAATTTCAATACCAATATTTTCTACAGAAACAGGATTGATTACTAATTTCAAATCTTCCTGTTTTGGCCCTTGAATAGGCATCTCAGCCGGAACACTTTCTCCTTTCAGAATCTGTGCAGCCATCACACCAGCATCATAACCAATTTTATAGAAATTGATACCATAGGTAATAGTACCGCCTGCGTATACCATAGATTCTTCCCCGCATACAGTCACAATTTTTGCTTCATCGGTTACACCAACTACCTGCGGCATAGCAGACGCCACATTATTGTCTGTGGGCAGCCAAATTGCATCTACCTCACCTACTAAACTCTGTGCAGCCTGTTGGATATCATTTACACTAGAAATGGTTCTTTTCTCTACAGTAAGCCCTTTTTCCGCAGCTACCTCTTCCAAAATGGCTACCTGCACTTCGGAATTTTTTTCACTGGAGGTATAAATAGTACCAACTGTTTTGGCATCTGGCACCACCTGCAGCAGTAAATCAATCTGTTCTGCAATTGGGCTCATATCATGCGTTCCTGTTACATTGGTACCCGGTGCTTCATCACTTTCCACCAATTTTGCCTGTTCAAAGCTGGTAATTGCAGTTCCTACTATTGGAATATCCGCAGTTGAAGAGGCCATTACCTGTGCTGCTGGTGTTGCGATTGCCAGAATGATATCCACTTCATTGGATATAAATTGCTGCGCAATAGTCTGCAAATTACTCTGATCTCCCTGAGCATTTTGCTGGTCAATCTTCAGATTTTTTCCTTCCTCAAAACCATTATCTTTCAAACCATCAATCATGCCCTGATTGGCCTGATCCAATGCGCCGTGCTGCATCAACTGCACCACACCGACTTTATAGGTCTGTCCATCTGATACATCCTGCTTGCTTCCGTTCTGCTCTGCGTTGCTGCCGCAACCTGCCAGCATTGCTACAGACATCGCAGCGATAGCTGCCATAGCAATACCCTTCGTCCATTTACTTTGTTTTCTCATGTGAATCATCCTTCCATTCTACAAAAATCTCTGCCTGATTTATTTTGCACAGTAAACCGACAGTCAAATTCACTGTGCTAAACAAGATGCCGCAGCATCTAATTTACAAATTATTCCGCTGTAGAACCAGTAGTTACCTGGGTAGCATTTTCCATCAGTTCAGCCGGTGCTTCCAGATTTAAAGCAGTCAATGCATCGGTATTCACAATTGCCACACAATCTTCTTCCGGCATATAGCCAATCGGCATTTCAGCTGGTACACTCTCACCCTTCAAAATCTGAGCAGCCATCACACCAGCATTGTAGCCAAGCTTGTAATAGCTGAAACCATATGTGGCTGTACCGCCAGCTCTTACCATGGACTCTTCCCCGCAAATAGTAGCCAAACCTGCTTCATCAGTCACGCCTACTACTTGAGGCATAGCAGATGCCACATTATTATCGGTAGGCAGCCATAATACGTCTACTTCATTTACCAGGCTCTGTGCTGCCTGCTGAATATCATTTACACTGGAAATAGTTCTTTCTTCTACAGTCAATCCTTTTGCTTCGCAAACAGATTTCAAAATATCTACCTGTACCTCAGAATTTTTCTCACTGGCAGTATAAATGGTACCTACAGTTTTCGCATCAGGGACCAACTGTAATAACAGATTAATCTGTGCTTCTACAGGATTCATGTCACTGGTACCGGTTACATTGGTACCCGGTGCTTCATCGCTCTGTACCAGCCCTGCATCCACATAGCTTGTAATGGCAGTCCCTACGATAGGGATTTCTTCAGTAGCAGATGCCATTACCTGTGCTGCCGGTGTCGCAATTGCTAAAATCAAATCTACTTCATTAGATACAAATTGCTGGGAAATACTCTGTAAATTACTCTGATCTCCCTGTGCATTCTGCTGGTCAATTTCCAAGTTTTTGCCTTCCTCAAAACCGTTATCTTTCAAACCGTCAATCATACCTTGGTTCGCCTGGTCCAATGCGCCGTGCTGCATCAACTGTACTACGCCGATTTTATAAGTCTGACCGTCCGCTTCTCCCTGCTTATTTCCTGTATTGCCGCCGCAGCCTGCCAACATTCCCATTGACATTGCAGCAATTGCCGCTACAGCAATCCCTTTCATCCATTTACTCTGCTTTTTCATGTAAAATCATCCTTCCATCCTTACAAAATTCTAATGCCACATAAAATGCGACTTGTTCCTATTTTACTCAATTTGTAATCATATTGCAAGGCATAATATTGTATTTTTATCCATCAATTTCTCATAAATACTCTATTAAAATTTATACAAATTCATAAAATAATTTCTGTAAAACATCTTAATTATTTTTAAATCTCCTCCTTAATAATAATCACAGCCAGTGGCGGATAGTTGGGTCGATTATAAAAGTCCGTCAGCAAAACTGTATACCGCTTACAGTCCAATTGCTTTAACCAGCTCAAAACGGCATCTCTCTCCACAAAACCAGTATCTCCTCCATGATAAATGGCTAAAGAAATGATACCTGACGGCTTTAACAGCTGCAGTCCCTGCTCCAACGCCGCAATGGTAGTTTCCGGCTTGGTAGCTATTTTGTGATCTCCGCCAGGCAGATAACCCAAATTAAACATAATGCAGTCCACTGTACCCGCTTCTGCATAACGGCTTAAATGTTCATGTCCATCTAATATCAGTTCCACTCTCTGCAGCAAATTGCGCTGTTGCAGTAGCTTTTCTGTAGCCTCCAATGCAGCAGGCTGCACATCCATAGCCAACACATGACCCTTCTCTCCAACTAAATTTGCCAGAAATACTGTGTCTTTACCTTTTCCAGCAGTCGCATCAATACAAAAGTTGTCTGCTTTTATTGACAGCTGTATATATTTATGTAATAAGTAAATTGTATTGACAGATTGACTCAAATAAATCCCCTCCCTCTTGTTATTTTCCATACTTTGTGTATATAATGATATATCTTTTACTGACAATTCTGTCAAGGGGGTTTTTTTCTTGGAAGTCTTCAAAAAATGGTTGAACAAAGTGTTCATAGACGGTTTAAGCGGCATGGCCACCGGCCTGTTTGCTACACTGCTTATCGGCACCATTATTCAACAAATTGGGAATCTGATTGGTGGTCAGGTTGGTACTTATCTTTTTCTTATTGGGAAAGTTGCGGCAGCGGTTACCGGCGCAGGAATTGGCTGCGGTGTAGCTTATCGTTTTAAGGAGCCGCCTCTTGTTGTGCTTTCTGCTGCCGTTGCTGGTATGGTAGGCGCATTTGCTTCTAAAATATTAGCAGGCACTGTTTTAGTCGACGGTGTGATTCATCTGGCCGGTCCTGGAGAACCGTTAGGCGCATTTATCGCTGCCTACATCGCCATCGAAATTGGACATCTTGTCTCCGGTAAAACAAGCATAGATATTTTATTGACACCATTCTGTGCGATTGTTTCCGGCTCAGCTGTAGGATTAATTTTAGGTCCTCCTATTTCCGCCTTTATGGTATGGCTTGGTTCTCTTATCAACTGGGGTACCGTACAACAGCCATTCCTGATGGGAATTATTGTTTCTGTATTGATGGGCATCATTCTTACCTTACCCATTAGCTCCGCTGCATTAGGCGTGATATTAGATTTGAATGGGATTGCCGCCGGCGCTGCTGTAGTGGGCTGCTGCTGCAACATGGTAGGCTTCGCAGTTGCCAGCTATCGTGAAAATAAATTGGGCGGCTTGCTGGCGCAAGGTTTGGGTACCAGTATGCTGCAAATAGGCAATATTGTGCGCAAACCTGTCATTTGGATTCCCGCTATTGTATCCAGTGCAATTTTAGGCCCTGTGTCTACCATGGTATTCGGTATGACCAGCAATGCAACCGGATCTGGTATGGGCAGCTGCGGATTGGTAGGACAAATTATGACCTTCCAGACTATGAGCGTCTCCATGCCAACAGGCGTTGTATTGTTCCAGATTATTCTAATGCATTTTGTCCTGCCCGGCATAATTGCTTTGGCCGTGTCCGAGTTTATGCGCAAAAAAGGATGGATTAAAGACGGCGATATGAAATTAGATGTATAATCTTTTTCTGAAAATCACAACGAATCAAAAAATTTGCAAATGTTTCACGTGAAACGAGTCTGTGAAAAAAAGTCTGTAAATATATAAAAGCAAGGCCTTCTATGATAGA
>CAJUDO010000038.1 GCA_910585405.1 uncultured Peptococcaceae bacterium | reverse complement strand
CAAGTAACAGAACATGCAGATGTCAGGCTTTTTATGCGCCTTTTAGGCGCTGCTTTAGTAATAAAGCCTTATAGGCGCATATGAAAAAGGGACTTTTTTTACAGTCCCATACTTTTTGTCGAATGGATTCAGGAGCGCGCAACCACAAGCATTCTTAAAAACTATTTTTGAACTCAAAAAGCAAGTCATCGACAGATAAAGTATCGTCGGTGACTTGCTTTTTATGTGATTCTGAAAATATAGCTAGCTCACGATTTGGTAATAAATCTTTGCCGTGATGCTGTAAATCAACACATAGATTACGGCAAAGACTGCCAGGGAGGTGATTGTACATCCCATAAACAGCGCTTGGTTGGGCTGAAACAGAAGTCGCAGCAGGCGTGTCAGAATGGGGAAGGCAAAGGCAACGTGCACGGCTGAGACAAGCAGCGGCAAGAAGAAAACCAGCAGGATTTGACTGCGGATGGTATTCTTTACCTCATCCTCACGCATACCGACCTTCTGCATAATCTGGAAGCGGTTTCTATCCTCATATCCTTCCGAAATTTGTTTGTAGTAGATAATCAGCGCTGTGGCAAACAGGAAGACAACGGACAGCAGCAGACCAAGAAATAGGAAGGTTCCGTTTATGCCATAGATAGATGCCAATACATCCCATTTGCAGCTTGTACTGGTACCATAGCTTCCGTTGGAAGCAGGCTGGGAAGCGACATATTCGCTGATCTGTTTATGCAGACCGTCTGCAAAAGCATCAAAGACCTGAGAAGCAGTCTCTTCGTCATGAAAATCAAGGAACAATTCGCAAGTTATTTTTGAGAGATTAGTCTGATAGGTTTCCTTATGCAATGCATCAATCCACGTAAGTATTTCTTCATTATGGACCACAAATCCAAAAGCGTCCACAGAGTTGAGGTATTCTATGGGGATAGGATATTCCGTCAGTGCAGCTGCGCAGGTAAAGCTGCGATGTTCAATGGTGAAGCGGTCAGGTGTTTGCCCGGTGTTTCCCGGGAATGCATATATCGCTATCTGGTTTTCTGTGAGTGTCAGCTGTTGGCCGGTCAGTTTTTGATATTCCTCTGCTGTGATAAACAAGCAGGATATCACTTTATCGTGCTTATTGGGTATGTCAATCCAGAAGGCGTTGCCTTCTCTGCGAAACGCACAATTGAGATATCGCCGCTCTTCGACGTAGGAGAGTGTTAGTCCTTGTTCTGCAGCAGAGGTTTGCACCATACGCAGCAGATCCTCCTGGGGAATGGGAACATATTCTCCATTTACTCCATAACTGGCGGATATAGCGAGCTGATGGGGGAATTGTCTTTGAATAGCCTCGTCAATGCCGGCGTATAGACTGACCGTAGTAGATACCATCACCAAAACCATGGTTGCCAGAATAGTAATGGAAGCCAGCCCTACCGCGTTTTGCTTCATACGGAAAAGAAGGCCTGAGATGGCAATCATGTGTTCTTTCTGATAATAGAATTTTTTGTTGCGCTTCAGCAGTTTCAGGAACGCTGTACTTCCGGTGAGAAATAAGCAATAGGTACCAAGAATGACTAAAATCACTGCGACGAAAAACAATTCCAGTGCTTGCAGCGGCTCTTCTATGGTCAGGGATATATAATATCCTGCGCTTAAGGAAGCGATACCGATGAGCAGGAGCAGCCACTTTATTTTTGGCTCCCTTTGGCCAGTGTGGGTGCTTTGCAGCAGCTCCACCGGCTTCATGCGTGCGACGCGAATCCGATTGAAAAGATAGGTCAGCAGATACAGCGCAAGGAAAAAACACGCCGAAGGAATCAGGGTTTGCGGAGAGACATGATAAAATCCCAGGATGCTGTTCACTGCCAGCATGCGGCAGATCAAGAGGACGCACAGTTTGTACAGGAGCATTCCGGTAAGCAGTCCTCCTACCAAAACACAAATAGCGCAGATAGCCATTTCCCAAAACAAAATTTTTTCGATGTGCCGTTTTTCCATGCCCAACACATTATATAAGCCAAATTCCTGGTTCCGTTGCTTCATCAGGAAACTGTTGGTGTAGAGCACCAGAATAAAAGAAAGCAGTGCAATGACGATCACCCCCAGTGACATAATGGTAGGCAGGTAGCTTCCGCCCCGCACCTCGCTCAGACGTTCATCTTTTGACAGGGTGAGAATGATATAGAATACTGCGGTCAGCCCTATGCCGGAGAGGATATTAGGAATGTAGAGCTTGGCGTTTTTTTTGATATTATTCCACGCCAACCGGCTGTAAAGTCCAATTTTCATCGTTGTTCACCACCTGTCGCCAGCACAGTGAGCGTGTCAGAAATTTTCTGGTAGAGCTGTTCGTTGGTTCCTTCCCCGCGGTAAAGCTGATGAAATACTTCCCCATCTTTGATAAACAACACCCGATTGGCGTGACTGGCGGCTTTTACCGAGTGGGTCACCATCAGAATAGTCTGTCCCTGTGCATTGACTTTGCGGAAGGTCTCCAGCAAATCATCCGTTGAGCGGGAATCCAAAGCGCCTGTCGGTTCATCCGCCAAAATCATCTGGGGCTTGGTGATCAACGCTCTTGCAACAGCGACTCGCTGCTTTTGCCCTCCCGAAATCTCATAGGGATATTTGTTCAGCAAATCGGCAATGCCAAGCTCCTGGACGATGGAGTTCAGCCGGTTCTCCATTTCTGCTAAGCTGGTTCCGCTGAGGACCAAAGGCAGAAAGATATTATCTTTCACGGAAAAGGTGTCCAAAAGATTGAATTCCTGAAAGACAAATCCAAGATGTTCCCGCCGAAAGGCTGCCAGCTCCTTTTCTCGAATACCGCCAAGGTCTTTGCCGTTCAGAAAGATTTGTCCGCTGGTGGGACGGTCCAGCGCCGCCAGGATGTTGAGCAGAGTCGTCTTGCCGGAGCCCGATTCTCCCATAATCGCTACATATTCTCCCTGCTCCACTGAAAAATTCACGTTAGACAGAGCCTGCACTTGGTTGCCACTAAAACGGGCAGTATAAATTTTTTTCAGACTTTTCACTTCTAAGAATGCCATGAAACATACCTCCTTGTTTTGATGGCTCTATTCTAACAAAAGAGCCGAAATGCCAACATTGATTGGGGTGACATTTCGGCCTGTGCATGTGACATTTTTGTAAGGTCGTGATTTTTACTCTATTTCCAGATTTTTTGAGGACAAATCCAGAGAAATTGCGGTGCCTTGTCCCGGCTGCGAAACTGCGGAAATCTGGATGCCCAACTTATCTGCGGCCTGCTTGCTCAAGTATAGGCCCAATCCGGTTGATTTTTTGTCGGTACGGCCGTTGTAGCCGGTGAAGCCTTTTTCAAAGATTCTCGGTAAGTCCTCGGAAGCAATGCCGATGCCGCTGTCTCTAATGGTCAGCACCTTTTGAGGAGAAACAGAAATGGCCACACTTCCCTGGTAGGTGTACTTGACTGCATTGGACAGCAGCTGTTCCAAGATAAAGCAGAGCCATTTTTCGTCAGTTAATACCGTTGCCGCAGTTGGCTCATAATTTAGTCTGATTTTTTTGCGGATAAATTGGGGAGCATACTTGCGGATGCTCTGACGAATCAATTCATCCAGTGCATATTCCTCAAAAACGAAATCATTGGTTTCACTGCCCAGCCTGATATAGCTCAGTACCATTTCTACATACTGCTCGATACGGAACAGCTCTGCCGACAGCATCTGGTGTTCCTCGGTGTCTTCGGCTTTTAGGATCATCTGCATGACTGTGATTGGGGTTTTGATTTGATGGGCCCAGGTGGTATAGTAGTCCAGGCTGTCCTGCCGCTCAGTTTGATATGCGGTGGATAACTCCTGACAACGGCGGCCCAGTATGGCCACCATTTCCTGATAATCTTGCTCGAGCAATGTTTTCGGTGGGAAAAGGGTTTCATACTCCTGTTCAATGGATGAAACTTTTATCTGCCGTTCTCTATGGCTGCTTAAGAAGCGAAGCAGCTGAATTGTCAGCAGGATCAGGCCGGCAGAGACGCACAGAGTGGATGCATAAAAATATGCTTCCCATTTTACGGCGTATAGGTTATAGACCAGGGCAAAGAGTATGAAAAACAGACAAAAAAGCAATAGTACATATCGTTTTTCCTTTAAAAAGAACCATAATTGTTTTTTCATGAAATGAGATACCCGCTTCCCACCTTTGTGGCAATAAAATCACAGAGACCGGCTTTCTCCAGTTTTTTGCGCAGTCTTGTGACATTGACCGTCAAGGTATTTTCTTCGACATAACAATCATCCTGCCAGAGCTTCATCATCAAGGTATCACGGGTGACGATTTTTCCTTTGTTCTCCATCAATGTCTGCAAGATGCGAAATTCGTTTTTTGTCAGCTCTATTTTCTTTCCCGCAAAGCTAAGTGTGTTATCATTGAGGTCCAGAATCGCTCCCCGATGCTCCAATACCGGCGCGGCGCTTGTCATATTATATGCCCGCCGGAGAATTGCCTGAAGCTTTGCATTCATGACATTGGGCTCTACCGGCTTGGGGATAAAATCGTCCCCGCCCATATTCATTGCCATCACAATGTTCATATTGTCAGACGCCGAAGAGATAAATACGACTGGTACGTTGGAGATTTTACGGATTTCACTGCACCAATGGTATCCGTTGTAAAATGGCAGCATGATGTCCACCAGAACCAAATGGGGACGATATTCGATAAAGATAGGCATGACGTTTTGAAAGTCGGTGATCAGCCGAACCTCGTTGCCCCACGGCTCGATTTGTTTTTTCATGATTTGCGCTAAGGCAAAATCATCTTCAATCAGTAAGATACGATACATATTGTTGCTCCTTGTGTGAAATGATGGAGAACGTATAGGTCTTGCAGATTTTGTCCTCCTGCAATGTTTTTTCTCTGTTTATTATAGCATGCAAAGGGGGAGAATGCCATCAACAGCAGAATAAATACCAACGTTGAAAATGTGTTGGGGAAACTTGCTTATTTTCGCGTTTTCAGAATTGAGAAATAGGAATTTTGACATGACTTTCTCATTTACAAGGGAAAAAAAATGTAGTAAGATAAAGAACTATAAAATGGTTTTTTATCAAGGTGGCAGTAGTAGGAACGATAACAAATCATGATGTTTAATCTTTTTAGAAGGAATGAGTGGAGCATGAAAAAAGACGGGCAAAGCGATGTGGTTTTGATTGGCGCCGGAATTATGAGCGCCACATTGGGAGCCATGCTGAAAGAATTGGCACCAGAGTGGAATATCACAATTTTTGAACAATTATCGGAAGCTGGTGCAGAAAGTACCAATGAATGGAATAATGCAGGTACGGGACACAATGCATTATGTGAATTGAATTATACTGTAGAGAAGAAGGACGGCACCATGGATATTTCCAAGGCTGTGCGGATTAATGAGCAGTTTCAGCTGTCCCGTCAGTTTTGGTCTTATTTGGTTGGCAAAAACTTATTGCAGGATCCCCATGATTTTATTATGTCAGTTCCCCATATGAGTTTGGTAGAAGGGGAGAAAAATGTAAAATTTTTACGCAAGCGCTATGAGGCGTTATCGCAAAATCCTCTGTTTCAGGGAATGGAATATACTGAAGACAGAGAAAAACTGACTGAATGGGTGCCTCTCATTATGGACGGGCACACCAGCAGCGATCCCATTGCGGCTACACGCAGCGAAATGGGTACAGATGTAAATTTTGGCGCATTGACACGTATGTTGATTGACAACTTGCAGGAACAGGGCGTTACTGTGCGCTATAATTGCAATGTAAAAGATATGAAACGCAACGGTGACGGTTTATGGGAATTGAAGGTGCGCAATGGAAAAAGTCCGCGTATAGAAACCCATGTCGCCAAATTTGTCTTTATCGGAGCCGGCGGCGGCAGTCTGCCTATTTTGCAGAAATCAGGGATCTCGGAAGGAAAGGGGATCGGCGGATTCCCTATCAGCGGTTTGTTTATGGTCTGCAAGGATCCGGAAATCGTAAAACGACATCATGCCAAGGTATACAGTAAGGCAAAAGTGGGCGCGCCTCCTATGTCAGTTCCCCATTTGGATACGCGATATATCAATGGCGAAGAATCCTTACTCTTTGGACCGTTTGCTGGATTTTCACCGAAATTTTTGAAAAATGGCTCTTTGCTGGATTTGTTTTTATCTATCAAACCGCACAATCTGTTGAACATGATTATGTCTGGGTTGAAGGAGTTCGGTCTGGAAAAATATTTGATTCAGCAATTGCTTTTAACAGACAAGCAGCGTTTGAAAGAGCTGCAGGTATTTGTGCCGACAGCAAAGCTGGAAGATTGGGAACTGTTGGTGGCAGGTCAGCGAGTACAGGTGATCAAGGAAACCAAGGAAGGCGGCAAGGGCACCTTACAATTTGGCACAGAGGTAGTGACTTCTGCGGATGGTACGGTAGCTGCATTGTTGGGCGCTTCTCCTGGGGCATCCACAGCAGTGCACGCTATGCTGAATGTATTGAGCCGCTGCTTCCCACAGGATTTTGCACAATGGCAGCCTAAAATTAAAGAAATGATTCCTTCTTATGGCATTTCTTTGGAGGAAAATCCTGAATTGTTCAGAGAAATAGAGCGCAGCACAGCTAGGGCGTTGGGTTTAAAATAAGGTTCCTGCCAAATAGCTTTGCCTATTTGACAGAAAAAAAGGAATATAGATATAAATAAGGATAGGATAACTGCTTGCGGAACAGAATTTCACAAGGAACTTTTGAAAAGCAGGAGAGCGCTACCTGTTCTCGTGGTTAGGAAGAAAGTATAATCTCCATAGGTTATTGAAAAAGGAGAAGATACGATCATGCATTCCTATACAGTTATGTTTAGACCATATTTATTTCAGCTGGCAGAGCAATATCGTATAAAGCAACGATATACACAGGAACGGATGGCCGCATGTCTGCATATGACAGCGCGAAATTATAACAGGCTGAAAAATGAAGAATATACATTTTCGGCTGCTGCTCTGGTTTTGCTGTTGGCGTTGCTTTCCGATGATGAGGTATTGCAATTTTTGAGGGTAATGCGCAATGTGACAGCGCAGGAACCTTATAATAGTTAAAAAAACGGCGGATGTTCTTTTGTGCTATCTCCATTCGATAAAATTGATTTTAGCGAATGGAGGCAGGTGATGACAGGGCAGAAGCCGTTTTTTGAATATATAGAATATTTAAATGTTATGTTTTGAACAAAACACACTCTTTTTCATTTCGTGTTGGAAAGTTGTAATAGAAAGTGAATAATTGGGGTATGAAACAAGAAAGAATCTTTATGGGAGAAAGAGGTGTTGCTGATGATCGTGCCGGATTGTGTACAGGTGGAAAAAATAGAGGAACTGGCACAAGAGGTTATGCGATTTTCGCGAGATACGCTGGCAGTAAAACTGCGTTTTCTCAATTCTTCGTTGAGTCGGCTGGAGCTGCTGCCTTCTACATGGCCTTTAGCTACGGATGGAACGCGGATGCTTTATGACCCAGTTTATATACTTCACTGCTATGCCAAAGAGAAAAATATGGCGGTGCGCAGTTATCTGCATGTTGTGCTGCATTGCATTTTTCAACATTTTTATGTGGATTTGCGGGTGAATCAGCCGTTATGGAGTTTGGCCTGCGATATGGCAGTAGAAAATATGATTACAGAGCTGGGCGTATCCTGCACCCAGGTGGCCAGAGAGGAAGCGCAGCAGCATGTATTGTTGCCCATTCGCCAAGCAGTAGGACAGCTTACGGCGGAGAAGGTTTATCATTATCTTTTGCGGCATCAGCCTGGTGAGGAGGATATGGTGCGGTTGCCCAAGCTGTTTTGGGCCGATGAGCATGATGCCTGGTATATTGCTTCGGTGACAGATGAATGGAATGAACAGGGAGAGCGCAGCTCTACGGAAGAGGCAGAATCGGACAAGGAAGGTGCTGTCGGCGCAGATCCGGACAATGATGCCATTGACCGCATGGCGCAGGCGAGAAAGCAGCTGAAGGAACAATGGGAGCAGATTGCCCAGCAAATAGAAATCGATCTGGAAACCTTTTCTAAAAGTACTGGGGACAGGGCTTTGGGCCTGATGCAGAATTTGGCGGCGGTAAACAGAGAGCGGTATGACTATGCAGCATTTTTGCAAAAATTTGCTGCGCTGGGGGAAGTAATGCAGGTCAATGACGATGAGTTTGACTATGTTTTTTACACCTACGGCCTGGAGCTTTATAAAAATGTGCCTTTGATTGAACCGCTGGAGTATAAAGATGTCAAGCGAATCAAAGAGTTTGTGATTGCCATTGATACATCGGGCTCGGTGAGTGGAGAACAGGTACAGTGTTTTGTACAGAAAACCTATAATATTTTAATGCAGCAGGAGAATTTTTTTACCAAGATCAATCTGCACATCATGCAATGCGATGCAGTGATTCAAGAAGATGTACAAATTACTTCAAAAGAGGAGTTTGACCGTTATTTGGCGACAATGCAGCTGAAAGGCTCTGGCGGCACGGATTTTCGTCCGGTATTTCGTCGTGTGGAGGAACTAATTCGGGAGCATCATTTTACAAATTTGAAAGGAATGATTTACTTTACTGACGGTCAAGGGATTTTCCCCGAACAACAACCCCGTTACAAAACGGCTTTTGTTTTTGTGCAGGATGATTACAGCAGTCCCAAGGTACCTGCCTGGGCAATCAAACTGGTATTGCAGCCCTATGAACTGGCGTAAATGGAAAGGAGAGCAGTCTGATGGATATAAAAAAAGCAAAGGAACAGATTAAAAATGCGATTACAGCTTACTTTACAAAGGATGAGAGAGGACATTATCTGGTCCCGCTGTATAAGCAGCGTCCTATCTTTTTGATGGGACCTCCGGGAATCGGCAAAACAGCGATCATAGAGCAGGTGGCAGGAGAGCTTGGCGTGGGGATGCTGTCCTATTCGATGACGCATCATACGCGGCAGAGTGCGCTGGGTTTACCTTATATCGTGCACAAGAATTACGGCGGTCAGGAGTATGCTGTTTCCGAATATACGATGAGCGAGATTATCGCTTCTATTTATGATTTGATGGAAGAGACCGGTGTGAAAGAGGGTATCCTGTTTTTAGATGAAATCAATTGCGTATCGGAAACGCTGGCGCCGATTATGCTGCAATTTTTGCAGTACAAGGTGTTCGGGCGGCATCGGGTGCCTGACGGCTGGGTCGTGGTGACTGCGGGAAATCCGCCGGAATATAATAATTCGGTACGGGAGTTTGACGTTGTGACCTGGGACCGTCTGAAGCGCATTGATGTGGAGCCGGACTTCGACGTGTGGAAGGAATATGCCTACAAAGCAGGGGTACATGCTGCAGTGCTGACCTATCTGGAGATTCGTAAGACTGATTTTTATCAGATTGCCTCTACGGTGGACGGCAAACGGTTTGTCACCGCCAGAGGCTGGGATGATTTGAGTCAGATGCTACAGCTCTATGAGCTCCATGGGCTGACAGTGGATGAAGATCTGATTGGGCAGTATTTACAGGATAAAAAGATTGCCAGAAGCTTTGCCTCTTATTATGATTTGTTCAATAAATATCGCAGTGATTATCAGGTGGATGATATTTTGGCGGGCGTTGCCGATGAGGAGATTAAGGAGCGGGCCAGAGCAGCAGGCTTTGATGAACGACTTTCCTTGATTGGTCTGCTTTTGGATGGTGTGACCGGGCAAATCAGAGAGGTGATTGACGGAAAGAAGATCCTAGAACAGCTGATGCAGGTGTTGAAGCAATTCCGCGTGCAGGCGGTCAAGACAGGAAAGGCTCCCGGAGAAATATTGGAGCAGTTGAGAGATGCACAGGCAGACAAACTGGCAAAGGGCAGAAAAGCAGGCAGCCTTTCTGCCGATGGACAGGCTCAGGGAGAAACGCTGTTGGGGATGTTGGAGGAAGATTTGGAGCGTATTGCCCACAGTGAAGATGCTATGAGCGCCTTTGGTCTCTTGAAGATGGATTTTGACAGCAAAGTGAAGGCGTTGAGACAATCGGGTGAGGAAAAGGGGCAGCTGCTGCACAATCTCTTTGTCTTTGCCGAGGAAGTGTTTGGCGATGGGCACGAAATTCTTCTCATCGTCACAGAGCTGACATCCAATTATTATACGGCAAAATACATCAGCGAATATGGCTGCGAGAAATATTTTGCGCACAATCAGGAGCTGCTTTTCTATGAACGGCAGAAAAAAATAATGCAGGCTTTGGAGCAGTTGGATTTGGACGGACAGACCGAGGATGAAATTGTATGATGGAATTTACGATAGAGCAGGGCGTGCTGAAGGGCTGTCAGGGTGACGCTGCTATAGTGGAAATTCCCGAAGGCGTTAGGGAGATTGGTTATGGTGCTTTCCGCAATTGCCGCAGCATACAGCAACTGGCAGTGCCCGTTGGTGTGCAGCGTATCGGAAGTCAAGCTTTTGCCGGCTGTGAAGGGTTGGAACATGTGGAGCTTGCGGAAGGGATCAGAGAAATCGGCTACAGCGCTTTTGAAAATTGTGTGAAGCTGAAAAAGGTGGTGCTGCCCTCCGGCTTGGTTTCACTGGAAAGGCTGGCCTTTGCCGGATGCCACGCTCTGCTGGAGATTGAATTTTCTGACACCCTGCTTGATGTGGGGCGGGACGCCTTTCGTGATACGCCATGGCTTGCCAGCCAAGAGGACGGTGTGATCTATGCAGGCAAACTGGCATTGTTTGCCAAGGGCGCAGTGTCAAGTGTTGTGATTCGTCCTGGTACGATAAAAATATGCGAAAATGCTTTCCGCAATCATTCTGCGCTGACAGAAATAAGTTTGCCAGAGAGTATGCAGATATTGGGAGATCGTGCCTTTGAAAATTGCCGCAGACTGAAACAGATTACGATTCCTCAGAACGTGATCTGCATTGGGTATCGCGCCTTTCACGAGTGTCGAAAGTTGCAGGTACTGCTGGAGTGTGACAAGGTGGTACTGGGCAAGGCATGTTTTGAGGCAGACACGCAGGTGCGAATCACTGCGCTGGATCCGGCGCTGCTGCCTAATCAAGTTCTGCACAGCGCTATTTTGGCTTTTGCTGATGATTGGTGCAGTCATACGGCGCTGGAGAAAGATTTTGTCAGCCAGATGCTCCGCTATATTCGCAGCAGACGGAAATTGCTTTATCCTTTGGCCATTGCCCACTGGAACTTGCTGCAGGTGATGATGGAAAACGACATCATCCCTGCCGAGGATATCAATGAGATGTTGGAGCAGATTTTGGCGGAAGAGCAGGCCGAAGCAACAGCGGCGTTGATGGAATATCGGCAAAAATTGACTTCTGACAATAAACAGGATTGCTTTGAAAGCTGGGATGATTTAGAATTGAGCTGGGATATGCCGGAACAGGAAAAAACCGACGCCCAATTAGAGCAGGAATGGGGTACCAAACTGCAGCGGGACGGCACGCTGACACTGCTGTTATATCGCGGACAGGATAGGGAAGTGACTGTTCCCAGCCGAATAGGAGAAAAAATGGTTACGGCAATTGCGCCTGCCGCCCTGAGTCCTGAGCGCTACGGCATCAAGCGGGAAACGATACAGCAAAGGCAGAGCATTTGTGCCGTTACGATTCAAGAGGGCATTACCAAGATAGGCAATCATGCCTTTTCTGGCTGTGAGAATCTGGTGCGGGTATCCTTGCCGGAGAGCGTTGTGGAGATTGGGTATCATGCCTTTCGTAATTGCAAAAAACTCATAGAAATCCAATTCCCTCAGAGTATAGAAAAAATTGGCCGCGGCGCCTTCGCTGGCTGCAGCAGCCTTGCCGCAGTTCACCTTCCCGAAGGGATTCAGCTTGCAGAGGATGCCTTTGCCGGCTGTCCGTTGTCAGCGGCAGTGGAGGGCGTTTTTGAGAGATAGAATGGCAAGTTACCTGCAAGGCGATAATCTGCAAAAGTAAATGAGGGAGGTATATTACGGTGATTTATTCTTTTCCGCCCATTGTGGATGAGAACTGCCGCGTTTTGGTGCTGGGCTCCATGCCCAGTGTCGTGTCTTTGGAGCGGCAGCAATATTATGGCCACAAGCAGAATTATTTTTGGCCTATGCAGTTCACCTTATGGCAAGAGCCTTATCGTGACGACTATGAAGTAAAAAAACAGCTGCTGCTGCGGCATCACATTGCATTGTGGGATGTATTGGCCTCCTGTGAAAGGGAAGGTAGCCTGGACAGTCACATCACTCAGGAACAGCCCAATCCTGTGGACGCACTGTTGGAGCAGTATCCTTCTATTCAGACGATTTTGTTTAACGGCGGTAAGGCTTTTCAAAGCTTTAAACGGTACTTTCCCCATTTGCTGCAGCAGTTTGACTGGCAGCAAATGCCATCAACCAGTCCGGCCCATACGATGAAACGGGAAGAAAAATTGGCGCGCTGGCAAATTTTGCTGTCATTGTGCGGAGAAAAGTGAAAGAAAAAAGTAGCATTTTTTATAAAACTGCGTTATACTATGTGTAAACCATGGAAGATGTGTACAGAATGGGAAGGGATGGATGGTTTATGAAGAAGCACGCAGGAGAAGGAAGTAATGAAATGAACAAAAAAATTAAAGAAATTATGAAAACAGACGTATATACGGTTTCGGACGAAGCTACGATCAAGGATGTATTGCAGGTATTAGTAGAGAGCAAGACCAGTGGTTTGCCTATTGTAAATGCAAAGCAGCAGGTGGTTGGTTTTATCAGCGACGGCGACATCATGAAATTTATCGCAAAGCAAAATCCTCGGATTATAGATATGACTAGTTTTATCACTGTGTGGTACGATACTGAATCCTTCGAAAAGAAACTGCATGATTTAATGGACCTCAGTGTGATGGAATTGGCTACTACTAAACTGGTATCTGTAGAGACGGATTATGATATTGACGAAGTCGCAAAGGTGCTGGGCGAAAAGAAAATCAAAAAAGTGCCTGTCTTGGAGGATGGAAAATTGGCCGGTGTCATCAGCCGTTCAGACATTCTGCGCTATATTCTGGGTATTTATCTGGAGAAGGAAGAAAAATAAACCGAATCGTTTATGCATGAAAGGAAAAGAGCCTTATGGAAGGACAGTTTGCTGTTTTTTCACAAGGCTCTTGCTTATGGTATGCTTGCGGAAACCTTTCAAGAGAAGAACGGATGGATGTCTCTCGGAAAAAATGCTGCATGGAGGGAAAAAGAGTTATGTATGAGTTGATACAAGTAGGGGAAAAGAGTTACTATATAGATTGTCCGGCGAAGATTGGCATTTATCGCGCCACAGAACATGACGTGTATCTGATTGACAGCGGCAATGATAAAGAAACAGGCCGTAAGGTACGGCAAATTTTAGAGCGTGAAGGCTGGAATCTACAGGGTATTTTAAATACCCATTCCAATGCCGACCATATTGGTGGAAATCGTTATCTGCAGAATCAAACAGGATGCAGCATATTTGCCGAGGAGCTGGAGGCCGCTTTTATCCGCAATCCGATTTTGGAGCCGTCGTTCCTTTATGGAGGATATCCCTGCAAAGAACTGCGGCACAAATTTTTGTTGGCGCAGGGAAGCGATGTGACCGATTTTACAGATGCTGCTTTTCCAAAAGAGATAGAAGTGATTCCTTTGCCGGGGCATTATTTTTCTATGGTAGGGTTTCGTACGCCAGATGACACAGTGTTCCTGGCAGATTGTCTGAGCAGCAAAGCAACTTTGGAAAAATATGCTGTGCCGTTTATTTACGACGTGAGTGCGTACTTGCAGACACTGGATGTTGTGGCCCAGATGCAGGGAAACGTGTTTGTACCCTCCCATGCAGAGGCCACTGACAATATTGTTGAGTTGGCGCGGTATAATCAGCAAAAAGTGTTGGAGGTGGCGGAGCATATCACCCAATTGTGCAGGGAGCCGTTACAGTTTGAGCAGATTTTACAGCGCTTATTTGATAAATACGGACTTAGCATGAATTTTGAGCAATATGTGCTAGTGGGCAGTACAATTCGCTCCTATTTAGCTTGGTTGAAAGAAACAGGAAAGCTGGAGGCTGCCTTTACAGAGAATATGCTGTTGTGGAAAACTGTAGAATAGCAATCCGCTGTTTGATACAGCAAAAAATACCCTGATAGAAGTTGTCGGTATGATGACAACTTCTATCAGGGTATTTGTGCGTCTTGAAAATGTTGCGGCAGGATTTAGGAATCTTGCCGAGCGTAAGTTTCTTAAAGTAGGATATCCCTGCGTAACGTTTTGTGCCGTGGGGGGATCTTATTTACCCAATACAGCGGCCTTCAAGTGGTCCACTCCCAGTCGTTCTACAGTGCGAATGGTGCGTTCCTTGCCGTTTTTGTTGACTTCAAAGTATTGGTATACTTTGTCTAACAGTGCCAACAGCTCTTCTTCGTCCAGTCCTTCTGCGATAACGTTCCCCACACCAGGTTTGGCGCCGCCGTTGCCGCCGATGGTGAGCATCCACCCTTTGGCATTGGCCAGGATACCCAGATCCCGTACGCGAGGCATGGCGCAGCCCAATGGGCAGCAGCTGACACCTACTTTGACCTTGCCTGCCTCGTGGGCCTTGGAAATGCGTTCAACTTCACGGCCCATGGCATGATTATCTCTGCCTGGTGTAGCGAATTTACAGAACTTGCTGCCCGGACAGACGATGACCTTGCCTTTCGGGAAACAGAGACGCTGACCGAAGGCTTGCTCCAGGTCTTCCCATAATGGGTTGACATTGGCCTCCTGCACATCCATGAAGCTGATTTTTTTGGCAGTGGTAGCCATCAGTGTGGTTACATGATATTTTTTCGCCAGTTCAGACAACAGTATGAAATCATCAGGCGTCATGTATCCCTGGTCGATGCTGACGCCCACTGAGTAGGTGCCGTCTTTGTGCTGACTGACATGGTGTTTGAATTGCTCCATAAAAATTTCCTCCTCTGTACAAATGCATTTGCCTGTTCAGTATAGCACAGATTGGCGTCAATTGCTATATTGGCCTCACTAGATGCTGTCGTATTTTAAATTTTTTCATAGAAATAAGGCGGTGCGGGGATTGTACAATGAAAAAATACATTGTATAAATAATTTTAAAGTATTTTAAATGCAAAAGATTTGAGTTTTCGCTCCAACTCATATAAACTGAAGAATAGTGATTTTTTCCAGAAAAAAATTGCGAGATCTATTTATGTGTTTTTATATAGTGGAAAGAGGTAACAAATGTTAAATTTTGATGCGTTAAATTTGAAAGAAGAACTCCTGAAAGCGATTCAGGACATGGGTTTTACAGAAGCGACTCCTATTCAAGAGCAGGCGATTCCTATCGCGCTTACCGGAAAAGATGTGATTGGGCAGGCGCAGACTGGGACAGGAAAAACGGCAGCCTTTGCCATTCCCTTTTTACAGATGATTGACCGGGAGCCTGCAGTACAGGTTTTGATTTTGACTCCTACCCGTGAGTTGTGCATGCAGGTAGAGAAAGAAATAAAGAAACTGAATAAATATTTGAAATTGAAATCGGTGGCAGTGTATGGCGGTCAGGACATTACCCGTCAAATAAAAGAATTGAAGGCACGTCCGCAGATTATCGTGGCCACGCCAGGGCGATTGATGGACCATATGAATCGGAAAACCATTCGTCTGGAGCATCTGAAAATGGTGGTGCTGGATGAAGCGGACGAAATGCTGAACATGGGCTTTTTGGAGGATATTGAGACAATTCTGAGTGCATGCCCTGAACAACGGCAGACTATGATGTTTTCCGCTACCATGCGGGATGAAATCAAGGCCATTGCCAACAAATTCATGCAGGACCCGCAGCTGGTGAAGGTAAAGGCACAAGAGCTTACTGTGCCAGCTATTGAACAGCAGTATTTTGAAGTGCCAGAACAGGAGAAATTCAAATTGCTGTGCCGTCTGCTGGATATTCACAATCCAGAGCTGGCGATGGTATTCGGCCGCACCAAGCGCCGTGTCGATGAAGTCACGGAAGCGCTGCAGAAATTGGGCTATCAGGCGGAAGGACTGCACGGCGACTTGACCCAGCGGCACAGAGATATGGTGATGAACAAATTCCGCAATGGACAGATTCGCATTTTGGTGGCGACTGATGTAGCTGCCCGCGGGTTGGATATCACCGGCGTGACCCATGTCTTCAATTTTGACCTGCCGCAGGAAATCGACAGCTATGTACACCGCATCGGCCGTACTGGCCGTGCAGGGAAAGAAGGCTTAGCGCTTACCTTTGTGGAGCCGCGGGAATTGGCCCACTTAAAACTGATTGAAAAAACCATTCAGCGCAAGCTGGTGAAAACAAAGCTGCCTTCCGCGCAGGACAGTCGGCAGAAAAAGCAGGACGTGCTCTATGGCAAAGTGGCAAGCGCAGTAAAAGCTGGGAATGTACTCAATTATCAGGAACTGGCTAACGATTTGATTCAGGAATATGATGCTGTGGATGTGCTGGCAGCTATCCTGGAGCTGATGGCCGGAGATGGCGACCATGAGACGGAAGTTGCGGAAGTACACCTGACTGCAGAGCGGCCTATTTTTGTGAAGCGTGCCAATGACCGCAAGGGCAGTCGGGGAAGGGGCGGCTATGGAAAGGGCAATTACCACGGAGACAATCGCTCCCGCAGCGGAAAAGACGGACGGTATCAGAAGGACGCCAACAAGAAAAAGAATTATGGCAACAAAGACTACAGTAATAAAGCAGGTAAAAACAGAACCTATACACGGGATGGAAAAAAAAGCTACAAGAATAATAAAAAATCGGCAGAATAAGAGCGGGGGAGAAGTACAATGTACGATCATATTGTGATTCGGTACGCTGAAATCGCGCTGAAGGGGAAAAATCAAAAAGAATTTATCAATCGTCTGATTCATAATATTAAAGAGCAGATTAAGACAGATCTGGATATTACACCGCTGATTGAACGGGAGATGGGACGGATTTATCTGCATTTAGAAGGTCGCGCGCCGGAACTGTTTTATGATTCTTTGAATCATGTATTTGGGATATCTTCTTATAGTCCGGCTCGCAAAACCACATTAGAGCTGGAGGAAATAAAAGCAACAGCGTTGGAGGAACTGCGCGGCGCTATGGATGGGCCGTGCAAATTTCGCGTCAGTGTGAAGCGGGCCAACAAAAAATTCCCTATCACCTCCCCGGAAATGCAGCAGATCATTGCTGCGCATATGCTGAAGAATCTATCTGGATTGAAAGCAGATTTGCATCACTATGACTTTGATTTGCTGCTGGAGATTCGCGATGACGGTACCTATATTTATACCCGCAGCTTCCCTGGCTTGCGAGGCTTGCCGTTGGGCAGCAGCGGCAGAGGGGTTGTACTGTTATCCGGCGGCATCGACAGCCCGGTAGCTGGTTGGCTGGCGATGAAGCGGGGCGTGACGATAGAGGCGGTTCATTTTCACAGCTATCCGTATACCAGCGAACAGGCCAAGGAAAAAGTATTGGAATTGGCAAAACGGATGGCCAAATATTCCAACAGAGTGGTCGTGCATATGGTACCCTTCACAAAGATTCAGGAGGAGATTGCCCACTATTGTCATGACAATATGCGCATTCCCATTATGCGGCGCATTATGGTTCGTATCGCCGAGGAGATTGCCCGCCAGCGGGATTGCCTAGCTATTTTTACCGGTGACAATTTGGGACAGGTGGCCAGTCAGACCATGGAGAGCATCTACGCCATCAATCAAGTGGCGACCATGCCCATTCTGCGGCCGTGTATTACTATGGAGAAGGAAGAAATCATTCGTCTGGCACAGCAGATTGATACCTATGAAACCTCCATTTTGCCTTATGAAGACTGCTGTACAGTATTTGTGCCCAAGGAGCCGAAAACAAAGCCAAAAGTGGAAGGCTGTGAGAAGGAAGAGGCACGGCTGGATATCACCCAATTGGTAGCAGACGCAGTGGCGCAGACGGAACGCATCATTGTATACGGGAAGGATAAACCGGAACGGCGTTTGCGCAGGGAAGCGGATATCGGGAAAGAATAAAATAATATTTAAAATCTCCGTTGTTCTGTTTTGGAACAGCGGAGATTTCTTGCTTTGCAGCATAATTCTGTTTTGTAATTGTAGAAAATTGTCTCCCTCACTGTACTGCGTGCAGCAGCGCGGTGTCCGTTTCCTCAAAGGTGTATGTCTGTCCGGCATAGGTAAATTCGGTCTGAATCTTGGCAATCTTGTTTCCCAATACCATGGTAGCCACCTGATTGTCAGGCAGTAAAATGCTGACGGTGGTGTTGAGCGTTTTGCTTTGCTGGGCGGCGATTGTCTGGGAAAAATCCGGTTGCATGGCGACCACTTGGGCGCCGCTTTCATAGGTCACACGAATTTTCAAATCATTTTGGGTGACGGTGACGGCCTGTCCATTTTGATTGTGCACAGTGAGCTGCAAATTGGCATAGAGATACTGTTCTCCCAAGGCATTGCGTGCAGAGCGCTCCGTGCTTTGCAGGGTGAGCTGGCAGGCGTTTTGGTCCGTTGTCGGCGTGGTGGTCGTTGTTGTATCGCTGTTGTTTTGCGGTACATCTGTATCCAGCCCTTTTAAATTAAGCAGACGCACCAGCATGACGCAGGCCTCGGCGCGGGTGGAGTTGTTGTTGGGCAGGAAGCGCCCGTCTTCATAACCGCCCACAAGCCCCAGTTCCTTTGCCAGATAGAGATATCCCTTGTCGTAATCGGCAATGGCGGCATCGTCGGTAAAGGCGGTGGGCTGCCCGGCCAGGGAAACGGCATCGTCATTGAGCCCCATGGCGCGGATCAGCATGATGGCGATCTCCCGACGGGAGATCGCCGTATCAGGACCGTATGTGCGCCCGTACTCCGCGGGAACGATGATATTGTTTGCCACCAGTGTGTGAATGTCTGTGCCAGCCCAATGGGATGCAGTGTCTGCAAAGTCGCTGCCTGTCACGGCAGGCAAATTCAGGATCTGCCGCAGGATTTTGGAAAATTCAGCGCGGGTGATGGTGGCATCAGGACGGAAAGTGCCGTCAGGATAGCCGCCCACGGCGCCGCGGTCCACCAGTTTCTTCACGTCCTGGAAGGACCAGTGGTTTTGCAGGTCGGAAAAAGAAGCGGCCTGTGCCGATGGCATAAAAACTGTACAGCACAGAACGGCAAGCAAAAGTGTAGATAAGAGTCTTTTCATGTGGAACTCCTCCTCATAGCGTAATATAAAAACATACGAATCACTTGGTTAGAAATAAGTCTATTGTAGCGGAAAGCAGGGAGTTTTGCAATGCTTTTTGCAGTGACCAATTTCTGGGGCGGAAATAGAGAAAAGTTGCAATAAAAATAAATTTTCTATTTTCATTTATGGCAGAAAATGATAAGATAAAAGAATGTTCGACGATTTATGATTGAAGGAGTTGCATGAAAATGAGAAGTCATGAAGTAACACAGGGTGTAGCCCGTGCGCCTCACCGTTCATTGTTTTACGCGATGGGGTATTTGCCGGAGGATTTGGAAAAGCCGTTGATTGGTGTGGTTTGTGCCCACAATGAGATTATTCCGGGACATTCCCATCTGGACCAGATTGCGGAATTTGTGAAAAAGGGCGTCTTGTCCGGCGGCGGCACGCCGATGGAATTTCCTGCTATCGGGATTTGTGATGGAATTGCCATGAATCACAGCGGGATGAAATATCCGCTGGCTACCCGTGAATTGATTGCCGATTCGATTGAAGCGGTAAGTATGGGGCACAAGTTTGACGGTCTGGTTTTGATTGGCAATTGCGATAAAATTGTGCCGGGTATGTTAATGGCAGCAGCCCGTCTGAATATTCCAGCTATCTATGTCAGCGGCGGTCCTATGCTGGCCGGTACCCACAAAGGACAGCCTTCTGATTTGATTAAAGGGCCTTTTGAGATGGTGGGTCAGTGCACCAGCGGCAAGATCACCGAGGAAGAACTGGAGCAGATTGCCCGCACGTCCTGTCCGGGCTGCGGCAGCTGCGCTGGTATGTATACAGCGAATACGATGAACTGCCTGGCTGAGGTGTTGGGCATGGCATTGCCGGGCAACGGCACCATCCCTGCTGTGTATGGGGATCGCCGCGCTTTGGCAAAACGTGCCGGTATGGAGATTGTCAAGATGGTAGAGAAGGATTTGAAGCCCCGCGATATTTTGACATTGGACTCTTTCCGCAATGCCATTGCAGCGGATATGGCCATCGGAGGCTCCAGCAATACAGTGCTGCATCTTCTGGCCATTGCCAAACAGGCGCAGGTGGAGCTGTCTCTGGATGAGTTTGACCGTATCAGCGAGATTGTACCTCATATCAGCAAGTTGAATCCTTCGGGAAAATATCATATTCAGCAGCTGTATGCTGCCGGCGGTATGGACGGGGTGCTGAAAACCTTGCTGGACGGCGATTTGCTCAATGGAGACTGCATCAATGTGACCGGCGCTACGCTGAAGGAACGTCTGGCAGATGCGCAGGTATATGACAGAGAAGTGATTCGCAGTCTGGACAATGCTTATTCGGCAACCGGCGGGATTGCTATTTTGAGCGGCAATTTGGCGCCGGATGGTGCAGTTGTAAAGGCAGCAGGCGTGAAACCGGAAATGATGGTGCACGAAGGCCCTGCCCGTGTGTTTGATTCGGAAGAGGAAGCCTTTGCAGCAATCACCGGCAATCAGATTCATGCAGGGGATGTGGTGGTGATTCGCTATGAAGGACCAAAGGGCGGCCCGGGTATGCGGGAAATGCTCAGTCCTACAGCTGCCATTATCGGCGCTGGTTTGGATACGGAATGTGCGTTGATTACCGACGGCAGATTTTCCGGCGGTACTGCAGGCGCAGCAATCGGTCATGTGTCTCCTGAAGCGGCAGAAGGCGGCCCCATTGCCTTTATTCAGGAAGGAGATATCATTTCCATTGATATACCGGGACGCAAGATCAGCATCCAGGTGTCTGGTGAGGAAATGGCGCGGAGAAAAGAAGGCTGGACACCGAAAAAGGTGGAATTGTTCCCCAATTCTTATCTGAAACGCTATGCCCATCTGGTGACATCGGCCAGCACAGGGGCTACCATGCGGGACGATTTTTAAGTAAGTGTATGATATGACAGAAAAGGAGGGTATCCCGCAAGCTTGGGGATGCCCTCCTTTTCTGCGCAAAGTTTTAAGTGAATCGTTGAGAATCACTGCATGTGGTGTGCAATATAAATCCACGCTGAATAAATTTATACTGCGATGTAATAGAATGAAATTCTATTTTCCGAAAAGGCAGATACTAGTTTGTGGTGTATGGGTATGCAGCTCGTTTTTCTCGCTCCTACAGAAATAAAGAAGAAAAACAAATTTGCCACATAAGTATAACCAATTCCTAATCATGTTTGTAGTATATCATATAAGTTAACATTAGTCAACAAAAAATAATTGGACAAATAATAAAAAGGATAAGCATTATTTAATTTCTTTCAAGAAACGGAGAATGATATCTCCCCCGGTTTGCATGTTTTTTGAAAATCTGCAAATACTATGGATAAGAAAAAAGAAACCAACAGGATGGTGGGCATCCATCCTGTTGGCGGCAAGCTATGCGGCGGCTTTTACAGTGTCGGTTTCATCCAAAATGCTGGTTTCCTGCAGCATGTCATGAATGAGAATGCCATAGCCGCGGGTTGGGTCATTGATAAACACATGGGTGACGGCGCCGATGATGCGGCCGTTTTGAATGATGGGCGAGCCGCTCATGCCCTGCACAATCCCGCCGGTTTTTTCTAAGAGGACGGGATCAGTGACACGGACCACCAGGCCTTTACCGTCTTTATGGGCGGGCATAACTTTTTCAATTTCTACGTCAAAGCATTCTACTTTGTTGCCGTCGATGGCGGTGAAAATCTGTGCCGGACCAAGGACGATCTGATTTGGCGCTGCAGTGGGCAAGGCTTGGGTGTAGCTGCTTTCTGTGAGTACATTTTCGTCGGTGAGTACGCCGAAAATACCGGCAGTGGTATTTTTTTCAATGGTGCCCAGGGAGAAATTGCTCACAAAGCGCCCAATTTTTTCTCCAGGATAGCCGCTGGTTCCTTTTTTGATGCCTTGAATTTGTGCGGTCACCAGTTTTCCTTTGAGAATGTTGATTTTACTTTGTGTTTCGTTGTTGGAGATCATATGTCCCAACGCGCCGTATTCCATGGTTTCCGGGTCCACGAAGGTGAGCGTTCCCACGCCGCCAGCATTGTCGCGGATTAAGAGACCGATGCGGTAGCTTTTGCTTTCGGCACAATAAATTGGCGTGATTTCTTTGATCATTTCGCGATTTTGCCGTTGGATATGCAGGATCACAGATTTGTGCTGTTCGCCTAGTTGATTGACCAACAGTGCCAGCTGGTCGTCATGGGTTACTGCCGTATCGCCGACGCTGGTGATGACGTCGCCGGGTTGGATTCCCGCCTCCTCCGCGGGATTTTGAGCCTCGCCGTCGACGAAAATGGGGGATTGTCCCACTACCAAGATGCCGTCGGTGCGCAGCAGAATCCCGATAGCTTGTCCGCCAGGATACAGCATTTTTTCCGGATAGCGCGTTTCCGCAGGTTCTTGGTTGGGCAATAGCTCCAACAGGCGCATGCTGATTTTTGGCTGAAACTGCTCCAAAAATGCAGTGGGATAGGAAAGCGTCAGCGCGGCTTCTTCATTGGCAGGTGTTTGCTGCACCATCCAGACACCGGCGCCGATTCCGGCAATGAGCAGAGAGCAAAATATGGTTTTCCATAATTTGTGCAAAACAGTCACCTCACAGAGCACTCCAACCCTTCCTGTTTCACTGCCCGTATATTAATGTATCCTCCTTTGCAATTCTCACACGTAAAAGATTATGGAGAGACTAGCATGGAATGGCTGTGCTTCCGTTTGTCTGCGCGGCAGGAATAAATTTTTTATTTTTTTGCAGCGAATGCGGCAGATTATAAGAATGCTGCTTATTGTCCTGAAGGGAATTGTACTGTATAATGAAAAAAATGAGAAAATAAATGATCATTTGGAGAGGCAGGAAGAGGCATGAGAAAGGTTATTTTATATATTGCCATGAGTCTGGACGGGTATATTGCCGATAGGAAGGGCAATGTGAACTGGCTTGCAGGACAGGATGACGCTGGGGAACAGATTGATACCTACGGGGCATTTATCAATGAAGTGGATACTGTTGTGATGGGCTGGAATACCTATCGGCAGATTACAACGGAGTTGTCGCCGGAGGAATGGCCCTATCAGGGGCTGACGACCTATGTCATCACCCACAGGAGGCAGCCTTCTTCAGCGGATATAAGGTTTGTACAGGAGGAGCCGTGCAGTTTGGTCAGAAGGTTGAGGGAGGAGCAGGGCAGAGCAATTTGGATTTGCGGCGGGAGCAGGATCATTCAGCCTTTGGTGCGGGAAGATCTGCTTGACGTGTACCATATTTCCGTCATACCGACTATTTTGGGCGCGGGACTGCCGTTGTTTGCAGAGATTTCCCAGAAAATAAAGCTGAAGCTGCGAAGCACCCATGTTTACAACGGCATCGTGGAATCCGTGTATGTCCGTAGATAGATAACCTGTGATTTGCAATTGTTTCATGTGAAATATTCACGTGAAATACAAAGGAGCCTAGGCGCCGCCAGCAAAAACAGAAAATGACAG
>CAJUDO010000037.1 GCA_910585405.1 uncultured Peptococcaceae bacterium | reverse complement strand
TTTCTGTTTTTGCTGGCGGCGCCTAGGCTCCTTTGTATTTCACGTGAAACATTTGCAATTCTTTTCTCTTCTCTTTTCTTCCGTTCTCTTCTCATAATTGTTTCACGTGAAACATTTGCAACTTTTTGAGAATATTTTATTCAATTATAATCTCATCACCTAATGCCAAGTATCGCAAATTCTCTCCCACTTGACGCTGCAAATATTCAAAGATAGCGTGACCTGTACAGTGACAAGTATAATAGAGACAAGAATGTTTCTTCAGATTATATGCCAACCTATCTAAAAAAGCATTATTTTCTGTCTTTTTCGAAATAGGATCCGTAAGATGAAAACCTGCCACCACTACATCTACTGGTTTTCCGCTCAAAAAATATGCTTGTTCAATTATATTTACAATACCACGATGGGCACACCCCCCAATCACTACGACCTTGCCATTCTCCAAAATAACTAAATTCTGCTCATGAACAAAATCATCTGCAACACGTTGTTTTCCTTGCTTCTTTTGCAGGGAATGGTTCAGTGTTGGAATGCAGCGATTCCCTTCTATATCTGAAAAAAGAATCAAACTTCTGTCTATAATATATCGACTATCTGTATAGACAATTTGTTTTTTATTCTGATATTTGGAATCCAAACCACAAAAGAACGGTACATTCAACATTTTACAATAATGAGGGGTGAACGCTTCAGGACGTGCATAAATCTTCGCTGTATGATTCAATTGTAAAAATATGCCCAACCCGCCTCCATGATCCTTGTGCCCATGGGAAAGTATGAGTGTATCCACCGCTTTCAAATCTATCCCACACGCTTCGGCATTCTGCATGAAAGTATCATCAGGACCTACATCAAATAAAATTTTGTGCTGTGCAGTCTGAATATACAAACACATGCCATGCGTCCTTTTCAAATCATCACGTGCCGTCCAGTCTTCCACTAACGACAGAATCCTCATGCTGCTCCCCCATTTCACGTGAAAATATTTAACCCTTTCAACACAATTAGAATTATGATTATCAATAAAAGAAAAATAAATTCCATCGATTTATCCTGTTTGCCGTGGGAATTCGCTGCACTCTGTATTTCTTCATATTGTTCAAAAGCATCTGCATCGCTGAAAGCCTGGGACTGTGCATCGTAAATTGCTTCTTCGCCATTTTGCTGCAAAGCCTGTAAGAGCTCCCGTGATCTAAAATAATCTCTTTGCCGTACGTAAAGTGTTTCACCCAATACCGAATGTCCCATAGTGATTTTCATATAATTTCCAATGCTTCCATTTTCCAGTATTACAGTGAAAATATTTTCCTGGTGCAGCAAATCCTGAAGCATTTCCAATTCAAAGGGATTCTGCACTTCTATCAATGGTACAAGCTTATTCTCTGTTTCATCACAACCCATAGGCACACAACTCCTTTATCTTTTATTATAACACATCACTTTCTACACGACTTGTTATTTTTATTCCTTTTTCCCTCTGCAATAACTTGTTTAGGTACCCATTCTCTGACGCCGCCAAACAACACTCAAGCATTCCCCATCACTTCCCCATAAACCAGAATAAGAAGTAACCGCCTTCGATATGCCCCTGTCAAGCCAATGTTATTGATCTAAATCACTTCCGATTATCACTCCTGATTCTGTAGATACACCTCAGTCTCCTTTTTTAACTTTTATATGGATTTTCTCGGGAATACAAACAGAGCGAAAATATTTCCTAGAAAATAATTTCCCGGGAAATATTTTCGCTCTGTTTGTATTCACTTTTTTAATTATCGACATTTCAATAATTCATCGCTCAATTTTAAAATTTCAGGTGCCAGTTTTTTTCGCTGCCGCTTCGTAATAAACTTCTCCAGCAACGGCGCGCCGGACATACATGCCAGACCCAGCACGCCAAGAAAAACTCCCAACACAAACTGTCCATTGCTGCTTGCTCCAACGACACTGTGAAGACCTACAGCAAAAAGTAAAACACCAAACAGTCCCAAAAAAATTGCTGCCAATACACCAGGCAGCCTTGCCCCCTTATCCAATTTTCGTAACCGTTCCACGCCCTCGTCAGATGATGCTGCTGATAAATATTTTTGCCGGATTGCCTGTATCTCCGTCTGTTGTTTCGCTGAATAGGTATAGAAAAATGTATTCTCCTGTTGTTCCTTCTCCATAAACTCTAGCCTCCTGCCTGATAGAAATTCAATTTCCATCAGATTTAATCACGAGTCTTAGGCAAGCGTACCACAAATGTGCTACCCACGCCCAAAGCACTCTGCACAGAAATTTCGCCACCGGTAATCTCAATAGCCCGTTTCACTAGCGCCAATCCCAAACCATTGCCCTGCGTGCCATGAGAGCCGTCCCCTTGATAAAATTTCTCAAATATATGCCGACCAGTTTCCGCATTCATACCGCAACCTGTATCCGCCACACTCACCATCATCCATTCCTTTTCTTCTTTCGCTTTTACAGTAATCCGGCCGCCTTCATCGGTAAACTTTATCGCATTGGAGAGCAAATTATTCCACACCAAGGATAATAATTCCCTGTCAGCCTCCACAATCACATCATCAATATCAATTTCCATCTGTATATTTTTGCGTTCCCACATAGACTCCTGCGCTAATATACATTCTCGCAGCTGTTCCCCCAAATTGTAGGATTTTGCATCAGGATAGATATTTTGGTTTTCCAGCTTGTTAAGCCGAAGAATATTTGTAATCAGCTCCGACAGTCTGCGCGAGCCATCCGCCACTGCACGTGCATATTCCATGCGCTGCACCTCAGGCAAATTCGGCGCCTGCAGCATAACAGCATAATTTTGCATCACAGCCAACGGCGTCTTTAGCTCATGAGACACATTGGCTACAAAATCTGTCCGCAAGGTTTCCAACCCCGACAATTCCTCCGCCATTTTATTAAAATCGTGAATAATCAAGTCCAACTCGTTCATCTCGCCCGATTCATGCAAAGGTTGAATCCGCGCTGAAAAGTCTCCTTGCGTGAGCTGATGTGTAGCTTGCAGAATACGCCGCACTGGTTCCTCTACCGTTTTCTTATGCCGAATGCCGTCAAATACAGAACAGGCAAAGCTGAGAAGTATCACATTACCCAAAGTCAGCAAGGCACTTCTGGCTAGATTAGTGCTTTCAAAGTGCATCGTACGCAAAAATAATAAGAAACACGCGCTGACTACGAAAGCAATAAATAGGAAAAATATCAGATAACGCCTGAGAGAAAATAGACTTCGAGCTACGCGAGGCGCAAAAATTTGTTGACTCATTTCAACACCGCCTTATAACCCAGCCCATGCACTGTAACAATTTCAAAGTCATCACAACCCGCCAGCTTATCCCGTAGCTTTGTGATATACACATCCACCACACGCGAACCAGAAGCGCTGTCTACATCCCAAAATTCGTCCATAAGCTGCGCTCTGGTAAAAGTTTTTCGAGGGTAAGACAACATCTTATACAGCAAATCGAATTCACGCACCGTCAAATTAATCTCTTCCCCGCCTAAGTAAGCGGTATGTTCGTCTTCATCCATAGTCAACCTTCCCACTGTCAATCGTTTACTGTTGACAATTTCAGAACGGCGCAGCAATGCCTTCACGCGCAGCGTCAACTCTTCCAAATCTACAGGCTTCACCATATAGTCATCAATTCCCGCATGAAACCCCTTCTGCTTTGCCGCCAGATCATCCCGCGCTGTCATAAACAAAATAGGAATCTTTTTATCCATCTCCCGTACCGTATCCACAAAAGAAAATCCATCTACATTAGGCATCATAATATCTGAAATAATCAAGGCCACGGAACTTTCGTACAAAATATCATAGGCCTCATTAGCACTCAAACATCCTACCGCGTCAAACCCCTGCTGCCGCAAAAACGCACACACCACACGGTTCAGCTCTCGGTCATCCTCCACCACTAAAATACGAACCATATTCTTCCCTCCCCAAAAGGTAGTCTCCAGAAAATGTTATACCTGATAAGTCATTTTATTATAACATGGAATTGTTAAAAAATTATTTACGCTCATAAGAAAACACAAAAAAATTCGCTGTATGTTTCGGTAAACAGCGAATTTTTTTATACCGTCCTATCAAATTACTACTGCGCTAGTTATGCACAGCAAAAACTATCTGTTCCTCGATGCCTTCCTCATCTTATCCACTTTTCCACTATTTTTCAAAAAGGTATCCACAAAACCATCCTCGATTTTCTGATAGGTATCCACAACACCGTCCTCAATTTTTTGATAGGTGTCTACAACCTTATCCTCTACCCTTTGATAAGTACCCACAACAGTATCCTCCACTTTTTCGTAGGTGTCCACAACTGCATCCTCTGCTCTTTCGTAAGCATCTGTCACACCATCGCGAAGCCTTTCGTATACATCCGCAGCTTTTTGCGCTGATTTCGATTTAAATTCTGCCATATGCAATTCCTCCTCTTTTTTATACGCTTATTCTATCCATCAAATGTTCCCAAATTACTAAGAAAATATTGCTAAATTGTTAACAGGTCTTTTGGCCGGAAATCTGCCTTTCGCAAAAAACTTCTTTCAATTAATATCTCAGAAACATTTCCCTGACAAATCCCCAACATTGACATTGTAAGATAACATCATCAAAGGCAAGAAAATATTTCAATACAATATAGAAAAATTTCATTTAGGAGGACGATTTCTCATGGAACTGTTAAAAATGACCGGTAAAAAAATTTCAAATTTACGCTTTGGCCTGGTGCCCTGCATCATGTTTATCCTTATGACACTGCGCACCTTCATATCAGGCAACGGTGTCATGATCAGCGGATTGTGCGTTGCCTTTCTGCCCTTCTTCGCACAATTGCGCAGTACTGTCTGCACCGAAGAATGTGGACGGAAAGAAAACGAATTGCTCAGCATCTTTCTCATGAATCTCATTTTTATTGCAGTCGGTATGTTATATCTGAGGGGAATTACCTGGCTTGGCAGCATATTTTACGCAGGCTACACTGCCAGTCCTGTACTCCGTGAATTATTTTTACTCACATACTTATGTGACATCGCATTCATCAGCATTACCGTGCCGCTTACCTTTGCATTACAGCAAAGCCAGCGCACAGTTTTAGCTGTTTCCCTGGCAAATCTGGAAATTGCGTTTATGCTATTCGCCAATAAGGCGCTGCTTCTGCTGGGCAACACATTCATGCTGGAGCAATCCTGGCTGCTATATGGGTTAACCATTTTATTGCCCGTCATATCCTTAAGCAGTTTTCTGGTAAAAGAAAAAGCCGCAAAAAATCTACGACAAGAACTGTAATTTTATATCGTTTCACTACCCCATCCCCATTGCAAAGGGCCGTCTTGATTTTAAGACAGCCCTTTGCTTTGTATTTTGATTTCATCTCATTAACATAAAAATTATGAGTTACTCATAATTTTCATATTACCTTGCTGTTTCGACATTTTGCTCCCATAATAAATATCAGAATAAGGCACGGCAAGAAAGTGAAAACTATATGTTAGCCAAAAGTACGACTAACATACTCCAATGTTTCACGTGAAATATTGGAAATTTTTTACGAATCGTTGGTGAGAATTTTGCACAACTCTGTTCCTTTTGAAATTTTTCTGCAAAAACTACCTTTGTCAATATGTGGCCTGACGCTAGGGCTCGGCGCCTTGGGCAATCTGCTGCTGGCATACAGCAAAGTGTTTCATTGGATTTATATCAGTATGGCAGCAATCTTGTGGCTACCCTTTTATCCCAGCTACGGTGCACTTACCTTTCCCTTTGTAATTCCCGCCGTAGCATTGGAAAAGCTGCTGCACACCCTAAATGCAGCGGGTGCGCAGCAGCTTGCCGTGTGGAATATCATAGTGCGAATTGAAGAAAGTATCGCTATTGTAATGGTCACCTATGCGCTCTTACGTTACTTATATTTTTTATGGGGAATCGCTCAATCCACAAGGAAAGAAACTGCGCGTCCTCCTAGTCTGTAACTTATCTTCATACAAAACAACAGTGCATGTTATCTCTTAGCAATGGGAAACCGAATCTCCGTTTCCCATTGTTCCACATTGCTGACGCCGTTTTGATGATTTTTCCAATAAATATCATAAGGCGCAGCAATCACCTCATACCCATTATCATCAATCCATGCTGTCAATGCGCCGTAAGCGTCCGCCATAGAAGAATACGCGCCATGATGAATGGTAACCGCACACAAACTGCCGCTTATCACATGGTCAGCCTGCCCTGCCGCTACCGGCACTGCCACCTCAATGTCACTGTTGTCGGGGTCAAATACCCGATCATGATAAAACGCCATTACAGGCCCAGTAGGCTGACAATGTTCCCTGGCAACACGTTCAAATAATTTGCCGTAAGCCTGACCAAAATCATCCACACTCATCTGCTGCCGACAGCCAACGACTGCCAAATCCCCTGTTTCTTTCAATACAATTTGATACTTATTCTGATAACTCATAATATCTCCCGTCCTCTCAAAATCAGCAAGATGCTGTTCCAGTTCGTACATAATAACACTGACTTGCGCTAACTGCTGCTCCAAAATATTTTTCTGCGCAGATAATTTTGCAGCGAGCAAACACTTGTCTTTTGTGAATAACAATTGTTGAATCTCTGCCAATGAAAATCCGTAACGCTTCAGGCGCTGAATCAATAACAGCTGCGACACTTGTTCGGTTTCATAATAACGATAACCACTTTGTTCATCAATATAGGCAGGCTTTAGCAAATCTATCTTGTCATAATGACGCAGCGTCTTGATGGTAACCTGACATGCGCGGGAAAATTCTCCGATACTCAACATACTATCCACTCCTTTGAATTTGCGATTCGAATCGTTATTCTTAGTGTAAAACCTGACCTTAGGGCAGAGTCAAGTATTTTTGAAAAAATTTTCAATTATTTTCTCAGAAAGCTCATATAAATTTCTCTATCGTCAAATTGCTCTGTTATTCTGAATAGAAATATTTTTTGAGCAAAAAAATATTTCCCAGGCAATTATTTCATGGGAAATAAAAATTGTTTTACATATTTTATTAATTCTTTCAACGTAATCACATATCAAAGCAATTCCGATTTTACTCTGTTACTTCTCTCTCTGCAAAATGATTATCCACAGCTTTATCCCCAATTCTCTATTAGTTATCCACAATATTTCTCATAAAGCCTCAAAACCATCCACAATTTTATCACAATTCATCATGTTGTCTGACTTACCAAGCTATTCCCAATCATACCAACCACCACAATCAAAATCCCACACAAGCCCCAAATGTCTGGCATACTATCACCTAAAAATAAAACACCACCCAATAATGTGAACAATACCTCGCCGGACTGCGTCGCTTCAATCACCGCCAACTGCCGTGGATTATGCTTGACCAAATCAGTGGCTTTGAAAAATAAGATTGTAGCGATCACACCGGAAAATAACGCTACTGCCAACGACTGCACAACCTGTCCGCCAGCGGGTAGCCCTGCATGGCAAAGCGCTACCACCGCACAGATCAGCCAGAAGGGCATACTGCACAGCGTCATCCCAAAAACGCGCTGTAATGTGGTCAGGTCAGATAAAATCATCATCTTCCGATTGCCCAACGGATAAGAAACCGCCGCAATTAAAATCAACAACAAGGGCATAAAAATATTTTCTGTGGCACCGAGACGAATATTGGGCAGCTGCAGCAAAAAAATACCGCCTAATACCAAACAGGACATCAAAAAATTTTTGACCGGTACAGCGCGGCCAAACAGAGGCGTCAATAAAACGCCCGCCACAATGGTCAGCTGCCAGGTAGCCGCCACAAACCATGATTGGCCGTAAATAGAGGCCATCGTCAACGGCAAATAAAAAAATCCAAAGCCCACCGTGCTCCACAAGACCCAGCGCTTTGGCCTGCGCAGGATCTCTCTTTGAATTTGAGACCAAGAATGTTCCCGCCACACCAGCACCGCCAGCATAGGCAGCATAAACAGATAACGCAGACAGGCGCTCCATAGCCAATACCCGCCGTCTAAGTTCATACTCCGATTTAAAACAAAAGTAAAAGCAAAGAAAAAAGATGCCAAAATGCCATAGCCTAGTGCTTTTTTCATATCATCACCGCTTCGCTTGTCATGTATTTATTCTTACTAGTTCATTTTAGCATTTTTTGTATTTTGTTGCTGCAAAGATTCCTAATCATTACTATCAGCAGCGATTCTATAAAAGTCCTCTCCAAGAAATTTTTAGCAAAAACTCACGAACAGCGCATTTCTAAATCAAGATATGCCTCCGCTCTAAAAGACTCTCAGCGGTGCATAATCATTTTCTTATTGTATCTGCCCTCTATTTGTGTTAGAATAAAAAAATTAGCTGTACAAAAACAGCCTTTTTTCATAATTCTGTAGTAATACAGTATACAGGAGGACGTCATGAAAGAAAAACTATCCTTTACACAACTTATTTCTTTGTCCCTTATGCTGTTTGCACTGTTTTTCGGCGCTGGCAACATGATTTTTCCGCCTGCTATGGGACTATCCGCCGGCAGCCATGTCTGGACGGCATTGGCAGGCTATATTGTTACCGATGTGGGGTTACCCCTTCTCGCTATTACGGCCGTAGTATTCGCCAACCGTTCTCTGACGACAATGGTGGGACGGGCAGGTAAGAAATTTTCTGCCTTTTTTATCGTACTGATTTATTTGTTGATTGGTCCGCTGTTTGCGATACCCCGTACCGGCAGCGTTTCCTTTGAGTTGGCTGTCATGCCCTTTCTGGGAGAAAGCTCTCATGTCTCGCTATATTCTGTCATTTTTACAGCTTTGTTTTTTGGCGCTGTCTATGTATTGTCCGCCAATCCCAATAAGATTGTGGCCATCGTAGGGAAGATTCTCACACCAATCTTACTGCTTTCTATTTTCATTATCGGTATCAGTGCTATCGTCAATCCCATCGGCCCTGTCGGACAACCTGTCGGTACCTATGAATCCATTGCCTTTTTCAACGGCATCATCGAAGGCTACATGGCTATGGACGCATTAGCTGCCTCTATTTTCGCGCTTATTGTAATAGAAAATGTGGAAGCTATGGGCATTCAATCACAACGCAATATCGCCAAATATACTTTATTGACCGGAATTCTGGCTACAATCGGTCTTGCCGTGGTATACGGCATTTTGGCTTATGTAGGTGCTACATCAGGCTCTTTAGGCCAGTTCTCCAATGGAGGACAATTGCTTGCCGCTGTGGCCCATCATTTGTTTGGGACAACCGGCATGCTTATTTTAGGGATTGCCGTATTGTTTGCCTGTCTTACCACCGCCATCGGGTTGACAACTGCCTGTGGCGACTATTTCAGCGACAACTATACAAAGCTGGAATATAACCATGTCATTATTGCTGTATGTCTGTTCAGCTTCCTGGTCAGCAATATTGGTCTAACACAGCTGCTCAATATCACCTTACCTGCACTGCTCATGGTTTATCCGGTGCTGATGGCATTGGTGCTGGCCTCCTTTTTAAATCGTTGGTTCCAGGATCGTCAGCCTATTTATGCCGGTATTCTCATCGGTGCAGCCTGCGTCAGCATTCCCAACGGTTTGGAATCTCTGGCAGCCAACTATAATATCCAAATCACAGCATTGAGTGATCTCCTGCAAAGCATTCCCTTTTATCAGCTGGGATTGGGCTGGGTCATTCCTGCCATCATCGGTGGCATCATAGGTGCAGTGGTAAGCGCTGTACACAACAAAGCGTAATGCTGTAACTATTCCTGATATACAAAAGCGGAAACCCTGTAAAAGAGTTTCCGCTTTTTTCTACTGCAATGCTGCTGCATTCCATCTTTTTATTTCCTTTCTGATACGAACACATATATACAATACTATCAGATTCAGCGCAAAAGAAATTATCAGTACTATATTAGAAAATGGGAACAATAAAGTCAGCAAAAACAACGCACCAAATAGTATCCCCATCACTCTGTAATATCGCATCACGTTCCCGAAATCAAAGCCTTCCGCCTTATTATTCTGCAGCAAGATAATTAATAATATAAAAATTGCAGCTGCCGCCAAATTTATCATCTTAAAATAAAAAGATATTTTTTCATTTATTTCTCTTAACTCTTCCTGAGTAATCGCCATACTATCATCTTCCTCAAAGAGTGCATACCTCTATGCAGCAATCATAACTCTTAGCATCTACACACAATGTGCCTTTTAATGTAACCTTGAAATTAAGAACTAACAACCTATCTTTATTCTATCATCAAACCTAATATCGCACCTGTTAAAACACAGAAATATGGGACAAGTTTTATACTTATTTGCATTACTATGCTTCCTCCAATCATGATTCCCACGCAAATAAGCAGCACTGTGTAAACTCCATGCTGCAATATTTTTATATTTTCCCTTTTTTTCTTAATGCGTGTCGGCATAAAAAGGTTGGCGTATAAACTTGCAAAAACTATTGCCACAGAAAAGTATTTTAATGGCTCAACAAGATGAAAATATGCAGTATCAAAAATAATATTTATGTGTCTGTAATATAAGTATTTGAAGTAAAACTCAGTATACAGCAAACAGAATATTGCAATTATTGTAAACGCTCCTACAACTACTTTCAAATTCTCTTTTTGCTCCATTTTTTCAACCTCCCACCCATATACTTTCATTTGCGTCTGGTTCACATGCCAGGCTTACTGTCCAACGAATTACCAAAAGAGTTCTATGTTCTTATTGTAACAGACCTGCCAGCGCTTTGCAAAAAATGTCCCCAACAGACAAAAATCTGCACGAAATCATTTTTGTGTCAAATATTTGATACACGCTAGGATTACAAAAACTTCCATTACAAATTGAACCAGCTCAAAAAGAACATTTAAAAGAATAGCTCCACTCATAACAACTTCCACTCCGCTACCCCCTTTACTTTTCAATTACAATTTATTTCAACTATTTTATGTTCATCCCAATTCCCTCCAACCAGAATGCCTGATGATTCCCCTGAAAATGTGGCAGTAAGATCTAATGTAGCGGCCGCATATCCACAGGAAGGATCATTTGTTGAAAAAAATTTTTCTTAACTCTCGAACTTTTAATAAAAATTGCCCCCATTTTGCCTCACGTCGTAATCATTTATTATTATCATATACTTCGTCCATTGTTACCGTTGCTTCAACTGGCATTCTTGTTGTAGGCAAATCATGCTAGCAATAGAATAAGTCTGATCTTATGCACCACATTGGTATACGCATAGTTATCCCTACATCTTTAGTGGAAGCGCAAATTAGCAAAGGTTTCTCTGTATTTGCTTTCACTATAAATACGGAAAAACAAGCGAATTTCGGATACTTCTTTCCAAAATATTTTCTGTGTTTCTTTTTATTTCTTGGCGCAAAATTCTTCCGGTAATTTATATGATATCTTCCGGAAAATGTCACTCCTGAACATATGTAATCTGTTCTAAAATCTTTATTGTTTCTTCTTTAGACAGGTTGGTCTGACCGCTGATACGATAAGCATGATGCAACCAAATAAAATGAATACGTTTTTCTTTATAAATAAAGGTGACGGCCTCATTATGAATCCAAACAGTTTCCTGTCTGGCGTTTTCCGTATCCACAATATAAACAGAGCCACTATTTTCTGTAAGCAAATCTTGATCTATATCAAAATAGCGCGTAATGCCCTCTTCCACATAAAGTATATACAGACTATTGGCATTCTGCTGACGGTCCACCTCTGCCAACCCATCAGGCATATACTGCAGAACAAGGGGGACAAAAGGGGTGTCCGCTGCTGCATGGGAGGTATATCGAAATTCGGTGTATTGGACGAAAACAGTTTCTACTGTTTCAATGATTTTCCGGCAGGCTGCCTGCACTGCGTCGGGTACTGCGGCGGTGGTCAGCGCCGCGCCCAGCAGGAGTACTGCTGCGCCCCGTTTGCTGTAATACTGCCAGCCCATGCGCACAGGATAGGGTCTCAACCGGCCCTGCTTCAGCTGCCTGTTGATTGCGGCAAAGGTGGCTTGCCCCTGTGGGGTGAGCCGATGCTGGCTGCCATCATCCTTAGGCTGCTGGATCAACAGGAAATTTTGTGCTTCCGCGGCAGCCAGCCGCAGTTCCTGTTCATGAAACCGTTGTTTTTTCAGCATGATTGTTCCTCCTTGTCCAATAATTGTCGCAATTGTTTTTTGCCGCGGCTCAACAGTTTTTCTACTCGGGACACTGTACACTCTAAAATTGAGGCAATTTCTCTGGTATTGTAGCCCTGCGCATATTTGAGCAAAATGGCGTGCTGATAGGGCAGCGGCAATTGCAAAATAGCTCTGGCCAGATTACTGCCTGTAAAACTTTCTATATCAGGGGCGGCAAGTTCTTCCACCATCTCTATGGAAACAGTTTGTCCCCGTTTTCGTTCTCGAAAATAATCAATGGCTGTACGCTCTACCGTCTGCATGACATACGCCTGCACATTGGGTGACGCTACCATGCCAATTTTGTCCAGGTTGCGTGCCAGTTTCAGCCAGCTCTCGCTTACGATATCGTCAGCAGCATCCTCATCCTCTACAAGAGATTTGGCTTTCAAAAACATAACGTCATCATAGTCCTGATAAAGCTGTTCAAATTTTTTTCTATTTATATCACTGTCTATAAAAGCCAGATAAAAAATCAAATCCCGCAAAGAAGCGCCTCCCTTTTAGATGACTGCTTTGTACGCAAAATATAAAAGTCAAATAAGCAATCTTATTTTCATTCTCTTTATCAAGGAATCGCTTCCCCTTATATTGCCTCTTATTATATAAATACGAAAAAATTCGTCAATTCCGGACACTTTTTTGAAAAAAATTTTTGTTTTCTCCATTTTTATGCTCTCGCACAAAGACAAAAACCACAACCTTTGCTGCACATAAACCAACCACAAATAAAGATTTTCACTCCAATATAATAAAAAACCGTGTCCTCTGCAAGAGAAAACACGATTTTCTTGTTTCATAATGTCTTTATTTTGTCAATCTGTTTCTCGAAAACTGCCAATCCGACGGAAGCGCTGATACCGCTCTGCCAGCAGCATTTCTGTCGGCTTTTTCAGGGCTTGGGTAAATTGTTGATAGAGCATGGCTTTTACTGTATTGTACACACTGCTGAAATCCTTAGGGGAACCTTCTGCAATTACCTGTTCCACTACGCCCAGTGCCAACAAATCCCGAGCAGTCAGTTTGAGATAACGGGCCGCCTCCTGCATTTTTTTTGCGTCTTTCCAGAGAATGCTGGCGCAGCCCTCCGGTGATATCACCGAATAAATGGCATTCTCCAACATCCACACCTGGTCCGCCACTGCCAACGCCAATGCACCGCCGCTGCCGCCTTCGCCGATTAGCAGTGAAATAATCGGTGTTTTCAGCGTCATCATTTCCATAATATTTTCAGCGATGGCCTGCCCTTGCCCCCGTTCTTCAGCACCGATGCCGCAGTAAGCGCCGGAGGTATCCACTAGACAAAGCACTGGCCGGTGGAATTTTTCCGCTTGCTTCATCAGCCGCAGTGCTTTGCGGTATCCTTCGGGATGGGCTGCACCAAAATTGCGTCGAATGCTCTCCTGCAAGCCTCTGCCCTTCTCAATACCAATTACCGTTACCGGCAAATCATAAATGCGGGCAATACCGCCAATGATAGCACCATCGTCGGCATAACGGCGGTCTCCGTGAAGTTCCAGAAATTCCTCCGTTATCTGTTCAATAAAATTCTGGCTGGTAGGCCGTCCTTTGGCCCTTGCCGCTTGTACACGGTCGTAGGGCTCTGCCTTTTCCGCTGCCGCTTGTGATTCAGTCACGGCCTGCACCTCCTTTTTGATGCAACCTCAACACAGTGGTCAAATATTCTCTCTGGCTGTTACGGGATACAATGGCGTCCACAAACCCCTTTTCCAGTAAAAATTCTGCTCTCTGAAACCCATTGGGCAATTTCTGGCGAATAGTCTGCTCAATGACGCGGGGACCGGCAAAAGCAACTACAGCTCTTGGCTCTGCCAGAATGATATCACCTTCCATAGCAAAGCTGGCTGTCACTCCGCCGGTGGTGGGATTGGTAAGCACCGTCACATACAACAATCCAGCGTCGCTGTGTAATTTCACTGCGCCACTGGTTTTGGCCATCTGCATTAATGACAGGATGCCTTCCTGCATACGGGCACCGCCGCTGACTGTATAGCCGATCACCGGCAGGCGCTGCTGCGTGGCGTATTCAAAGAGCCGGGTAATTTTTTCTCCCACCACAGTACCCATACTGCCCAAGATAAATGCGGGATCCATCACAAAAAGGGCTACAGGATAACCGCCAATTTGGGCCGTACCGCAAATCACGCCTTCTGGCTCACCGCTTTTTTGCTGGGCAGCAGTCAACTTTTCCTCATAGCTGGGAAACTCCAGCCAATTGACAGGCTGCAATCCGGCGTTCAGCTCCTGAAAGCTGTTGTTATCCACCAATAATCGGATGCGCCGTCTCGCCTGCAGCTTAAAATGATAATTGCATTTGGGGCAGATAAAGCAATGTTCCTCTACCTCGGCTTTCAGCAGGGTCTGCTTGCATTCGGGGCAGGACACATACAAATCATCCGGTACCGATGGGCGCTGCAGCTTGCCCTCCCCCTGATATTCCAACTCATTCTTCGGTTTTCGGAATAAGCTTTTTTTCAGCATAAGGCTTCCTCACTTTCTGTTTAGAATTTCAGCTGAAAATGTTCCATAAAGTCTGTAGCGTAATCGCCCTGAATAAACCTTTGATCCTCCAAAATATTCAGCTGCAAATCGCTGTTGAAGGCCACACCTTCAATCACCAGCTCGCACAGAGCGGCCCGCATTTTGCGGATGGCCTCCTCCCGCGTTTTAGCATGTACAATCAGCTTGCCAATCATCGAGTCATAAAAGGGAGGTATCTGATAGTCCTGATAAACGGCTGTGTCAAACCGCACCCATGGTCCCCCGGGAATATGCAGTGTGGTAATCCGTCCTGCACAGGGACGAAAATCCTGTGTGCTGTCCTCCGCATTGATACGACACTCGATGGCACAGCCCTCTACCCTGGTTTCCTCCTGCGTGATGGACAGCGGAATACCGGCAGCAATGCGAATCTGCCATTTTACCAGGTCAATGCCCGTTACCATTTCTGTCACGGTATGCTCTACCTGCAGGCGGGTGTTCATCTCCATAAAATAGAACTCGCCCTGCTCCGTCACCAAGAACTCCAGCGTCCCTGCGTTTTCATAATGTACTGCTTTGGCCGCCCGCACAGCAATTTCCTGCATACGCTGCCGTGTGGTCTCCGTCAGAGCAGGCGATGGACTTTCCTCTAGCAGCTTCTGATTTTTGCGCTGAATAGAGCATTCCCGTTCACCCAGACAGATCACATTGCCCTTTTTATCGACCAAAATCTGCACCTCGACATGCTTGACCGGATACAGGAACTTTTCCAGATAAACGGCTCCGTCGCCGAAAGTGCTCTCCGCCTCAGCACTGGCCGTTTTGTAGGCGGCAGTAAATTCCTCGTGACTGTTTACTCGGCGAATCCCCCGGCCCCCACCCCCAGATCGAGCCTTTATCAATAAAGGATAGCCAATCGTATCGGCAGCGGCAAGAGCTTCCTCCAGTGTTTCCATCACATCACTACCGGGAATAACTGGCACACCGGCGTCCCGCATAGTTTTGCGAGCCTGATCCTTATCGCCCATCAAACCGAGAATGGATGCATCCGGTCCGATGAATACCAGATTGCATTCCTGACATAGCGCCGCAAACTTAGGATTTTCCGAAAGCAAGCCGTATCCGGGATGAATGGCTTCTGCACCGGTTACAATAGCCGCCGACAAGATAGCTGTCATGTTCAAATAGCTGTCCTTGGCCTGTGCAGGACCGATGCAAATACTTTCATCGGCCAGACTGACATGCAGCGCCTCTCTGTCAGCCTCTGAATACACTGCCACAGTTGAAACGCCCATTTCCTTGCAGGCACGAATGATACGCACCGCAATTTCGCCGCGGTTGGCGATTAAAATTTTTGAAAACATCGCACAAATCTCCTAATGTCTGTCACGTAGACTGCTCATTTACGGTTTCCGTCATCAGGCAGCAACGCAAAAGAGAATTCTCCCGCCAAGCACACCTTGCCATTGACAGTACCTGTACCCTTGGCGAAATAAAAAGGCTTTTTCACCCGCTGCAGGTTGCACTCCATGCGAATGGTATCGCCAGGCACTACCGGATGTTTAAATTTTACATTGTTCAATCCTGTATAATAGGGCGTCATTCCTTCAGAGTCTCCAGCTTCGCCCATCAGTACACAGCAGGTCTGCGCCATAATTTCGCAGAGAATGACACCGGGCACTACCGGATTGTTCGGAAAATGTCCTTGCAGAAAAAATTCATCGCCCCGCACTGTGTAAAAGCCCTCCGCTGTGGCTTCGTCCAACAGATTGGCCTCGTCAATCAGCAGCATCGGCTCCCGATGGGGCAGAATTTTTTTAATTTCATCACGTTTCATATACGCTCCTCCTAGGCCAGATAAAACAACGGCTGGCCATACTCTACTACCTGACCGTTCTCGACACAAATTTGCGTAATTACACCGTCTTTTTCGGCGGTAATCTCGTTCATCAGCTTCATAGCCTCCACAATACACAGCACGTCGCCTTTTTTCACAGTGCTGCCCACTGCGACGAAGGGCATATCCTCCGGCGCCGCCGCAGCATAAAATACGCCTACCAGCGGACAGGTCACCGCAATGCCTGTGGGCTGCGGCGCTGCGCTCTCTTCTGTCGGTACAGTCGGCTCCGCAGCTGTTTCAGCCAAAATTGGCGTGCTGATACTCGGAGCTACCGTCCCAGCAGCTACCGTCCCAGCAGCTGGCGCTGCAGTATAATTTTTTTCCAGCCGAACGCTATCATTGCCCTGACTCACTTCTAAGGAGGTCAGTGTGGACTGCTCCAACGCCTGAATCAGCTCTTTAATTTCTTCTATTTTCATAAAGCATGACTCCTATGGTTCAAATTTGCGAAAAGCCAGACAACCGTTGTGCCCGCCAAAGCCCAGAGAAGTAGAGAGCCCCAGCGTAACAGCAGCCTGTACCGCCCGATTGGGCGTATAATCCAAATCACATTCGGGATCCCACTCCACATAGCCGATGGTAGGCGGAATCACACCATTTTTCAGGGCCAACACCGTGGCAATGGCTTCTACACCGCCAGCTGCGCCCAGCATATGACCGGTCATAGACTTGGTGGAGCTGATATGGGCTTTGCGCGCCGCAGCTTCCCCCAAAGCCAGCTTAATCGCCTTTGTCTCTGTCTTATCATTGATAGGTGTGCTGGTCCCATGGGCATTGATATAGATTTCATCGGTATCTCGAATGCCCGCTTCCTCCACTGCCATCTGAATGGCTCTGGAGCTGCCCAAGGCATCTGGGTCCGGCGCAGTCATATGATAGGCGTCGTTGGTATTGCCATAGCCGCATATCTCGCCGTATATATGAGCGCCCCGCGCTGCTGCATGTTCATATTCCTCTAGCACGATCACACCGGCGCCTTCCCCCATCACAAAACCGCTGCGCCGCTTATCAAAGGGAATAGAAGCGCTGGTCGCATCAGAATTTTGCGTCAAAGCCATGCAGTTGGTAAAACCAGATACTGCCAGCGTCACAATGGTTGCCTCTGTGCCGCCGGCGATAATTGCATCGGCGTAGCCGTGCTTAATCGTCCGATACGCCTCCCCAATGGCATTGGTAGATGTGGCGCAGGCTGTCATAATAGGCAGCGACGGCCCTTTGGCCTGAAATTTCAGCGCTACATTGCCGGAGGCCATATTCCCAATCATCATGGGTATAAAAAAGGGCGATGTGCGGCTGGGGCCTTTCTCCAACAATTTTTCTGATTCAGTTAAAAAAGTCTGCATCCCACCGGTACCTGTACCGATATACACGCCCAAACGGAATGCATCAATGTTTTCACCGCTCTGCAAACCACTGTCCGCCATGGCCTGTGTCGCTGCCGCTACAGCATATTGGGAAAACCGGTCCTGTTTGCGAGCCTCTTGCTTTTCCATATACAGTAGCGGATCAAACCCCTTCACTTCCGCTGCCAGCTTCACCTTATATTTAGCGGTGTCAAACGCGGTAATCGGCCCGATGCCGCATACGCCCGCAGTTAAACTATTCCAAAAGGAAGAAATATCGTTGCCTATCGGCGAGATAATCCCCATCCCTGTTATCACAACACGTTTCATTTGAACCTCCTATTCCGCAGCCAGCTGCTGTGCATAGCCCTCAGCCAGCTCCTGCAGCAGGGTCGGCACTGTGAGAATTTTGTCAACACGATAGCCATTGGCACCCACAAAAGCAAAGCCTCGGTCCAACTGACCATGCACCGCATGAAGCAGCGCAGACGAGATACAATAGGGGCTGGCCTCTTCCTTGCAGGTGGTGATACAATGCCGTGCGCAGACCTTGGGCCGTTTCAGACCTGCCTTTGCCTGTGCCAGAAACTCATTGAAGATCGCCCGTCCTGGCAACCCTACCGGACTCTGAATAATAGCAATATCTTCTTTCCTGCAATTCAAATAGGCCTGCTTAAAGGCATCGTCAGCGTCGCATTCTTCTGTAGCAACAAAGCGCGTCGCCATCTGTACTGCTGCTGCGCCCAGCTGCTGCATTTTGTAAATATCAGCTCCGGTATAAACACCGCCGGCAGCAATCACCGGAATGGATTTGCTTGCTTCTGCACTGATTTCTCTGGCCGCCTGTACCACCTGCGGCAGCAGTGCTTCCAGCTGATAAGCCGGCTGGTCGATTTCCTCAAGGGCAAAACCCAGATGCCCACCAGCCTTGGGGCCTTCCAGCACAAACGCATCCGGCGCATAATGATATCTGCTCATCCAGCGTTTGGCAATCAATCGGGCCGCCTTGGCCGATGACACAATGGGCACCAGCTTGGTCTTGGCCTGCTCTGTTAAACAAGCAGGCAGATTGAGCGGCAAGCCTGCTCCGGCGAAGATCACATCGACCCCTTCTTCAATGGCTGCGCGGGCTGTTTCGGTAAATTCCCGAATGGCCACCATAATATTGACGCCCAACACCCCATTCGTCAGTTGACGGGCTTTACGCAATTCCTGTCGCAAAATGGTGATGTTCCGGCTGTCGCCTTCCTGCGCTTCGATTTCACAGGGCAAGCCCAGATAACCCATACCCACTGCAGAGAGTACGCCGATGCCACCCTGATTGGCCACTGCTGTCGCCAGCCTGCGGCCGGAAACGCCAATGCCCATGCCGCCCTGCACGATGGGGACAGACACCTGTAAATCGCCGATGGCAAAGCCTTTTCCCGGCCATTTAAATGTAAATTCCTCCATCAACCTTGATGACCTCCCCTGTGATATACGCCGCCAGCGGACTGGCCAGAAAGACTGCTAAATTGGCAATATCCTCCGGTTGTCCCATCCGTTTCAGCGGAATAGTGGCAATGATGTTCTCTCTCTGTTTGTCAGTGAGTTGCTGAGTCATATCTGTAGTGATAAATCCTGGCGCAATGGCATTGCAGGTAATCCCGCGGGCTGCCAGCTCTCTGGCCGCCGTTTTGGTCAGGCCAATCAAGCCCGCCTTGGCCGCTGCATAGTTGGCCTGCCCTGCATTGCCCATCATGCCCGATACCGAAGCAATATTGATGATCGTGCCCTGCTTCCGCTTCAAAAAGTGCGCGCCTGCATGCTTCATCATATTGAACGCGCCTTTCAGATTAGTTGCAATGACGCGGTCAAATTCTTCCTCTTTCATCATCAGCAGCAAATTATCTTTGGTAATCCCCGCATTGTTGACCAGAACATCCAGCCTGCCGAAATGGGCAATGGCCGCTTTCACTGTATCGCTGCACTGCTGGTAATCGCTGACATCGCAGCGGTACGCCTGCGCGTCCCGCCCCAATGCGTGAATCTCTGTGCAGACTGCCTCTGCCGCCTCTCCGTCAGAACTGTAGCAGATGGCTACGTCGGCACCGTTTTTGGCCATTTCCAGGGCAATGGCTTTTCCAATCCCCCTTGAAGCCCCTGTCACAAATACAATCTTATCTTTTAACATTTGGCATACCTGCCTTTATCCTATACTTTGCCGCAATGCTGCCAGATCCTCTAAATTTTCTACTTTATAAACCTGGGCATCGGCAGTTATTTTTTTCACCAGGCCAGACAGCGTTTTTCCCGGTCCCACCTCAATAAAACAATCCACACCGTCAGCCAGCATCCGCCGAATGGTTCGCACCCACTGCACCGGATGATTCACCTGATTGGCAATATATTCCCGGACTGTGGCAGCTGTATAAGGCTCGGCAGTATAATTGGCATAGACAGTACAATTTCCTTCCTGCACGTTCACTGTCCGCACATATTCGGTCAAGGCTTCTGCTGCGCTGTCCATATAAGGGCTGTGAAAAGCGCCGCTTACTGCCAGCGGAACGGCTCTGCCGCCAGCAGCCTTCACATCGGCAGCAAACGCCTGTAACTGCTCTGGATTTCCCGCCACCGCAGTCTGCTCCGGGCTGTTATAATTCACCGGAAAGACATCACTATACAGTGCAGCCAATTCTACGATGTGTTCCACCGGCAATTTCAAGATTGCCTGCATACCGCCCGGATGTTGCTCAGATGCCTGTTGCATCACTGCCGCCCGATGGCACACCAAGGCAAAAGCCTGCTCCAGCTCCAAAAGGCCCGCAAAAGCCAACGCCGGAATCTCTCCCAACGAAAACCCCGCTGCCGCTGCCACTGGAATACCGGCCTGCTCCACAGCTCTGGCAATGGCATAATCCACTGCAAACAGGCAGGGCTGCGTATTCAGCGTAAGAGATAATTCCTCCTTGCTGCCGGAAAAACACTGCAGCATCGTACCGGGCCGCTGCTGCTCCAGCATGGTAAACACTTCCCGCGCCGCCGGATTCTGCTCATAAAAGTCTTTTCCCATGCCCGGATATTGGGCTCCCTGACCAGCAAAAAGTAAGGCTACTTCACCCATAGGCATCCTCCCGTCAAAATCTGCTCCGTCTGTGCCATCATGTTGTCAATAATTTCCGCCGCGGTACATTCTTCATGAATCATACCAGCAATCTGTCCGCACATAAAGGAGCCATTCTGCACATCACCTTCCACCGCAGCGCGGCGCAGAGCGCCTGCGCCGAACTGCTCCAGCTGCCCATCAGCAATGTTGCTGTCATATTCCAGCTTGGCATACTCACGAGAAAACGGATTTTTCAATACGCGCACTGGATGCCCAAGCCTCTTTCCTGTAGTCATGGTATCAATATCCTTGGCTTTCAGCACTTTTTCTTTATAATTTTGATGCACATTGCATTCCCTGGCCACCAAAAACGCCGTACCCATCTGCACGCCGGCAGCGCCCAGATAAAAAGCCGCCGCCATGCCGCGGCCATCAGCAATCCCGCCAGCGGCAATCACTGGTACATCAACCACATCACAAACCTGCGGCACCAACACCATCGTGGTCAGCTCGCCTACATGGCCGCCTGATTCTCCGCCCTCTGCAATCACAGCACTGGCGCCATTGCGTACCACCAATTTGGCCATAGCTGTGGAGGCCACTACCGGAATTACCTGAAGCCCAGCTTCCAGCCACCCTTTCATATATTTAGAGGGATTTCCTGCACCAGTAGTAACCACCGCCACATGTTCCTCCGCCACAATGCGGGCCACTTCCTCTACATGAGGGCTGGCCAACATAATATTTACGCCAAAAGGCTTCTCTGTCAGCGATTTTGCTTTGTTAATTTGCTCCCTTACCCAGTCGCCACCAGCGTTCATTGCAGAAATAATCCCCAAACCGCCGGCATTGGATACCGCTGCTGCCAACTGGGCGTCAGCAATCCAGGCCATACCGCCCTGCAGCACCGGATACCGAATGCCCAGCAAATCGCAAATCGGTGTGTAAATCATAGCCGTCACCTATTTCGCTGCGTCGATAGCTTTTACTACGTCACCGACCGATTTCATATCTTCCGTCATTTCCAGGGAAATACCGAAGGCATCCTCCATATTCATCACCAGCTCTACCGTATCCAGCGAATCCAGGCCCAATTCTTCCCAAGTGCTTGCTTCCGTGATTCTATCAGCTTCCAAATCCTTCGCTTCTGCCAGAATTTCTACTACCTTATCCAATGTACTCATTTTTTGTTCCTCCTAAAAAATAGAATTATTTATTCCAACGCAAAATAGATGCGCCAGTTGTCAGTCCGCCGCCGAAAGCGGTCAGAACCAGCAAATCGCCGTTTTGAAATCTGCCTGCCCGATTCTGCTCATCCAGCAGAATCGCCACGCAGGCCGCTGAGGTGTTTCCCCGCAGCGCAATATTGGTCAAACATTTTTCCCGCGGTAGTTTCAGACGATTCACCGCCGCGTCAATGATGCGAATATTGGCCTGATGCGGCAGCAAGTAGGCAATTCTCTCCTTGCGCACCCCGGCCTTGTGCAGCACCTGCTCTACAGCCTGCACCATAGAAGTTACCGCAAAGCGAAACACCTCCTGCCCATCCATCACTAGATAAGGCTTTTTCTGTGATTCCTCTGCCTGATGAAAGGGACTGTTGCCCCAGCTGTTGGGTACATAAAGAGGCGCAATATCACCCTGCGCGCTGAGCTCAATGGCCAGCAGATCGTTGCCCGGCCCCAGTACAACAGCACCAGCTCCATCCCCAAACAACACACAAGTGCTGCGCTCCTGCCAATCCACCAGCCTGGACATGGCATCGGCGCCCACCAGCAAAATTTTTTGCTGTGGATTGCGGGCGAAATACCCTGCAGCAATATCTAATCCATACAAAAAACCGGTACAGGCAGCGTTCATATCAAACGCCGGACAATGGGCTCCCAATCGCGCTTGTAATGCACAGGCCAATGACGGCAGCACATAGTCCGCGCTGACAGTGGCGCAGATGATCAAATCCAGCTCGCCCACCTCACAGCAGCTATCCTCCAAAGCCAGCAATGCTGCCTGATAAGCCAAATCCGTCAGGCTTTCGCCACTACACACTCGCCGCTGACGGATACCTGTGCGGCTGCGAATCCATTCATCGCTGGTGTCTACCATACAGGACAGCTCCTCATTTGTGACAATGCGTCCAGGCAATGCGCTGCCCGTTCCTAAAATTGTGAAACTCATTCTTTATTCCTCGTCTCAAGTTTTCGCTTGAAAAATTTATTCAGATTTTTCATAGCCCGCACCAGAACTTCTTTCTCCTCCTCCGACAAATCCTCGCTCACATTGCGCACCATATTTTCATGAAAATATAAATGCCCCGCATTGATCTTGCGCCCCAGCTTGGTCAGCTTTACAAAAACCTGCCGCCCATCCTGTTCCGAACGAATTTTTTCTACATAGCCCTTTTTCACCAATTTGTTCACCGCAATGGTCACTGATGACAGCGTAATTTTCAAATCCGCCGCCAAAGCGCTGATGCTTCTGCCCTGTTCCTCATTTTTAGAAACAGCCTCCAGCATATGCAGCTCACTGATAGACAAATCTCCCTGCGCTGCCATACTTGCCGCCTGCTCCTCTATTTTCAGCACCGACCAGAACGCATCCGACAACAAATCATTCAACTCCTGCGAAAATGCATCCACAACGATTCCCCCCACTTTGCAAACTATATCGCCAGTCAATTACTTAGTTTGTCAAATTAATTATATAGATATTTAATTAGTTTGTCAAATTAATTTTTGGACTAAGAAAAACTTTACCCCTACTCTGTCCACATCACAATAATTTCACAAAAACATTAACAATAGAATACCCACTACCGTCAGCAAAAATCGCCTGCAATGTAAAAACCTCTTGATTTTCCTACAAGCTAATAGTGCTTGCTGCAAAATCAAGAGGTCATTTTCCTATACTTCTTACCACAAAACATTCCCCAGAGGAATCCCGATTACAATTAGAATCAACCAACTGGCAACCAATGTGATAAGACCCCAAGTGTATGCCGCTTTCCGACCAATTAATTCATGCCCATGAATCATTGCCGACTGCATAGAAGCTGCTGGCGTAACATAAGCGCAGTTCAAAATGATCAGGCAGAACATAAACAACAATGGTCCGTTCCCACCCATCTCAAGCAGAATCGGTGTTAAAAATGGAATGAACATCGCGCCCAGTACTAGATTGTGCGTAAATTGTGTCAATACTCCCAATACGATAACTACCGCAATCAAGAATAATGTTGGCGACATTCCTGCCAAAACTGGTGTGACCGCTGCCGAAACAGTTGCCATTAGGCCACCTTCCGCAGATTCCATTGCATTTGCCAGTGGTGTTGTCGCACAAATCAACCACACAACATCCCAGGGAACACTTCCATGACAAGCTGCTAACCTTACAATCTGCTTCCCATCGTCATCCTTTACTAACGCCAACAACATAAGCGCTACTGTTGTAACACCCAAAAGGCCCATTGTTTTTACCATCTGCGTGAAAGCCCAGCCTTTTGGTAAAAATGCTGACGACATCATCACTACAAAATAGGCAATCATAATTCCGCAGCCAATTTTTTGCTGTTTTGTTGCTTTCAAACTTTTCAATCTATCAACCTCTGCATCTGGCAGCGTGAAATTGGCAACGTCAATTTTCATGACAAATTTCGCTACAAACAGAAACGCAGCAATCAGACAAATTACATATACCGCAGAGAAAATAATAAATGGCGCATATTCAATTTCACCACCAACAGGTATATAAAAAGAAAGATACATGAGCGCTGCTCCCCTGAATGGTATGATGCAACTAGCTGCAAAGCACATAATTACCGCGCCTGTCATGATAAATGCAATTAAAGGATCTTTTATACTATACCCGCATTGCTCTGCCGCTTTAATTGCCAAAGACCAAATCATAAATACCAAAGCAATCCCTGCGCCGAATACCGTTCCAATTACAATCGTTAAAAATAAGGTAACAATTAACAACCAAGGATTTTTACGCAACGGCTCTCTGGTCAAAATCCAGTTGCTCAGCACCTCTGTCGCACCGATCTTCTCCAACGCACTAGCAAATAAACAGGTGATAATCACTTGAATTCCTGTTGCTGTAGACAACGCACTGGCAAAGGCCTCGCCAATTGTCGTGTACTCAGTCAAACCTAAAACAACTAAACCAATCAAACTGGGCCATAATAAATCAATAAAAATCCACCCATACATCGTGCCTAAAAATACACCTAAAATTTTCATCCCCAAAGGAGTAACTTGTCCAAATGTTGGCAACGTCCCAACACCAAACATAATAACAAACATGATAATCGCATGTACATAAGTCAAATAATTTCTTTTTGCATTTGCTTGCATATAAAATGCCCCCTCCCTCAAATTGATATGTACCCTCTTTGCTGGACAAAATCCAGTAAGGAGGGTTTTTACATG
>CAJUDO010000036.1 GCA_910585405.1 uncultured Peptococcaceae bacterium | reverse complement strand
TTACGTGCGGTTTTGTACGTTCGTACTTTTCTTTTGCCATTTTCTTTTCCTCCTCTATAATTGCCGTGAGACAATTAGCCTCTACGTTTTGCGATAATTTCTTCGCTTACGGATTTTGGAACTTCTTCAAAGTGGTCAGACTGCATGGTGTACAGGCCACGACCCTGTGTTTTAGAACGCAAGTCGGTTGCATAACCGAACATTTCAGACAGCGGTACAAAACCTCTGATGATCTGCGCGTTGCCTTTCGCTTCCATACCTTCAATTCTGCCACGGCGAGCGTTCATGTCACCCATGACATCGCCCATATATTCATCTGGAATGGTAACTTCAATTTTCATGATAGGTTCCAATAATACTGGATTTGCTTTGGCAGCACCTTCTTTGAATGCCATAGAACCAGCAATTTTAAATGCCATTTCAGAAGAGTCTACTTCATGGTAAGAACCATCTACCAATGTAGCTTTGATGTCTACCATCTCATACCCTGCTAAAATACCATTCTGCATTGCTTCACGAATACCATTTTCAATTGGAGCGATGTATTCTTTTGGCACAACGCCGCCAACGATTTTACTTTCAAATTGGAAACCTGTACCTGGTTCCAGTGGTTCTAATTCAATTACAGCATGACCATACTGACCACGACCACCGGACTGACGTTTGAACAAGCCTGTCGCTTTGACAGCCTTGCGAATGGTTTCTTTGTAGGCAACCTGAGGTTTCCCTACTTGACATTCCACCTTAAATTCACGTTTCAAACGGTCAGCAATGATATCCAAGTGCAATTCACCCATACCAGCAATGATTGTCTGACCAGTTTCCTGATCTGTATAGGTTTTGAAAGTCGGGTCTTCCTCTGCCAATTTTGCCAGGGCAATGCCCATTTTTTCCTGGTCAGCCTTTGTGCTTGGTTCAATCGCGATATTGATAACTGGTTCTGGGAATTCCATGGATTCCAAAATGATTGGAGAATCTTCAGCACACAGAGTATCACCTGTACCAGTATCTTTCAAACCAACAGCAGCAGCAATGTCACCGGCATATACCATGTCAATTTCTTCTCTGTGGTTTGCGTGCATCTGCAGGATACGACCGATTCTTTCTCTCTTATTTTTGGTAGAGTTAAGAACGTAAGTACCCGAAGCCAAAGTACCGGAATATACACGGAAGAATGTCAACTTCCCTACATATGGGTCTGTCATGATTTTGAAAGCCAGAGCGCTGAATGGTTCGCTGTCGCTTGCATGGCGTTCTGTTTCTTCACCATCTTCCAGTGTTCCTTTAATTGCAGGAATATCTGTTGGGGCTGGGCAGTAGTCCACAACAGCATCCAACAGCATCTGTACACCTTTGTTTTTGAAGGAGGAACCGCAGAATACTGGAATCATTTTCACTTCACAAGTTGCTTTGCGAATAGCACCTTTGATTTCTTCAACGGTTAATTCTTCCCCTTCTAAGTATTTCATCATTAATTCTTCATCTTGTTCTGCAGCTGCTTCTACCAATTTTTCTCTGTATTCCGCAGCCTGTTCTGCATATTCAGCAGGAATTGGTTCTTCGTCAAAAGTTCCCATATCATCAGTAAACATATGTGCTACATTATTTACCAAGTCAATAATTCCTACAAAGTTGTCTTCAGCCCCAATAGGCAACTGCATGGCAACCGCATTATGACCTAACCGTTCTCTAATCTGTTCTACTACACTCAGAAAATTAGCACCGGTTCTGTCCATTTTATTTACATAAGCTAGTCTAGGTACACCGTAAGTATCAGCCTGACGCCAAACTGTTTCGGACTGAGGCTGCACACCACCTACTGCACAGAAAACCCCTACAGAGCTGTCCAGCACACGCAGAGAACGTTCAACCTCTACCGTGAAGTCTACGTGGCCCGGGGTGTCGATGATATTGATACGATGACCTCTCCATTGTGCCGTTGTCGCAGCAGAAGTAATGGTGATACCTCTTTCCTGCTCCTGAACCATCCAGTCCATAGTAGCTGCACCGTCATGCACTTCACCGATTTTGTGTACACGACCTGTATAGTACAGAATACGTTCGGTAGTAGTGGTTTTACCAGCATCAATGTGTGCCATAATACCAATGTTTCTGGTTTTTTCTAAAGGAAAGGCTCTACCCACCGTTTTTCCTCCTTTTTAAGTTAACGGTAATAAACTACCAACGATAATGTGCGAAAGCCTTGTTGGCTTCTGCCATTTTATGTGTGTCTTCTTTCTTCTTCACTGCACCGCCCATATTGTTTGCGGCATCCATTAATTCATTCGCCAGTTTGAGATCAATTGTTTTTTCGCCTCTCTTACGAGCAAACATTACAATCCAACGAATCCCCAATGTCTGACGACGATCTGCTCTTACTTCGATTGGTACCTGATAGTTAGCACCACCTACACGACGAGCTTTTACTTCTAATACTGGCATTACATTTTTCAATGCTTCTTCATATACTTCCAGCGCATCTTTACCAGTTTTTTCAGCAATGATGTCGAATGCTCCATAGACTGCTCTCTCAGCTGCACCCTTTTTACCATCTAACATGATCTGATTGATCAGTTTGGTAACTTTTTTACTATTGTAAATTGGATCAGCTAAAACTTCTCTTTTAGGAGCTGCACCTTTTCTGGACATATTATTTCCCTCCTATCGCAAATTTAAGCTGAAACAATTATTTTTTGCTTGCTTTCGGTTTCTTTGTACCGTATTTGGAACGAGCCTGATTACGATCGTTCACACCAGCAGCATCCAGAGTACCACGAACCAAGTGATAACGCACACCAGGTAAGTCTTTTACTCTGCCGCCTCTTACCAGAACAACGCTATGTTCCTGTAAGTTATGGCCAATCCCCGGGATATAAGCTGTTACTTCGATGCCGTTTGTTAATTTTACACGGGCAACTTTACGCAACGCAGAGTTTGGTTTTTTTGGCGTGGTAGTATATACTCTTGTACATACCCCTCTTTTCTGTGGATTATTTTTTAATGCAGGAGCAGTAGATTTCTTTTCTGCTACATATCTGCCTTGTCTAACCAATTGGTTAATTGTTGGCATGCTCTGCACCTCCTTCCTCAAGATTAAAAGAATAAGTAAATTTTAAACAACGTTTGCGGGCGTGTCATAACAAAGCCCTACAAAAGCTGTGCCTTACAGCACAGCTTTTGTTATATAAAATTCCATAGTTCTCACGCGAACTTCTGTAGTTTATCATACTTTATTCCAGCTGTCAAGCATTATTCCAGAATAAAATCAGGAGTTTCTTCCCCATCGCTCACTTTAATTCCTCTATACCGTCTCATGCCTGTACCAGCAGGAATCAGTTTCCCCAAAATTACGTTTTCCTTCAGGCCCAACAATGGGTCCACTTTTCCTTTGATTGCTGCGTCAGTCAATACGCGAGTAGTTTCCTGGAAGGATGCTGCCGATAAGAAAGAATCTGTAGCCAGAGATGCCTTAGTAATCCCCAATAGCACCGTTTTACCAATAGCTTCCTGACCGCCTTCGGCACGAACTCTTTCATTCTCGCTTTCATAGTCAAATACATCGACCTGACCGCCCGGCAGCAGATTGGTATCACCAGGATCTTCAATCTTAACCTTGCGCAGCATCTGGCGTACCATTACTTCAATATGCTTATCATTGATATCCACACCTTGCAGGCGGTATACTTTCTGTACTTCACGGAGCAAATACATCTGCACGCCCAGAGGTCCTTTCACCCGCAGTAAATCATGCGGATTAATGGAGCCTTCCGTCAATTCCTGTCCTGCTTCTACCACATCGCCGCTATTTACTTTCAAGCGGGCGCCATATGGTACCGCATAGACTTTTGCTTCGCCATTATCCTCGGTGATGGTGATTTCTTTTCTATTTTTGATATCCTGAATTTGTACTGCGCCAGCAGCTTCAGCAATAATCGCCTGGCCTTTCGGTTTTCTTGCTTCAAACAACTCTTCCACACGAGGAAGACCTTGTGTGATATCATCTCCAGCAACCCCGCCAGTATGGAAAGTACGCATGGTTAGCTGTGTACCAGGTTCACCGATAGACTGCGCGGCAATGATACCAACAGCTTCCCCGATATCCACATGCCCACCAGTAGCCAGATTGCGTCCATAACACTTACGGCAAATACCATAACGGCTCTTGCAGGTTAATGCGCTGCGAATTACAACCTGGGTCACACCAGCATTTTGAATTACGACAGCCATATCATCTGTAATTTCCTCATTGGCACCAACCAAAACTTCTCCTGTTTCTGGATGGATTACTGGCTCCAATGCATATCGACCAGCAATGCGTTCTTCCAATGGTTCAATAACTTCATTGCCGCTCTTGATTGCTTCTACCAACAAGCCTTTGTCTGTGTGACAATCATCCTCACGCACAATTACTTCCTGCGCTACATCCACCAGACGTCTGGTCAAATAACCTGAGTCAGCAGTACGCAGAGCCGTATCTGTCAACCCTTTACGAGCCCCGTGAGAGGAAATAAAGTATTCCTGTACATTCAAACCTTCACGGAAGTTTGCCTTAATCGGCAATTCAATAGTACGGCCAGTAGAGTCTGCCATCAAGCCACGCATCCCTGCCAGCTGACGAATCTGCTGGTTATTACCACGGGCACCAGAAGTGGCCATCATGTTGATATTATTAAATTTATCCAAGTTTTGCAGCAACGCATCTGTTACATCTTTTGTGGCCTTGTTCCAAACCTTGATTACCAGATTGTAACGTTCTTCTTCTGTAATTAAACCCCGTCTGAATTTCTGTTCAATCCGTTCTACCTCTGCATCGGACGCAGCCAAAATATCCACTTTTTCATCTGGAACAATAATATCACTAAACGCAACAGTAAACCCTGCTTGTGTGGAATATTTATAGCCTTGTGCTTTAATCCCATCCAGCATATTTGCAGTAGCGGAGGCACCTAACTTCTTATAACACTTTGCTACAATTTTACCCAAACCTTTTTTGCCTACTGTCTCATTGATGTAACCGACTTCTTTTGGAATTACACTGTTAAAAATCACTCGGCCTACTGTCGTCTCCAAACGGCTACCGTCAGGCTGACGGATTAATACTTTAGCCTGTAAATGCACTTCCCCCGCATCATATGCCAATAATGCTTCTGTATCGTCTTTAAATATTTTTCCTTCGCCTAAAGCACCATCCCGGTCAATAGTCAAATAATAGGAACCTAAAATCATATCCTGTGTTGGCGTAGTTACTGGTTTCCCATCCTTTGGATTTAAAATATTATTGGCTGCCAACATCAAAATACGAGCTTCTGCCTGTGCTTCCGCTGACAACGGCACATGGATTGCCATCTGGTCACCATCGAAGTCGGCGTTGTACGCAGTACATACCAAAGGATGCAACCGTAAAGCACGCCCTTCTACCAGCACTGGTTCAAAAGCCTGAATCCCTAATCTATGCAAAGTAGGCGCACGGTTCAGCAGTACAGGATGGTCTTTTATTACATCTTCCAAAACATCCCATACTTCAGGTTTTAAACGCTCCACCATACGCTTTGCACTTTTTATATTATGGGCATAGCCTTCATTTACCAGTTTTTTCATGACAAAAGGTTTAAACAACTCTATCGCCATTTCTTTTGGTAACCCACACTGGTGCATTTTCAGTTCTGGTCCTACCACGATAACAGACCGTCCAGAATAGTCTACACGTTTCCCTAACAGATTCTGACGGAAACGACCCTGTTTCCCTTTCAGCATATCGCTCAACGATTTCAACGGACGGTTGCCAGGACCGGTTACTGGTCTTCCTCGGCGTCCATTATCAATCAAAGCATCTACAGCTTCCTGCAACATTCTTTTCTCGTTGCGCACAATAATATCAGGTGCGCCCAAATCTAATAACCGTTTCAAACGATTGTTACGGTTAATGACACGACGATACAAATCGTTTAAATCAGAAGTGGCAAAACGTCCGCCATCCAGCTGCACCATCGGACGAATTTCTGGCGGAATTACCGGCAGCACATCCAAAATCATCCAGCTAGGCTTGTTATTTGACTTCAAAAATGCTTCTACAACTTCCAATCGTCTTACGGCTTTAATATTTCTCTGACCAGTTGTAGTCCGAATCTCCTCTTTCAATTCATCATACAGCTTTTCTAGATCCATATCTTCCAGCAATTCTTTAATCGCTTCTGCGCCAATGCCCGCACGGAATCCGTTCCCATATTTTTCACGGTTATCCCGATATTCGCTTTCTGTCAGCAGAGACATCTTTTCCAACGGAGTATCTCCGCCATCTAATACAATGTAGGACACAAAATAAATTACTTTTTCCAGCTGACGCGGAGAAATATTTAATAATAGACCCATTCTGCTGGGAATTCCTTTAAAATACCAGATATGAGAACATGGCGCCGCTAATTCAATATGCCCCAAACGCTCTCTTCTCACCTTCGAACGTGTAACTTCTACACCACAGCGGTCGCATACAACACCTTTATAGCGAATCCGCTTATATTTTCCGCAGTTACATTCCCAGTCCTTGGTCGGCCCGAAAATGCGCTCACAAAACAAACCGTCCCGTTCCGGTTTTAATGTACGATAATTAATCGTTTCCGGTTTTTTTACTTCACCGCTAGACCATTCTCTAATCTGCTCCGGCGAAGCCAAACCAATTCTCATTCGGTCAAAATTATTAACATCTAACAAAGGGCTCTCTCCCTTCCTATAATCTGTTTCTATTAGAATTCATCATCTAAAATGAAATCTCCGACGTCTTCCAAATCATCCGTTACATCAAAATCCAGATCCAAATTCATATCTTCCTCTAACATATCTTCATCTGGTTCGGCATCTTCTTCCAACTCACCATCAGCATTTTCAATCAAGAAGTTGTTGAAAGCTCCTGGTTCTTCAGCATTTTCCTTACCCTTTTCTGCTGGCAATTCAATGCCTAATTCTTTTGCAGTTTCTGCAATATCATCATCATCTTCGCCGATTTCAATCTCTTCGTCGTTTTCATTTAGAATCTTAACATCAAGACACAGACTCTGCAGTTCTTTTATTAATACCTTGAAAGATTCTGGTACACCAGGCTCCGGTACATTTTCCCCTTTCACGATAGCTTCGTATGTTTTCACACGGCCCACGATATCATCAGATTTCACTGTTAGGATTTCCTGCAGAGTATACGCAGCACCATAGGCTTCCAGCGCCCACACTTCCATTTCACCAAAGCGCTGACCACCGAACTGCGCCTTACCGCCTAATGGCTGTTGGGTAACTAAAGAATACGGACCTGTAGAACGAGCATGAATCTTATCATCAACCAAATGTGCCAATTTCAAATAATACATATAGCCAACCGTTACCGGATTGTCGAAAGGCAACCCAGTACGGCCATCACGCACTGTAAATTTACCGGATAACGGATATTTCATGTCACTTGCCTCGTCAGCACGCTGCAACATATCCAAAATATCCTGTTCCGATGCACCATCAAAGACTGGCGTTGCCAAATGTAGTCCCAGTGCTTTGGCAGCCATACCCAAATGGACTTCCAATACCTGACCAATATTCATACGGGACGGCACACCTAATGGATTTAATACAATTTCAACCGGGGTCCCATCTTCCAAGAATGGCATATCACACTCAGGCAAAATACGGGACACAACACCCTTGTTTCCGTGACGGCCTGCCATCTTATCCCCTTGAGAGATTTTTCTCTTCTGAGCAATATAGCAACGCACTACCTGATTTACACCTGGAGAAAGATCGTCACCATTCTCCGCAGTGAATATTTTTACATCAACGATAATACCCTGCTCCCCATGAGGCACACGCAAAGAGGTATCACGCACTTCGCGGGCCTTTTCTCCAAAGATAGCACGCAGCAGGCGTTCCTCCGCTGTCAGTTCTGTTTCTCCTTTTGGAGTTACTTTGCCGACCAAAATATCCCCTGGTCGCACTTCTGCACCAACACGGATAATACCCCGTTCATCTAGATTTTTTAGAACTTCTTCTCCTACATTTGGGATATCGCGTGTGATTTCTTCCGGTCCTAACTTCGTGTCACGGGCATCACATTCATATTCTTCAATATGAATGGACGTATAGTAATCTTCTTTTACCAGTTTTTCACTTAATAAAACAGCGTCCTCGTAGTTATAACCTTCCCAGTTCATAAACGCAATCAAAACATTACGCCCCAATGCCAATTCACCATGATCTGTAGATGGACCATCTGCTAAGATTGCACCAGCTTCTACATATTGGCCTTTTTTTACCAAAGGCTTTTGATTGATACAGCTGCCTTGGTTGGAACGTTCAAATTTTGTCAGTTTATAACGGTCTTTATTGCCATCTAAACGTTTTACTACAATTTCACGAGCAGATACATAATCTACTGTACCAGCATTCTCCGCGATAATCATAACGCCAGAGTCATATGCCGCACGATATTCCATTCCTGTACCTACGTACGGCGCATCAGTTTTCAGTAAGGGAACCGCCTGACGCTGCATGTTCGCGCCCATCAAAGCACGGTTGGCATCGTCATGTTCTAGAAACGGAATCATTGCAGTCGCAATTGAAACCACCTGTTTTGGAGATACATCCATATAATCAATCTGGGCACTATCCACAACTACATTAGCGTGTCCATACCGGGCATTTACTTTTTTCTCAGCGAAACGACCGTTTTCATCCAGCGGAGAGTTTGCCTGCGCTACAATATATTTATCTTCTTCATCTGCCGTCAAATACTCAATTGTTTCTGTTACAATTCCCGTTTCCTTATCTACCTTACGATAAGGAGATTCGATAAATCCATATTCGTTGATTTTAGCATACGTACTTAAGGAGTTAATCAATCCAATGTTAGGGCCTTCTGGTGTCTCAATAGGACACATACGACCATAATGAGACGGATGTACGTCACGCACCTCAAATCCGGCACGTTCACGACTCAAACCGCCAGGACCCAATGCGCTCAATCTTCTTTTATGGGTCAATTCACTCAGTGGATTAATCTGATCCATAAACTGAGACAACTGACTAGAACCAAAAAACTCTTTTATTGCGGCAACCACAGGACGGATATTAATCAATCCCTGCGGTGTAACATTTTCAGCGTCCTGAATGGTCATTCTTTCGCGAACAACTCGTTCCATACGGGTTAATCCAATGCGGAATTGATTTTGCAGTAACTCGCCCACACAACGAATACGACGATTACCTAAATGGTCAATATCATCAGCACTGTGTCCTTCTACGCCTTTAATCAAATCTAATAAATATCGAACTGTCTCAATAATATCTTCGTGAGTAATAACCTTTTTTGCAGGATCCACATGTAATCCTAACTTCTTATTCACTTTATAACGGCCCACTTTTGCAAAATCATAACGTTTTGGGTCAAAGAAAAGAGAATTTAACAAAGTTCTGGCATTTTCCACTGTTGGAGGATCCCCAGGACGCAAACGTTTGTAGATTTCAACAAGCGCTTCCCCTTCTGTTTCCGTATGATCTCTCTCTAATGTCATACGAATATGGTCGTCATTATCGAACAATTCTAAAATCTGACCGTTGCTGGAATAGCCTAACGCACGCAACAAAACAGTAGCCGGCAACTTTCTGGTTCGGTCTATCCGCACAAAAAGATTGTCATTTGTATCTGTTTCAAATTCCAACCACGCTCCGCGGTTTGGAATAATTGTTGCAGCATATAGCTTTTTCCCTGTTTGGTCAATCGTTTCTGAATAATATACACCTGGAGAACGTACCAACTGACTGACAATGACACGTTCTGCGCCATTAATAATGAAGGTGCCTTTTGTGGTCATGATTGGAAAGTCTCCCATGAACACTTCTTGTTCCTTCACTTCCCCTGTTTCTTTGTTGATCAACCGAACTTTTAAGCGTAAGGGGGCAGCATAAGTGGCGTCTCGCTCCTTGCATTCATCCACATCATATTTAGGCTCGCCCAAACTGTAATCTACAAATTCCAAAACCAAATTTCCGGTAAAATCCTGAATTGGAGAAACCTCTGAAAAAGTCTCTTTCAACCCCTCTTCCAGAAATGACTTATAGGAATTACGTTGAACTTCAATCAAATTAGGCATTACCATAATCTCATTGATTTTCGCAAAGCTATGCCTTTCTCTTAGTGCATGTGTCATATTGACCAATGCTCCTCACCCCTTAAAGTTTTTTAATCAACGTTTCTATTCCAAAGAGTAAAACAGTTTGTGTCTAACTCTTGAATAAATTAAGCAAAGCAAGGAGAATCCCTTGCTGAATAAAGTTATACCAGATTAGTTTTTCCAAAAAGAACCTATTTTATTCTTTGCAAAATCCATCCAGTTTATTATTAGTCATATTTACATATAGTATCACAATCTATGTAATTTGTAAATCATTTTTTTAATATTTACAAAGATTTTTCCTCAAATGAAATATCATCTTTGCTCTTATCAAAATGAAAAACAAAGAGCACTTACTCTTTGTTTGCACATAGAATAAATGCTCTCTTAATATTTTCGGAAAGCAACGCGTTACGAAAATTATTTTACTTCTACGCTTGCGCCAGCATCTTCCAATTTCTTTTTGATTTCTTCTGCTTCAGCTTTTTCAACTTTTTCTTTTACTGGTTTTGGAGCACCGTCAACCACTTCTTTTGCTTCTTTCAAGCCTAAGCCGGTAATCTCACGAACAGCTTTGATAACGGCAATTTTGTTTCCACCAGCAGAAGCCAGAATTACATCAAATTCAGTTTGTTCTTCTTCAGCAGGAGCAGCAGCACCGCCAACAGCAGCTACAGCTACAGGAGCAGCTGCACTTACACCGAATTCTTCTTCGAATGCTTTTACTAATTCGGATAATTCGATAACAGATAATTCTTTTACTGTATCAATGATTGTTTGAATTTTAGACATTGTAATCTCTCCTATTTGATTTATTTTTATGCGACTACGCACATTTCTTTACGCAGTTTCTTTGGATTTGCGGATTTCTTCCAGCACATAAGCCATTCTCTGGATTGGAGCCTGGAAACAAGATGCAACCTGAGCCAGCAATACTTCTTTTGGTGGCAGTTCGCCTAATGCAATTACGCCAGCTTGGTCTAAATATTCGCCTTCTAACAGACCGCCTTTAATTTCCAGGATTTTATTGTCCTTAGAAAATTTTGCAATGATCTGCGCAGGAGCGATTAAATCCTCCCCACCGAAAGCAATTGCGGTTACGCCTTTAAAAGTTGGTACTAATGCTTCTGCACCAGCTTCTTTGGCAGCAATGCTCAGCAATGTGTTTTTCACAACGCGATAATCCACACCTGCTTCTCTCAGCTGTTTTCTTAATTTTGTAGCCTGCGCTACTGTCAATCCACGATAATCAACTACAACAATTGTCTTAGATGTGTTGAACTTTTCAACAAGTTCACTGACAATAGCTTTCTTTCCTTCTAAACTACCCATTTCAGCACCTCCTAACGAACGTATTATAAAATACAGAACTGAAACTACTGATGACCATATAAAAAGCCTTTGCGTAGAAACACAAAGGCAGAAATTGCATAGCAACAATGGCCTCGGCAGGAAATTAAGCCTCGTGGCACCTGCTGTCTACAGCGAAATTTTATTCAGTTAAGCATTCTTATTATAAGTGTTTAAGTTTTGTTTGTCAACAAAACTATTGCAGCTTTAATGGGTTAATTTTTACACCCGGACCCATTGTTGTAGAAACTGTCACACTCTTAATGTACTGACCTTTTTGGGTAGCAGGTTTTGCTTTAATCAATACATCAACCAATGTTTTAAAGTTTTCTTCCAGCTGAGCTGCTTCAAAGCTTGCTTTTCCAATCGGCGCATGGATAATACCGGTTTTATCAACACGATATTCAATTTTCCCTGCTTTTACTTCGCCAATTGCTCTCGCAACATCCATTGTTACAGTACCTGTTTTTGGGTTTGGCATTAAACCTTTTGGCCCCAACAGACGACCGATTTTACCAACAACACCCATCATATCAGGAGTTGCAACGGCAACATCGAATCCAAACCAGCCACCCTGAATTTTTGCAACCATGTCTTCAGCGCCTACGAAATCTGCACCAGCTTCTTCCGCCTCTTTCGCCTTTTCACCTTTTGCAAAAACTAATACAGTCTGACTTTTCCCAGTACCATGTGGCAATACAACTGCACCACGGATCTGCTGATCGGACTGTCTTGGGTCAACGCCCAGTCTGAATGCAACTTCCACTGTTTCATCAAATTTTGCAGTAGCAGTTTTCTTAGCCAGTTCGATTGCTTCACTTACTTCATACTGAGCAGCTCTGTCAATCAATTTGCTAGCTTCTACATATTTCTTACCATGTTTTGGCATAGTGATTTTTCCTCCTCAGTGGTTCTGCGGAATATTCCTCCCACGATATTACATGTAAAGACTTAATTAGTCCTCTACAACTTCAATGCCCATGCTTCTCGCTGTACCTTCGATCATACTGATCGCAGCTTCCAAGCTTGCAGCATTCAAATCCTGCATTTTTTCTTCAGCAATTGCTTTTACCTTAGAAGCAGGAACTTTCGCAACTTTTTTGCGGTTTGGTTCGCCAGATGCTCTTTCAATTCCAGCAGCTTTTTTCAATAATACTGCAGCTGGCGGAGTTTTTGTAATAAAACTAAAAGAACGGTCGGCGTAAACTGTAATTTCGACAGGAATAATTAAACCTGCCTGATTTTTAGTTCTTTCATTGAATTCTTTACAGAATCCCATGATATTCACACCATGCTGACCTAATGCAGGACCAACTGGTGGTGCAGGATTCGCTTTTCCAGCAGGCACTTGCAATTTCACAAAACCAACGACTTTTTTTGCCATTTTTGGTGCACCTCCTTAAACAGAATGTGGTATAACGGGGGTTTCCCTCCCACTAAAAACTAGATATGAATTCATATCTAAACTTTGAAAACTTGATTATAATCTAAATCAACCCGCGTCTCACGACCACCAAATAAAGAAAGCATTACTGCTACTTTTCCTTTTTCCAAGTCAATCTCACTAACTCGTCCTATCATGCCGCGAAAAGATTGATCCAATATTTCTACATTGTCTCCGACTTCATAATCAACTTCCCGTCTTGCATCGTCCATGCCCTGCTGTCGCAAAAGTGTTTGCACTTCCGCATCATGCAAAGGAATTGCCTTTGCTCCGGTACCGACAAAACCAGTCACGCCTGTTGTGTTGCGCACAACATACCACGAATCATCGGTCATGATCATTTCTACCAGAACATAGCCTGGAAATACTTTTCGTTTGTTGATTTTTACTTTATCATTTTTCTTTTCTTCAACATCTTCTGTTGGAACCATGATGCGGAAAATATAGTCTTCCATATCCATGGACTCAATTCGTTTCTCCAAGTTGGTTTTTACTTTATTTTCGTAACCTGAATAGGTATGTACAGCATACCATTTCTTTTCTTCCATAGAGATCAGGCTCCTAACTTAAATTAATAAACCAAAAATTTTACCTACAATAGAATCCACAACCCAAATTAGAGCAGCGACAACAACAACCGTTACCAATACAACATTTGTATAAGTAATCAGCTCTTTTTTTGTAGGCCAGTGAACCTTTTTCAATTCATTCAGAGAGGCTTTACTGGATTTTTTGGCTTTTGCAAAGAAACCAACTTTCTTTTCAGGTTGTTTTTCACTCATATGGTTTCATCCTACCTTATTTAGTTTCTTTGTGTAAAGTGTGAGTTTTACAAAATGGGCAATATTTTTTCAACTCAACTCTATCTGGATTATTCTTTTTATTCTTTACTGTACTGTAATTACGTCTCTTGCATTCGGTACAAGCCAAAGTAATTCCAACGCGCATTTCAAACACCTCCCGCACGAAATTCTATCAAAAAGGTCACTTTCATACCTAGTTTTCACGCCTATCTATCTTAGCATAACTGTATAGTCATGTCAATAAAAAAATCATTCGACTTTCTGTAAATTGCATAGCGGTTCATTGCAAAATGAAATAGAACAAAAAACCATAGTAAACGTAGTATAATTGGCGCACGACTCCCCCCAAAACCGTTGTTGTTAAGAAATTTCTGTATAAAACAAAAAACCTTTTATAATATTACAGCTTCTCAAAAATGTAAATATCTCTGGAACCCTGAAACAACTTTTCTTTATTCCACTTCTTAAGCTACCAGGATAAAATGCTAAGAAACTAAAGAATCTATTATCTTCTACTTCTCAAACCGCATACAAATAAACTTTTTGTTCCTTCTTTTTAGTCACAAAACTATATTGGACCCTATTTCATTATTTTTTTGTTATAATTTTATTAGAATATGAATTATTTTCTTTTTTATTTTTGTTCTTATAAAGGATTGATTTTTATGCATTTAGATCAGCTCTTATTAATATTGGATTTGGCGCAAACACATTCTTTTAACCAAACTGCCGAACGTCATTATACCACACAGCAAACTGTTTCTTATCGCATAAAGCAGTTAGAGAAAGAGCTAAATGTGAGAATTTTCAACCGTTCAAAGAATGGAGTTTCTTTCACACCTGAAGGAAATTTTGTTCTACAGTTTGCCGAACAGATGCAGAACGCTTATCAAGAATTGCAGCATAATCTAGGCCATGAGGTTCACGTTGCTGCCGAACCGGAAAAATTAACCCTTTACACCTCTTCCGTATTACTGACAGAGCATATGCCTTCCATTATACAAGATTTTAATAGTACGTTTCCGTCCATTAAATTGTTTATTAAGGAAGTAACCAATGATGCAATTTTGCCTTCTCTTTTGGATGGAGTCTGTGATATGGTGGTCTGGTCTATCAACCAAAACTATTTGGAAAAGAATATTTCATCACAGCAAGCAAAAGAAATTACTTTCCATACTGTGCTGCATGACAAGTCCATCGCTGTTGTATCTGCCACATCTGCTCTGGCAAAAAAAGAAAAGCTTTCGACAGACGATATTACGCAGTGCTCAAAAAGTGTTTTTGGCTTATTACCTATTGATTATTTCGGAAAAAACGTAAATTCTTATATTCTTTATGAAAATGACAATCCTGCCATCCATCGGCAATTACTTGCAGAAGAAAACACGCTTTGTTTTACTTCAGAAATTATGTACCGCCAATTTTTCCCTTCTGATCAATTTGTCGCACGACAATTTGATTATCCGGTACTTCCCAACTACCACATGGTTTTGCGACGTAAGGATGAAAACTACGCCGCGCTTGACGCGTTGGAACATATCATCGTTCGCTATCTTCGCGCATAATTCCTTAAAAATCACTAAAGGCTGCCCGACACTGTTGCCGAACAGCCTTTTCTTTGCCATGCGATTCATACCGAATATACTAAATCACATTCCATCTGCGACCCCAATACCGTAGCCCTTCCACGGCAGTTTCCAGACCGGTTTGTTCTACTCGCTGCAGACACTGCTCCCATAACACAGGTGATATTGCACTAGAAAGATTTTGCAGGGTCATAATCCGCTCCAGATAGGCCTCATTCATCACCGTTCGCAAGTCCGTATCGAACCGTTTTCGTATATTAGGCAGATCTGTACTCCGATTATACCAATATGTTCTCTGATATACAGGCGTATGCAAAATACCTTGTTGATCCATCTCTTTCACTTTGTTGTACAATGTTTTTTCATTTGCGTTGCACAAAAAAGCGAATTTTCCCGTGTCCTTATTTTGGTAGGCGATACCATAAAAAGTGCGTTCAAAATTATCATGCACATACATTTTGCGCATCATTTGTTTTTTCGTCAGTTTAATCCATTTTAATAACTGCTGATATCTCCATGGCGAAAGATGTTTTGTAGTATATGCATAATCTACCGCACCTGCAAACAGCAAAATATCCTCTTCATCAAAATATCCGTCTAATTCTTCCTGCCATTGCAGCAATAGTGGCTCCGCTTGTTTATCCCCATCAATTTGCTGCAACTCAGACAAGCAAGTAAAATACACATCGTCAAATTCCTGCTGCAATTGCTTCGCTAACTGCAACTTCAAGTATAGAAACAAATCCTCTTGTGTTTCCTCTTTTACAATGGCTCTCGTTGTCCATTTCCGAACCGGCGTCATACTGCACTGTTCCAGTAAATGGCGCTCAAAAGCCTGTTGAATCTGTAATTCATCCTCACTCAAGCTATACATGCGTTTTCCGTTTTTATTTTTCCATGAATATCCGTAAATACTGCATTCCTGCTCAAAGCAATTCATTTCTGCCAGTTTGCGCACCATTTCTGCACTGCTGACATCTCTTAGAGATGTGGTCATTGTCTGTTTTCTCCTTTCTTGTTACATTTTAAATTCCAGTTGATAATAGCCATCCTTTTTTCGACTGATATTCACTGGTTTTTGCAAAAAGCCACTAATAACTTCTTCATTGATTACATCCTCAACCACACCGCTTTGATAAATTTGCCCATGCCGCAGCAACAGACACTTGTCAAACAAATCAGGGGATATTTCTTCAAAATGATGCGTTACATATAAAATTGTATGTTCTTTTTCTTCTGCCATTCCCTGTACAAACCGCATCATCTTTTGTTTGCTCACCACATCCAAGCCAGTCATCGGTTCATCCAGCACCATCACTTCTGGCTGACTCAAAAGTGCGCGCAAGATTAAAATATTTTGGCGTTCTCCTTTAGAGAGCCAACTATAAGAAGAATCCAATCGGTCTGACAAACCTACATGCTCCAACAGCCGTTTCAGCTTCCGTATATGCGCCGCTGAAATACTGCCGTCTTCTAATCCTAACGTTCCGCTTAAGCCTGATAATACCAAATCCATTACTGATTCATTATGATAAATCCTGTCAAAATATGAATTGCTAATCAAGCCCATCTTCTTACGGATTTCCAAAATATTCTGCTGTCGGTAATTCACACCCCGATAAAAAATGTCCCCATGGGTATAATCTTGATAACCTGCCAGCATACTCAATAATGTAGTCTTACCACAACCATTCATACCTAAAATGATCCAGCGGCTTTTTTCTTCAATCTCCCAATTAATATTTTTCAGCAAAAAGCGATCTCCCGACTGGCATCCTAGCCCTCTTGTTGTGATGATTCTTTCATCCATCGGTCCGCCTCCTCCAACAATTCCTCCAGACGGTCATCTTCTACCGTTGTACACTGCTCCATTCCATACTCATTAATATGTACTGGTACTGTCAATCCAGTTTCATTTGTGAGCCCTAAATAACGCAGCTGCCAGCTGGTGATATTACATACTTTGGCAATGTTCATTTGCAATCGTTGTTCATTATCCTCCATGTCTGGAAAATGATTAAACTGTGTTGCTTCCACAAATGCCCTGGCACTGGCATAAGCCTCTTTTTCTACACCATATTCTATTTTTTGGCATTGGTCACAATATAATTCAATCCTCGCCATTGCCTGTGTATGAAATACAATTTGACGCACATGCAATTCACTGCCGCAATATCGGCAGCAACAATACTTTGCCCGCTTCTTCAAGCGCTCTACACGCAATGATTTTTCACTCGCCATAACTCATACCCCTTCTTCCTGTAAAGTTAGATAAACAAAATGGGAAATACAATAATTATTTTCTCAATAATCATTGTACTCCCCTTTTTTTGGCTAATATTTATTTTCCATTATTCTGTTATTTTTAATATAACTTTTTGGCATACCTTAGAGCTTGCCATGTTTCAAACTCAACTAGCCAAAGATAATCTGTCCAACCGGCCAGCCAATCAGCAAACCACAAATAAATAATAATGGAATAATTTTCAATGCAGCTTTTGTCATCACATTTGAATCCGCCATTTCCTGTGTCATCGCTACCGCTGTGACAGGCGAAGCTGCCGGTGTGGCAATCGCGAACTGGGCCATGAAGAACAGCAATGCCACCATAGCTGTAGGAGCCATACCGATTGACATTCCAAAGTTAACCAAGAACGGCATAATCAATACGCAAACGATCATGTTGTTGGCAACGTTCGTTAGAACTACGCCCAAAGCCAATGCTACCACAATGAATACTAACGGTGGCAATGCTGCGAACGGTTTAATCAATGCCGCCATTGCAGTACTGATTCCGGTATCTGGAGTATTCATATAGGTTGCACAAACCATAATATAACCTACCATGGTAACCTGACCCCAGTTGCACATATGAAACATTTTTTCCAAATTACATAACGGTTTTCCTTCACTGTCTTTCAACAAAGCACATACACAGCCTAAAATTAAAGTCAAACCAATCAAACCAAATTTACCTAAAAAGGCTTTCACTGGGCCTAATGGCAAAGATTGAGCAAGCATCAGAACAATAAACATTGCAAAAATACTCAAAGCAATTTTTTGTTCTCTCGTCGCTGCTGGCACGCCACCCTCTGTTTTAAAGTTCGCAATTGGTGAAGCGTCTACACGGAAAACAAATCTCATCAGCAATACATAAACTGTTGCCATAGCAACACCTACAACGACCATATACAGCAAATACGGAACAATATCAATGGGATTATCCGGGAACATTGCCCCATAAGCCATCACCAGAGTTAAACCGGTACTGATAAATGGGAACAAAATCTGCCCCATCATCAAACAATAGGCAATCCCTAAATACATAAACACAATCAATTTATCATTTTTCTGTAATCCTACTTGCTTGAAGATACTATCTGCAAAAGCACAGAAAATTACGCACATAATGATAGGATTGTGGCAACCCATAAACCATGCAAATACTAAAATGAACCAAATAGTCAACCATGCTTTGCCGTTCATGAATTTGTTGTTCAACATCACCTGTACCAACCAGTTAAAGGCGCCTGTTGTCATAGAAATGCCCAAAACGCCCATGCATAAAACCAATGCCACAACAGCCATATTCCCAAAACTAGCTGCCAGCATCTGATTCATCCCAATGCTTAAACCGACTCCACACAAAGCCATCAAACTAGGCCAGAGCATATCAATGGTAATCCAACCGTAAATTGCTCCAATAAAGGACCCTAAAATGCCCATGCCTAACGGTGTAATACCTGCAAAACCAGGAATAAAACGGAATAATAAGCAAAATGCAGCTACAATGATATAATGAATTATATTAACTTTTTTCTGTTCCATAATTTATTTCCCCCATTCCAACAAAAAATGATATCAACCATTACCGGGTACGCTACCCCAACGTTCTCCCGGTAGACTTCCTATTTTCATGTAAACAATAACCTATAAATCCATCATGTTATGCTTTTTCATTTTTAGGCTGCGGCACATTTTCGCGCTTATTTTTAGGTAACAAAAAAACATGTGTCTACAAAAGTTCAATTTTTTGTGCTAAGCTATAAAATTTTTTCTGTTCCAAAAAGTATACTTTTTTAGAAAATCACTGCGGCTACACGACAAATTATGATATAGCCGCAGCATTTAACTTCAATTTTTAATCACATCGTAATATTTCAAAACGATTCATTTTTACAGTTCTTCATCTAAAATACTATAAACTGGAGCACCTTCGCATTGTGCAGGAATACTTACACCCAACAAGACTGCTGCCGTAGGAGTTACGTCTACTTCTCTTGGGAATAACTGCATTTCATAACCCTTCTTGATACCAGCTCCAGCTGCTACAAAAATTGGCCCTACAGAAGTATCCGCATAGCCCTCTGCCGTGGACAATGATTCACCATGGTCACGTACAAAGTCTTCATGAACAAAGAAAATAATGTCACCGGCTGTATAGTCACCGCCTAAGCCCAACAGATTGGCATCTTTTTGATGCAGTGCCAAAGCGACTACACGATGACCAGTTTTTGGGTCCTTGATTCCATACAAATCTGTAATGATTTTTTCTTCCAATTCATACTTATCAGTTGGGTCTACAATCCCAAATCTGTCGCGTCCTTTTAAATTGATAAAAATACTGTTGGAACGCTGCTGAACCGCCACAGTTTTATCCCAGTCAATTGCCGGAATATCTTTGCCGTTTTCGTCCTTCTGCATAACAGTGTACCCTAGTTCCACCATTGTTTTTGTATTGATAGCGTAGTTATCGCCCAAACCAGCCTGATAATCTTCTTTTGGACAAATCAAGGAGTGGTCAGAGAACAACAGAATACTCCAGCCTTCATCCAACAGATGCAAGAATTCTCCAATGTATTCATCTGTCATCTCATGGGTGCCAACTGCACACTGATAAATTTCCTCCTCAGTTTTTCTGGAAGTATCACGGTCTTTCAATGCACGCATATAAGTATGGCCAGACATATCAGGTCCATGGAAATGGGAGAAGATAACTTCTACGCCTTCCTCTTTGATCATGTAGTTTAAGGAATCTGCCTGCCATTTTGCAGCTTGTCTCCACTGTTGTAAATTACATTTGTTAATCATATCTAAATCGCCGTCAGCCAACTGACCTGTTGCGCATGGAGGCCCAAAGTTTGCTTTAATCTTGTCAAAGATCCATGTCGGATACCATACACGATTATCATCAGCAGAGAAACCGTTAGAGAACCACATACGGATAAAGCTCCCGTCTTCAGCCAAATCTAAGATACGAATATTCCGGACAACGTTTTCAATTCCACCAGTTCTCTTCGGAACAACATCATAAACATTTGGTGTATAAACATCTTTTTTAATCACAGCTAATGGCTGTGGGGCATTTTTGGCTGCATAGATTGCAATTTTATCATAAATGCCCTCTTCATTTTTCAGAATCAAGCAAGGTCTTGGCATTCTGCCGAACAACTGCAACCAGGTGAATTCTTTGGCACCTTCTGGAATTTCTACTTCCCAGTCTGTCGGTTCTCCAATTGGAGATAAAGAAACATTTGCTTTATACCGATGCAGATTATACATTTGCTGGTCTTCTTCAAACAGCATATTGGTGCGAACATCCATAGCCTTGTTCAGTGTATAACCGTTGAATCCTTCAATGCCATCCTTGAATTCTTCCCACAGACCATCTACATGAGACAAATCATTTTTAGACTTTGTATAAGAATTGTAATTCGGTTTTAACCCTAACAGTTCTTCTGGATCACCGGTAAAAGATTCTGTATTGCTTACAGCATTCGCATAGAATTTCGGTTCTGTTGCCTTTGTGCTGGCTACCAAAATACCTTCCCAGTCGCGCATTGCATAACCAAAGCCCAATGCACCTGGCGTCGTCCCATCTACTACATAGAGATTTTCACTGTCGGAAGATGGTGGCCATGCAGCGCCCGGCCAATGCCATACCAATGTTTTTTTACCAGCCTCTGCGGTGACATTCCACAATTGCTGTGCATGACAATATTTAGAATAAATCCCTGCAAAGTTTACATCTAATTCGCCCTTCATCCCAATGTTGAAGTCTTCAATTCCATGTGTCATCGGATAGGCGCCGGTGCACAATGTTGTCCACATTGGTGGTGTGATGGTAGGAACACCGCCCAACAAACGTAAATCACGGCGAGCTGAGCCTGCTTCAATTAACTTCTTCAGGTTAGGCATATGTCCTTCATCGACCATCTTACGAGAAAATTTAGGATCCAACCCATCAATCCCCAAAAGCAACACCTTTTCAGACAACCCTTTACTTCTTAACATAGAGCATCCCCCATTCCGCTTCTAAAACCAGAGAAAATGGTCCTTAAATAAACGTATTTTATCGAAAAATATTTTTTAGAAAATATTTTTTTATTTCATTAAATCTAGAATTCCTCCGTGCAATCATTCTTTTAAAATCATTGCACGGAAGTTTCTCTACTATCTATATTTTTATAAAATTTTCTTTCAGGAGACTTAATCTTCAATAATCTGATAAATTGGCGCACCTTCGCACTGTGCAGGTGTTCTCAGACCCATAATCGTTGCAATTGTTGGTGCTACGTCAACCTGACGAATCATACGATCGGTGTAGAAACCTTTCTTGATGCCAGGACCCGCAGCAATAAAGATTGGACCTGCAGAGGTATCACATTCGCCCAACGCAGTAGCCATACTGTCATCATGGTCATGTTCATAACCTTCTGCCATGCAGTAAATAATATCACCACTGTCAGGACCACCTAAGCCTAATGCAATTGCATCTTTGTTGCGCAATGCCCAAGCAATGATACGTTTTCCGCTTTCTTTATCTTTAATATTGTACAAATCGGTAATAATCTGTTCTTCCAATTCATACTGATCTGCTGGATCGACAATCCCGTCAATGATCTGTTCATTGCCGTCAGCGTCCTTCACAACATGCTGATTTCTACCTTTGATATTCAGGTAAATATGCATTTCACGGTTTGCCACAGCTCTTGTTTTCGTCCAATCCATTCTTCTCTTTTTCTTACCGGTTTCTGGATTTACTTCACGTACTGTATAGCCCAGTTCTTCCATGATCTGAATATTGCAACCAGTATCGCCTAAACCGCGCAGGCCATATTTTGGACACACCTGTGCATGGTCAGATACAACCATCAAGGTCCAACCTTCATCCAGGAAGTGAACAAATTTACCCAGATAACGGTCAGTCTGTTTGTAAATTGCCTGCATGATGAATTCATACTGTTCTGCAGTTGTGTTTTCTGTACCTTTTGCCAGGTCACGGATAAACATATGTTTCTGCAGGTCTGGTGCATGGAAGTGGGAGAATACTACTTCATAGCCGTTGTTTTCCATCAGATAATTCAGAGAATCAGCTTGGAAATCTGCTACGTGTTCCCAGCATTGATGCATGCAGTCATAGATTAATTCGAAATCACCAAATCCTAATGTGGAACATGGGGATGGATAGCCTACGTTATCCACGATTTCTTTGTACAAGCTTCTTGGAGACCACATCATATCAGCAGCAATGTTCATAGATGCGGATACCCACATTTTCACTTTGGAGCCATCTTCCGCAATTTCCAATACACGCATATCGCGGGTTGCTTTAATCATGTCATCGCCTTTTACGCAATCATCAACGATATCACGTACATATTCACGATTCTGAATTGTTACCATAGGCTCTGTTGCTTTTTTGCTCTTATAAATCGCAATGTGATCATATTTGCCTTCAGCATTTTTCAATACTAATGCTGGACGGCGAATAATCCCACCAGAGAGCAATACGACAAATTCTTTTGCACCTTCTGGCACATCAGCAACCCATTTTTCATCTGCTGGTTTGATGGAGGAGAAGGCAATGTCAGCAGGAATTGCATTGGAGCCGCCCTGGCCATCCTTATATGGATTTACAATATACAAACGGAATCCATCTTCCATTTTACGCTGCATCAAGCTAGCCATACCGCCGCTCTTCTGTTTTGGTTTTTCATCCCCTAAACCAGTAACTACGCATGGAACCTTCGCATCGGTCATAGCGCCGGAGCGATATTCAATTGTTTCATTCTTTTCGCTGGCCATTACAATAAATTCGCCATCTACCTGAGCAGAACTCATATTTACGCCACCTGGAGAAGTACCGTCTACCACATGCAGATTTTCGCTGTCAGAGGATGGTGGCCATGCAGAACCTGGCCAATGCCATACCAATGTTTTTTTGCCAGCTTCAGCAGTTACATTCCACATCTGTTCTGCATGACATTTTGTAGAGTCAAAGTTCAGATTTACCATGTCCAGATCGCCGCCCTGTCTGTAAAAAGCAGTAATCCCATGGGTGGAAGGATATGCACCTGTTGCCAGCGTTGTCCACTGCGGTGGAGTTACAGTTGGCAGAGCGCCCAATAATACCAGGTCTTCTCTAGCAGCACCAGCCTCCAGAATTTTTTTGGTGTTCGGCATAATACCCATGTCCACGTATTTTCTGGTCAAACGTGGGTCCATAGCATCTACGCCTAATACTGCTACTTTTGTTGCTTTTGCCATAAAAATTCCTCCTTAGATACTTTTTTATCAATATTTCATAACAGCCTTTTGGGCTATTCCCTTTATGCTTCTTATTTTATCCTATTCTTCGCAGCTCTGACAATCAGTTTAATTTTGTCCTGAATTTTATGGGACACAATATTTTTTTGTTCCATGTCAATCTGTGATTTCAACACAAAAACTCCCAAGAGAATACGATTTTTCGTTTCTCTTGGGAGTCAGATTTATTTTACTTTAAGCCTGCTAGTGTCCTGATATATGGGTTACATAAATTTTAATCCGACTGGAATCAATACTAAAGCCATAACCAAGGTTAAGAATATCATCATAATTGCCCCAGCGGTATATGCAGATTTTGTTGTAGTAAATTCATGAGCATGAATCATCGCACCATTTACAGAGCCCGCCGGCGTCATCAAACCAATTACACCATACACAGTGATTACCATCAGCGCAACCTGCAAATTGAAATTTGCCTGTGTAGCCATAGTCATGGCAATCGTCATCATAGTGACGGTGACTGCCACATTATTGGCAAAGTTGGTTAAAAGGAAAGTGATAACCCCTAATGCTAATAAGAACGTATAGCTTGGCAAGCTGAACAACGGAGCCATAAGTTTACCAACTAAAGGTGTAATCCCTGCTGTTTCTGCAGTAATCTGTCCTGCCACCACCATTGCAGCAGCAACTACCAAAATCAGATCCCAGTAGAAATATCCAGGCGCCGTTTTCTTATCTAAAACAGGTTTTCCGTCTACTTTCCAAATCATCGCAATGACAATCATCAGTACTACCCAACCGTAAACACCCACTTTTTTCAAAATCAAACGGAAACCTTCATTTCCGCCGACAAAGCTGATGATAATACAGCCAATTACATTTGCCAATGTAATAATCAGTGCCGCTTTCTGGCGATTGTCCAACGGTTTGCTTTCCTTCTGGAATTGTGTAATATCTACATCTTTCAGTTTATCTACTTTGCAACCAGGTGTAATAAACATTACCAAGATCCAACCGACGCAAGTAACTGCAATCGCAATTACCTCACTGATAATCCAACCGCCCATATTAATTTCGATGCCCGCTTTTGTAGCCATCCCGACGGTCATCAAGCACCAACCTCTAAATGGAAACAACGAGAAAGATACAGAACAGATAACCATGAAGCCCATCAAAACCATTGCCGGATATAAATCACCCTTCTTGTAGCCAGCCTGTTCAAAAATAGACTGATACACTACAAACATAATCAAGGCTACCAATGTCTGGTTTACCAAAATTGTTAATAATGCTGGCACGACAACGATAAACGCCGTTAATACCCATGGTTTTCCTGCTGTGAATTTAGCGCCCAGCAGTTTGTTGGAAAACCATTGTGTCAGTTGACTTTCCTGCAGCATTCCCAAAAAGAACATCGCTAACAGCATGAGCATAACAGATTCATTGCCAAAGGCAGCTGCAATAGCGCCGCCGGCTGTACCATAATCTGTTACCCCCAAGGCAACAAGGCCCATCAGAGAAGTCCAGCAAAGATTATCTGCATCAACAGACCAACCATAAATCAGCCCGAGAAAAATGCCGATTACAGCCATCCCATAAGGAGTAACCGTCCCAAAAGGCGGAACAAAACGGAATAAAAACATCAACGCGAAAGTAATGGCAAAATGCAAATATTTCAAATCTTTTTTCTCTTTCACTTGTGCTGACATACTACACACCTCCAAAAAAATAAAAGCATCCGTTATAAAGCACTCAAACTCAATAACACCAAAATAACAAATACAATTACGCCTTAAAATACAATATAAACGCAACAAGCGTAATAGAATTACGCCTAAATCACTATTTTTTTAACACCTTTCAAATTGTCATGACAAATACGTCATTGCGTCGTTTCGCAAAATAATAAATCATACTTTTTTGGAGTAGAAAAATGAATAAAAAAAGTGGATATATAGAGACTTTTC
>CAJUDO010000035.1 GCA_910585405.1 uncultured Peptococcaceae bacterium | reverse complement strand
TCTATCATAGAAGGCCTTGCTTTTATATATTTACAGACTTTTTTTCACAGACTCGAAAAAAATCAAGACGTACATTGAAAATAATAATCTCCGCTCGATTTAATATCTATTAACGACATTTAGCTATTTTTTTCTAACCAATAAAAACATCCGACAAAACAAAAAGGTTCCGAATTTTAGCAATAAAACTCAGAACCTTTTCTATGTAGTTTCTTATCAAATCCCAGAGTTTCTGTATACTTATTCTTATTTACTCATCTGCCATCCCACATAATAATTATTCTAATAAATCCAACAATATTATAACTCTTTCACCCGCTATTTTTCAAGTGCTTGCTCAATTATATTAACACTTCGTTTTCCTTCATAAGGGTACGCTACAGCAATCTGCCATAAGATATTTATCAAAATGTTCTTTTTATCTTTACCATCATCTGTGACTTACTTTTCACTATGAACCGGTTTTCATAAATCTGAATTTTCTCAATCAGCTACCTGACCAATGCCATTAGAATATAAATTGCGCAAGCCAAAACGAAAAATCCCCAAACTATATAATTTTCTCGTTTCAACTTATACTAAATTTTGTCAGCATAGAAAACACCTCAAAAACTATAATAAATTAATGAATCCTAGCATGAACCAGAGTGGTCCTATAGAATAACACATATTTTATTGATGGAGTGATTTTTTGAAAATACAATGGAAAAAACTGATGCTTTGCCTTACCATTCCACTTGCCGTAGGAGGGTTATCTGCACTTCTAACCAGAACTGGCATGGAATCCTTTGCCCTAATCAACAAACCCAGTCTGACTCCACCTGACTGGCTGTTTCCTGTAGCTTGGACTATACTATATATCTTCATGGGAATTGCATCCTATTTGGTAGTCATATCAGAAAAGCCAAATCGCAGCGCGCTGACTGTATATGCGATTCAGCTCGCTTTTAATCTTTTCTGGTCAATTCTGTTTTTCAACCTAAAATTATATCTGTTTTCATTTTTATGGCTTATTATGTTATGGCTTTTAATTGCTGCAACAGCGTTCCTATTCCACCGGATAGCAAAACCAACCTGGTATTTCCTGCTTCCCTATCTATTATGGGTTGCTTTTGCCGGCTACTTGAACTTTGCCATCTATCTTCTAAATTGAAGCACTGAAAAGGCGATATGGCTCGCAAATTTGAACCATACCGCCCTTTTATGTCTATTTGTTAATCATTCGTTCCTAAAGGCTTCCGCAGCAAATCCATCGCATAAACCTCCTGCTGCACCGGCATCTGAACCAGCTGCTGTGCGTGTGGAGCTACCGTAATAGCCTCTCCATTTTGGTCATACATTTCTGTGATCACCTGTTGAAACCAGCCATACTTTGGACTGAAAAATTCAATCTTGTCTCCTACTGCAAAATGATTGCGCTGCTCAATGACAGCCATTCCTGTCTGGGCATCATAGCTTTGCACTACACCGATGAAATCATAAGGCTTAATATATTGAGAGCTTTCCAACGTCAGCGCGCCGTTTTCCGGTTTTCCGAAATAAAAGCCCGTTGTGTAGGGACGGTGGCTGACTTTTTGCAGCTCATCCAGCCAAAATTGCAGTTCTCCGCTGACTGCCGCGCCTTCAAAGCAGGCATCAATCATGTTGCGATAAGCGCGGGTAATCGTAGCCACATAATATGCGCTCTTCATTCTGCCTTCTATTTTCAAGCTGCAAATTCCCGCTTCAATCAATTCAGGCAAATGGGGCAGTAAGCACAAGTCCTGCGAGTTAAACACATAGCTTCCCCGTTCATCCTCCTGAATGGGATAAAACTCGTTGGGCCGTTTTTCCTCCACCAGATTGTAATTCCAGCGGCAGGCCTGCGCACACTCGCCTTTGTTGGAATTGCGGTCAGCCATATAGCTGCTCAAAAGACACCGCCCTGAATAAGAGATACACATTGCACCATGTACAAAGGTTTCCAATTCTACATCTACTTTTTCTTTGATTTCTTTTATTTCCAGTAAGCTCAATTCCCGCGCCAGCACAACCCGTTCAGCGCCCAGCTCTTTCCAGAACTGTACGGCAGACCAATTTGTTGTGTTGGCCTGGGTGCTAATATGAATGGGCAATTCTGGTACTTTTTCCCGTGCCAGCCGCAAAATACCCGGGTCAGAAACAAGAATGGCATCTACCTGCAACTGCAGCAGTTCCTGCAAATAGGCTTCCATTTCTACAAAATCCTCATTGTGTGCGAAGATATTGACCGTTACATAGACCTTCACACCGCGGCTGTGGGCAAACGCAACGCCCTCCGCCATCTCTTCCTTGCTGAAATTTCCAGCAAAAGCCCGCAGTCCATACTGTTTTCCGGCTATATATACCGCATCGGCACCATACTGCACCGCAAATTTTAACTTTTCCAGTGTGCCGGCAGGCGCCAGCAGTTCAGGTTTTTTCATGAATACACGCCTCACTTTTTACTTTACCTTTCGAATGATTGCCACGCCGTCACCCAGCGGCACCACGCTGCACTGATATCTCCCATCCTCTTTAAAATGTTCCAAAAATGCCTTCATGCGGTACACCATCGTTTTCTGCCGATGCCGCGGATATTGCAAATCCACCACCCAGCCGTTCAACAGCACATTGTCCGCCACCAGCAGGCCGCCCGGTTTCAGGATATCGTCCGCTGCAACCAAAAATTCGGGATACTGCCCCTTGGCCGCGTCCATAAAAATCATATCGTACTGCGCTTCCATCTCAGGGACCAACTTCCGCGCATCGCCCAAGCGCGCATCAATCTTTTCCGCCACACCGGCTCTCTGAAAATATTCCAGCGCCATGCGATGCCGCTGTTCCTGCAGCTCAATGGTTGTAATCGTACCTTTTTCCATAGCGCGGGCCATATATATCGCAGAACAGCCAATGGCCGTCCCGATTTCCAATATTGTTTGTGGCTGCACCAGTCCGGTAAGCAAATGCAACAGATAGCCCACCTCAGGGTCCACAATGGAAATGTAATGTTCCTCCGCAAAACTGCGCATTTCCTGCAAAAGTGCATCCTCCTGGGGCAACAAATTGCGCAGATACAATTGCAAATCCAAGTCTAACACATCTTTCATACTTGTCCGACTCCCGTCTTAATATCCATACTTATCGCGATTCTGCAAATGTTCTTCATAGGTTTTCGCAAATACATGACCATTATTCTCTGTCTTATTCCAAAGATAATATAAATAGTCTGTCTGGTCAGGCTGACAGGCTGCCTCCAAAGATTTCTGCCCTGGATTGGAAATGGGCGTAGGCGGCAATCCCTGATGCAAATAGGTATTGTATTCCGACTCATATTTATAATCGGAAAAACGCAGCTGGGTCTTCCGTTCAGGCATGGCGTACAGAATTGTGGCGTCACATTGCATCAGCATATTCTTTTTCATGCGATTCAAATACACCGAAGCAATGGTGGAACGCTCTTCATCAAATTTTGCCTCCGATTCCACCATAGAAGCCAAAATAACCGTGTCATACGCAGACAAACCGCTCTCTTTGACCGGCAGCGCTTCCCACACCTGTGCAAAGCGGTCCAGCATCATCTTAAAAATTGCTTCCGGCGCAGTATGCTTCGCTACAAAATAAGTATCAGGGAACAAAAATCCCTCCAGACGATGCTCCCCGTCAGGGCAACCCTGCATGAATTCATAACCGCTCACATCATAGGTGCGCACCAAATTCCAAAACACATCTGTTTCCATAAGCTCTGCTCCAGCCAGTGCATCGGCAATATCCCGCAAGGTATAGCCTTCGGGAATGGTAAAGCGCACCAAATCGCCCACACCATTCAATAATTCATTGACAATGGTTTCTGTATCCATCGCCGGGCTCAGCTGATAGCTGCCCGCCCGAAGTTTGCCACTGACATGATGGGCTTTCAAATAATATCTGAAAGCCAGCTCATTTTTTATAAGTCCCTGCTCCTTCAGCTTTGCCGTAATCTGATTGGCATTCTCTCCCTGGGACACCTGAAATAGAATTGTGTCCTCATTGGTGGCATCTACTGGCGCCGTATCATGCAATACACCTGCAAAGATTGCCGCTGCAATCACAACGATCAGTCCGAACCCAATCAGATAGGTGCGCGGACCTGGCTTCATCTTTTTTCGTGTGTGTTTCTCTGTCCTTGACATAAATTCCTCCTGTTATCCTCCTAGGCCTGTCCCCTTTTTGAGAAGACATGCCTGCCAATTTCCTGCAGCATCCTCTGTCATTCTTTTATCTACAAAAGGGGCTGCTGCAGGAAATTCCTGAGCAGCCCTCTACCGTCCTCAACGACTTGCTTTTCTCTGCTGCTGCCAGCGCTTACGTCCTTCCCTATCCGCCAACAACGCTATACTGTCTGTATCCAACGCATCGGCGTCAGAAAAAGAAAATTCATAGCCCAGCGCTTGAATTTCACTGGAATAAGAAAAGCCTCCTTTAAGTTTCTGTGCAATAGAATCCAAAATCTCATACAACCTTTCCAACTCTAAATCTGATAAAGCTGCAATCTGTTCTTCCAATTTTGTCATCTCTGTAGTCCCTCTTTCTTCTCTGATGCTTCCACAACGATTTTTACAAAGTACTCCAACGATCAAATGGCCAATAAATCACCTGTGCTTTACCGATGATGAGCCGTTTTTCTACAAATCCCCAGACCCGACTGTCGGAGCTGTGGTTTCTGTTGTCACCACACATAAAATATTGCCCCTCTGGTACCTCTATGGGGCCATAGTCTTCAAAAACCAACCCTTCTGGCAAATAGGGTTCCTCCACCATCTGTCCATTCACATACAATTTACTGTCCTGAAATTCTATCGTTTCTCCCGGCAAGCCAATGCAACGCTTAATGTAATCCTTTTTTGTATCCAGCGGATATCTAAACACAATCACATCGCCCCGCTCCGGTCCCTCAAACCAATAGCTGAAATTGGTCACAATCACTTTGTCATTTACTTCAATTGTTGGCACCATAGATTCTGAAGGGATCCAAAAATTTCCCACTACAAACGTTTTTATCAAAAAGGCCAATACCAACGCAGTGACTATCACTTCTACCATTTCCCTCAAAGAAGATTTCTTTTTCTTGTTCTTATCCCTTCGGCTCATATTCTCCTCTTCATATCTTGTATCCGTCATACTGTATTCGTTCCTTCCCTGTTTCAATCTTACTTCTGTAAAAACCTTTCTAACTTCTTTTATACTATACCTTAAAATCAGAAATCGGTCAAATAAAAATATTTCTTAAGCCTCTGTATATTGTAATTTAGTGTACTTGCAGCGCGCTAAAATTTGCAATCCCGCAGAATGATGAAAGGATGCCTAGTTTCCCCAGATATTCATCAAAAACAATAATACCAAAACAAACGCATTGACATTTATCCTGTGAAGCTTTATCTTTATGATAGTTCTCTACCAAACTATACGCAAAATCCCCTTCGGTGAACGCAAAAGGGAATCAGTAGTAACATAGTTTTTCTTGAAAATATTTTGTTCTTTATGAATTTTCTTTTTTATAACAAGCTACACAACTCAACAAATCCTTTCTCGGAGTGATGTACAAATGATAGTCTTTGATGAAAACAATCTCACAGTAGAACAATATCTCCATCTGCGCCAACAAGTGCGCTGGAAGCCTCTCACCCTGCCGCAAGCACAAAAAGCCTTGGACCACAGTCTCTATGTGCTAGCAGCTTATCACGATGGAGAGCTAGTAGGTATGGGCCGTCTGGTAGGCGACGGCGCTGTGATTTGCTATATTCAGGATCTCATCGTCGTGCCCAATATTCAAGCTCATGGCATCGGCTCCATGCTTATTGAACGGTTAATCGCTTATGCCACTTCTCTGGGAATCCCTGATACGACAATGATGCTTGATTTGATGTGCGCCAAGGGTCGGGAAAGTTTTTATCAGAAACACGGCTTCATCGCCCGTCCCACTGAAGATTTGGGCCCTGGTATGATTCAATATCTCCAATTGTAAGAAAGGTGTTCTCCATGAAAATACAAGGCATCCTCTTTGATTTGGATGGCACGCTGCTTAACACCAATGAATTAAATTTTCAAAGTTTTGAATATGCATTAGATGCCGTATTGCATACCACTGTTTCCCGTGATATACTTACGCAAACTTTTGGCAAACCTTTACAGAGCATTATGCAGGAGTTGGGCGGTCCCCAATGGCAAGAATTGCGTCAAGCTTTTTTAGACTATGCTCACAGCCACGAAGAACTTATCTCTCTTTGTCCCGGTGCGGCGGAAGCGCTGGTACAACTGCAGGCATTGCATATCCGCATGGCACTGGTCACATCACGGCTTCGCCAAAGTGCGCTTCACGACTTAGAGCTATTTCAATTGACACCATATTTTAATACATTTATCACACCGGAAAGTACAATACACCACAAGCCCCATCCTGAGCCTGCACAGAAGGCTGCTCTGGAACTAAAGTTATTGCCTGGACAGACCATATTTGTCGGCGACAGCAATCACGATCTGCAATGCGGCAAAGAAGCAGGCTGCCTGACTGCAGCAGTCGACTATTCTCTGCTTGACCCTGTTCTACTGCGGCAATGTCAGCCTGATTATCATATTGAAAATCTAACCCAGCTAATCAAAATCATACAACAGGAAACATAGCTTTCCTCATAAAAAATTTACAATTTTTCCCTGTTGTCGCGTCAGATCAAAATACAATTCAAATATCACCTTTCCTTTTGCAAATTATTTCACGTGAAACGTTTGCAATTTTGTCTCTCTGCAAAGCAAAAACCGGCAGAATTTTTTCCGCCGGTTTTTGCTTTGATTTCCGATTCACTTTGATGGCTCAATTTTTATTACGCCTTACAAATTGCTATAGCCCATGAGATACTCGTCAATTTCTCTGGCCGCATCACAGCCTTCTTTGATAGCCCACACCACCAAAGATTGGCCACGATGCATATCGCCAGCAGTAAACACCTTTTGCTGATCGGTGACATAATGGGCATCTGTCGTTTTCACCCTTCCCCGTTCATTCACAGCAACATTAAATGCTTTGGTCACTGCCAATTCACAGCCCACAAATCCTGCGGCAATGATAGCAAGCTGACAATCCACCTGCCACTCGCTGCCTTCTATGGGCTCCATGATCGTCCTTCCTGTCTGGACATCCTGGACTGGGCGCAGCTTTTGCAACACAGCTCCGTAAAGCTGCCCCGCTTCATCTTTCTTGAACTCTTTCACAGTAGTCTCATATAATCGCGGGTCCCTGCCAAATACAGCAATACTCTCCTGTTGACCGTAATCTGTCTTCTGGACGCGGGGCCATTCCGGCCAGGGATTATCCTCCTGTCGACACTCCGGTAAAGGCGGCATCATCTCCAACTGCAGCACGCTGCGCGCACCATGACGGATACTGGTCCCGACGCAATCGTTTCCAGTATCGCCCCCGCCAATGATCAGCACATCCTTGCCCTTTGCTGATATATAGGTGTTTTCATCCTGCAATGTGTTGTTCCACAACGCCTTCGTGGTCGCCTTTAAAAACTCTACTGCGAAATACACGCCCGCCGCATCACGGCCAGTAACCTGCAAATCTCTAGGCTGCGTAGAGCCGCAAGCTAATAGCACTGCATCATATTCCCGACACACCGATGCCGCCTGTTTCGCTGTGTGCACACTGTGATTATACTGAAAGCGAATACCTTCCTGCTCCATCTTTGCCACTCTGCGGTCAATATATTGCTTTTCCAGCTTCATATTGGGGATCCCATAGCGCAACAGACCGCCCGCTTTGTCCTCCCGCTCTAGAACAGTCACCAGATGTCCCCTTTGATTCAGCCGCTGAGCAGCAGCCAGCCCCGCAGGACCGCTACCGATCACAGCAATACATTTTCCTGTGCGGGGAATATTCTCCTGAGGATGCATCAAGCCTTCCTCATACCCATATTCAATAATCGCCCGCTCGTTTTCCTGTACCGTCACACTTGCTCCATGCAGAGAACAGGTGCAGGCCTTTTCACATAACGCCGGACACACTCTGCTGGTAAATTCGGGCAGAGGATTGGTCTTCAGCAAGCGCACCAGCGCCTCTTTATAATTGCCGCGATAAACCAGATCATTCCATTCAGGCACCAGATTGTGCAGAGGACAGCCCACTACCATTCCAGCGATGGGCACCCCTGCCTGACAAAACGGTACACCGCAGTCCATACAGCGCGCACCCTGCTCCCGTTGTTCCTCCTCGGTCAGCGGCGTATGGAACTCATTGAAATGTCGGATGCGCTGCAGCGGCTCCTCCGCCTGGCTGACTCTGCGCTCAAATTCTAAGAAACCGGTGCTCTTTCCCATGACTTCCCTCTCCTTTCATTTGATTAAAGGCCACAACCTCCGCCTGTTCATGGCTGAGTCCTTTGCTCTTATATTCGTTAATCAGATCCTGTACCCGTTTATAATCATGGGGAATAATCTTTTTGAATTTAGGCAGATAGACCTCAAACTGCTCCAAAATCTTCTTGCCCTTGGCCGAGCCCGTGGCCGCTACATGCTGTGTGAGCAAATCCTGCAGCTGATGCACATCGTCGCTGCGCTTCACCAGTTCCAGCGATACCAGCTCTCTGTTGAGCCGAGCATACAAATCATTTTTTTCGTCCAGCACAAAAGCGGTACCGCCGGACATGCCGGCAGCCAAATTGTTGCCCGTTGCACCCAAAATCACAACACAACCGCCGGTCATATATTCCAGACCATGATCGCCTACGCCTTCCACCACCGCGATAGCGCCGGAATTGCGCACGCAGAATCTTTCGCCCGCCACGCCGCTGATAAAGGCTTTCCCCGAAGTGGCGCCATACAAAGCCACATTGCCGATAATGATGTTTTCATCGGCGGCAAAGGTTGCTTTCTTAGGCGGATAAACCATGATGGTACCGCCGGATAAACCCTTGCCCATATAGTCATTGCAGTCGCCTTCCAATTCCAGCGTTAAGCCCTGGGGAATAAAGGCACCGAAGCTCTGTCCGCCGGAACCACTGCAACGAATATGATACAGTCCTTCCGTCAGGCCATGTTCTCCATATAAACGGGTGATGTGGGAGCCAAACATGGTGCCGAAGGCACGGTCTGTATTGCTCACTTCCACATTCAGAGACGCCGGCTTCTTTTTCTCCAGATAGCCCTGCAGCTTCTGATACAGAATCCTTTCATCCTTGGCAGAATCCAACTGGAAATCATACACTTCTTTGGGCTCAAAATGCACATTGCCGCCGGAATCCAACAAGCCCTCCAGCTGCACCTTTCCCTGACGGAAAAGCAAAGTATCCTCACGCACCCGCAAAAGGTCTGTGCGTCCTACCAGTTCGTCCACTGTGCGAATGCCCAGCTGCGCCATATATTCCCGCATCTCCTGCGCCATAAACTGCATATAATGCATCACATGCTCCGGTTTACCGGCAAAGCGCTTGCGCAGCTCGGGATTTTGTGTGGCAATCCCCACAGGGCACACGTCTTGATTGCACACCCGCATCATCACACAGCCCATGGAAACCAATGGTCCGGTGGCAAAGCCAAATTCCTCCGCGCCCAAAAGCGCTGCAATCACCACGTCACGGCCGCACATCAATTTGCTGTCTGCTTCCAAACGAACTCTGCGGCGCAGACCGCTCTTCAGCAGCGTCTGATGGGTTTCGGCGATGCCCAGTTCCCATGGCAGGCCCGCATGATGAATGGAATTGCGCGGTGCAGCACCTGTTCCCCCGTCATAACCTGATACCAGAATGACCTGTGCGCCGGCCTTAGCCACGCCAGAGGCAATGGTACCCACGCCGGCTTCCGAAACTAGCTTCACATTGATATCCGCCTGGTTGTTGGCACATTTCAAATCATAAATTAACTGGGCCAAGTCTTCGATGGAATAGATATCGTGATGAGGCGGCGGCGAAATCAGACCCACACCTGGCGTGGAATGCCGCGTATGGGCAACCTCCGGATACACCTTGTTGCCGGGCAGCTGTCCGCCCTCTCCCGGCTTGGCTCCCTGGGCCATCTTAATCTGAATCTCCTTGGCGCTGACCAAATACTCCGAGGTCACACCGAATCTTCCCGAAGCCACCTGCTTGATGGCACTGTTGGTGTCCTTGTGAAACCGGGAAGGGTCCTCGCCGCCTTCCCCGGTATTGGATTTGCCACCTAACCGGTTCATGGCAATGGCCAGTGTTTCATGGGCTTCTTTGGACAGAGATCCAAAGGACATGGCGCCCACCTTGAAGCGTTTTACGATAGACGCTACCGGCTCCACCTCTTCTAACGGGATAGCCGTCACTTTGTCGCTGAATTCCAACAGACTGCGGATGTGGCTGGGCCCCAACTCCTCGGTGATCATGCGGGAATACGCCTTGAATTTTCCGTAATCATTGGTGCGCACCGCACTCTGCAGCATGTGTATCGTCTGGGGATTGTACAGATGTTCCTCTTTTCCACTGCGCGCTTTATGCTGACCTGCACTGTCCAGTACCGGAGATACCGGAAGCCCCAGCGGGTCAAAGGCCCGACGGAAACGGTACGCTACATCCTGCTCAATATCTTCCAGCTCCAGTCCGCCAATGCGGCTGATAGTATTGGTGAAATATTTCTGCACCACGTTTTGTCCGATGCCTACCGCTTCAAAAATCTGTGAACCCATATAGGACTGAATGGTGGAGATACCCATTTTGGAAGCGATTTTGACAATTCCATGGAGCAATCCGTTGGTGTAATCATTGGCCGCCGCATAATAATCCTTGTCCAGCAAATCATCCTCAATGAGCTGACGAATGGAATCCAGCGCTAGATAAGGATTTACCGCGCTGGCTCCATAGCCCAGCAGTGTAGCGCAGTGGTGCACCTCTCTCGGCTCCGCGCTCTCCAAAATCACAGACAGCGACATCCGCTTTTTGGTGCGCACTAGATGCTGCTGCAATGCAGACACCGCCAAAAGGGACGGAATAGGCTTGTGGAATTCGTCCAGCTCCCTGTCGGAGAGAATCAAAATATTCGCACCGTCCCGCACCGCTCTGTCCGCTTTCAGGAACAATTCATCAATAGCCTCTTCTAACGACATATTACGATAATAAATAATGGGAATCACCGCTACCTGAAACCCTTCTACGTCCATATATTTAATTTTCAGTAAATCAGTATTGGTCAGGATTGGATTGCGTACCGCCAAAGATTTGCAATTTTCCGCATCATCCTCCAGAAGATTGCCGTCCGCACCCAAATACACATAGGTTGAAGTGATAATCTCTTCACGGATAGCGTCAATAGGCGGATTGGTTACCTGGGCAAAAAGTTGTTTAAAATAATTAAAAAGCGGCTGGGGCTGCTGTGACAACAACGCCAACGGCGTGTCAGCACCCATTGCATTTACCGGCTCGTTCCCCTCCAGCGCCATGGGCCGCAGGTAATCGTTGATATCCTCATAACTATAGCCGTAGACCTGCTGCAACTGCTGCAGCTCTGCCTTTCCATAAGTAATTGTCTTTTTATTGGGAATTGGCAGTGCCGACAGCTCCAGCAACTGGTCCTCCAGCCATTCCCCGTAAGGCGCCTGTGCAGCATAATAATTCTTCACTTCTTCGTCGGAGATGATTCGCCCCTGCACAGTATCCACCAGCAGCATTTTTCCTGGATACAGCCGTTCCTTGCGCAAAATCTTTTCCGGCGGAATATCCAACACACCCACTTCCGAAGATAACACCAGATATCCGTCCGTCGTCACATAATAGCGGGAAGGACGTAGTCCATTGCGGTCCAGCACCGCGCCCATCACTTCGCCGTCGCTGAAGAGGATAGAGGCCGGTCCATCCCAAGGTTCCATCATGGTGGCATAATACCGGTAAAAATCCTTGCGGTTCTGCGCCATATTCCGGTCATTATTCCATGGCTCTGGAATGCACACCATCACTGCCTTAGGCAAGTCCATACCCGACATCAAAAGAAATTCCAATGTATTATCCAACATCGCCGAGTCGCTGGTCCAATGATCCACCACGGGCAATACTTTATAAACATCATCGCCCAATACCGTACCATGCATGGTTTCTTCCCGCGAAATCATCTTGTTTACATTGCCGCGAATGGTATTGATTTCACCATTGTGCACCATAAAACGATTGGGATGTGCCCTCTCCCAGGAAGGAAAGGTATTGGTCGAAAAGCGGGAATGCACCAGTGCAATAGCTGATTTAAACATGGGATTTTGCAAATCCGCGTAAAAAGTGCGCAGCTGGCCTACCAGAAACATCCCTTTGTAAACAATGGTGCGGCTGGACAGCGAGCACACATAAGTCTCGCTGTTGGCTTTCTCGAAAATGCGCCGCACAACATATAGTTTCCTGTCAAAAGGCAATCCCATCTCGATTCGCCGCGGCTTCTCGATAAATGCCTGATAAATCGCCGGACGGCAATCCAGCGCCTGCTGACTGAGTACATCATCATAGGTTGGCACTTCCCGCCAGCCCAGAAAATGCAGTCCTTCTTTTTTCACTACCATCTCAAAGATTTTTTTCGCCTGATTGCGCTTCAGCTCATCCTGGGAAAAGAAAAACATTCCCACTGCAAAACCGCCGTCCTCCGGCAGCTTAAGCTCTGTGACCTTCTGTACAAAATAATCATAGGGCAATTGCAGCAAAATCCCTACGCCATCACCGGTTTTGCCCAGCGCATCCTTCCCCGCTCTGTGCTCCAAACGTTCTACAATAGTCAGCGCATCGTCCACCGTTTTGTGGGAGCGCTCTCCCTTCAAATTTACTACGGCGCCAATACCGCAGTTGTCATGCTCCAAAGTCGGACAATATAAATCCGCCTGAGGCTGTGTCGTCCCGTTCCGTTCCATTAGTTTCCTCCTTCCGATGCTGGTTGTGTTTATAATTGTGCACAAATATATTTATGCCACAACACATGCATTGTTGCTCTATTATATAGAATCACCAGCGCAAAGGTCAACACTATTTGCGCATGTATGCAAAATACCTGAAAGCAAAGCATTTTTTTGTATTTAATATTTTAAATACACTTTTCATACAAGAACCAATGCCCAAAGAAAAAAGCAGAATTACCGGGATCACGCCCGACAACTCTGCTTCCTGCAGACACACCTCACAGCACGACCACATCCTGATTTCTGCACCTATTTTTTCAATCATCGACTTTCTCATCTTCTTACTTTTATCTGCCGCCAAAAAGACTAAACAGCACATGGAGCGCCAGCAACGGAAGCAACGCCACCGCAGCAATGCGATGATACTGCAGCCATTTTCCGCCTAGCTGTTTGCGCTTTTCCGCAGTCATTTTCAGACAGAATGCCGCTAAAAATACCAATATCCCTGTAAGTACCTTCTTTTTGCATAAATGGTGAAAAAACAAAATGGATAGCACGCCATGTATCAGCGCCACAAGGAGCATCCCTTCCCCCCATTGATGATGCCGTTTTCCCCGAAACTGCTGCAATAATTTTTTCTCTCTGCACCCCGTCTTGCGCAAAAGCCATGCGCCAAAAGAAAGTACCATCAATATGACACTAATCCACCCCAACCAATGTACAATCATTGTTACACGTCCTTTCCTGCATCCTTCCTTTTGTCTCTTTGTCTCTGCCTTTCCTTTATTGTAAAGCAAATACACTTGTGATACAATAGTTTCATAACTTATAGTACAGAAGGTGAAGAAATGTTTCATGTAAAACAGGAAAAACGCGCTCTCGCTTCGGCCAACCTCATCTACGAAGGTCTATGCCAATGCATGACGCAAAAAGAATTTGCGCAAATCACCATCCAGGATATCCAAATTGCTTCCACTGTCAGTCGCTCCACATTTTACCGTCATTTTGATTCCCTGACGGACGTATTATACTGGCGCTGCAATCAACTGTTCCAGCAAATGTTCTCTGATTTTCAACTTTCGACAGCGGATGACCCATACCTTTTTACCCATCATCTTCTACAGTATTGGACAACCCATACACAAATCCTGGAGCAGCTCTTACAAATCCAACGCACCGACCTGTTTTATCGTTGTCACATGGACAACCTGCCGCTCTTTCAACAGGCAGCTGCACCCAGCATACTTCCCGCACAATACCAGGACTATTTTATGGCGCTACGCACCGGTATCCTGTTGGGCGTTCTCACAACATGGCTGAAAAACGGCAAACAGGAATCTGTGGAAGAACTGCTCAACATTCTCAAACTGTGTACGCAGTTTATTCAAGAAAGCGAACTCATCATCTAAATTGCGCTTCCTGGTATTTTATTTTTGCCAAATGCCTCCAAAAGTTTTATCTTCCCAAACAAAAACTGTTACAGATAAATTTATTACCTGTAACAGTTTTTTCTTTAATGCTTTATTTTTTATATCCCTATTTCTATCTCTCTATTTTATTTTTCATCTGAGAACTGTCTCCATTTTCCTCTCCAAGAACAGCCTGCGTCACCATGAGCATGTCTGCATTTCGCAGCAATTTTCTATAAATAATCTATTCCATAATAAAAGTACGATATCCATTAAAAACTCTGCCTGAAAAATCCATTAAAACGTCATGCCATAAATCCGGGCACATTTCATCATCGCTCTTGCGCACACGCCAAATCGAGCAAAATTTCTATTCGTTTATACTGCGCGCTACTCTGCTGGTGGAGTAGCCGATACCTCTCCGCCCTCTGTCGGCATCACGCCTGAATAAAAAGGCCTGTCCGCAACAAACCACAAATGTCCTACTTTAAAATCCTTGCCGCCATCCATGGTAAAATAAATGCCCTCCAGGTCGGCTATATTTTCATAAATACTGCGGGCCAGATTATAAAAGAGCAATCCCTCTGTGCCTTCTTCCAGTTGCAACGCCCCAATACTTTCCGAATCGAAATCAACCCACACAGCCTGGTCCTTTTCTGTCACATCATTGATCTCCAACATGCTGGGATATGCACCGCCAATCACCAGCTGGTTATAAGCCTCCACTACCCGTTTGGCAGATAATTCATCTTTGGGAATTTCCGCCACCATGACAGCATTCAAATTTTCTTCATCATTCCGCTGCTCCTGCCCCTCACTCTGCGTCAGGGTATCCAACTCATTGGACAAATATAATGTAATATACATTGTATCTTCTGTCTGTTCCTGTACTGCCTGCTGACCTGGTTCATTCTGTTTGCCCGATGCCTGTGGGGTTGTCCCACAGCCGACAAGCAGCAAAACGAAGATACCAACTACCAGAAGCACATATATGCCATGTTGCTTTCTCATTGTTCCGCCTCCTAAACACCATGAAACTCTTTCCCTTTTAGTATGCTTTTCCTTGATGAAAATGTCAACTAAAAAATCCATTTTCTGCAACAATTCATAGTCTTCTGTGCAAGGCAGATGAGAAAAAATTTCCTCAGGCAGTTTTCTTATAATAGTCGCTTCGACTGGAGAAATTTCTTTGTCCCTTGGCACTACCAGTGACATGCAACATATAGACCACCGTGCTTTGCGTTTCCCCTTGAATTTTTCGATTTAACCATTCCCAATAAGAGCCTGCCTGAAATTCCATGACATTCAGCTTCATCAGCGCATACAGTAGCACACCACTGCACAGTAAACAAAAAAACGCCATACCCAGCAAATTCACCGTACCATTTCCCTCTACCAACGAAAAGCCAACACCTAGCAAAAGCACCATCACAAACGCCAAAACACCATATTTCTTGATTTCCTTTTTCATCACATTCACAGCTCCTTTTCGAATTTATGTTCTATTTATACTATACAATACAAACTTTTGTTCGTCAATATGGAAATCGAACATTTTTTCTATTTTTAATTTTAATTCTCTTTTCTCGCCATTTTCGCTGTATCGTTGTATAATAGAAACTATAGACAGAAAGGAGCTGTTTCCAATGGGGAATGAGCAAATGATTGCCAAAATGCGCCAGATTGAAGATGCCCTGCCGCCGCTCTTAGAGCAGCTGGTCATTTTGCAAAAGAGAGAGATGCTTCCCAATGATACCATCACAAATTATTACCAAATTCCTGACGGAAAGCGTCCTCCAGGACATCTATGGATCAATTACAACAAAGAAACAATGGAAGTATTAGCCGCAGAGATGAACGTCAACTTTGACTGCCTGATCGGGCTCAACCGCAGCCCTATCGAGCTGAGGCTTCTGGCCAACCATGTGCTCCAATACCTTCCTTAATCATCAAAAGCGTGATTGCACCCGCCACAGGTACTATCACGCTTTTTGGCCAGCGTTAATGCTGTACAATAATGGTCACACCATTTTCCAAATCATGGGACATTGCCTTCAGAATGCGGCTCAAGAGCAGCGCTGTGCGCTGCAGTTCCGCCTCATCCTCTACCACAAAAATACTATTCATGCCCTGTACCTTATCGGCATAGCGCCGCGGTACAATGGCCGCTAAAATCGTGTCTTGCATCAATCTGCCGCCTTTCTTCCGATAGTATTGGCCAAGGGTTTCTGTACCGCGCTTTCCAGCACCGGAGTTCGCTTCGCCGCCTCTATCACACATTCAATATCCTTTTCATTAGGCAAAAGGAAAATACCCAACGCGCCGGTTTCCATATTTTTGCGGGCTGCTGGTGTCCATTCCTGTTCACCCACTTCCAGCTTATTGCCCACCAGCATGGAAATATCATGCACTAGAGCCTGCCTCTGTCCTAGGTTGTTCAAGATTGAGCGGCCGTCATCATCATAAGGGTGTAGCACGATTCCTACACCCTCCCGCAAAATCTTTTTCCGCGCTTCTGGATCGCCCACATTCATCAATACAATATCGTCTACATAGAGCAGTGATTTCTCAAAATGCAGTTTTCCTTCTGTTACCTGTGCAATACCGCGGATAAAACTCCCCCGCATGAGAAAGCGGGCAAACAAGATCATCGCCAGACCCGCCACAGCACCCAGGCCCACGCCCCCGTAAATGGTGGCACCGCTGGTCACTAACGATACCAGCATAACCAGATAATTGCGGGACTCAAACACCTTAGCAATCCCCTCAATATAATCCAATCCCCGCGGTACCAGCGTGTTTTCTTCCAACTTCATCAGAGTTTCCCGCTCCATATTCCGGATATCCCGAAACTGCTGGGCACATAACACCAAAAATGTAATCGCAGTATATTCTTCCTCCAGCAGAGCCGGTAACGCAATAGAGGCCAAGCTGGCCGCGATTGCGCCCAACGATAAATGAATGATATAGCCGTGAGGATAAGAGGGATAATTGCGGTAATCGGTCCGCAACATATACAACCGGGCCAGAAAACCAGCAATCATACCCAATATTACTGCTTCCGTATAGGTATTCATATCAGTCCTTCTTCAAGGAACCGCGACTGACCCATACAAAGCCCAGTCCGCCCACAACAGCCAGCACAATGAGCCACAGAATGGCTTTGCCCATGCCGCCGCTTTTTTTCTCCTGCTGCTTCGGCTCCGTCTCCTGTGTGCCTACTGCCTCCGGCTGTTCTGCTTCTGCATTGGTCTTCAGCCCTAAAAATTGTGGCAATACCTCCGCAAATTCCCGCGCGCCCACCTCTGCCTGCTCCAGAGAATTGGTATGTGTTCCCACCTCCAGCAAGATGGAATGGGGTGCCAAATCCTGATTATAATTGCCCTTGGCCATAAAAATAGACTTAATCAATCCCGGTTTCACTTCATCATAATATGCCTTCATCTTCTCTGCAAACTCAATGTTGGCCTCACTGTTTTGATTTTGCCGACCCACCACCAGACGAATCTGTGTGGCAGCCTGTCCGTCAAATTCCGTCGCATAATATTCCGGGTCGGGGACACCGTCGCGGTGTACATCAATCATGGCAGCAGGACCTTCCTGCAAAAGCTCCGCCGCCGTTTTTCGCGAACGCTGATAGGCATTGACATCATGGGGATCATGAATATTTTCACTGTGAATCACCTCTACCCCCTGATCCTCCAGCACCTCCACAATAGAAGTGGCCACATCCAGAATATCTCCCCCTCCATTTTTGCTTTCCGTGCCGGAGGTGGGCACATAGCTCTCATCACTATGGGTACAATAAATGGCTACAGAGCGAAACGGTCCGCTTTGGCTGCTTACTGCCTGGGCGGCCTCTTCCAGACTTGCCAGTACCTGCTCCGTCTTCCTTTGCTCCAAAAGCTGACACCATGCCTTTTGGCCATCTACCTTTTTCACTTTATAATGCTTGTTGTCCCCGGTGAGCAATTCATCTCCGGGATACACCTTACGGCTCATATACTCAATGGCTTCGCCGGTTTCCTCATCGTAGAGCGTATAATAAGAGCCGTCCGTCTGTTCATCCCCTGTCTGTGTATTATTTTCCCAAACTGGCATGAGCGTGCCATTTTGCTGCCACTGCACAGTCAGATAGGTAAAAATACATAAACAAAGTACACTTAGAAGCGCCACAGTCCAGTTGGCCCGTTCCCGGCTAAGACGATGATTTTCTCTATCCATGATGCTTATCTCCTTTCATCCCTGCAGCGCGCAAATTTTCCAGTACACTTGGGTCCCGATTTTCCTCGCTGGGCCCCCCCTGCAAACGTTCCCTGCCTTCCCCAATCAGCTCAGCCAGGCACACGGCCAGCACGCCGGAGAGCACCACCGTATCATACATGCCACCTCCGCCGAAATGTACCAGACCTGGAACCTGCTGCCAAAGCAGATAGATACCGTGGCTGAGATCAAAGAGAAGCACGCCCAGCACAGCAGCCACAAAAGCGCCCTTGCGAGAACGACCAAACAAATAACCTACCAGTCCTGCGATAATCGGATACAGATAAATAATATCCACCGGCAGCGCATATTCATCCGTTACAAAACGGCCCAAAAGCCAAATCGCTGCCATGGTGAGTACCGCTCCCAAAAGAGAACGTAGCCTTTCCTTCCTAGTGCCCGCCTTCACCCATACATAAATGGCTACCGCCAAAGGCACCAACGCACCACCCACATTCATCCGCACCGTCAGTGCGTCAGAGCGATACAGCGTGAGATTGACAAAACTTCCCAGGACAATGGCGCCCAATACCAATAGCGCCGCTTTATCGCTCATGTGCATACGGTCCAGCACACGTTCCGCAACACCGAAAAAAATCAACAATGACAAACTAAGTAAAATCAACCGTCCAATGGTAAATCCCATTTTCTACATCCTCCTTTTGCTGTTTCATTTCCCTAGTTTGTCCTTCGTCCTTACTTTTATACCTGCTATCATTCCAGCAACGCAAAGGCTTCAATGAGTACAGAATGTTCTGTCAATTCATCCATATAATCAAACCAACAAAAAGGAATATACATGTAGCCCTGCGCAGTGGGCCCCTTGGCGCCTTTTCCCCAACTCTGCAGCACCTGCAGCAACCTACGCTCCAAATCATAATTGACCGCCACCATAGAGTGCCCGCCGATGCGGCTCCCCGTCCGCTTCTCTGGAATCACGCCGTCCTTCGTCTGAAAAAAATCCGTATAAATCACCATAGAAAAGGCCACCGGCTTGCCTTCCGCCAAAGCCTGCAGGATTTCCTCCAAAGAATCACAGCGCCGGTAAACATGAATGCAATATTTTTTTGCCTGCTCCAGCAACCGCTGACTCTTCCTGGGAAATACCTTATTGCAGTTGCGTGCATTGCTAGGATATAAATATTCTGAGCAAACGCCCTTATATTCCAATGTCTGCATAGAAGCCTCTAGTGTGCTACCCCGCATGTCATTGGGCAAACCATCAAACAAGCGATTCATTTTATAGATAAATAGTCCGGAAAATTGCATGATCTGACCTGTTTGCTGATAGTGTAAAATCATACGAGCATTGGCCGCAGCCACACCCGTGCAGATGGGCAACCTTCCCTGATGCACTACTGGCAACGGCAGCGCACCTACACCACCCTGCTCAGGCAAACAAAGGCGATTTCTCACAACGCAGGGAAACCGCTTCTCCTCCGCGGTATCTGTAGTATTTGCAATTACCACACCAGGTACAATACCAAAACTCATAAATTTCTCCTCCTGCCGTCTATTGCCGTCAAATAATGATATATTTTCATAATGGATACCTTCTATTTTTCTCAAAAAATTATGCTTCTAATCTATAGTATATGAAATTTTCTTGCAGATTGCATTGCATTTTCACCTTACTTGTGCTATATTAATGAGATTGAAAGATCATGTAAACAAAGGAGAGATATTTGTGGGACGTATTCACAATATTGAAGGCAAGAAAAATAAGATGGATTCACTGCGCTCCAACGTGTTCACCAAACACGCGCGGGCAATTACCGTAGCAGCTCGTGCAGGCGGAGGAAACCCTGACTATAATGCAGCATTAAAACTGGCAATCCAGAAAGCCAAAGCCGATAACATGCCCAATGATAATATCAACCGTGCTATCAAAAAAGGGACCGGTGAAGACGGCGGCGCCAACTATGAACAGATTACATACGAAGGATACGGCCCTGGTGGCGTGGCAATGATCATCGAGATGCTAACAGACAATAAAAACCGTGCAGCCAGCAATGTACGTTATTATTTAGACCGCAATGGCGGCAATCTGGGTACTGCTGGTTCTGTAAGCTATATGTTTGAGCGCAAAGGCATGATCTTAGTCGCAGCTGATGACAACGTAAACGAAGATGAACTGATGGAAGCTGCCCTGGAAGCAGGCGCCGAAGACTTTATCACCGAAGAAGACGGCTTTGAAATCATCACAGCGCCCAATGACTTTATCGCAGTACGGGAAGCATTAGAAGGAAAATATGAATTCGTGCATGCTGACATCACCATGTTGCCTTCCACTTATACTTCCATTGACCCTTCCCTGCAAAAACAGATGGATAAACTGCTGGACGCTTTAGAAGAAGATGATGATGTGCAGAATGTATACCATAACCTGCAGCAATAAGTAGCCATAAAAATAGGAAGTACAAGAAGGCATCCTCCAAATACTGAAATAATTTGGAAGATGCCTTCTTTTTGTATCTTTAAAAACTTATGATTTCAAGGCAAGCAAAAAGCCGAAAAGTATGCACTCTTCGGCTTTGTAATGTCTTAGCGACGTACTTCTTTGATTCTTGCAGCTTTCCCAAAGCGTTCTCTCATATAGTACAGCTTTGCACGTCTTACTTTACCATGACGCATTACTGTAATTTTGTCCACGCGTGGGGAATGGATTGGAAAACATCTCTCTACAGCTACGCCATAAGCTACACGACGTACAGTAAATGTTTCGCTTAAACCGCTGCCGCGACGTTTAATGACTACGCCTTCGAAAGCCTGAATACGTTCTTTGTTGCCTTCTACTACTTTTACATCTACGCGCACGGTGTCTCCGGGTCTGAAATCTGGAATATCAGCTCTCAACTGTTCCTGTTCAATACTTCTAATAATATCATTCATTTCTTTTCTCCTCCTTCCCGCTAGGCGTTCTTATCTTAGCCTCTCTAAAACAGCGGACCGCCCTTCTCAAAACATAGATAGTATATCAGACTTTTCCATCCATAACAAGCCCCATCATTTATAAAATATGATTATAAAATATATTTTTCATTATTTCTTTTCAAGTTTCTTCATACAGCAAAATGGGAAAACGATTTGACTTGTAGTGGAATTTGTGCTATCTTAATTTGCAACCATTTTTATATCCTTTTCACCAGAAATCGCTTATTTTTATTTCATCAGGCTATCAAAGAAACGACCCATAAGCGTTTTATTTTTATAGGAGGTTTGTCATGATATTTCGAGAAATGAGAAGAAAAAAGCAGGCGTTATCCCAACAGGAAATTGCTCAGATTCTGCAGCAGGAGACATCCGGCGTGCTTGCTCTGATTGGTGACGAAGCATATCCCTATGCTGTGCCCATCAGTTATGTATATGACGGGGAAAAGCTCTATTTTCACAGCGCCAAAAGTGGGCACAAGCTAGATGCCATCCAGCAAAACGCCAAAGCGTCTTTTTGTGTGGTTGCAAAGGATACTGTCGTTCCAGAAGAATACACGACATATTTTCAAAGTGTAATCATCTTTGGGCAGATACGACTCCTCCAAGACGAGCGCGCAAAAAGAACAGCAATCGAGAAACTGGCGGGCAAATACGCGCCGGAAGCTACCGCCATGGAGCTTGAACAGGCGATAAATCGCGAATGGAATTCGCTTTATATGCTGGAAATGACCATTGACCACGTCACAGGAAAAGAGGCAATCGAGTTAGTGCGAAAAAAACAGCAAACACCATAAGTACTCCCATATCTTAATACGCTAAACTTTCCATGAACCATTGCCTAATAGGAATTTACTGTGTCTCCTTCTCTGTCTTGTTTAACAGGTCCAGGGAGCCATATCCAGCGATATGAAATATCCTTGCCCGTGCTGGCACACCGGACATTGCTCCGGCACCTGACTGCCCTGATGCAGATAACCGCAATTGGTACACATCCATACGCTGTTTTCGCCATCTCTGCGAAACAGCTTGCCCTGCTCCAGTAGCTGTGCGATATGCTGGAATCGTTTGGCATGGCTATGCTCGATCTCTGCAATCATCCGGAAGCTAGCAGCTACCTTGGCAAAGCCCTCTTCTTCCGCTACGCGGGCAAACCCTGGATAAGCCTCCTCAAATTCCTGCATTTCATTGTGATGGGCCATTTTCAGCAAATCCAGCAAATTGTCGGCAAGGTCCACCGGATAGGAGCCGTCAATGACAATAGTCTGGCCTGCCGCCTGTACCAAATGGTCATAAAATATCTTCCCGTGGGCCAGTTCCTGGTTCGCTGTAAACTTAAAAATCTCGCTGACCACCTGCAGTTTTGCATTGTCAGCCTGCTCCGCTGCCAAAGTGTAGCGATTGCGTGCCTGACTCTCACCGGCAAAGGCTCTCATCAAATTTTCTTTTGTTCTGCTTTTCATAAAATCCACAGTCATCAAAAAACCTCCTCTAAATTTTGAAATTACCCTTTTAAAATCTTATTGTCTTCCCCTGCCTTTAGTATGGAAAAAACTAGACATTTTTATTCTTATTTTTAATCTAGTTTAGGAAACTCTTGAGTTTCCATAAAAATCAAAAGCACTCAGCTAGCAACGCCTTGAAATGTCAGCATTTTAGACGCTTTGTGAAATGTTAGACGATTATGCCTCGAAACCCGCATGAATATAGGGGTTTCAGAAAAAATACGGAAACTCAAGTAGGAAACTAGATTGACGAATGTTCATATTTAAGTTAATATGTTATAGAAGGAAAGAAGGGATTTCATGCCAGAAGCAGAAGAACAACTACAAGCCTGGATTAAAGAGGTAGAGCAATACCACCTGCCACTTTGGGAAGAGTTGCCGGATATAGAGTTGTATATGGATCAGGTCATTACACTGATTGAGCGCTATTTGGCGCCGCTGGTTGGACAGACTGACAATAAGGTGATCACCTCTGCCATGATTAACAACTACGTAAAACTGAATATTATGCCCAAGCCTAATAAAAAACGCTATGAACGGCTGCATATGGCCTATCTTATCGTGATTACCATTCTCAAGCAGGTGCTTCTCATCCCTGAGATTAAAAATGGCATTTTTTTGCAGTCCAGACATTGTTCTCTGGCACAAGCCTACGACTTGTTTTGTCAAGAGCAGGAAAATGCTTTACATACCATGGCTTCCAAATATCTGACTGACTCTGCCATAGAGCTCACTGTGATGGATCACCCGGTAAACCTGAATACATTGGGACTTCACATGGCCTGTACTTCCTTTGCCAGCAAAATTTTTACAGAAAAAATTATCATTTTGCGCATGGAGGAACAAAATCATTTAGAGCAAAAAAATTGAAGAAGGTGTTTCTATGTCTACCGATAAAATTGCAATTCTTATCGACTCCGGTACCGACGTACCGCCAGCCTATATTCAGCAGTATCATATGTTTGTTGCGCCGCTGCGCATCATCTTCAATGAAGGAGAATACAATGACGGCATTGATCTCACTGCATCCCAGCTGTATCAACGATTACCCCGTGAAGTGCCCAAAACGTCTCTGCCCAGCGCAGAGCTGGTATTACAAATCATTGAGCAAATCCGCTCTGAAGGATACAACAAAGTATTGGCAATCACTATTTCCAGTGGTCTCAGTGGAACCTACAACATGCTGAACCTCTTGGCAGGCAACATTCGCGATTTGGATATTTATGTTTACGATACAAAAAATATCGCCATAGGCAGCGGTTTCTCCGCTATCCAGGCAGCAAAATATATTGAACAGGGCATGGACTGGAAAACATTAAAATATACAATGGAAGCGGAAACTGCAAAATCCAAAGTATTTTATTGTCTAGACACTTTGGAATATCTGCAAAAAGGCGGCCGCATTGGTTTGGTCACCGCTATGCTGGGCACTGCGCTAAATCTCAAGCCTATCATTTCCTGCAACGCAGAAGGGGTTTATTATACTGTAGCTAAAGTGCGGGGCAGACAGCAATCCTTGAAAAAAGTGCTGGATATGGCTGTACAATTTGCCGGCAACTCTAAAAAATACAACGTCGCTTTAATCGGCAGCGGCTTACCTGGCTTAAATGACGCTGCCTCCATTCGCGACCAGGTACTGCAAAAGCTGCCGTTCCGTGATACCTTAATTGAAGGAGAATTGGGTTGCTGTCTGGGTGTTCACGTAGGCCCTGGGTTAGTAGGCGTTGGCGTTCAAATTTTAGATTAACTTTCCTGACAGGCGATGACACAACGCCCAGCATCTTTATCGATAAGCCAAACATTACAAATAAAAACAACACGTTTTTGACAAAAGCAGTAGGTCGGAAAAAGACTTGCTGCTTTTTTGTTCCGTCACGCCAAACTGCAATTCTTTGATAGAATATTTTTAGCATGCTCCTAAATAGGAACTGTGCTGACATTTTCCTGCATCTTATCTTGACTTCCGACAAGTAAAGTGATATATTTATCACATTAAGAGCGAAATATATCACTTTACTTAGGAGGACTTTTTATGTTGCACAAACTTAACTACCTGGGTTTTTTATCTCTCTTAGCACTCATCGCGGTACTGGGATGGACAACTGGAAATACCGGTCTCTATGGTTTTCTAGGGTTTGCCTACTATCTTCGCTATTTCCGGGTTATTCCCGACGAACTATTCCTGCTCACTGTCCAAAAATCCGCGACATTGGCATTTATGGCAGAAATGATTCTCCTTGTGCCCTTTATGTTTGTCTGTTCCTGCCTTTATGACACTGCCCAGGCTATTCCTACTGCCTTCGGACTGAGCTTTACAGCTGCCGTTTTCACCTTCACCGCTGCACTTGTCATTTTAGAATGGAAAGAGCGAAAGGGCGCAGAAAATGATTAAAAACCGCATAAAAGAATATCGAGCAAAACACGACATGAAACAAGAGGAACTGGCCAAACTGGTAGGAGTCCGCAGAGAAACCATCGGAAATCTTGAAAAGGGGAAATATAATCCTTCCTTGGTTTTGGCATGGAATATCGCCAAGATATTCGGCGTTCCCATTGAAGAAATCTTTACCGTTGAGGAATAGAGGAGAAGTAAATTACTCTTCAGAATTTTTTAGTTCTTCCCCAGTGGCTGAACAACAGCTTGTCATATGCAAGCTATCCAAAAAAGCAATTCCCCAATTACACATAGAATCCAAAACAGGGATAATACTCTGTCCAAGTGCGGTCAAGGAATAAATTGTCCGTGGTGGTTTCTCTGGAATAACCTCCCTGTGAATCATTCCACATTCCTCTAAATCATGCAGCTGCTGTGAAAGCATTTTCGGCGTTGCTTTCGGAATTAAACGCTGTAACGCCATATAATGCAAAGGCTTTTCTATGAGATACCAAAGAATAAGCGGTTTATATTTTCCACCAATCAGAAACAGCGTCGCCTCAACAGGACAATTAAATTGTCCCTTTTCATATGACATTGTCAATCAACTCCTTTATGGACTTTCCTTCTGGGAAGTATCTACCTAAAAAGTGCATTCTTGAAGAATCACTGCATCATGATAAAATTTGTATGACGGTTGAAACAACACATTCAGTATACAACACAAAGAAAGGATTGACTATCTATGAATTTTCTTGAAATGGCAGAAAAACGTTATTCTGTGCGCAGGTACTCAGACAAAAAGGTGGAAACTGAGAAACTGGAGAAGATATTGCACGCAGCCCATGTAGCCCCAACGGCAGTGAATCTCCAACCAGTACGTTTGATTGTAGTACAGGAAAGGAACGGTCTTGAAAAAATAAGCAAAGGCGCAAACATCTATGGGGCACCGCTGGCAATCATTGTCTGCGCCGACCACGATAAGGCTTGGATACGCCCATTTGATAATAAACAAACAGGTGATATAGATGCTTCTATTTTAACTGATCATATGATGATGGAAGCAACCGAATTGGGCTTAGGCTCTGTATGGGTCTGCTATTTCAAACCCGACATCATACGGAAAGAATTTAATTTGCCCAATCATCTTGACCCAGTCAATATTTTGGTGATTGGCTATACAAATGAAGAAGCCGCCGACCCCAAACGCCATTCGCAAACCCGTATTCCACTAAAAGAACTGGTGTTTTACGAAAAACTGTAAAATACTACAGCCGTCACAAAATAAGTATCCCCCGGCATAGCCGGGGGTTTTACATATGCGCCTATAAGGCTT
>CAJUDO010000034.1 GCA_910585405.1 uncultured Peptococcaceae bacterium | reverse complement strand
TATCCTCTTTTGCTGCCACAATTTCCATTTCTGAAGTTATGATGCCTTTGCGGGCGGCATCCATTTGTGTCGTATAAGTCACGGTATTTTCCCTCCCAATTTTACCAATACGTTTTTTCTAACCGCAGCAACTTTTGCTTGACCACGTTAGTTACCAGCAGTTCCAACACAGCCAGCCCATTCGCCATGAATCGCGGAAAAAGCTTTCGGCCAATTTCCTCATTCAATGATCATGATGCCTTCTGCACTGCCCTTGATGCCAGCGGCATTGCCCTCATCGGTATCCAGATGCACGCTGGGTATTTCTTCGTTCTTTCCAGGTTTGCAAATTCGCACGCAGACATCTTCATATACTACACTTCGCTCCTGCGATTCAACGCGGATTTTCACAGAATCCGCATCGGTAAGCCCATATTTCGCAGCCAGACCAGGACCGATATGTAAATGCCGTTTTGCAACAATGACACCTTCTTTGAGTTCCAATCTGCCTGCTGGTCCCACCAAAACGATTCCAGCACTGTTGGCCACATCGCCGGACAAACGAACCGGCGCGGCAACCCCTAATGCATAGCTGTCTGTCATCGAAATTTCTACCTGCGTTTCTTTCCGTAAAGGCAGCAAGATACCTACATTGCTGATTTCCTTTTTGGGCCCAACCAACGTCAACCGTTCATTGGCCAATGCACCCACTGCAATTTTTTTCTTTTCTGTGAGAACATAATCTTTTCCAAACAATATATCAACACTTTCCTTGTTCAGATGAACATGGCGCGCCGAAATATCAATTCTAACCTCACCCTTCATAGATTATTGCCTCCTATACAACTATAACACTGTTTCGCCCGGAAGATATCTTTTTGCTTCCTCTTCACCATCCAACACCCGAATAACGCCTTGGGCCAGGGCTTCCATTTCCATGCTGCCGGGATATAAAAGGATTGGCGCTAAAAATGAGACATATTCCTTAATCCATCCTGTAAATAATTTTGAAAACGCAATTCCGCCTGTCAGCACGATGGCGTCCACGTTTCCTTTTGCTACAGCCACCAGAGAGCCGATATCCTTGGCAATCTGATAAGCCATCGCATGGTATACTAGCTCAGCGTTCTTATCGCCTTGCTGGATACGTGCTTCTATTTCTCTGCAGTCATTGGTTCCCAGATAACCGATTAAGCCTGCCTTTCCTGTCAGCATTGCATTGATTTCTTTTTTGTCGTAGTCGCCGCTCATGCACAGTTTTACAAGCTTTTTCAAAGGCAATCTTCCAGAGCGATCCGGTGTGAAGGTGCCTTCATCCGTCGCAAATCCATCTACAATTCTGCCATTTTGATGTAAACTGGTACTGATTCCACCGCCCAAATGACATAAAACTAGCGTCATATCTTCATATTTTTTTCCGTGATCTTTGGCCACTTGACGGGCAACAGCTCTTGTATTAAGTGTATGCACAGAGCCAACGCGTTCAATGGCAGGGGTACCGGAAATTCGAGCAATATCCCAAATTTCATCTGTGGCAACCACATCATACAGATACGCAGGAATCCCATATTGCTTTGACCAGTCATTGGCTATAATAGACGCGCTGGCTAACCCAACATGATTCCCCAGAAGGGCGTCCTCTGCCAGACGATCATCTACCAGATAAGCGCCGGCGCAGTATCTTCCCGGAGCGCCCATTCCCCGTACGGCAATGGCATCAAAGGATTCAAAGACAAAATTCTTCTCTGCCAACACCTTTTCAATGATTCGTTTCCGCATTTTAAACTGTCCGTCAATACCAGGATTGGCATTCAATTCCTCAAGCGTATGCGAAATTGATATGCTGGCAATTTCATCTTCGTTCTCAAATACTGATATTTGGGAAGATGTGGAGCCCAGATTCAACACCAAAAGCCTTCTCTTTTTATTCTGCATAGCCAACTTCCCCTTATTTATTTCCTAAATCAGCTGTACCTGCATCATAATTTGCACCTAAGATAAATGCCTTTTGATTCATCGCACGGAATTTCTCTTTCTTCCCCAGCTTTTCCTCTACAATCTTTTCTGCTGCCTCTTTGCTTACCAAATCATAATGGGCTGCAATAAACCCCAGCATAATGACATTCAGCGTTTTATCGGACCCTGCTTCTAAAGCCAATTCGTTTGCAGGAATATTCACCTGCGTGATATCCTCCCGCTCCGTTTTCAGCGGAATTAAAGAGTCATTGCAAATCAACAGTCCACCAGGTTTTACCTGTGGTTCAAAGCGTCGAAAAGACTCTATGTTCATCGCTACAACCATATCTAACCTTTCCCGCGTCGGAGACCCAATCTGTCTATCACTTACAATTACAGTACAGTTTGAAGTGCCTCCACGCATTTCCCCACCATAAGCAGGAGAAAACGTAACATATTTTTCTTCTTCATTGGCCGCGTATGCCAGCAGCTTTCCTAAAGTCTGAACACCCTGACCGCCAAAACCTGCAAATAAAATACTTTTTTCCACTACAAACTACCTCCCATCCGGTGTCTTAAATTCGCCCAACGGAAATACTGGCAGTACATTTTTAACCATATAGTCTGGTGCATCCCAAGGCTCTACATGGAAATTCGTTGGACACATTGCTAATACTTCAATAAAAGAATATTTATTTTCTTCTAACTGCAAACGGAATGCTTTTTCTAAAACCTTTTTCGTCTGTCTGATATGAACTGGATCATGCAGAGACACTCTGGCCACATACCCTGCAGCATCCACCATCGCAATGATTTCAGCCAACTTTGTAGGATAGCCGGTTTTTAAGGGATCTCTTCCTGCAGGTCCCGATGTGGTGGTACGTTGACCAATCAAGGTCGTGCAGGAGGACTGTCCACCGGTCATCCCATAAATCTGATTATTCACCATAATCTGCGTAAAAGCTTCCCCACGGCTGGCAGCATGGAATGTTTCTGCTAAGCCAATCCCTGCCGCGTCTCCGTCACCCTGATAAGAATATACCAATTTATCCTTCTGCATATGTTTAATTCCTGTAGCGACAGCAGCCGCACGCCCATGAGGACTTTGCACTAAATCCCAATTTACATAATGGGTAACATTCAAAGCACAGCCAATGCATAATGCTGTAATTGTTTTATCAGCCCATCCATTTTCCACCAGAACGTCAGCGATAATTTTATTCAACAATGAATGGCCGCAACCTGGACAAAATTTATTTTCTCCTACTAACAATGGATTTTTTTCATATACGGCTTTCATATTATACCTCCTTTGCAATTTCTCTCAATTTTGCTTCGATATCTTCCGTTGTAAACACATTGGTCCAGCAGCAATCCAATCGGTGAGAAGGTAATTTTCCCATAAGTGCCGCATCCACATCGTCAACCATCTGCATGGGAATTGCCACTTCTGCCGTAAGCACTGCCTTTACACCCCGTTCAGCAAAATTGCGAATCTGTGCTGTTGGGAATGGATACAGCGTAATAGGACGGAATAAACCTACCTTTATCCCTTCGCTGCGCAAATTATCAATGGCACCCCGGGCAATTCTTGCACTCATCCCGCAGGCAACTAACACAACCTCAGCATCTTCCATGCAGTATTCCTCATACCGCACCTCTTTTTCTTTCCAAGTCTCATACATCGCTTCAAATTCGCGATAGCCCTGCAGATTGCGTAAATCCATTCTGTTAATCGTGTTAATCCGTTTAGCAACACCGGTTGTATTTCCCTGTGCCGCACCCTCTCTCACCTGAAGCCCTTCCAGCATCGGCGGCAACTCAACCGGCTCCATAACCTGCGCAACCATTGCATCAGTCAGAATATATACCAGGCAGCTATATTTCTCTGCAAAAGCAAATGCGTCATAAACCAAGTCTGCAGCTTCCTGCACATCACCAGGAGAAAGCACATATGCATGCAATCCGCCATGTCCCATGCTTTTTGTCGCATAATGATAATCTGTCTGAGACGACTTAATCCCTCCAGCGCCGGCGCCGGTACGCTGAATGTTGATTACCACACTGGGAAATTTTCCCGCTACAAGATTGCTCAGCGTTTCCATCATCAAAGATACTGCCATCCCTGCAGTAGCAGTCATAGCGCGACCACCTGCTGCAGATGCACCCATTACCATGTTGATGGCTCCAATTTCACTTTCTGCCTGGATAAATTCCCGATCTACCTCATACATACGGGTAGACATATATTCCAATAAGGTTGTCTGCGGCGTAATGGGATAACTTGCAAAGAAATTGCAGCCTGCACGAATCGCTGCCTCTGCCATTGCCACATTTCCTGATAAAAGTTCTTTTTTTGCCATAGTCAATTTTTCTCCTCTCTGTATACTTGAATTACGGAATCAGGACACATCAAAGCACATAAACCGCATCCTGTACACAATTCCGGCTTCTGCTGTTCAGCCGGATGATATCCCTTTGACGTCCGCTCTTCACTAAACTGCAATAATTTTTGCGGACATACCTTTATGCATAATCCACAGGATTTGCACAATTCTGCATCAATTTTTACAATCCCCATAGCTTCTCCTTCTTTCTTTTCATTTTCCTAGTCAAAATTTTCTTTCTAATTGAGATATGCATCCCAAGCGCGTCCTCTGCAATTTCGGCAAATGGAATCCGGCGCTGCAATGAGCCACTTGAAGCGCCGGATACTTTTTTCACAATGACGCTTAATTTTTAGTTTTCTTCACGAATCTTCTTTACAAATTCTTTCAGACGGCGCATTCCTTCTTCACACTGCTCCAAAGAGGTCGCATAGGAAATCCGAATATGATTGCGTCCCAATTCACCAAATTCAACACCTGGTACTGTCGCAACTCCGTATTCCTCTAAAAAGCGTTCTGCAAAGGTCTGCCCATCCATGCCCAAGCAACTTACATTTGGAAATACATAAAAGGCTGCCTGTGGCTTATTGCAAGGAATTTCCAATTCTTTAAAGGTATTGTAGATTACCATTCTTCTCTTGTCGAATTCTTGCAGCATATGGGCGATCTCATCACTTTCCTGCTGTAATGCTGCTAGAGCTGCATCTTGCGCAAAACTGGTAGCACAAAGTACCATTTTCTGATGACAGCGAATCAAAATACGGGCCAATTCTTTGTCAGTTGCGATATACCCAATCCGGAAACCGCACATGGAATAACTCTTAGAGAAAGAATGAATGGTAATGGTTCTTTCTTTCATCCCTGGCAGGCTCGCAATGGAAATATGCTTGTTGCCATCATACGTCACCCGTTCATACGCCTCATCAGAAACAACAAGTAAATCATGTTTGATACAGATTTCACTCAATTTTTCTAAATTTTCTCGGCTCATCATGGTGCCTGTAGGGTTGGCCGGCGTACAGAGAATCAACATTTTTGTTTTTTCTGTAATGCGTGCTTCCAGTTCATCCAGATTAAATTTCCAGTTATTTTCTTCTTCTAACGGAACATATACCGGCACAGCGTTAGCCAGCTTGATGATACTGGCGTAAGGCTCATAACCAGGGTCGGAAATCAATACCTCATCTCCCGCATCAATCAGCGACAGTACGGCAACAGACATAGCTTCTTCTCCGCCCACTGTCACAATTACTTCATTAGCAGGATTTACATGAATATTATTTTCCTTTTCCAATTTAGCTGCAATCGCTTTGCGCAAATCTAAATTGCCGAAATTAGAAGTATATCTGGTATTCCCTTCCTGCAAGGATTTGCAGGCGGCATCACGAATATACTTAGGCGTCACAAAATCAGGCTGCCCAATCTCAAAATGTACCACATTCTTTCCTTCTCTCTCCATTGCCTCTGCTTTTTCACGGACACGACGAATTCCAGCAAACGCAATTTTTTTCATTTTCTCTGGTTCATAATCTCTCATTTTAAACTCCTTCCTTTCCCTTATCGCACATAAAATACATATATTTATTTAACTTTGCTAAAACTGCCCTACTTTTAGTGATTACGCCTTTAATTGGCTTTCTTTCTCAACGGCGTTCCATCCTTATGCCACATAGCGAACCCTGTGCATCCATACAGCAACGTGAAGATCGGCACGATAAAGCCCAAGAATGAAAATGGAATATATGCAGCTGATACACCTAATACTGTCATAATATAAATACAAGCGCTGCTCCATGGCACCAACGGTGCAAAGATATCCGATGTATCTGCCAATGTACGGGAAAGTACTTTGGGATGAACATCCATTTCATCGTATAGTTCTCTAAAGGTCACGCCACCCATGATAACACCCAACTGCTGGTTGCCAGACATGAATAAAATCAAATAGCTGTATACCATTGTACTGATGACTAAAGAACGAACACCCTTGATCATTTTCTTTAAGACTTTTTCCATAAATACTTCAATCACGCCGCTGGACATCAAGCTTCCGCCCATAACAGCTGCAAGAATAATAATAAAGAAGGTACTGGTCATAGAGGTCAAGCCGCCGCGGCTTAAAATGGTGTCTACCATGGCAACGCCTGTATCAGAATGATAACCGGAAAAGCACGCACCCATAACCTGCTTGAAGCTAACCGGCTGCATAATCATTGCAAAGAATACAGAAAATAACGCGCAACCACCAAGACCTAAAATCGCCGGAACTTTTTTCGCAGAAACAACCAGCATCAAGATTGCCGGAATAATGGCAATAATACTGATATTAAATGTTGCATCCAAGGTATCCAACATAATCGCCACATTGCTCATATCTGTGACATCACCGGCATAATGGAAACCGAGCACTGTGTATAAAATAAGCGTTATCACCGAAGCCGGCACTGTCGTGTACATCATTGACCCGATATGTTCAAATAAGTTTGCACCAGTCATTGCAGCAGCGATATTGGTGCTATCGGACATTGGCGACATTTTATCACCGAAATAAGCGCCGGAAACGGCAGCACCTGCCACTACATACGCCGGAATACCCATACTCATGCCTACGCCGACAAGAGCCAGACCCATAGTGGCAATTGAGCCAAAGCTGGTTCCGGAAAAGACAGACATTACAATACATAGCAAGAAAGTCAGCGGTAAAATAATTGATGGGGTACATACTGTTAAACCATAATACATCAATGACGGAACGGTGCCGCCAATCAGCCATGCCCCAACCATAATCCCTACATTCATTAAAATCAAAATAGGAATCAGGCTATCACTAATCATTTTCATAAATGTTTTCTGAATGGTTTCCCAAGGAACACGATAGAACAGTGCTGCAGCAATCGCTACAATTGTTCCCAAAAACAATGACATCGGAGCCCCAATCCCCAGGCGCAGACCTCCTAAAATGGCAATACAAACAGCAAGTAAGGTGATACAAGCTCCTAAAGCAGAGGGGGTTTTTTGTTTGCTAACATTAGTATCCATAGCAGTTTCTCCTTTTTCTATTATTGAAGAGCTAATCAAAAAAATTTTTTCTGTTTTTGCCTGCATGCATGCGTTGCAACATTTTCGTCAATACAAAATTTATAAATATTTTATAATCATTGTATTGAGTTTATAAAAATATTATACATTGGTTATTATTATCTGTCAATAATTTTTCTATAATTTTTCAGTATTTTTATAAAAATTTTATAATTCAGATGTGTTCTTGCCTAATCTTTCTCTACATCAAAAAAATTATGTGCAATTCTCTTGCAGACTTTTTTTCATCATGTTAATATAATTAATTATAAAAATTAGTATTTAGGAGAACATCATGAGTGAAGCTATTACGAACCAAACCACCCTGCACTGTGTACTAAATTTTGCAAAAGGGCTTATTAAACTACTAGGCTCCGAGACAGAAGTCGTAGTACATGACTTAATTCAAAAAAAGATTGTTTATATCGAAAACGGATATATTACCAACCGTACCATAGATTCTCCGGAAGACCACGCCTTGATTGAGACTATCATTAGCTTGGCAGACAAGGACGGACACTTGATCGGATTTAACGGTACCTCCGCTTCCGGTAAAAAACTGCGTACTTCTCATTTCGTTTTTTATGATACAGAGCACCACCCTATCGTACTGCTCTGTATCAACCAGGATATCACCAGTGTACATAACCTGCGGGAGCAGTTAAATCGTTTTCTGGATACCCGTCTCCTTGAAAACGAGGTCCCTGTCCAAGAAGAAGAAAATTATATTCAGGCTATTACAAAGCGTACAATTTTTCAGGAACTGGAACAGGTAAAGCCAAGCAGATTGGAATATAAAGAAACCAAGCTCCGCGTCCTCACAGCACTGGAGCAAAAAGGCATCTTTGACGTCAAGGACGCTGTCTCCTTAGTCTGCGAGCAGTTATCCATCTCCCAGGCAACCTTATACAATTATTTGCGCGAAATCAGAAACGACCAATGATTTCAAAAAAGGACTGTCTGCTAATAAGTATACCCTACACTGATTTTTCAGTTTTCGGATACTTATCAAGCAGACAGTCCTTCTCTTAGAAACGCTTTCATTATTTTATATTCCGTATTCCTTTTCCCCTTATCTTAAAAGACTAAAAAACAAAGAGATTTTGTAATCCAATAGGCGCTACATAGGCAAGCCCCATCGTCAAACCTTGCCAAAAATAATCCATTCCAGTCACTTCCACTAAAAAATACTGAAAAGCCCGTAACAACAGCCTTAAAGAAAAGCCATGGTGAGCGACAGCTTTTCCGATTTTTGCAAATCATTTTTTCGAAAAAATCAACACCGGTATGTATAATGAATTTATCGTATCACAATTATAGCAAAAAATCGCTGAAGATGCACGACCTTCAGCGATTTTTTGGAGTTATTTTTACTGCCTTTCTCATTTCCTGACTTATATCTATTTCAGATAAACACGATATCCAAAATTACATAACACCCTGCTGATACATAGCTCTGGCAACTTTACGGAAACCAGCCAGGTTTGCACCAGCCATCAGGTTGTAACCCAGACCATATTCTTCAGCTGCGGAAGCCGCATTGTCATGAATGTCTTTCATAATGTCAAACAATCTCTTGTCTACTTCTTCAGCTGTCCAGGACAGTCTCTGGGAGTTCTGGCTCATTTCCAGAGCGGATACTGCAACACCACCAGCGTTCACAGCTTTAGATGGAGCCATTACTACGCCGTTTTTCTGCAGATATGCAATTGCATCGTTGGTGCAAGGCATGTTGGATACTTCTACAACGTATTTGATACCCTGTTTTACGATTGCTTCTGCATCTTCCAGTTTGATTTCGTTCTGTGTAGCGCATGGCATATATACATCTACATTTGGAACTTTGCCCCATGGTTTTTCACCTGGGAAGAATTTTGCAGATGGGAATTTGTCAGCGTATACAGATACTTTGTTTGCACCGGAAGCTCTCATATCTAACATATAATCAATTTTTTCGCCGGAAACGCCTTCTTCATCATAGATATATCCATCTGGACCGGAAATGGTAACAATTTTGCCGCCCATTTCTGTTACTTTGGTAGCTACGCCCCAGGCAACGTTACCAAAACCTGTGATGGAAACATTTTTCCCTTCGAAGGAAGTACCTTCATGGTTCAGTAAGTGCTGTGCAAAGTAAGCTGCACCGAAACCTGTTGCTTCTGGACGAATCAGAGAACCGCCATAGGACAGGTCTTTACCGGTTAATACGCCATTTTCAAATGCGCCTTTAATACGTTTGTACTGACCGAACAGATAGCCGATTTCTCTGCCGCCTACGCCCATGTCGCCTGCTGGAACGTCAACGTCTGGACCGATATGACGATATAATTCGGTCATGAATGCCTGGCAGAAACGCATGATTTCTCCATCGGATTTGCCGGATGGATCAAAGTCAGAACCACCTTTGCCGCCGCCGATTGGCAGACCGGTTAAGGAGTTTTTGAAGATCTGTTCGAAGCCCAGGAATTTGATGATACCGCTGTATACGTTTGGCTGGAAACGCAGACCGCCTTTGTATGGCCCAATTGCACTGTTAAACTGTACACGGAAACCACGGTTTACCTGTACTTTACCTGCATCGTCAACCCATGCTACACGGAAGAAAATCTGTCTTTCTGGTTCTACTAATCTGCCCAGAATGTCTGCTTCTTCATATTCTGGATGCTGTGCCATTGCTGGTTCCAAGGAACGCAAAACTTCTTCTACTGTCTGAATGAATTCTGGTTCTCCCTGATTTCTTTTTTTAACGTCTTCGATTACTTTTTCAATATAAGCGCTGCTCATTGAAATAAGCCCTCCTTAAAAATAAATATTATTATATGAAAAATCTTTTGTGGCTGTTGCCAGCCCCGATTTTTATCGGCTACATAATGTTCTTGCTTTATTCACTCCGCGGTTTCACTGCTTCCAAACGATAAATAGGAAGTCCCGCGGCATGAAATTTCATTTCATATTCTGTCGCTACATTTTCTGCTGGCAGCTTTCGGTACATGTCCAATTGAATATGCTGCAACTGCCACTGACAATCACTAAACTCATTCAAGCTGAATTCAAACAATCCCTGATTGTCCGTTTTGAAATGAAGCTGTCCATCTTGCTGCAAAATCACAGCATATTGCTGTAAAAAAGAACGATGAGTCAATCGCCGTTTGGCGTGTCTTGTCTTGGGCCAAGGGTCAGAAAAATTTAAATAAATGCGCTCTATCTCTCCTGGCGCAAACAATTCTTCTAAAAGCGCAGCATTAATCCAGACCAAACGCAGATTGTCCGGAATACCACCTGTACGATTCATCCGTTTTACTGCATCTAACATTACTTCTTCAATCACTTCTACACCAATAAAATTCACATTAGGATTTTGTTTGGCCATTGTGCTAATAAAACGGCCTTTTCCCATGCCAATTTCTATCTGCAACGATTTCTTGTTTCCAAAAACCTGTTGCCAGTTTCCTTTATATCGCTGTGGTTCCAGCACAACAGAGTCATATTGTAACAATGCTTCTCTTGTGCCAGGCTGTTTACGTACTCGCGCCATTTCTTTGCTCCCATTAAAACATACTTTTAGACTGCATTTTGAGGATTGTATTCTGTATTCTTGGTATTCCCATTATATATCGGCCATATCCAAAAAACAACCATTTTCCCAAAAAGACTTTATTTATTTTCCCATTTACGTTAAAATAAGGGTAACATAAAGCAGAAAGGGGAAATACGATGAAAGGACATCTGGAAATATTTGAACATCGTCTAAAAAATATGGTCACCAAACTGCCCGGCATCGAGCAATTGGATCTTGATAAAGAATTTTTACAATTCGAACAGGATCTGGGTGACAGCATTCCATTTTATGATGTAAAGAGCGGCTGTACCTTAGCGGATTACTATGCATCCACCTTTACACAGTTTGTTAAAGCTAAACTGAGATAATCATAAATTACAATTATAGATTATATTTTTATCTCCAAAAAAGCAATAAGCCACTGCACAAAATTACTTGTGCAATGGCTTATTTTTTTGTTCATATTGTACAACAAATATTTAATCACTTATTTTCAAAATATTTTTACATATGCTTCCATCTAAATAGTTCTATTTACGTTTTCTCTAACTCTCCCTTTGTCACCTTTTTTTTATGTATAAAATCTAACTTTGTTTCGGAGACTACAATCCCAGAAAAAATAATGGCAAAGCCCAAACATAATCGAGGCGTCAGAGCCTCTGCACCCAATATGACGGAGAATATTACACCAAACACAGATTCCAAGCTAAGAATCAGTGCTCCGGCTGATGGTGCCGTATACTTCAAGCCATAGGTTTGTAGTCCCAATGCTCCTGCTGTAGCAAATACACACAAATAAAGCAAGCTAAACCAAGTGTATGTAGGCACAGCTCCCAAATCAGGAAAAGGTTCAAAGAGAAGGCATGCGGCTCCGCTCCACACAGCAGCGAAGAAAAACTGTACAATTGTCAAAAGCATAACATCTGCATTTTGAGTATAGCGGGCTGAAACGATGATGTGCAGCGCATAAAAAATTCCGCACAAAATCGTAAGGAGATCACCGCGTCCCATGGTGAGATTTGCATCCAACGATACCAGGCCAATGCCTGCAACACACAGAACGGCTGCAGAAATATTGTAGCGATCTGGTCTTCTCCCCGCAATCATCCAATAGAAAAACGGCACCATCACGCAATACCCTGCTGTTAAAAAAGCATTTTTACCTGGCGTAGTCTCTGCTAAGCCAAAGGTTTGCAGAGAATAGGCAATAATAAGCGCCGTACCCATTACGAATCCTGCTTTCAGATAGTAGAAATTAAGTTGTTTCAGACTTTTTTGGAAAATTACAGCCAAAAGCAAACATGCTCCGGCAAAACGGAAAGCCAACAAAAAAAAGGTACCCATATCATCCAACGCATCTTTCATGATAATAAAAGAACTGCCCCAGATAATCGTAGCCAGCAATAAAGCTAGTTTAGCTATCATAGTTGTTCGTTGCAAAAGATCCACTCCTTTACTAAAAATTGTGTCAATGCAGCACTTACTATTATATGCACAGATTATTACTTTGACAAGCGAATTGTCTAAATAATTCCTTTCTGTATTTACACCTCCTGCATGTCCAACTCATAGTATATACAAGGCCACAGGAAAGGAGGCTAAATTATGCGAAATGACCAATTGGGTATGATTTCTGTTCCTTGGCAGGAATACACTACGCTTTATACACCAGTAGAAGCTTTACGCTTTGGAACGGTATTTCCTTGCTTGAATCAGCCATATACACCCATACCATGTCCTCAACAAGCAATGAATATGCAGCCCACCCATACAATGCAAGGGATGCAGAACATGCAAAAAAGCGTTAAGCGATAAATAATAAAAGGAGTGTCTGCAATGAAAAAAATGAACGCTTGCCCTGCTTCTGCAGCAAACAACAGACAGGCAGCTATGCTGGAACTGCAGCAACTTAGTTTTTCACTGGTTGACCTCAACCTGTTTCTGGATACCCATCCAGACAACCAACAGGCAGTCAACGATTATAATCAGTTATTTCAACAATATTGGGAAGCAAAGGCCAATTATGAAATGCAATACGGCCCTATGAATAATTTCGGTCACTGTCCGGCTTCCTACCCATGGAACTGGATCAATGAGCCATGGCCATGGGAAAGAGGGGGTGCTGTCTAATGTGGATTTATGAAAAGAAGTTGCAATTTCCTGTTGATGTAAGATGCGCAGATTTACGGCTGGCAAAAGCATTGATCAGTCAATACGGCGGACCGGCAGGAGAATTGTCAGCCTGTCTGCAATATTTAAATCAACGTTTCACGATGCCTACCGGTCAGACAAAAGCATTATTGACCGACATTGGGCTGGAGGATACTATTTAGAACACCAAAAATTCAAGCTATTTGCATAATAAAAACAAATAGCAGATAGAGATTCCCTATCTGCCTTTACAAACGCTATTATAATTTCCCGCTATACTCTACCCAACTTCTTAAGTTTACGATCAATGTACCAACGTATGATGCCTACATAAGCAGTCAATTCTTCCTGCGGTTGGTTATAATGATCTCTCAACTTCAACAATCTATTTTTTACTGCTTTATCACTTTGCAAACCATGTAAATTCTTTTGAATCGTTTGCAAAGCGGCTTTTCGACTTCCAATTAACGATCCGGTAGGACAATTTAAGTTCAGCACTTCATTAAGATCAGCATCCATTTTACTCATACAGTAAGCACAAAGATAGCCTTGTTCTTTTAAGAGTGACTAGCGCAGTTTCTCCTTTACATCCGCATCCATGCCATTAAACCAGCGTTCTTCATTCTTCTGTATTTTTGTAATTTTTCTGGTTCTGCATTTTTTCTAATATAGATCATCTTATTCACCTAGCATTTCGGCATCCAAAGTAAACTGACTTTCTACGACCTCTTTTGCATTACTTCCTAAAATCGCTTTCATTTCATGTAAATACTGCTGTGCTAATTGATAGTTTTCATTATCTATCGCTTGAGAAAATTTTTCTAATATCATTTTCACTTGATCTGGTCGAACATCTACTCCCATAACCTCTAATAATATATCTTCTACGGATCTTCCATAAGTTGCGTTTTGCGGTTCATATAAACAATAGTGATCTAATATTCTAATGTGTTCTTTTTTTATATTAGTCAACACATTAGGAGAATGGGTTGTAACTACAAACTGTATATTTGGAAAAATTCTAGCTAAATCGCTCATTATCTTTTTTTGCCACATTGGATGTAAATGCATGTCAATCTCATCAATCAGAACTACACCTGGAGTCATAAGTACATCGTCCAATAGATTTGGGTTTAGTAACGCCATGCGATAAGCAATGTCAGACACCAAACTAATAATTCCTTTCACCCCATCACTCAACATCCGTACTGGCAATTTTTCAACCCTATCATGTGTTTTGTATAAAACAACCTCTAATTCGTGACTTTTAACATCATAAATAAATTTCGCGTCCAAAATATCTGGATCCAAACTCATATAACACATAGACAGTGCCCTTTTTACAGCTTCTAACTCTGGTATTGGACAATTTTCCTGCAACTGAATATAAGTCATTTCTTCAAACCATGCCATCATTTGTTTTTCATTCGCGGCTGGCTCCAAACAATCTATATATCCCATCTGACGATTCATTTTTCTATCATCAGAAGCAACTGCTTTTTTATTCCGCTTACGCGCCCATAATCTTCCTGTGCCATAATAGGAAACCAAAGGCAACACACATTTTTTATCCCCTTCACGTAAAGCATTCTGCAGTTTTCTGGCATACTCTACAATGTCTGTTGCTTGCCCATGCGTAGTTCTTCTCATTTTTCCGTTTAAACTGCGACACCAATTTATAGATTCTTTTCCCACGTCTATCTCTGCATCGGCTTCAATCTTAACTGGATATTGCTCCTGCACATCAATTCGGCTGCCACTTGCATACGTTCTATAATGGGCATCCTCTGGCAAAATATAATTACTTTTTATTCCATCAAAGCCTGTAAGATATCCACCTAAAGCAATTGACAACCCGTCTAATATAGTCGATTTTCCAGCTCCATTAATACCAACTAACACAGTATAATCAGGTTCCAAATTAAGCTCCAATTTTTCAAAGCAACGAAAATTTTCTAATCTTAATCTACGGATTCTCACGATTTTTCACCCCTTTTTATTCCCATATTTTAAACACTTGATATCTCAATTTTTCTTTTAATTAGGGTTTATATTATACCTTATTCACCTTAACTCCTACAAGAATCATTAACTAGATTACTTTTCATTCAAAAATGACAAACCAGACTTATCGTTCAGTTTGTCATCTGTTCACGGTTTAAAGTATCTCCATGATAGAAACTCATAATCACCTATTTTTCTTATCTTATTTATTTCAGATACAAAAAGCAGCATAGAGCGGAACTATTTTCTTTTTATCCTCAAAACCAAAATTCTTGGTAGAAAGTTTTATCGCATAATCAGGATTGTAGGTTTCCATATAAACTTTCAAACTCTTAGCTCTGGTGTTATCAGCGGACTTGACTTCAATAGGAATTAGTTTGCCATCACGCTGAATCACAAAATCAATTTCAGCGCCACGCTCTGATTCCCAATAATAAGTTCGATACTCATTTATAGTAAGCTGCACATTCACATAGTTTTCTGTCATTCCACCCTTAAAGTCATTCAACTCTTCTACCATATAAAGAACATCATTTGCTACCAAATCCTTCTTGGCACAAAGCAAGCCCAAATCGGAAACATAAATCTTAAATGCATCAATATCACGATAGTTTTCCAAAGGCTTTTTAATCTGCTCTACTCTATATACTTGCGATACAATGCCGGATAAGCACAACCATTCTATTGCATTTTCAAATTCAGAAGCCCGTCCACCTTTCTTTAGCAGTTTATATTGAAAACGGGTATTCTTTTTGGAAAGCTGAACCGTAACGTTATCATACGTAAGTCTTGTTTTCTTGATTTCATTCAAATTATTATACTTGCTCATGTCATTTAGATAGCTTGCTAAAATGGTATCTTGCGTATGGCGCACAAGGATATAGTCTTTCGTTTCTACAAATTGCATTACACATTCTGGCATACCACCTACGACAAGATACTGACGGTAAAGCTGCATTGCTGCATCATGCAACGCGGAAGGCATTGGCATATCAGTCTGGAAGCTTTGTTTAATCTGCTCCACAAGTTTCTCCTCACCCAAAGCAAGCAAAAATTCTTCCATATCCATTGGATAAAGCGTTTTCATGTCTACCTTACCAACAGGAAAAGAGAATTTTTCTCTGTTAACAGCTACCCCAAGTAAACTACCTGCTACAATGATATGATAATCAGGAGCGTCTTCACAGAAATATTTTAGCGATGTAAGCGCACGTTCACAAAGCTGCACTTCATCAAATACAATCAGCGTTTTTTCTCGAACGATTGTCTGTCCTGCAATATGTGATAAAATCGGAATCAAATACTCTGGGCTGATATTTTCCTCAAAAGTAGCATTCAGTTTAGGATTGGTTTCAAAATTAAAGTAGGCTACATTCTCATAGTATGTGCGACCAAATTCTAAAATGGAATAGGTTTTCCCTACCTGTCTTGCGCCCTGTAAAATCAGCGGTTTGCGGTGTTTGTTTTCTTTCCATGTCTCCAAAAATTTCATTATTTTTCGATACATACACCCACCTCCTAAAAATAGTATTTTACATAGCATAACAAATATTCATGTAAAAATCAATAATTATATTTGTATTTTCCACATCAAAATACATGAATATTTCGTGTTATTTATCATCATTTTACATGAATAATGATGAATTCTTTTTAAGGCTTTAACTCCACCTATAAAAACCTAATCTTCTAACACTTCCACTTGATTAAATATAACGTTATAGTTCTCCATCTTTCCTTTCGTATCATAATGCAAACGTATCTTAAATGGTATTCCTTTTAGTTTTATATCTAATTTCCAGTCTTTATATAAAACGATCTTTTCCAAAACTGCTCCATAGATTTCTTCACTCTCCATATCAAAACTCACCATTTTCTCTAACTCCGCAATACACAGCTTTAACTGTTCAACCTGTTGCACTTTTAGCTGTTCTGAATGTTCATGTTCCTGCAATCTATTTTGCAGTAATTCTATTTTTTCATTGTAATATGCTTGCTGCTTCTGCAAATCTGCTTTGGTAATTAGCCCATCTATCATCATATCAATCGCTTTTGTTTTCTTATTTTCAAAATCGGCAATCTGTTTCTCAATTTTCGTTGTATCCACATCTGATTTTGTATCTTGCACAGCGCGTATATCCTGCATAACATCATCAATCAGCTTTTTCTTATCAGTTTGCACCATAAGCAACACTTGCCGCATAGCTGCCTTTAGAATTTTCTCGTTAACCTCTCGATTATTGCACCCAATCACATTACCTGCGCTATCTACTTTTACGACACCATGTCGTGTTGCTGATTGACACATCCATGTTTTACTCTGGCTACCATCTTTTCTTTTCCGTTTTCGGCTCACTACCGGCAAACCACATTCTCCGCAAAGCAGTTTGCCACTGCACCAATAACGATTGCTGTGTTTCGACCTATCTTCTGCGCTAGGAGAACGCCTTTCGAGCTCTTTTTGTGTAGCTTCCCATGTTTCACGGTCAATAATTGCCTCATGGTGATCGCGAATATACACCATCTCTTCTTCACCATGATTATATTTTTTGGCATGGGTAAGATAATCTGGCGTAATCGTCTTTTTTTGCCGCAAATCCCCTACATATTTTTCATTGCGTAATACTCGAAGCAACACTGTATTGCTCCAATGATTTCCCTTGATTGTATGAATACCAGCTTCCAACAATTCATGCGCGATTGTATTGGTCCCTTTTCCTTCATGCAGGTATTTATAAAAAATGGAGCGAACAATTTCAGCTTCTTCTGGTATTATCTCTAATCGGCCACTCTTTACCCGATAGCCTAGCATATCTCTTCCAAAAACCACACCTTGTTCCATGCGACGTTTTTGGCCCCATTTTACACGTTCAGATGTCTTTCTGCTTTCTTCCTGGGCAATGCTAGCCATAATGGTAAGCCGTAATTCTCCATCGCTGTCGAAGGTATCAATATTGTCATTCATGAATTTCACTCTTACGCCAAACTTTTTTAGTTCGCGAGTAATTTGCAAGGTATCAACTGTATTGCGGGCAAATCTACTAACCTCTTTCGTTAAAATCAAATCGATCAAACCACTTTCCGCATCCGCAATCATTTGATTAAAAGACTCTCGCTTTTTCGTAGAAGTCCCGCTTATTCCTTCATCATAATAAATGTTTACCAGATGCCAATTTGGATTTTGGGCAATATACTCCTCAAAATATCGACGCTGACTTGCTAAAGAATTTGCTTGATCATCTTTATCTGTTGATACTCTGCAATATGCTGCGACGCGTAATTTTTTACTACTCATGTTTCCCACACTTTCTTAAAAATCTGAAGGCAGCAACAAACAGTTGCTGCCTTCAGCTACGTTAATAATTTTTTAATGCTTCTCGTTAGCCCAAATTTTTTGAACCTGCATGCTGGTTAAGAAACCCTTTTTTTTCAATTCTTTCAAGGCCCCCGTCTTCCAATTTGCTGAAAAGTTTTGCTTTTGCTGCGGTGTTAATTGGATTTGTTCCGTTCGGTTGTTAGGCATAGCAATTCCCCTCCTCTGCTAAAAATTTATTCACAAAGCTAGTGCCACATTCCAAAAATAATATATCTCCGCCGTGTCAGAAACTTTCAGTTTCAGGGCTTTTTTCAGATGAAAACGCAAACGTTTTAGTCAAGTACTGCTCCAGCCGTTTCAGACTGGCGCACCGCATTTCCGGTGAAACATGGGAATAGACATCGCCAGTCACACGCACAGTGGAGTGCCCCAGCCAATTCGATACCACTTTTAATGGTATATCAGCTTCCAATGCGCGGGTGGCAAAAGTGTGGCGCAACCCATGGGCAGAGAAATGAGAAATTTCTACTTCGTTAACAGATAATCCCAATTCCTCTGCCTTAATTTCTCGCATTTTAAGCTGTATACGAGCAAGTGTTCTGTTTAAACTGCTAACTTCCAAATATTTCCCCTTTCTGTTTGGAAAAATCAAACAGGTATTGGCATACTTTCCTTTCTCTATTTCCAGTTCTTGCAAATTCATCTGTTGCTCCAATAGCTCAAGCATTCCATCTGTTAATTCTAATACACGACTCTTCCCACTCTTGGTCGCCGAACTGCTTAGTTCACTGGGGCCATCATCTTTTTTTTCGCGCCGAACATTTCGCGAAACGATTACCTTTCCTGCTTCCAAATCCAAATCCTCCCAGCGCAAAGCACACATTTCACCAGGGCGTAAACCAGTTAATAACTGAAACCGGAAAAAATTTGATAGTCTTTCATCACTTAGTGCCCTCAAAAATAGTTCCTGATTTTCCACCGTCAAAACATTCGATTTTACCCCATTTTCTTGCGGCAGTTTGATTTTTTTAGCTGGATTAGAAAAGATAATAGCCTCTTTTACAGCTTGGTTCAAAGCTGGAATCAGCAGAGCCAAAAGATGTTGCGCTGTACTATACTGGCCTAATTCAACCAATTCATCGAAGTATTCCTGAATCTCCTCAGACTTCCAATCCGCTAGAGATTTTTTCCTGAATTTTTCCTGTACTGGTTTTAAAATGGCAGCGTAATTTTGATATGTCGAGGCCTGGAGCACTTCTTTTTTATATTTTTTTAACCATTGCGTCAACCATTCTGCCACAGTTGGTGTCATGACAAAATTGCTCAAATGCACTGTGTTCATGATATTTTCCCCTTTTTATATTCCTTCTATGTCGTCGTCTTTTAATACTTTTCCAACAATTCCGATGCCCTGATAACCACGCAGATTTTCACCATTTTTTACAAATCGCGTTGATTTTACGCCAGGTATGGTCTGAATTTGCATACGTAAGTCGCGTGCGGACAGTTCTTCTAAACCATTTTTCTGGCAATAATAATGATACAGCTCTAAAATTTCACAAGTGTGGACCCTTTGTTCACCGCTGATAATCAAGCAATCATCAATAAACGTACCAACGGAGTTCATCTGCACTTTGTATGATTGCAAAAAAACCTCGCTGTCCTCTGGGAAAGTAAATTGATATCCATTTTGAACCAACTCCGCAAAGGCATCCACCGCCATGCTGAAAATCAGGTCTTTTTCATCCAGCAATTTTTCCAATAACTTCAAATCTTGTTTTTCCTTGGGAATGCTGTGCGGAAAAAACAAGACGTTGAGTCGATTAAAAAATCCATCCGTGGGGTCCAAATCCGCAGGTAATGGAAAGTTATTGGCAAAGAACCACAATTTGCATTTTGCACGGAATTCGAAGGAATCTTTGCCTTTGTACGCTGCCGTAATCGTGTCGCCAGATGTGATGCTTTTGATTACATCGATGCCTTTTAACTTTCTGGAAGAAACTTCTGCTAACAAATTTATTTTTTTCCCAAACAATCGCGCTTTTGCAAAATCATTTGCAAGTTCGTGTGGAGCAATGGCGCAAAGGTTATCAGGTTCTAACAATTTTTCTATAAATTTGGCGATAACACTTTTCCCAGAATTTGGGGCACCAATGCCCAAGTTCATACATTTTCCTTTTAGGGAATCTGAAAAAGCATAGCCCATTTGCTCCAAAAGCAACCTTTTTTTTACACTCACATCCCCAGCAAACGAAGTTGCGCAAAAACTCTCAAAAGCACCGGCTTCATCACGCATTTCGTTTTCGTCTATTTTTACATATTTTGCTTGCACGCAATAACTGAAAAGCACATCAGATGAATGTGGTAACAGGGAAATTTCAGGGGGCTCGTAAGGATTAAATGCATCAATTTCTACAAATCCATTTAGGCAGTTTATACAATTTGGATTGGCATCTAATTCGTCGCTCTCGCGTTGCAATTCTGGCATTCTCTTTACCTTTTCTTTTATTTCATTTATGCACTTTGTCGTCAGCTGATCGCGGTCACTTTTAGACAGACAGTTTTCCACCAACGCATTAAATTCTCCGTCCAGTAGCGGCTTATACCTTCCTTGACAACTAACGTATTGGAAAATGTTCCCATTAACAGTGATTAATTTTTCGTTTTCCAGGATTGTTTCTGTCAATCTTGTAACACGTCGTGCGCCGCGATCAATGTAAGCTTCTTCAACTGGTTCCGGATTTTCTAAACACGGTTCTACCCGCGAATTAGAGTAAAACATCGAATAAACATGTTCATATCCACAGTCTTCGTCCTCATCATCCGGCTGAATATCTTCTAAAACTTGCAGCTCCAAATCTTCCAACTTCTTTTCATTTTTGGCGATCTTTTTTTTCAATTTTTTGATTCTGCGTTTTCGTTCTTCTTGTTCCCAAAAATCGTTTTCATCAACTTCAGTTATATCTTCACAAAAAATCACAGTAATCTCTCCTTTGCATACCAAGTGTTTTCGGCAACGCACTTTTCCCTGTAGTTGCAACGTTAACTTTCAACTATAACTCAATCCAAAACATCCGGTGCATACGCGATGATGTAGTTGAAACTTAACGCTGCATCCACAAATCAAAGGTGCGTTGCCGAACTGTATAATACAAAATTTTTGGCCAAAATCTTTTGCAAATATTATGCTACAATATATAAGAGGAAAAATCACGGTCATAATCCTCACTCGCATTTTATGCATGTATTTGATATTGACTTGACATTTTTTTAATGATAAAATATTATTTTTATATATGCGGAGGTGCCATTGTGATACAGCATTTTAAATTTCCCCATATGGATTTCCTAATAGACTATTTTGATGAAATCTTGTATTTGAGTGAATTGTATCCTTATATTTCTTTACCCCAAAAAACTGAAAGGATTGATAAAATCATTAACTGGAACCCCTTCACACGGTTCTCATCTTCTCAATTAAAAGAAAGATTTTCACTTTCTGATATTGTGTTATCATATGAAACATTCTGCAAAGAAAAACATTGTCAATCTAGTTTGTTATATTCTTTATGGACATACTTTTCATTTTTTTCAAGTAGTGAAAAAAATAAATTACTCCAAGCAATTGCTGTAGCAAATGACCATATTGCTCACATGTCAAAAGCAAGCAAAAAATATACAAAGTTTAAAAGAACACCTGCCATTTCCAATAAATCTTTTAAACTCATTCCAATATTTAATCAAAACCTATCTATGTGTAAACTCTTTACAATCCAAGATATTGGAGGTGCTTTAGCTAATCTCTACTATTCTAAGGTTTTTGGAGACATCGTTATATATCCGTTTCCCAGTGCTTGGAATCAGCCTAAAAGCTACCCTTACCCTTTCTCGCTAAAACAACTTTGGAATAAAGAATATTCAAAAAATCTGAGTGATCCTGATATGCAAATGATTCACGGCTTCTGTACACCTTCCGAACAATATATGGACTTTCTTAAAAGGAGAGAAAAAATCGTCAAAGAAATAAAAAAAGCCTTAATAACACACCAGCTTGACGAAATCAAATCACACTGCGAGACCGCTGAATCTGCTTTTCTACGAAACATATGGAAAGATGCATTGCCGAGAGTTCGCTTTGTCGATCCAGAAAACAAATTCTCCAAATTATTTTCTGATGATCAAAAATTTGAAAAAGAACACTCTAAAGAATATAGTAAGGCCCCTTCACGTAAAATTAATGAATCTGAATTAAAATCCATGAGCTCACGAACTCTATTTTCTTCTGATGAAATAGCTGACTTTTTTAAATCATATTACGGATCTAAAGAAGAAAAATTTAAAATAGAACCTTATAAAGGCCCTACAGAATCAAAGGAAAAAAATTACAGTGAATCTGCAGTGATAACATATTTTCCATATATTCTCTATGCATGTATTTCTTCTATTTTTCTCAATAATTTTTCTAGTGAAGAAGCCCAAGTTGCTACTAAACAAGAGATTTTTTCAGAAATAATGAAATTTAAAGATACTTATTTCAGATGTAAAAGTACTACTAAGTATTCAGATGGAACTGCCGCACAAGAACAATATATAGATGAAAATCCTATCAGAACTTATCAAAATTCTTTAGGCAGATTCTTTATAGTTCAACCTGAAAAAAATACTTGGCAACGAAAAGCAGAGATAAATTTTAAAATATTCATATTCAGACAGTGTATGGAAATTTGCAACACTTCTCCATATCACATATCAAATAAAGTTAATTATATTGAATCTGTTTTTTTATTTCTTTACGCTTTTTCTCAAAATAAAATAAATTTTGATGAAATATCTGAAAAAAAATCTTCTGATGATGTGTTAAAAAATAAGCCTTTATTATCAACGATTTCCGATGATTTTTTCTTTTATGTTATCTCTTTACTTTCTGGTAAAAATGACCCTTGTTTTTTCACTCTTCTGTAAAACGTACTAGATGACATTTCTAGCAACTGCATAGCCTTTTTCGCTGAAATCTCGCCATTCTGCCATTGCCGGATAACTTTATCATAGTTCTCCGGCAATGGCTTTTTCTTTCTGCCTTTATATTTACCTTGGGCCTTTGCTATCTCAATTCCTTCCCGCTGCCGCTGCAAGATATATTCCCGTTCCAATTCCGCTACTGCACCGAAAACTGTGAGCATAAACTTCCCTGTTGGCGTTGAGGTATCTATAGTCTCTTTCTTCGATATAAATTCCACATGCTTTTGATTCAGCTGTTCAATCAAGTTAAGTAGATCCTTTGTATTTCTGGCAAATCGACTAATGGATTCCACGATAACTGTATCTCCTTGCCGTACATATTCCATCATCCGTTTTAATTCTGGACGATCCGTATTTTTTCCACTCATCCGGTCAATAAATATTTCTTCTACCCCAAGCTCCTGCATGAGTACTTCTTGTCTTGCTATGTTTTGTTCCCGTGTACTTACACGGACATATCCTATTTTCATAAACAAAATCTTCTCCTTCCAGTAAATTAAAACGGTATTGGTAAAACAGTAAAAACTGTTTGCCAACACCGTAATCGTTATCGCTCTCCATAAATGCATACTCTAATTTCGCTTTCCTGTTTTGCCAATAAAATATTTTTTATGGAAAGCCCTTCAGACCGCTTCGTTAAGCTTTTTAAGTTATCTGCCTTCCATTTTTCCATAATTTTTTCATTATCTTACCCCCCTTTTATTTTTCTTCATTTATGTCTTTTTGTATGGAATTAAAATAGACAAATCAAACGTGCCATCATCGGCTTATCCGACAACTTTATATAAATATTAAAATGCCTTCAATAACCTAGCCATCTTTTGGGGTAACAAAATATCCTTCCCTGCTTCAATAAACTGTACCCTTATGGGACATCAAAAACATGTGCCAAATAAGTTGATTTTACAATTTTGGCATATCCCAAAACGGACACCAACCCATCTGGCACACATTTCGTTCTTATCTAAAATAACTCTTCAAAAATCTTTTCCTGTTCCAATTCCTCATCTGTGACCAATTCAATTACCAAACAAATCGCTGTAGCTATAGTAATCAAAACAAACTGCCCTAGTCCATTTACAACGTTCTCCCGTTTCATACACTAAGCACCTCTTCTTCCTGCGCATCAATATGCCGCCTGTCTGCTGCCCAGGCATTGCACAATAAAACCTACCAACACCTCTTTGATTACATTTAAAATCGCTCTTAACATTAGCCTCACCTCCTCTCAGGCAAATAAAAAAGAATATCCATCTGCACTGATAAATTTTTCATTATCATTACAGAATGGATATCCTTTTTCTATAATATTGAAGCCTAATTTTTACTTTCACAATTCGATTTGCGGCATTTTGATATATACTGTACAAGTTACTCCGGCATTGAAAACCAAGCTGCAAATCAAATTGTGCGGGGCTTGGGGAAATTCCCCAAGGTCTTACTGGTGCTTACTGAAACTTAACAATACAATAAATTCATTTATAAAGGAGTGCTGTAAAATGTATGATTTTTTAGAAGATTACTCCGATATTCTAACATCACTGCAGGCCATGGAAATTCTTTCTGTTGGTAAAAATAAACTTTACCGCATGATCGCCTCTGGCCAGTTGAAAGCCTTCCGTGCTGGCCGAGAATGGCGTATCCGGAAGATAGATTTGTTGGAGATGTAGCAAAACGCTATTGCTGAGAAAATTCAGCAATAGCGTTGCCTTTTTAACGAATCAATCCATCATAAGGCGTCCAAATCAATTCTCCAAAAATATCATCGTAGACTTCTCCTGAATGTTTAAACACACTGTAGAAGCCCATATTGTTAGAAGTTGTATTTACGTTTTTCGCCAGCACCTGAAAGTAATAATAGTCCTCGTTCTCACTTTGTAATGAATATGCCAAATCCTCCCTGGCATCAAAATCCGGATGTACCTCATACATACACTGAATCAGATATTCTCTGGCTTCTTCCAGCGTCATTTCCTGTGCTGCCTGCGTAGACTGATTGGCAGTAGAAACACCAGAACTTTCATCAACACAACTATACTGGCAGGATACGCCTGTCACAGTATCATAAATACGTAACCGCTCAGCATCAGCAGCCCGTACTTCATACAGAGAACCTATATTGGTCCCGTCTTCCAACCATATTTCTAATTGAAAACCCTCTTCCGGAACTGCGCCATTTGGGTTCTCAGAACCATAAACTCCATAGGCACTATAACTTCCGATATATGCACCGTTTTCATATACAAGACCATCCGTTGCAGAAATGCCGCCAGTTTCTATATAAAGCGTATCACCTGTGGTTTCGTTTACCCAAGACTTGTCCAGCATCTGCAAATAGAGTTCATCCATAGATAAATCTAGTAATCCGCCGGTTTTTAGCTCCGTATCTTTCTCTGTTGCCGGCTCTGTTAAAAAGGTATCGGTCATTGATATATCTGGCTCAATAGATAAGCTTCTGTTCAACAACACGCCTGGCAATACCATAGAAAAGATAGAAATGATTACAATATAACCGCCTATAAAAGCGATAGGAATCCGCACATCGCTTGTGGCAAACTGCTTGATGGTTGCTTGGCTATGCTCTACATCATAAATTTGCTCCCTATCTTTCAATGCTGTCAAATGCTCAAAATATAACTTAGGAAACTTTCGGCCCAATAAAATTGCAACAACAATAGCCCAAATATTAGCGACTGCTGAGAGAACGCCAGCTATCATCAGTAATGCTGCACTTATTCCAGCATTAGAAAACAGCAATCCAGAGCCAATTCCACTCATAATAACGGCTGCCATCATCAAGCCTAGAGGCGCGGCAAGATATTTGGCAAAGACATCATAGCATTTTCTGTATAAGAGAAACAACGGCCCTATCAAAAATGCGGACCACTGATATTTCGGCTTTTCACCCCGTTCCAACTGTTTAAACTTTTCTAAATAATGATCTGCATTTTTGCCAATCATGGCGCGCAAAATCTCTTCATCTTTTAACTCCATATTTCCCCATCTCCCATTTCATGATTGAAAATTTTATAGCATTCGTCCATTACAGTCTTTAAACCCACCTAACAAGATAACAACCAAATCAATCAGCACGCCTACACCGCACAAGCCCAACGAAAACATATAAATCAAGCCAGTGCCAACTTTTCCTACATAAAATCGGTGAAATCCCAGCCAACCCAGCAGCAGACATAAAATAAAGGCCAGCCATTTGCTTTTCGGGCTTTTTAAATCTGTCAGTGTGATCTGGTTAACAACACTATTATTTCCCACGGCAGCAGGTTGTTTATTTTCCTGTGCAGCCTGTGTGACGGCTGGTTCTTTGGTGGCCCGCACCTCATATACCGTAAGAATATCCTTCACGGCTAAATTGGGATTGGTTAAAGCAATCGCCTCCAGTTCTTTCAAGGCAGTATCGTTGAGATATGCCTGCGGGACATTCTGCACCAACCAGCAGACTTCTTCCGCAGCAGCCAAGACATCATATTCATTCTTTAAAGCTGCAATATCATTCTCATCTGCTGTCGATCCCTGTTTCGCTTTTTTCTCCTGATAGACCTCCAAACGCTTCGGTTTGAAATATTTCTCGTCAATCAGCATATATGGTCCCCCAATTACTAGGGTAAAAATAAAAAAGCTCAGTATAAACCAGCCAATTCCGCCTAGAATGCTTTTGGCAGTTCCTACTGTAAATAGTATTGCCAACACAAAAATACTGCCTATCACAATCTTCCCTGGTACTGTCTCAAAGCTGTCTACCGCAGCCTCTTCTTTCTGCTTCTGTATGGCCTCACGCTCTTGCCATGCCTGTTTTTTCTGCTGCATTTCACTCCATGTAGCCCGTCCTTGCTGCAGCAGCTCAGTTGTTGATTTTCCTGTCATGCTCATTCTTTCCTTACTTTCTACAACATCTTCTTCCATACGAGTTCCTCCGTTCTCCAAATTGATATACTTACCTGATATTCATTAGTATACAGAGCAGGATAGACAGTTCTTGTCTATCAAAAAAATCTCTTATAAGGTATAATAAGTTGCGCAAATTCAGATAAGAAAAAGAGAGACATAGATTGC
>CAJUDO010000033.1 GCA_910585405.1 uncultured Peptococcaceae bacterium | reverse complement strand
TTAACTGTGTCCTTTGATACTTGGATGGATTGGGATTTTCATAGTAAACATTTTTGATAACCAAGTATTGTCTGAAATAACCAACCATACAGTTGTTTTGCGCAGTGTTGCCATTGCAATCAGAAGGGAAACCTGTTGTCTGCATTGCCAATTCTGCTGAATCCGGCTACGCTGGTCTTTTTCGCATCTGGCGTCGTTGTTTTGGATTTTCCTCGCCTTGCGTACCATTAGTATGCGTCGCTCAAAAAATCCAAAGCCGCCTAGCCAGATACAAAAAATCCTCCGCTTAGGCTATAGCGACTTTCAACAAAATGTTATTTCAGGGCACTTGCTGCCGCTCTATGGTTTTCCTTCTCCCGCTACCTTTGCCAAAATTCCGACTTGGGATGGATATTGACGATGGGTATCCTAGCTGCGGCAAACGCAGTTTGACAAAAGCGGACAACCGAGGAAATGTCCAGAGCCGCGGAGGAATAGGGCAAAGGATAGCAAAAAATCAATGGGTAGCAAACAAAAACAATCTGCCCACCGCAGGCGAAAAAGCGCCGCAGGCATCCTATTGCAAATAGAAAATAGATCTTGTAAAATAAAAGAAACTTTTAATGAGAATCTACAAACCCAGCAGGGTTTATAGAGAACTGCATCTGGGTGCAGTTTCATTTATTGTAACAGAATTGGATAGAATGATGAGATAGAGGGGGAGCGCTGATGTTCCATTTTGTGTATGCTGATGAGGATGGAAACGGTTATATTGATGAGGATTATTTTGGTTTGGGGTTGCTGGGAGCTAATTTTGTAGAGCCCAGCGAGGAAGAGGTGATTCCGCTGCCGGAGGGCGCCAGTTTGACGATGATTCCCAACCGGGCGCCGGTGGTGATTAATGATGAGGACCAGTTTGTGCTGTATCCCGGCGAGGGCTGGGTGATGGGCGCGCTGCTGCCGCAGGGCTATACCCGCACGCTGCTGCCTGCTTTTATGAATCAGGAAGGGGCGGACAGTCTGCCGCTGTTTGGATATTCGGCAGTGTTTGCCCAGGACGGAGAGCTGTATGTGGCCGCAGTGCCCACGGATGAGGATTATAAATGGAATCCCCGCTTTTTTAATACCGATGAGCTGGCGGAACTGGTGGAGGGATTAAAGAATAAGTTCCCTGAAAATAGACTGCTCAAACAGTTGGGACACTGTGCGCTGGAGTATGGATGTTTTACGGCACAGAATATTTTTTATCATCGTTGGGAGGGGGGCATTCCTGTATCGCCGGTGTGCAATGCCCGTTGTCTGGGATGTATCTCGCTGCAGCCCAGCGAGTGTTGCCCGTCGCCGCAGAGCAGGTTGACGTTTGTGCCTACGGTGCAGGAGGTCGTGGAGCTGGCGGTGCATCATCTGCAGGAGGCGGAAGACGGTATTATCAGCTTCGGTCAGGGCTGCGAGGGAGACCCCAGCATGCAGGCAGAATTGATTGCAGAAGCAATCACAGAAATTCGCCGCCAGACCAGTAATGGCACCATCAATATGAATACCAATGCGGGCAATACAGAGGGAATTAAAAAGATTGTGGATGCCGGAATTGATTCGTTGCGCGTCAGTCTGAACAGCGGTACCGATGCGGTGTACAATGCCTATTACCGGCCTACAAATTATACGCTGGACAATGTGCGGCAGTCGCTGCGTTATGCTGCCGACCATGGTGTGTATACTTACCTAAATCTGCTGACATTTCCCGGGATCAATGATTGTGCTGATGAGGTGGAAAGTTTGTTGCAGCTGGTGCAGGATTGCGGGGTAAAAGCAATTCAGGTGCGCAATTTGAATATTGACCCCGAAACGATGAAGCCTATCCTTGCATTGCTGCAGGGAGAACCCTTGGGCGTACCGGCCTTTCTGGAAATTTTAGAGGAACAACTACCGCAAGTGGCCATTGGCAACTATACAAAACCTTTTCGGAGAAAATGCTAGAAGAGGGAACGTGGCGCTGCGCCAGGGGGGTGTCTGTGGAAAAGAAAAATTTTTGAAAATTTTTTTGAAAAAATATGAAAAAACCCTTGCAAAACGAAAAATCTGTGTTATAATATGACTTGTGATTTTCGCTGGGGTATCGCCAAGCGGTAAGGCAACGGACTCTGACTCCGTTATCCCTAGGTTCGAATCCTAGTACCCCAGCCAAGGAAATTCGCGGTATGAGTTGCTCATACCGCTTTTTTTTTGTAAAACAGACAGCCAACGTGCATGGCAGTGACATGTGAAAAAATTCATAGATTTTTCTGCGATTTTCGTTGACTTCGGGGGGAAAGAATTGTATAATTCTATTTTGTAGGCACTGTGTGCCGAAACCGCGCGGGCTGGGTTTGAAAACGCAGGAGCAAGACAGCGTTACCTAAGTGCAGGCGAGTATTTTGAAGGAGGTGCAGAGAATGTACGCAATTATTGAAACAGGTGGGAAACAATACAAGGTTCAGGAAGGCGATGTGATTACAGTAGAACTGTTGCACGCTGAAGTGGGCGAAACTGCTGTGATTGACAAAGTATTGATGGTAAACAAAGACGGTCAGCTGACTGTTGGCGCTCCTTATGTGGCTGGCGCGAAAGTAGAGCTGAAGGTTGAGGAAAACGGCAAAGCTCCAAAGATCGTTGTATACAAATACAAAGCGAAGAAAAATTCCCGCAGAAAGAAAGGTCATCGTCAGCCTTTCACAAAAGCAACTGTTGTAAAAATCGAAGCGTAAGCTTATGATTCGAGCAAAAATAGTCAAATCGGGAAAAAAAATAGAGGGATTTCAGATATCAGGACATGCCGGGTATGCGCCCAGCGGTCAGGATATTGTCTGCGCGGCAGCTTCTTTTTTGTCCATTACGGTGGTCAATAGTTTGGAGCAGCAATTAGGCGTAGAGGGTTCTGTGCAGAGTGAGGACGGCTATTTGTCTTATCAGCTGCCTGAGAGCTTAACTCGGGAACAGCAGCAGATGGCGCAGATTATTCTGCGGACACTGGTTACAGGGCTGCAAGATCTCCAGGAAACGTATCCCAAATATATTTCTATCCAAAATGTACGAATTAAGGGAGGTGCATTGAAATGATGAAATTAGATCTTCAGTTATTTGCATCTAAAAAAGGGGTAGGTTCTACTAAGAACGGTCGTGACTCCGAATCCAAACGTCTGGGTGCAAAAAGAGCAGATGGACAGTTTGTGTTGGCAGGTAATATCCTGTACAGACAGAGAGGTACCAAAATTCATCCGGGTAACAATGTAGGCATTGGCGGCGATGACACTTTATTCGCAAAAGTGGACGGTATCGTAAAATTTGAAAGAAAAGGCAGAGACAGAAAACAGGTGAGTGTATACCCTGTTGCCGAATAAGCTGAAATATTGCAAGATGGAAGGCCCAGTAGTGTAGCTACTGGGCTTTTTGTGTTGCCATTGAAAGGATTTCTTATCTTTTTCCAGGATTAGAATATGCGGTTTTGCAACATGCCTTATGTTCCTGCTCTTATTGTGTTTCCTTGCGCTAAAGAAGCTTCTCTGCTTGGTTCAAACGATTAATACAATCAAGTTTCAAACTGATAAAATTATTCTCCGTCAAACTTTTTAAGCACTGTCTACATTCTGATTTGGTGGCTCAAGAGATAGAAAATAAGGGTATACTGCGGATGGTTTTTCCCGTATAATAGAAATACATGAAAAGAAGGGGAGACTGTTTATGAAATATATTGTTGCATTGGATCAGGGTACCACCAGTTCCCGTGCCATTGTATTTGATCATGAGCAAAGAATCGTGGCTGTGGGACAAAAGGAGTTTCAACAGTTTTATCCGCAGCCGGGGTGGGTGGAGCATGATCCGATGGAAATTTGGGCGACACAGTACGGCGTGCTGCAGGAGGCTCTGGCTAAAGCGGACATTACGATGGCGGATGTGGCGGCAATTGGGATTGCCAATCAGCGGGAAACGACCATTGTATGGGAAAAGGAGACAGGCAGACCTATCTATAATGCGCTTGTGTGGCAGTGCCGACGGACTGCGGCGCTGTGTGATGAGCTGAAGACGGAAGGATGGAGCGATTATATCCGGGAGACTACAGGGCTAGTAATTGACGCTTATTTTTCGGCGACGAAAATCAGTTGGATTCTGGACCATGTGCCGGGCGCCAGAGAGCGGGCGCAAAAAGGAGAGCTTTTATTTGGTACAGTTGACAGTTGGCTGGTGTGGAAGCTGACAGGGGGCGCTGTGCATGTGACGGATTATACCAATGCTTCCCGCACGATGCTATATAATATCAGAGAACTAAAATGGGATGACAAATTGCTGGAGCGCTTGCAGATCCCCAAATGTATGCTGCCAGAAGTGTGCAATTCCTCAGAGATTTATGGTTATGTTCAAAGCGAGGGCGTTCAGGTACCCATAGCGGGGATTGCCGGTGATCAACAGGCGGCGCTGTTTGGTCAGGCTTGCTTTACCAAAGGGTCGGCAAAGAATACTTACGGCACAGGCTGTTTTTTGCTGATGAATGTCGGCAGAGAATTTATTTCCAGCAAAAATGGACTCATCACAACGGTTGCCGCCACGATGAATGGCGAGGTGGAGTATGCGCTGGAAGGCTCCATTTTTGTAGGCGGCGCAGTGATTCAATGGCTGCGGGATGAATTGCGGATATTGGAAACGGCGGCGGAAAGTGAAACCTATGCGGCGTCTCTGGAGGATAATGGCGGCGTTTATTTGGTACCGGCCTTTGTAGGACTGGGCGCGCCTTATTGGGATATGTATGCCAGAGGCAGTATTTTTGGCTTGACGCGGGGCGCAGGGCGCAGCCATATTGTGCGGGCAGCGTTGGAGGCCATTGCTTATCAGACCAATGACGTGCTGCAGGCGATGGCGGAGGATGCTGGTCAGGCAGTAACAGAACTGAAAGTGGACGGAGGTGCGTGCCGCAATGATTTTTTAATGCAGTTTCAGGCGGACATTATAAATTGTGTGGTGAAACGGCCTGCCATTACGGAAACTACAGCGTTGGGTGTTGCGTATCTGGCTGGGCTGGCGGTCAACTATTGGAGCAGTAAGGAAGAAATTGCGCAGCGGTGGCATGCTCAGCAGCAATTTGCGCCGCAGATGGAGCAAACGGTACGAGATGAAAATTGTCGCGGGTGGCAAAAGGCGGTAAGTAAAGCGATGCATTGGACAGAATAGGGGGCATTGGAATGAAAAAATTTATGGTTGCAGCGGTGCAGATGGACACACAAAATGATAAAGCGGCCAATTGGCAGCAGATGGGCGCTTTTATTGATGAGGCGGCGGCAAAGGGCGCGCAGCTGGTGGCTTTCCCAGAGGTTGTAAATATTCTCAGCGAGGAACCCCAATATGCGGAGACCATTCCCGGTCCCACCACAGCATTGCTGGCAGAGAAGGCCAGAGCGCATCATATCTGGATTCACGGAGGCAGTATCAGTGAGGTGAATCCGGAGGGTACACGTACGTATAATACGACTGTGCTCATCAATCCGCAGGGGGAAATCGCGGCGCGTTACAGCAAACTGCATAATTTTGATATGACCTTGCCTGATGGCAGCAGCGTGCGGGAATCTGCCAGAAAAGAGCCGGGACATGAAATCGTCACGGTGAAAACGGAATTGGGACATTTGGGGTTTGCTATTTGCTATGATATGCGTTTTCCAGAATTGTTTCGGCTGATGCGGTTGGAGGGTGCAGAAATTATCTTTTTGCCTGCCAACTTTACGATGCCTACCGGAAAGGATCATTGGGAAGCAATTCTGCGAACGAGGGCCATTGAAAACGGTTGTTATATTGTAGCGCCCAATCAGGTGGGGCAAAAGGAGCAATTTGTGGCTTATGGCAACAGCATGATTGTGGACCCATGGGGAACTGTGATTGCACGTGCATCTGACAAGCCGAGTGTCATTCTGGCGGAGATTGATTTAGAGTATCTGGCCGATGTAAGACGGCGGAATCCTTCTGTGGAAAACAGACGCATAGATGTGTATGCGCTGCAGCGAAAACAATAAATAAAATTTTTTAGCTTTCGCATTAACAAAAGTATTTTTTAAAATGTAAATATTAGACTGGCATATTGAGGTAGTAGAGTGACAAAGCTCATGAAGAAGGCTTTGTCACTCTACTATCTCAATTTTGTTTTCACAGAAATGTAGCCAAATTTTTTCTGAATTTTGTGGAAAGTGTCAAGAAAAGTGCAAAAAATAGGTTGAATTTTGAATAATCTTCGGGAAATAGTAAAAAAAGAGGAGGAACCCTTGCATTCTCAGGTTGAATCGCGTACACTTATAATAGAAAAACAAAAAAGATTAGCTATTGGCAGTATGATTTGAATTATTGGGTGAATACTATAGAAAATATGGAAATTCTATTTTGAAGGTGACAAAAGATGATTTATGATAATATCGGAGAATTAATTGGGCGCACGCCGTTGGTGCGGATGCATTTGAAAAATCCAGAGATAAAGGCGGATATTCTGGCAAAGGTGGAGTTTTTTAATCCGGGCGGCAGCATCAAAGACAGAGTGGGTGCGTATATGCTGCAGGATGCAGAAGAAAAGGGAAAGATACAGCCGGGCGCTACGATTGTAGAGCCTACTAGCGGCAATACTGGTGTAGGATTGGCGCTGATGGCTGCAGTAAAAGGATATAAAATGATTTTGACCATGCCAGAGAATATGAGTCAGGAGCGGCAAAGCCTGTTGCGGGCTTACGGAGCAGAGATTGTGCTGACGCCGGCGGCCGATGGGATGGCAGGCGCTATCGCCAAAGCGGAAGCCTTGCTCAAGGAAATTCCGGGTAGCTATATGTGCGGTCAGTTTGATAATCCGGCCAATCCTATGGCGCATTATGCATCGACAGCGCAAGAGATTTATGCAGATACAGAAGGTAAAGTGGATATCGTAGTTGCTGCCATCGGTACTGGCGGCACGATTACCGGGATTGCCAAAGGACTGAAGGAATACAACCAAAATATAAAAATGATTGGCGTGGAGCCATTGCAATCTGCAGTGATTAATGGGCATCCAAAAGGCGCTCACAAAATCCAGGGGATTGGCGCTGGATTTATCCCGTCTATTTTAGATTTAAGTTTGGTTGATGAGGTTTTGATGATTGATGGGGATGAAGCGATGGCAGAATCCCGCATGCTGGCAAAGACACAGGGCGTTTTGGTGGGCATTTCCGCTGGTGCTGCAATGAAGGCTGCAGAACAGGTTGCTGCTCGTCCGGAAAACAGCGGAAAGTGTATTGTAGTGATATTGCCGGATACAGGAGAACGTTATTTATCTACAGAACTATTTCAGGAAACCGATTAGGAGGAAGTTGCATGGAATTTGCAGATAAGCCGGAACAAGAGATAATTGAGGCAGCGCAACAGGGTAATGAAGCAGCCATGGAGTATTTGCTGAAGCGATATCAGGGATTGATGAGTTACATTTGTGATAAGTACTATTTGAAAGATGGCGAACGGGACGACTTGATGCAGGAAGCGATGATTGGCTTTATGCAGAGTGTGAAAAGCTATAAACTGGAGAGCGGAAAACAATTTAAGAATTTTGCTTATTTGTGCATCAAACGGGAGTTGGACTCCTGTGTGAAACGTTCTAACCGCAAGAAACATATGGTGTTGAACGAGGCAGTGTCTATGTCCAACTACAATGAAAATGATGAACAAATAGAAGGAAAAGCTGCGTATTTGATTGAACGGGATGCCAGTGGTGAAATTGTATCGCCGGAGAATACAGTGGTAGAGCGGGAAACGTATGCGGAGATTATGCAAAAAATCACAGCACTATTATCTAAAATGGAGCTGAATGTACTGATCATGCGTATGATGGGTATGAGCTATAATGAGATTACATTGGCATTACAGTTGGAAAACAAGTCAGTGGACAATGCAGTGCAACGGATTCGTAAAAAAGTAAATAAATCCAAGGCATTGAGTTTTTGTGTAGAGGGAATCTAGGAAAGTATTCCCATATAGTGTGTGATATGGAATAATAGAAATAGTACTGTCGGTGAGCAAAAGATTGTTCACCGGCAGTTTTTTGTGTGTAAGAAGTTTTGCGGGAGATAACTTGAAAAAGAAAATTAGTCAGTTTACGTATAGGAAATGCAGTGGTATGATAGTAGGAAACAGAGCCATGTCGGATTATATATGGTAGCGGGAGGAAGTATAATGGGTGAAGATTTGTTTGGAAGATGTCCTTATTTTACGGCGCAGAAGGTGCTGCAGGGAAAATGGTGTATTTTGATTATGCACTATCTCAGTGACGGACCGGTGCGCTTTAATCAATTGCTGCGCAGAATGCCGGAGATGACCCACGCGACATTGAGCAAACAGCTGAAGCAGATGGAGCAGAATGGTTTGGTAATACGCAAAGAATATTTGCAGGTTCCACCTAAGGTAGAATACAGTCTAAGCGAAATTGGACTGCAATTTATGCCGGTATTGGGTAGTTTACAGCAGTGGGGGGAAAAATATATTGCATATTTGCAAACAAAACAAACCGATCAGGAGGGACAATTATAGTTGTAATAATTGAGCCCGACGATCGGTGTGATGTCTATGCCAGTGAGGTATTTTCTATTTGGCTGCGAATATAAGCGGGTACTTCTTCTACAGGAATACCCAGTGCGATGGAGAGTTCTTCATGCAGCAGAGTTTCGGCCTGCTTTTTATATTGCAGATCGGTTTTACCTGCATTTTTTCCTTTGGCGGTCAGTACAGCGCTTTTTTTGTGAATATTTTTAATTAATTGAATCAATGCTGTACAATCATGACTTTGCAATAAGGTTTTGTAATGTTCATGTAATGCCTTCTGGTCTTTGGTGTAGTCAGGCTGTTCTGGAATGGTGGGAATGGAGGCAATTAGCTCCATTGCCTGCTCTTTGCTGATGACAGGCCGCATGAATACAGTGGAATTTACAGGAATGTAAATAACGCCAGAGCCGCGCAATGGCTCTAGGAAATAATATTGTACGTCCGAATCTAATATAGAAAAATTTTCCGGAATACCGATTTGTACTACCTGGCACACACCGGTGTTGCGATAAATGATATAATCACCAATTTGAAACATAGTGCTCCCTCCTTTGCAACAAATGTTTGGCGCAATAGAAAAAGAGATAAAAAGAGCTGCCGCAGGAACGCCGTCTACAGACGGTAAATGTTTAGTGCGACAGCCTTTTCATAAAAATTTTCACCAATGGAAAATTAATAAGATGACAAGTCATAAAGCGCCAATAAATTCTTTATACTTACATTATAATCTTTTTTTCGCCTCTATATAAGAGCTATTTTGAGATTTGTACATAAAATTATTTAATTGGCATGGATAAGATCTTTAGAGAAACAACGTCAACGACGTACGATGCGAATTTCCTGACCAGTTGCAGCATCTACAAAAACAGAGAAGGTTTCACCTACGACAGTGCCTTGTATTTCATAGGTGAGAATTTCATTAATACTATATTCGTCTGTGATGAGCGCTAGCCGGACCGTTTCCACTTGAAAATTGGGATTCCGGTTTTGCAGGATTTGCTCTTTGCTGAGAACAGGGGCTGGGAGCTGACGCTGGTAATGGCGTGTTGCGTAGCTGGTCTGATCAAAATTGAGCAATGTGTTGTCATCTAAAGCGATTTGTAGCTTGACCATGTCGGAGTAAATGTAAATGCCGTCCATTTTGGGTACGAAGGTTAAATCCACGATGTTTTCATCAAGGATTACATCTATGCAGGCCATATCGGAAAAGTGAAGCTCGTTTAAAAGACTTTTAGCCTGTGCAATGGCATCCTCTGTGTCATAATTAGCCTGGGCTACTTCTCTGGTTTGATAGAACTGCAGTACTTGTCCCCCTTTTTGGCTCACCTCTACATAAAGAATCGTGTCTTCCGATTCATTTTGATAGCGCACTCCATAGATAGGAATTTTGGTGTCTTGGGAGGTAAATTCTACTTTGCCCAGACCATGTTTGATTAACAGCATATCTAAGAAAGTGTCGGCTGAGGACACTGCTTCAATCTGGGTGATTTGCTCTCCTGCAATAGCGCGAGGCTCCGGTTCAATCCGGCGTACGCCCTCTTCAAATTTTAGTTCAGGAAAAGCATGTACTTGGGATTCGATACTGCGAAAGGTCGTGGCCAATGCGCTTTCTTCGTCCTCCAGCGAAATGAGTGAAAGTTGAACATTCTCATTTAAGATGCGGCTCCCGAGTTGCTCCAGTTCATTTTGCACAACGCGGGAACGGTTATAAAATTCCTCCAACTGGTCCCAGTCCTGTTGGGACAATGGCTTTTGCTGCAACACGTTTTTGCGCAACAAGTAATAGCTGTACTCGGCGACGTCGTTTAAAAGCAAATCGGTGCTTTCCAGCTCATTCATGGCCACAGGCAGTCCGCCCAGATGATTGATTGCGTTGTATACCTCCCGCCACAAGCTGGACAGTCCCAGCAGCAGTTGTTCTTGACTGGTAGTGACCAAAAGCTGTGCCAACTGTTCGTTCATGGCGCTGACTGAATCAGAAAGACCACCGAAGCTGCGTTGGTATTGTCCTTCGGCCTGATAGGCAACGGCTTGCTGTTGGGATTCCAATTGTTCAATTTTGCGGTTGCCCCACCAGAATGTACCTAAAAGGAGCAAAATTAGCAAACCAATAATCGCTAATAATAGATGATTTTCTCGTTTCATAGGTCACACTCCAAATACATGTTTGCCGATTTGTGTAATAATTTTACGGGACCAAATCCATTTACTGGTGGCGGTGGCAGGATTCCAGTAATATAACGCACCATAGGTGGGATCCCATCCGTTTATGGCAGCTTTGGCGGCATTGATGGAGGACTGATTTGGCTCCAGATAATATTGACCGTCTGCCACAGCGTCAAAGGCGCCGGGTTGGAAACATACGCTGTATACGCTGTCAGGGAATTTTTTATCTTTTACCCGATTGAGAATTACGGCGCCTACGGCAACTTTGCCTACATAGGATTCGCCGCGCGCTTCTCCGTGAATCATTTTTGCCAGAACCATGACGTCGTTTTTGCCATAGGTGCCGCTGGCAGCATAGACCTGCTCCTGCTGCGGCGTTGGGATAACCGCTGCAAGAGCAGCGCAAAGTACTACAGAAATCAATTTGCAGTGGCTTTTAGGGAAGATGAAATACTTCATAAGAACTCCTCCTTTTTGCATGTAGTATGTGTAAAAAAGGGAAAAGTCATGTATTGGGGAATTGAATATTTTCACGGCGAGGCAGGGAATTGTGATTGTGCTGGATAAATGGTATAATCATATTGATGAGAAATAGCAAAAATTTGAATTGGAAAGGAAGATAGCTGTGAGAAAGATGATTTCATATTGTGGGCTGGACTGTGAAAAATGCGACGCATATCTTGCGACGGTTCATGATGATCAAGCGCTGCGTGAAAAAACTGCAAAATTATGGGCTGAGCTAAATAGTGCCCCCATTTTGCCTGAACATATCAATTGTCAAGGCTGCCGTGCTGAGGGCGTGAAAACGGTATTCTGTGATAGCCTTTGTGATATTCGTCAGTGTGCGTTAAAAAAAGGCGTGACAACGTGCGGGGCTTGTTCAGATATGGAAACGTGTCAGATGCTTGGAGTGATGCGCTCAAATAACCCCGAAATTTTGAAAAATCTGAAAGGATAATGTACAGAGCTTGAATTTTGCGCAGCAAACCATCAAAAATTGAATAATTGCTGTTTTTACAACAGCATGATACAGCAGGAAATCTTAAAACGGATTGCCTGCTGTATCATTTGGCAGGCTCATTTTCAGAGCCTTTTGTCTTATGTTCCGACAGGAATAATCCTATCAAAGTCAAAGCCGTTCCTATTCCTGCGGATAAAGTCAGCTGTTCATGCAAAATTGAAACAGACGTAACAACTGTGATGACAGGGACCATGTAGATATACACGCTGGTTTTTATTGCGCCCAATTCCTTTACGGCAAAATTCCATGTGACAAAGCAGAGTGCAGAAGCGCCTAATCCCAAATAGAGAATATTGAATAGGTATGTGATATTGGTGAATCGGGAAAGCTCCGCCTGGAAATCGAAGATGAACAATGCCGGTATCATAAATAAAATTCCATAGAAAAATGTTCGGCGGGTGGAGAGAATAACGGGATAACCGAAACTGCTGATTTTTCTTGTCAAGATGGAATAGCAAGCCCACACAAAAGCGGCAATCATCGCGAGAAAATCACCTATAGGGTTAAGCGCTAATTTTTGTCCATTCAAGCTGATTAAAATGATTCCCAACATTGCAATGGCAAATCCTATAAAAAATTGCAAACGTAGTTTTTCTTCTGACTTCATAAATAAATGTGCTAAAATTGCCGTAAAAAATGGAGCAACGGATATGATTACTCCTACATTGGAGGCCATGGTAAAGGTTAAAGCGATGTTTTCTAATAGGTAGTATAGGCAGATACCGCACAGTCCTGCGAGGGCAAAAACCAATTCCTGTTTAAAGTTTGCAGTTTTTAATATTCGGGGGTAAGCTGTACATAAAACTAAAAAGCCCATAACAAAACGGAAGAACAGAATTTCTACAGGTTGAAAATCAGTCAATAGGATTTTAGTAGAGATAAAGGTTGTTCCCCAGATAACAATTGTTAATAGCGCCGCTAAATGTCCAGCAGTCGTTTTATTTTTCATCTTGCCACTCCTCGTGCTTATTTTTATCAAAAAATATATCGCGATAAACACCGGGGGAAAGCCCGATGAAACGATTGAAATAATTTGTGAGATGACTTTGGTCTGAAAAGCCTGTCTGCATGGCGGCTTCTATGGGCTGCACACCTTTTCCCAGCAATGCTTTTGCCTCGTTGATGCGGATGGTTTCCAAATACCGGTACGGCGTGATACCTTTCGATTTTGTAAACGCCCGCAATAGGGTGGATTTACTCAAGCCGGCATAACGGCAGATCTGGTCTAGGTAAATCCGTTCGTGAAAATGTTGCCGGATAAACTCGCAGGCTTTTTCAATTTCCTGCTGGCATTCGGGCACGCAGCTTTCAAAGGGCTGTCCATAATTCTGTATCAGTGCGGAGATAAGGAATAAGAGATTTTCTTCTTTTCCAAAATCAGCGGTGCCATTCATTACCATTTTGTGAAGCGGGTACAGATAACAGGTAATTTCTTCATTATAAATGACGTTTGAGGAAAATCCGGGAAGCTCCCGTTTCCCTGTTACTTCTTCTGCTAGTTCAAGCATAATATTTTTGGAAATATGAAAACCACGATAATCAAAAGTTCCTCCGTCATTTTGAACACACGCATGGTTATCACCCGGGTTGAAAAGCACGACATTGTCCTTTTCTATGTAGTATTTTTTATGCTTACAGGATAGGATGCGCTGACCGTTTTCGACAAACCCGATTACATAATGTTCATGGAAATGATTGGGGAAGGGCTGCACAATACCTTCAAAACGGTAGGCTTCTATTCTTAATTCCTCATCATAAATTACCGTCCTTGTTTCTCTCTTCATGTGCTTTCGCTCCTTTTCACATCAATTGTACCTCCAGAATCACAGAACGTCTTGTAAAATATCTTCATTTTTGTAGCGCTAAAATTTTTTCACAGAAGGGAAAAGAAAAGTGTGCTTAAATTTTTCAGTAAAACATTGCGGAGCGCAGGCTGTGAAAGAAGTAGTATCACAAAAGGGCCAGAGAATGTCCTGCAAAGTTTTTTTCTTTGGCGTGCAGCATGGGGCAGAAAACGCAGCGTCCCTGTTTTCTGTAATAGAAGCGAGAAACGCCGCGTTTGCACTGTTTATAAACCAGAGCTGTTTTATTGATTTGTTTGGGAAATTGCTTTAGCAGCTTGCAGCAATTGGTACAATGCGTTTTTGGTAGCGCGCTGCCGAATCATGGCGCGGGTGGTCTGTTCTCCGTAAGAAATGTTGAGCTTTTCTACATGTTGATAGTTCTCTCCGACAACTGCGACATATACCAAGCCTACCGGTTTTTCTGCGCTACCGCCGCCAGGACCGGCAACACCGGTAGTGCTGACGGCTAGATCGGAGCCAGTGGCAAAGCGAATTCCCTGGGCCATTTCCAGAGCGGTTTCATTTGATACTGCGCCGTGAGTTTCTAACGTAGAGGCTTGTACGTTCAGCCATTTCATTTTCATTTCGTTAGAGTAGGAGCATACACCGCCGGGATAAATATCTGAGCATCCGGCAATGTCAGTGATGGACTTGGACACTAGCCCGCCAGTGCAGCTTTCTGCCGCTGAAACGGTGATATGGTGTTCTAAAAGATAGTTCACTAAAGCAGTTTGTAAATCGGGCACGTCAATACCATAAATATAGTTTCCTGCTACCTGGTTGATTTGCTCCATCAATGGCTCCATCATAGCATAGCCTTCTTCGGCAGAGGATGCAGAGGCTGTAATGCGCAGATTCACTTCGCCTTCCTTGGCGTAGGGAGCTAATGTTGGATTGGTGTTTTGAATCATAATTTCTTTTAAAAGGGCTTCCACTTGAGATTCTCCGATGCCAAATAGTTGCAGATTGCGAGAAACAATGATATGATCAGAAAATTTTTGTAGGTAAGGCAGTACTTCTCGTTCAAACATCAATTTTACTTCTCTGGGTGGACCAGGCAGCATAATAGCTATCTTGCCGTTTTCTTCAATGGCAGCTCCCGGTGCTGTACCGCTATGATTGGTAAAAACTATAGCTCCTTCAGGTTGATAGGCCTGCTTTTCATTGTTAGGTGTGATTTTACGGGCTCTACTGGCATAAAATGCGTGGAGATTGTCCAAAGATGGCTGGTGGAGTACCAAAGGACGGTGAAAATAGCTGGCGATGGTTTCTTTGGATAAGTCATCATACGTAGGCCCCAAACCTCCAGTAGTGATTACCAGGTCGGCACGCTGAAAGGCAATACGCAATGCATCTGCTAAACGTTGGGCGTTGTCCCCGACAACGCTGTGGTGGTATACTGAAATGCCCAGCCGCGCCAATTGCTGAGAGAGATAGGTGGCGTTGGTGTTGACGACATTGCCTAAAAGTAATTCTGTGCCAATGCATAAAATTTCTGCATTCATAAAAAATTCCTCCTGTTGGTCTTATTTGCGGATACCCATTGTAATTTTCTTCTTAGTATTATAAAATAATACTGCGAAACTGGCTTAGATGCAAGGGACATTCTTACTATATGCCAGAAAGAGAAATGCGGGATATTTTAGGAGAACAAGAGAATCTATAAATAATGTAAATTCTTTCAAAAAGATGGAGAAATCTTCTTGCATGATTATGCATAAAGATGTATACTTATTTTTATATTTTCCAAGGAGGGAAAGAATATGACTGTAAAAGTTGGGATTGTAGGTGTGACCGGTTACACAGGCGGGGAATTGATTCGTCTATTGCTGAACCATCCGGAAGTGAAGATTGTGGCGGCATCATCCCGCAGCAATGTGGGGAATCCGGTATCTGTGGTGCACCGACAGCTGTTTGAATATATGAATTTAGTGGAATGTGAAATTAAAGCGGAAAATTATGCACAATGTGATGTTGTATTTTTGGCATTGCCTCACGGTGCGTCTTCCGCTATGGCGAAAGAACTGGTTGCTATGGGCAAAAAAGTGATTGATTTAGGGGCGGATTTCCGTCTGCGCGATTACGAAACCTATCAGACCTGGTATGGCGCAGAACATGCTTGGCCGGAAGTATTACCGGATATTGTATATGGTTTGCCGGAGCTTTACCGGGAGAAAATTAAAGGACAACAATTGATAGCAAACCCTGGCTGCTATCCTACCAGTATTATTTTGGGATTGGCGCCACTTTTGAAAAAAGGCTGGGTGAAACTGGACACGATTGTTTGTGACAGTAAGTCCGGTGTGACTGGATCGGGAAAAAGTTTAACACAGAATACCCATTTCCCTGACTGTAATGACAATCTGTCCGCATATAAGGTAGCGGCTCATCGTCATACGCCGGAAATTGAGCAAGAACTGAGTGCTTTGGCGGGACATCCATTGCTTATTAGTTTTAATCCTCATCTGGTACCGTTAAACAGAGGAATTTTATCCACCATTACCATGCAGGCAACAAAAACAGACTTGACCCAGGAACTGTTGGAAGCAGCTTACCATGAGATGTATGATGGAGAAGAATTTGTACGTGTGCGCAGCAAAGATGATATGCCATGCACGAAGCTGGTACAAGGCTCAAATTATTGTGATATGGTACCCATTTGGGATGGGCGCACCAAACGAATCGTGGTGGTGTCCTGTATTGACAACCTGGTAAAAGGAGCCTGCGGTCAGGCAATTCAGAATATGAATCTACTGACGGGGCTGGATGAAGGAATGGGTTTGCGTTATGGTGTAATGTATCCGTAATGTCATAAAAGGAGAGAATAGAATGAATATATTGGAAAATGGTTCTGTGACCAGTCCACGAGGGTTTACTGCCGCAGCTGTAGCCGCAGAAATTAAATATATTGGACGCAGCGATTTGACTATCGTTTATTCAAAGGTACCAGCGCAGGCGGCAGCGGTATATACGTTGAACAAGTTTAAGGCAGCGCCCTTGCAGGTGACGGAGCAGAATATAGCCAATGGAACTGCACAGGCTATTGTAGTGAACAGCGGTATTGCCAATGCCGGAATGGGGACGAAGGGCATGGAGCAGGCACGGCAGATGTCTGATTGGACTGCGGAAGCACTGGGAATTGCTAAAGATGATGTTGTAGTAGCTTCTACTGGTGTGATTGGAATGCCCTTGCCAATGGAAAAATTAAAGGCCGGTGTGGAAAAAGTGAGCAAGGCACTGTATGCCGATGGCGGTCATGATGCGGCAAAGGCGATTATGACAACGGATACCGTCTGTAAGGAGATGGCGGTGCAGTTGCGTATTGACGGCAAAGTAGTAACGATTGGTGCGATGGCTAAGGGCTCTGGAATGATTCATCCCAATATGGCCACTATGTTAGGCTTTATTACTACAGATGTAAATATTGACAATAAAGCTTTGCAGGCAGCGTTCAAAACAAATATCGACGATAGCTTCAACATGGTTTCTGTAGATGGGGATACCAGCACAAACGATATGGTTGTGATTTTGGCAAATGGACAGGCGGGTAATGAACTGCTCACCGAATCCAGTCCGGATTTCCCCGCGTTCAAACAAGCACTGCGGGAAATCTGTATCGCGATGGCACAAAAAATTGCTGGAGACGGTGAAGGCGCAACCAAATTGGTGGAATGTACTGTAATGGGTGCAGTGAGCAGAGCGGATGCGCGCTTAGCAGCTAAAGCCATTATTGCTTCCAGTCTGGTGAAAACGGCCATTTACGGGAATGATGCCAACTGGGGACGGATTGCTTGCGCGGCGGGATATTCGGGCGCGCAGTTTGATCCTGAAAAAGTAAACATTTTTATCGGTGATGTACAGGTAGCACAAAATGGTATGGGATTGGAATTTGACGAAGCAAAGGCAACAGAAACCCTAAAACAAAAAAAGGTAAAAATTTTAGTGAAGTTCAATATGGGTGAGGCCGAGGCCACTGCATGGGGCTGTGATCTGACATATGATTATGTAAAAATTAATGCTGATTACAGAAGCTGAGGCTGCAGTACGGATTTTGTGACAACGGGTGACAGAGAGCTGTTATCGGCACCGCAGATAAACTATCAGATGAAAAATTGTATCATTATTAAAAATATATAAATTTAGGGGTTGATCTTTTGGAAAAGGCAATGAAAACAGCGCAGGTATTGGTGGAAGCACTGCCATATATTAAAAAATTCTCTGGAAAAACGGTGGTAATCAAATATGGCGGTCATGCTATGCACAATGAAATTATGAAAGAAAAAGTAATTTCTGATATTGTGCTGATGAAATTTGTAGGAATCAACCCAGTGATTGTGCATGGTGGTGGTCCTGCAATCAATTATTGGGTTGAAAAAAATGGTGGTGAGCCTGAGTTTGTCAACGGTCTGCGTGTGACAGACAAGGATACCATGGAAGTTGCGCAGATGGTTCTGGTGGGACGCATCAATCAGGAAATCGTAGCCATGATTCAAAAACTAGGTGGCAAAGCCATGGGCATCAGTGGTGTGGATGGCGGTACAATTACAGCGCATAAAAAAGAAATGGTTGTAGATGGAGAGGAAATAGATTTAGGGTTTGTGGGAGAAGTAAGCGGTATTGATGCGGAACTGATTAATCAGGCGATTGCTCATGATTATATTCCGGTAATTTCTCCTATTGGCTGCGATGAAATGGGGCAAGTTTATAACATCAATGCTGATTCTGCTGCTGGCAGTATTGCAGCTAGTCTGAAAGCAGATAAAATGTTCCTGCTCACGGATATTAATGGAGTACAGGATGACAATGACAATGTGATTTCTGTTTTGGATTTTGAAAAAGCAGAAGATTATAAGAAAAAAGGTGTCATTCGTGGCGGAATGATTCCTAAAGTGGACTGCTGCATAGAGGCTATTCGCGGCGGGGTAAACAGCGTACACATTGTAGATGGATGCTTGGAGCACAGTATGCTCTTGGAGCTGTTTACTGATGAGGGGATTGGTACTATGGTAGTAAAAGGAGCCGAGATAAAATGAGCCAGACAACAGAGCAAGTGATTGCAGATGGACAGAAATATGTGATGAATACCTATGGACGGCTACCGATTGTGATTGACAGAGGCGAAGGCTGTTATGTCTGGGATTTGGATGGGAAGCATTATTTGGATTTAGTGGCTGGAATTGCAGTAAATTCTTTGGGCCATGCTCATCCGGCAGTTGTGAGAGCAATTCAGGAACAGAGCGAAAAGCTGTTGCATTGCTCCAATTTATATTGGATTGAGAATCAGGTAAAGCTAGCTAAATTATTGGTAGAAAAAAGTGGGTTGGGAAAAGCATTCTTCTGCAACAGCGGTGCTGAAGCCAATGAAGCGGCGATTAAGTTGGCTCGTAAGTGGGGAAAGGGCGAAAAATATCACATTATTACGCTGAAAAATTCCTTTCATGGCCGTACATTGGGCTCATTGGCGGCTACCGCGCAGGAAAAATACCAAAAGCCCTTTATGCCATTGCCGGAAGGATTTTCTGCGGTTCCTTTAGGGGATTTGGACGCATTAGAGCAGGCAATTCGTCCGGAAACCTGCGCTGTGATGTTGGAACCGATTCAGGGAGAAAGTGGCATTCATGTGCCGACACAGGAATATATGCAAGGAGTACAGGCAATTTGCCGCAAGCATGGAATTTTACTTATTCTAGATGAAGTGCAGACAGGTCTGGGACGTACCGGCAAGTCATTTTGCTTTCAAAACTTTGATTTAGAGCCGGATATTGTTTCTTTGGCGAAGGCGATTGCCAACGGAGTACCGATGGGCGCTATTGTAGCAAAAACAGAAGTAGCGGATTGTTTCCAGCCAGGGGATCATGCGTCTACTTTTGGGGGCACACCGATTGCCACTGCCGCAGGGTTTGCTGCCTGCAGTATTTTGCTGGATGATGATTTCCTTGCTGGTGTGCGGGAGACGGGAGAATATTTCCGTGCGCAACTGCGGGAACTAGGAGAAAAACATCCAGGCATGATAAAAGAAGTACGTGGTATGGGATTGATGATTGGCTGCGAGCTGGCAGGTTCTTCAAAGGCAGCTGCCGCTGAATTATTAAAACAGGGAGTTCTGATAAACAGTATTGGAGAACATGTTTTGCGTCTTGTGCCGCCGTTGGTTATCAGTAAAGCTGAAATTGATGAATTTATTCCACAGCTGGAAGCGGCACTGACAAAATAAACAGTGGAATAAGCATAAAAAAAGAGAGTCTAAGATATCCTCAGGAATTTGAACAAATCCAATGAAGGGATAACTTAAGCTCTCTTTTTTATTTTGCCATGATAAATTGCCTGTTTTCCTAAAAACTACATAGTGAACATGCTGCCTCCTATTACTTCATCAGAGGAACAGTAAATTCCTGAAATCCTGATGCATAAGGTGCAATATCATAAGGATGGAAGAAGAAGGTCAAACCGTCTTCTGTCAGGTAATAGTTGTAACTGTGATGTGCAATGGCTTGCGAGAGTTCTTCCAAAGCATTCTCATAAAAGAGTTCCGGTTTTGCGTTGATTTGGGCAGTGAATCCATCCAGAACCATTTTATCGACCTCTTTTTGCTCACATTTTAAAATATCCGCGGCCGTTTGTATTTTGCCTGTTGTCATATCATAAATTGTTCCATTACGAAATGTCATAGGGTGAGCTCCGCCAGTATTCTGTACAGTTTGGAATAACACAGAGGTGTAATTTCCCTTGTTGTAGGTGACGGCAAAGCGTTCCTCCACAGTAGCAGAGTGAGGTTCTTCTGTTGCCAGTTCCTGCATCAATGCAGTTGCGCGACTGTGCGAAGCAGCAGCCAGCTGTTTGTTCACGTCAGAAAGAACTGTTTGGTTGACATTGGTTTCAGCGGTGAATTGCGGATAAGCCATATCCAGTGATACACCATTTTGATTTTCGGTGTAAGTCTTTACGGTATAGGGGTAGCTGCCCTGGGCGGCACTCTGTACAGTCACTGTTTCTGTTGCGGCATCCCAGGATACGGTAGCCTGCAAAGCTTCTGATACAGCACGCAGCGGTACCATGGTGCGATTATTGATGATTTGCGCCGGTACATCTAAGGAGATGGTGTCCTTTGTGGTGTAGAGTGTATCGTCTCCTATCGTAAGAGAAAGATATTGCAAGTCTTTTTGTGCATAAACTGTTTTTGAGTCAGCATCCCATCTTACTTCACAGCCAAGTGCCTCAAAAATTGCGCGCATAGGAACCAGCGTACGGGAATCTACGATGACAGGTTCTTGGTCTGTGGCTAAGGTATTGCTGTTTACAATTATAGATGGTGCAGCGAATGCAGTAGCTGTGCAGGTCGCGAGAACTGCAGCAGCAGTAATTCCGGTAATGAAAAGTTTTTTCATAAAAAACATCCTTTCTTAGATAATAAGTAATTTTCTAAATAAATTTATTTCAAATGAATTGATTGTGCTCCCCCCTCAGCAAAAGAAAAGATATGCAATCTTATTTATTTAGATGTAATTGGGGCGAAAAAAGTTGCAGAAAGTTTTTTATTTTTCAAAAAATTTAATTGGAAATAAAAGAAATCTCTGAAAGGCTATTCTAAGTAACATTTTCGATAGAGAATTCAACAGTATAATAAGTTTAGAAAGCAAAAAATATGGGGAAAACAAGAGAGCTAATCATTAGTATAGTTATTGCAGTTTTGTAGCCAAAATTCGTGGAAAATATTTAGAAAAAAGTGAGTTATTTTCTGAATAATGTTTTTTTACTTGGAAAAGTATATACATTAGTCAATGATGTGAGATCGAAAAAACAAAAAATTCAAGGAAAAAGTTCAAAGTATAAGTAGAGTGATTTTGATGATGCAGGGAGGGCAGAGTCTGGGTGAAATCAGCAAAATTGGGCGGCCTTTAACTTTTTCCGTTCCTAAACGGGTGATTCATCCATTCGGGTACATACCTATATTGACGCAATTGGAGAGTATGTGGTATCATACAATAGGTATTATTACTTTTTGTAGTGGCACTATTAAAGCATACAGGAATAAGGCAGAACGATACTAATATTTCGGAGCAAATATCTCAGCGGGGTGCTGTTCTGGGTTGGAATCTGTAAATGTAATGATGGTGGTCAGGGAGCTGTCTATATGGGAGAAAAATATATGGATGATTCAATGATGAATTTTGAGCGGACTGGCGGATGTGCGCCGGTTGTTGAAGAACAGGAACAGCATAATGATATGCAGGGTGTTCAAAATCTGGAAACCATCATCAATGAGGGCCTTCGGGTTGCTCTGATGAAGGAGACCCCTGATCAATCACTGGAGGTGCTCCTGGAATATCTGGGGAGAGCGCTGAACGGAGAACGAACCTATATATTTGAGCAGAATGAATTCGGCGGCGATGACAATACTTATGAATGGGTTGCTGATGGAGTGGAGCCGGAAAAGGAGAATCTTCAAAATGTTCCACCAGAGGTATGCGCAGACTGGTATCAGAATTTCAGCATTGGCAAACATATCGCTATTGAGAGGCTGGAGGAGATTCGTGAGACCGTCCCTCTTCAATATGAAGTTCTGAAGAGGCAAAACATCCATTCTCTCGTGGTGGTTCCACTTTATGATGGTAAAAAGCTTATCGGTTTTTATGGTGTGGATAATCCACCCGTGAAGTCAATGGAATATGCATCAAATATGCTTCAGACTGCGGCATACTTTATTGTATCTTCCCTGAAACGGCGGAATTTGGTTCGAGAGCTTCAAAAGAGGAGCTATACTGTTCTACAGGCTCTCAGTGTGGACTATCTGGAAATCTGTCAAGTGAATTTCGATACAGGCGAGTGTGAGATATACCGGGAAAGCAAGTGGATGCGTCAAGACGGTGTTATTGATTTTAGGAACGGTTATCAGGCGGCTATGGAACGATATATTTCCAGGTATGTAATTCCCCGGGATCAGGAACGGCTTCGGGCTGTGACAAAAAAGGCCTATGTATTGGCGCAGCTCAAGACCAGGAAGAAGTTCTATGTCCGGTATCAGGTGGAAGACAGTGTGTATGGATTAAAACATCTGGAGCTTCATTTTTCTGCTACAGAGAACGGAAATTGTGTGATTTTTGCTCGGCGAGATGTTAATGCCGTAGTGGAACAAGAAGAAAAGTATAAACTGGAGACGAGACAGAGTCTGGAGGATATTCTGGAGGGGGCCAGAGTGGGCATTTGGACCATCGAGATGGAAGAAGGCTGTTCACCGAGAATGTATGCAGATCGAACCATGAGAATCCTTTTGGGGGTATCAGACGAGATCGAGCCGGAGGAGTGTTATCAGAGCTGGTTTGAAAATATTGAGCCAGACTATGTGGAGATGGTGCAGGAAGCCGTTCAGGATATTATAGAAACCGGACGCTCCGAGGTAATTTACCCATGGGAGCATCCCAAACTTGGAAAAATTTATGTTCGCTGTGGAGGTGTGCCGGATAAAACATTCAAAAAACCGGGGATTTGTCTGAATGGATACCATCAGGATATCACGGAGATCGTGGTGACAAGAAAAAAACAGGAACAGGCTATTATGGAGCTGCTGGAGAAAGTCAGACAGGCAAATTCGGCAAAGAGTGAATTTCTTTCCCATATGTCTCATGATTTGCGTACACCTATCAATGGGATTCTGGGTATGCTGGCTATCATGGAGAGATGCCAGGATGACCTAGAACGACAGAATGATTGTCGCAGGAAGATTCGCATATCTACGGAGCATCTGCTGTCCCTGGTAAACGATGTTCTTCGGGTTAGTAAGCTACAAAGCGGAAGACAGGAAGAGGTGCAGGAACTATTTGACCTTCATGATATATTAGAAAGCTGTATTGCGATCTCCTCTGCTCAGGCAGAGGAAAAGGAAATTCGGCTGATACTGGAGGAAGCCGTCCTGCCGCATAGCAGGCTGATCGGCAACCCAATATATTTGAAACAAATCTTGATGAATATCATTGATAACGCCATTAAATATAATCGTACGCATGGCTCGGTATTTGTTCGGGTAAAGGAAATCGCTTGTCAGGACGGAATTGCAAACTATAGTTTTGTAATTGAAGATACTGGAATAGGTATTGGGGAGGACTTTAAAAAGCATATTTTTGATCTGTTTACCCAGGAAGGTCAAAATGCAAGAACCAACTATAATGGCGTTGGGCTTGGGATGTCCACTGTGAAGAAACTAGTGGACCAAATGAAGGGGACTATTGAGGTAGATAGCCAGATCGGAAAAGGAAGTGTGTTTCGGATTATCCTGCCTCTTCAAATTGATGCGGTACAGAGTGCACAGCTGGCGGATGCAGAGCAGGATGTACAGAATCACATTACTGGAATGCGGGTCCTTTTGGTGGAGGATAATGAGATCAACCGCGAGATTGTGGAGTTCCTTCTTAAAGAGGAAGGTGCTCATGTAGTGACCGCAAACGACGGGAAAGCTGCTGTAGATATATTTGAGGCATCCGCCCAGGAAACATTTGATTGTGTTCTTATGGATCTGATGATGCCGGTTATGAGCGGATATGAGGCAACTCGTGTGATTCGTAGCTTGAATCGACCGGATGCAAAGGCTGTGCCCATCATAGCATTGTCAGCTAATGCATTTGAAGAGGATGTTGCAATGGCAAAGGAGGCTGGAATGAATGAACATTTGGCGAAGCCGGTGGACATCAAAAAAATGTTCCAGCTCATGAGCCGTTTATGTCATCACGAGCCATAAATAAGCGACAACACAGATATAAATAAATTATAAGCATTTAAGGTCGTGTTGGAAAAGATGCTTGGTGGCAGTTACTGTCAGGGGAGCCTTGCTTATCACATCGGTGAAGGTTATCGTGACTAACTCTGGAGTAGATGATAGGAATGTTCTGTAAAGCGGGCCAAAATCGGGCTGTATCACTCAACGATACCGCCCGATTTTACTTTAGCACAAAAAGATATACTAAAAAAATTCGAAGCCGTCTTCGATTGAAAATGGTTTTGGATTATTATTATCTGGTACACAAAATAGCGCGAAACATGAACCATTTTTGTTCTGCTTCGCGCCGCCAGATGCGGCTAACGGGACTTGAACCCGTACGAGTTGCCTCACACGCCCCTCAAACGTGCGCGTATGCCAATTCCGCCACAGCCGCATAAATATTAATGAACTTCATAAGCATAGCATAAAAAATAGAAAAAGGCAACACTTTGTTTTGAAATTTTTGCAAATGAAAATTTTATGTTAATCTCCAAAGTAAACGCGACTCTGAAAATCGTGTATCATCTCCTTGGAGGTGATTCTATGTCAAAACATTTGACATTATCTGACCGGATAACAATTGCCACCGGTCTGAAAGAACAAAAACCCATCAATCAAATTGCGAATGAACTTGGTAAGAATTGCTCTACCATATCCAGAGAAATCCGCAAGCACATTACCCGCGTTGACAAGGGCGCCGCACATCGTGTCTCAAATCGCTGTGTTCATCGAAAAACATGTAACCGCTATGGCATTTGCGAGAATAACCCAAACTGCATAAGAAAATGTGCCACCTGCGCCAGGTGTAATTCCTTTTGTCAGGACTATATTGAGGAAAAATGTGAACGGTTATCCACACCGCCCTATGTCTGTAACGGATGCAAAAAACAAAGTTCCTGTGTCCTCAGAAAATCCTTTTATTACCCCGAAAAGGCAGATCAGCAATACCACGTTCTGCTTTCAGAAGCGCGGCAGGGATATAATATGACCACTCTGGAATTGAGAAACATTGATGAACAAATCTCCCCTCTGCTGAAAAACGGGCAATCCATTCACCATGCATGCGTTGTTCGGGGAGCATTTATTACCGTTTCTGAGAACACTGTTTCGAGATTGGTAAAAGACCGTCAACTTTCCGCTACAGTTCTGGGTCAGCAGCGTGTGGTGAAGCTGAAGCCCAGAAAGCGTCCCCGCCCCGAGAAGAAAGTTGACCGGCATTGCCGTGAGGGACGCACGATTGAGGACTACCTCTCATTCCAAAAAGAACATCCGGAGATGTCTGCCGTGGAGATGGATTCTGTCTTTGGACAAATTGGAGGAAAAAGTTTGTTGACCCTTATCTTTCCTCAATCCCAACTCATGCTCGCATTCTTGTGTGACTGCAGCACCGTAGCCTGCGTCCAGTCCAAGATCAATTTCCTTTACGAGGAGCTTGGCCTTTTGTTTACCACACTGTTCCCGATGATCCTGACAGACAACGGCTATTGAAACCGTTCCTGACGGTTCACTCAGAACAAAGGTTTTTTACTGCAACCCTATGGCCTCCTGGCAGAAGCCCCATGTGGAACGCAACCATGAGTTCATCCGCCTCATTCGTCCAAAAGGGGCTTCCTTTGATGACCTGACACAGGAGAAGGTTGGCCTCATGATGTCTCACATCAATTCCTATGTCAGGGCCTCTCTGGGCGACCGTTCACCTTTAGAAGTATTTGCCTTCCTGCACGGTCAGGACCGTTGGAGAAGCTGTTGCCTTTAGTTTGCTAAAGCCAGATTCCTCCGGAGCAAATTGTGTTGAAGCCTTCTTTGCTCAAATAAAATGAGCGCCAATACGACCCTTTCAGGTGTCGCTTTTATTCTGAAAAATTTTTTAGACTAAATGCAATGCCTTTTTGTCATGCTAAACATATTGTACGAAAATATGCCCTGTTTGTGCACATTTACTCAGGTTTTCTTGGCTTTTTGACTTTCAAATAGGACTTGCTATGCCGTTTTGTCAAACTAGATGCAAGTACTCTCGTTTACTTTGAGAATTGACCTTTTTTAGTAAGAACTTTTCATATGATATTAGCGGCTAAAAGAAAAGAGTTAATGATATGCCGTTTTCTTCACTTCACGGAAAGAGGGTGCCCATGAAGTCATTTCAAGACTTTACGGACACCCTCTTGGATTTGTTTTAACAAATAAATGCTAACCCAAAATTTCGTCAATTTTTGCGGTGTAAACTTCTTCTTCTTTTTTGCCAGCGAATTTACCTACAAATTCCCCGTCGTTAAAGAATAATACCTGTGGTACCCCTTTTAAGGAGAAACGGTTGAACAGGTCTTTTTCATCTTCTACATCTACATGATAGAAGCCGAAACCTTTACCAGCATATTCTTCTTCAATTTCGTCCAGAATTGGATGAACTTCCTGACAAACATGGCAGCTTTTTCTGGAGAAAATGACCAGGCATGGCTGTCCTTCATCATAAATAATTTCTTCAAAAGAATTAGCGTTTAAATCTTGCATAATACTACACTCCTGTCTTTTTATTTGTGAAAACTTTTTCTATCATTTATTTTAGCACTATTCTTAGAAATATGCAAAGGATTAAGCCATTCATTCAGATTATCATGATATAATTTATAACTATAACAATCCTGTCGTTGTGTTCCTATCAGGAAACCGCTATAATAAAAACAATATTTGTGAAAAGAGGGCTTGCAATGAAATTGATATCGTGGAACGTAAATGGCTTGAGAGCCTGTATGGGAAAAGGTTTTTTGGACTTCTTCAAAGAGGTGGATGCAGATTTCTTTTGTTTGCAGGAAACAAAAATGCAGCCAGAGCAATTGAGTTTGGAATTGCCCGGTTATGAACAATATTGGAATAGTGCAGAAAAGAAAGGTTATTCGGGTACTGCCATATTTACACGGCAGAAGCCGTTAGGCGTATCCTATGACTTGCCGCAAGAGATACATAGTCATGAGGGCCGAGTGATTACGTTAGAAATGGAGCAGTTTTATTTGGTGACGGTATATACGCCCAATTCTCAAAATGAATTAGTGCGTTTGGAATATCGGATGCAATGGGAAGATGATTTCCGTGGGTATCTTTTAGAATTGGATCAAAAGAAGCCTGTAATTCTCTGTGGCGATTTAAACGTAGCGCATCAGGAAATTGATTTAAAAAATCCGAAAACAAATCGCCGCAATGCTGGATTTACAGACGAAGAACGAAACAAATTGACAATCTTACTGCAAAGCGGCTTTACAGATAGCTTCCGCTATTTTTATCCTGAGACGCAAGGAGTCTATAGCTGGTGGTCTTATCGGTTTAAGGCGCGGGAGAAGAATGCAGGATGGCGTATCGACTATTTTTTGGTATCAGACCGTTTGCAACCGCAGTTAAAAGATGCAAAAATTTATACTGATGTATTGGGAAGCGATCATTGTCCGGTGAGCTTGGAATTAGATTGTTAAAAAATCTATCTATCAAAAAATATTTGCGCAAAATGAATAAAGTACTAATATAATATATTATTTTCTAAGAGAAACAAAAGTGCCAGGGAGATGGATAGGGTGATTGAGTTAGATGGGATGCGGGATGATGTGATAAAATTGACATTGATGAAAATGTTGCCTAAAGGACATCCTGATATGGGAGAAATGCCCATTTTGTTTTTTGACATTCGTTTACTAAATAATGTACGCATTGGACAATGTGATTTACGTGTGGGAGACAGTGATAAGACGGCAATTTTAGGTCATATTGGATATGGAATTGACGAAAGATATCGTGGAAATCACTATGCAACGCGTGCATGTCGATTATTGATGGATTATGCGAAAAAATCGCATATGGAATATGTGGATATTACCTGTGATACCGATAATTACCCATCTATTCGCACCTGTGAATTGTTGGGGGCGGAATTGCTGGGTACAGTTGAAGTACCGCCTGACAATATTGAGTACCAAAATGGCAGCCGCGTCAAATTCCGGTATCGAATTATATTATAAAAAGACGAAAGGGAGGAAAAAAGGTATTGACAAGGGAGTGAAGAGGTGGTAAGATAGCAAAGTCGTCAGCGAGACGGTCAGCACGGGAAAAGAAAATGAGAAATAAATGAAAA
>CAJUDO010000032.1 GCA_910585405.1 uncultured Peptococcaceae bacterium | reverse complement strand
TATTAACTGTGTCCTTTGATACTTGGATGGATTGGGATTTTCATAGTAAACAATTATGAGAAGAGAACGGAAGAAAAGAGAAGAGAAAAGAATTGCGAATGTTTCACGTGAAACAATTATGAGAAGAGAACGGAAGAAAAGAGAAGAGAGAAGAATTGCAAATGTTTCACGTGAAACAATTATGAGAAGAGAACGGAAGAAAAGAGAAGAGAGAAGAATTGCAAATGTTTCACGTGAAACAATTATGAGAAGAGAACGGAAGAAAAGAGAAGAGAAAAGAATTACGAATGTTTCACGTGAAACAATTTGAGAAGAAAAAAGAAGATAGTGGAAAAGGCGAACGTTTCACATGAAACATTCGCCTTTTTGCATAGAAATCGCCAGAATTGCAGGTCAACAAACTAAATTTTGCCCATCATTTTCAACCAATGAGCTTCATCTCGCAAGGTTTCCTGATAAGAGCGGGTGGTGTAGCCCAATTCACGCTTCGCTTTACTGGAGTCAAATTGATTGTTGCGTGAGAGATTATAGACAGAGAAGGTGGTCATGAGAGGACGCGTTCCCTTGCGTTTTGCCTGCTTTTCTAATTGTGCAGCAAAAAAGTTGGCGACAGGAATTGGGAGAAAGAAACGTATTGGTTTTGCGCCGCATTCTTGTGCGAGCAACTGAGCAAATTGGCGGAAAGACACTTCTTTATTGCCTAAGATATAGCATTCACCTGCTTTGCCCATATCGACTGCAAGAATTACACCGTGGGCTAAGTCACGCACATCACACAAATTGAAGGAGCCATTAATTCCCATGGGCATTTTGCCTTCGATGATTTTAATAACGGTGTCGGTGATTTCGCCAACAGCATAGTCTTCAGGTCCAAGAATTCCGCTGGGAAAAACAACACAAGCATTCAGATTCTTTTCTCGTGCGGCGTCTAAAACGATTTGTGTGGCCATTGCTTTTGACTGACTGTAGCAGCCCAACACTTTTTGCGGATCGTAAGGGACATACTGGCTAACTTCCCGAATGATCTGACCTTTGGGGAGTTCGGGGATGGCGCTGGTGCTGCTGACATAAACCAGCTTTTTGCAGTTGTCATGGGTAAGGCACTGGTCGACAATGTTCTGCGTGCCGCCCACATTGACATCAATTACTTTTTGATTATAGGCGGGGTCTACTGTCACAACACTGGCACAATGAAGCACGACCAAATCGGTTTCTTCCGGCACAGCAAAAAATTTCGCCAAAGATTGGGGATCACAAAGATTTCCCTCGAATACTTCAATTTCCGACGATAAAAATTGGACAGCCTTGTCGTTGGGCATAACCAGTGCGCGAACGTGTTCGTTCCTTTCTAATAATTGTCTACAAACGGTGCTGCCTAAAAATCCGGTGGCGCCGGTCACTAAATAAAGTACATTGTTTTTTGTATTGGCATGTTGCATAACGCATTCCTCCTTCTGATAGAAAAAGTATAGTTCATTGGTATTAGCAGAATATGTCTGAAATGTTGCTGAAATGTTAACGGAAAAAAGAAAATTGTTTCACGTGAAACATTTGTAATTTTTAAAGAAATTTTTTCAAAAACAGAGAAAAACGGCTTCGTATTTTTGATTTTAACGGGAGAAAAACATGTTGGACAATATACTTATCAAAAGAAGGGGTGAACGCCGCAAATCGAAAAATACAACGTTTTTCAAATTTTTTGAACTTTTTTGCGTCTTTCTATGTTCAGCGCCGCGATTTTCCATTATAATAAAAGAAAAGCGATTGAGAAACAACGAACAATTTTTGCAAATGTTTCACGTGAAACATTTGCAATTCACTTGCATTACACAAGAGGAGTGAAACACACTATGGGAAAAACGATTGTGGTTGCCAATCAAAAGGGCGGTGTGGCGAAGACAACAACGTCGGTGAATTTGTCTGCTTGTCTGGCCCAGTATAAAAAGAAAGTATTATTGATTGATTTGGACCCGCAGGGCAATGCCAGCAGTGGTCTGGGTGTAAATAAAAATGAGTTGGAATATTCGTCCTATGATGTGTTGGTGAATTCTGTGCCCATCGAAAAAATCACAGTGCCAATTAATAAGAAGCTGGACTTGCTCCCTGCTAAAGTAGAACTGGCCGGAGCAGAGATGGAACTGGTGGCAGCGATCTCACGGGAAATGCGGCTAAAAAATGCCTTGGAGGAAGTTGCAGCACAGTATGATTATATCCTCATTGATACGCCGCCTTCTTTGGGGCTGCTCACCTTGAACGCATTGACAGCGGCAGACAGCTTTCTTGTGCCCATTCAATGCGAGTATTATGCATTGGAAGGGTTGAGCCAGCTATTGAGCACAATCAAGCTGGTACAGAAAAATTTGAACCCAAATTTGCAGATGGAGGGAATTCTGCTCACGATGTATGATAATCGTACCAATCTGTCTAATCAGGTAGTGGCGGATGTGAGGGAGAATTTTAAGGAAAAGGTATTCAAAACGATGATACCCCGCAATGTGCGACTCAGTGAAGCGCCCAGCTTTGGGCAGTCCATTTTGGATTACGACAGAAAATCAAAAGGTGCCGAAACCTATCTGGCACTGGCTAAGGAGGTCATGAAACATGGCTAAGGCGAAAGGCGGCTTGGGCCGTGGATTAGGTGCATTGCTGCCTGAATATGAGGAGATTATGAATAATTCTGATGGTGAGCATCGTGTTGTTGATATGGAGCTGGAAAAGCTATTTCCCAACCCCAATCAACCCCGCAAAACATTTGATGAGGATAAGCTTATTGACTTGGCGGAGTCTATCCGTGAGCATGGCATACTGCAGCCGATTATCGTGACGCCGCGGGATGGCAAGTATATGATTATTGCCGGTGAGCGTCGTTATCGCGCCTGCAAACGAATCGGACTGGAAACCATCCCGGCACTCATTCGCGAGATGGAAGACGAAAAGATTATGGAGTTGGCCCTGATTGAAAATGTACAGCGGGATGACTTGACGCCTATTGAGGAAGCACGAGCATACGAGCTTCTTCAGACAAGATATGGCTACACACAGGAGAAATTATCGGAACGGATGGGAAAAAGCCGTAGCTTTATTGCCAACAGCACGCGGCTTTTATCGTTGCCTGAGGATGTACAGGAGATGCTGCAGGATGGAAAGTTGAGCACGGGCCATGTGCGTCCTTTGCTGAGCATTGACATTCCTGAATGGCAGAGCGCTTTTGCCCATGAAATATATCAGAGCAAGCTTTCTGTACGGGACGTGGAAAAAATGGTTAAGAAGGCACAGGACGAAGGACGTGTAACCTACAGTGAGGAAACGGTACTGTTTACGAATCCCACAAAATATAAAAAGCTTCCTGCTGAGTTGCGGACATTGCAGGATCAGTTGGCGGAGCGATTGAGCACAAAGGTAAACATTAAGAAAAATCGTGACGGCAGTGGAAAGCTCATTATTGAATATTATAGTGAAGAAGATTTGAAACGGGTATTTGACGGGTTGAACGGCACCTTTTATTGATGGAAAGTTATCTTGCTGTTTTGGCTGTGTTGTGTTTTTGTTATTTTCGCTTTGCATGTGTATTAGTGCGTAGGATACGTTTTGCAAACGTTTCACGTGAAACATTTGCAAAACGTTTAGATGAATTGTATGATACTGCATAATTAGGAAAAACGTTATGAGAAAATCGTTTCGTCAGCGCAAAAATTACGGTATCTATTTTGCTGAATGCTATTCCAAAGAAGGCTGCGGAAGAGATTCGGCTTTTTTATAAACAGACGGTAGTAGGTTATGCTGAGAAAATGACAATAGAACTGTCAAAGAGGTGTTTCACGTGAAATTAAAGCGACCAGGCTTATATAAAGTATTTGCGTTGCTGGTGGGTTGTGTACTGGTAATGTATTGGGCAATATTGTATCCTGTGCGTACTTTCCCGCCGGCAATAGAATCGGTGCGGTGGACTTATGTTGGTCGATTCCGGATGGCTGATGAGATTAAAAATCATATGCTTGATGAAACTGATATGAAACAGCTTTATGATGAGTTGCAAAAATTAAAATTAGTACGCAGGGGAAGCTCATGGGAGGAGATGAATTCTGCACATCAAGTAGAATATGAGGTACATAGCTGTTATCAACTAGGAAACTCTGAGAACAATTTTTATTGGGCAAATTTTTATATTGCCGATGATGAGTTTCTCTTGCTGTCAGTTAGTAATCAATTTGTAGGCAATCGGTTTGTTCTTTATGAGGATGTCAGTGGAAATTTTGATGAATTTCTTTCTTTGGTACAACAGTTAGAGGAAGCATCGCGAGAAAAATAATTTTGCAAATGTTTCACGTGAAACATAATAGGAGGAGTGCAGATGGGTGAATTGCAACAAATTCCCGGTGTGGGCAAGACTACGGAACAGGATTTATTGGCGCTAGGCTATTCAGATATTGCTTCCCTACATGACGCTGATCCACAGGAGATGTATGAACGGGAATGCATTCAAAAAGGTATGCAGGTGGATCGCTGTGTGCTTTATGTCTATCGCTGTGCGGTGTATTATGCCAATACGCCGCCAGAGGAACGAAAGCCAGAGTTGCTCAAGTGGTGGAATTGGAAAGATTGAGAAAAATAAAAAGCAATTTTATTATTAAAAAAGAAGGGAGTTTTCATATGAGGAATGAAATGCGTGGGTTTTTCTTTTTGAGCTATGCGTTGTTTTGTTTTGCGATTTACTATTTAAGCGGTGGATTTTATTATGGCGGAGGAAACATTTGGATTGGTTTAGCAGCTATTTTTTTGATTATAGGTATTGCGTTTCTCTCTAATGCGGGTCCCTCGAGAGCAGAGAAATCCCATTCGGAAAAGCACGCTGTACTGCACATAGGACAGAGCTGGAGCGAATTTAACCGTTTTCAGCTAAAGGTGGACAGCGTTGCAATGAAGCATGGGGAAGATGGTCAGCGGCTTTGTGATGTGATGTTTCACGTGGAAAACTGGCTGCCGCTGCTGCAACAGGGCGAAAACACCATATCTGTACAGCTGACAGCTACGGCGGAGCATGGCAAGGAAAGTATAGAAGTGAAGATGTTGAACGGAAACAATATCACCGTGGCGGCTGATGAAAACAAGGGGACTTCTTGCACGATGACATTGCCGGAGAAAACAGAACGGGTATTGTTGAAATTTTCAGTGATACCTGAGCATGATGAAAAAATTTATCAACGGCAGTACGCATTTTATCCGGCTCACTATGAAAAATGATGGAGCAGCGACAGTACAATAACCTTGATGCTTACTTGTGGTGCGATATTTCTGCTGCGATTGATTGTCAGATGGATAGATGGTTTTACACGTGTGACATCCACCAGGCAAGAAAATTGCAAATGTTTCGCGTGAAACATTTGCAAAATGAGAGCGAAGGACGATTTGGCAAAGGCTTAAAATAGAAAAGAGCGCGGGCAATTCAGCGAGATTGTTCGCGCTCTTTGTTTACGGTCAATTATTCGCTGTCGGTCAGGGAAACGACCTGATAGCCGCCGTCGATAACGACTTGTTTCATGGCGTCGTCGCTAACGGTGCCGTCAGTGGTGATGTAGGCGGCCTTGTCTTCTAAGCTGACAGTAGCGGTGACACCGTCTAAGCTGTTTAATGCTTTGGTCACTGCGTTTTGGCAGTGGGGGCACATCATGCCTTCAATTTTCATTGTTTTTTTCATAGTACAAACTCCTTTTTGCTTTATATTTGCAAATGTTTCACGTGAAACATTGACGTCGGATAAAGTGGAAGCCGGAGGCTCCTCGGTAAGCGCCAGTACCTGATAATCGGCGTTGATGACGGCCTGCTTCATGGCATCGTCGCTGACAGTGCCGTCGGTGGTGATATAGGCTGCGTTGTCCTCTAAGCTGACAGTAGCGGTGACGCCGTCTAAGCTGTTCAGCGCTTTGGTGACAGCATTTTGACAATGATTGCACATCATACCGCCGATTTGCATGGTCTTATGCACAACGTTTTTTTGCTGCACAGTGACGGACGGCGGGGTTGCCGCTTTGGGCACAGAGGTTTTTACGCCGGTAGTAAGCTGCACTTCCGCAGTGTGGGTTTGCAGGGCAGTATTTTCTTGGTGCTTTGGCAATATTGGATGGAAACTGCGCAGACGCAAGGCATTGGTGACAACGAAAACACTGCTGAAGCTCATAGCTGCGGCACCGAACATGGGGCTCAACAGCCACCCGCTCCAATGATAGAATACACCGGCGGCTAAAGGAATGCCCAGGCAATTATAGAAAAAGGCCCAGAATAGATTTTGTTTGATATTGCGGATAACTGCTTTGCTTAGTTGAATAGCGGTGACCACGTCTAACAGATCATTTTTCATCAATACAATATCGGCGCTTTCCAAGGCTACATCGGTGCCCGCACCGATTGCCAGTCCCACATCAGCGCGGGCAAGTGCAGGCGCGTCATTGACGCCGTCGCCTACCATAGCGACAACCTTGCCTTGTGCCTGCAAGGCAGCAATTTGTTGTTCCTTGTCCTGGGGTAGTACGTCTGCGATGACTTCATCTAAATCAAGTTGCTGTTGGATGGCTCCAGCGGTGCGGGCATTGTCACCGGTGAGCATCACTACCTGCACCCCCATTTCTTTCAACTGGGCAATGGCCTGACGGCTGGTTGGTTTTATCACGTCAGCTGCACCGATGATGCCGATGATCTGGGTGTGATCGGCAAAAATGAGCGGCGTCTTTCCTGCGGCAGCTAACTGTTCTAATGCATTGTCCCAGGCATCCAGGGGAATGTTTTTCTCCTGCATCAAGCGACGATTTCCGGCATAGTAAGTGGTGCCATTTATCAAAGCCTGTACGCCTTTGCCGGGCAGTGACTGAAATTGTTGCTGGGGTGCGGCCTGGATTTGCTTTTCTGTGGCATACTGCATGACAGCCTCGGCCAAAGGATGCTCACTGCCCTGCTCCAATGCGGCGGCGATGGCAATGAATTGGCTTTCATCAGCGAAAATAGTCTGTACATCTGTGACGATGGGCTTTCCTTGGGTGATAGTGCCTGTCTTATCCAACACAACAGTTTGAATGTTATGGGCTGTTTCCAATGCTTGCCCCGACTTAATTAAGATGCCGTGCTCGGCACCCTTGCCGGTACCTACCATGATGGCCACCGGCGTGGCCAAGCCCAAGGCGCAGGGGCAGGAGATCACCAGAACGCAGATGGCGCAGGATAGGGCAAATTCAAAGGTTGCGCCGCTTAGCAGCCAGACCATTGCGGTGAGCAGCGCAATGCCAATCACGATGGGAACGAAAACGCCAGCAATGCGATCTGCCAATTTGGCAATAGGAGCTTTGGTTGCCGATGCATCTTCTACCAGGCGAATGATCTGGGCGAAGGTGGTGTCGTTACCAACTTTGGAAGCTGTAAACCGAATAAAGCCGCCTTTGTTGATGGTGGCGGCAATCACAGTATCACCGGGCGCTTTTTCGACCGGAATACTCTCGCCGGTAATGGCCGCCTGGTCCACGCTGGTGATACCCTCACTGATGACGCCATCGACAGGAATACGCTGTCCCGGTTTTACCAATACGGTATCGCCGACGACTACTTGTTCAACAGGCACTTCCATCTGTTGTCCGCTGCGCTCTACTGTAGCAGTCTTGGGCGCCAGGTCCATCAGCTTGTTAAGGGCCTCGCCGGTTTTGCCTTTAGAGCGTGTCTCCAAATATTTGCCCACAGTGATGAGTGCCAGAATCATGACTGCCGATTCAAAATATAAGTCGTGATGGTAACGGCTCACCAGCTCCATATTGCCGATACCCATACCATAGTTTATGCGGTAAATGGCAAAGACGCCGTATACCATGGCGGCACCGGAACCAATAGCGATGAGGGTATCCATGTTGGGTGCACCGTGAGCCAGGGTTTGCAACCCTTTGATAAAAAATTTCCGGTTTACATAGGCGATGGGCAATGCCAGCAAAAACTGGGTAAAAGCAAAATTGGCTGCGCCTGCGTGGCCGGTGAGAAAAGCGGGCAGCGGTAGTCCAATCATATGCCCCATGGAAACATACATCAGCGGAATCAGAAAGGCAAAGCTGATGATAAGCCGATGCTTCATTTCCTTTAGCTGGGCGTCAACTGGATTTTGTCGCTGCGCAGGTGCAGCGGTGGATACTTGTGTATTGTTTGTCTCCTGCTTTATGCTGGCGCCGTAGCCTGCTTGTGTGACCGCTGAGATGATATCGTTGGCGGTGAGTTTGCTGTCATCAAATTCCACCTGCATACTGTTGGTCAACAGATTTACACTAACTTCTTGGGCGCCCTCTAGCTTGCTGACACATTTTTCGACTCGTGACGAACAAGCGGAGCAGGTCATACCTGTTACATCGAATTTTTCTTTCAAAATCATTTCACCTCACAGAAAATAGTATTCCTCAAAGTAAAGCATTCTATCATGCGAAAAGGGCAATACCATCAATTTCGGACAATATTTGTAATTGTGTTTGGCACATTTCACTTGATTATTTTGCAAATGTTTCATGTGAAACATTTGCAAAATTTTTTATTTCATAATCTTGCCCAGCATATTCACCAACTCGTCTACTTTTTCATCCCGTTCCGTCTGTGTTTGTGCGTTGCTGACGCAATGCTTCAAGTGGGCGGTAAGAATTTCTTTGTTGATTTTATTGAGCATGGCTTCGGTGGCCATCAGCTGCTGCGAAACATCAATGCAATAGCGATCCTCTTCTACCATTTTCAAAATGCCGTCCAGCTGTCCCCGAGCGGTTTTCAATAATTTGGTGACGTAGGTTTTGTCAGCCATCATAAAACATCATCTCCAATCACTACACCCCTGGGGGGTATTATATAAATCCGATTGTAGCACTGTGATTTTATTCTGTCAAGCGCTATCGGGAAATTTTTTGATATAGCTTTCATTATTTCTTGGAAAATACCGGAGGGCAAAGCTACGAAAAATTGTTTCCGTTCTGATAAACGATTGTTTACGAAAACGTAAGAGGGCCGGATTTTTGTTGCTGCATGGGGCGTAGCATGTTATACTGAAAAATAAGCGAAGCGATGGAAGGGAGAGAGAAGTGTGGAGTTAGATCTGGCATGGCTGCTGGCCTTGGTGGTAGTATTGTTTTTTGTTGTTTTGGCGTATACGATGTATGCCCATTTAAAAGAATCCGGGCAATGGAATGACGAAGCTGATCTGGAATCCATGCGTTCACAAGCGAAAACGGTGCAAGCCACGGTATTGCGTAAGCGTAAGCGCTGGAAAGAAGGTCAATTGCCTACCCAACCGGTTGCGCTTGATTTTCTGGCTACGTTTGCACTGGAAGACGGCAGTGAAGTTGAATTGGTGCTGCCCAGTGAGGAAAAATATTTTTGGCTGACAGAAGGGCAAAGCGGTACCTTGCAGTATGATGGCCAGCGTTATGTCAGTTTTGGCAATGAGGGGAACGGTTTAGCTGGTTTTATTCGGGAATTTCGAGAGGAAAATGCCAGAGTAAAGCAACGTCGTGGAAAGTAACAGCCCTCCATTGACATCTAACAATGATATGACGCAGAAAGGAAGTGTACGATACGATGTTTTTCAATCAGGGATTTGATTTCTTTTTCATTTTGTTTGGGCTTGCATTTATCATTTTTGGGTGCTTGTTTATTTATAGCATTGGTAAAGGTGTGGCAGAATGGCACCGCAACAACAATTCGCCTCAGATTACAGCAGCAGCGAAAATTGTGGGAAAACGGCAAAATGTGAATGTGCATCATCACAGTGCAGGCAATAACAGCGGTATGCATACCACGACCAGCATGACCTATTATGTGACCTTTGAGTTGGAAGACGGGCAGCGGTTGGAGTTTCATGTAAAGGCGCGTGTGTATGGCCTGTTGGCCGAAGGCGATCAAGGGACTCTTTCCTATCAGGGCACACGCTATTTGGATTTTAATCGGGAGTTTTGAAGTGCTTTATATCAAAAAAAGCGTTCCTGTTTATGGGTACCTTCAAATTACAGCAATGTTTCACGTAAAATATTTTTTACAAAGCCTCCATCTGGTTGAGAACCGGTGGAGGCTTTGTGGTACAGGGCGTGATGTATTATGCAGATACATGGTTGTGATATTGATACGTAAAAATCTTGGAAACTTTTTTCGTCTGCGCTCGTCTATCATATAACAAAGTATAGGAGGGATTGTGGATGAAACAATTTGTGATAACGTTGCTGGCGGTGCTTGGGGTTTTGGCGGTTGCGGTGTATTGTCAGCCAGTGGACGAAACTGCTATGGAGGCGGTCAGCGGTGCACTGTCTCATACGGGTTATGAGGTGACGGTCACAGAAGAACAGCAGGATTTTCTGCGTGGGGAACGGTACCGGTTGACTTTAAACCATGCGGAAGAAAATGCGGTGACGGTATATGTGTATAAAACTGCTGATGAGGCGCAAAAGGATGCGGGTTGCATCACAGCGGATGGCTTTGGGGTGGACTATATGGGGTCAGGTATACGGGTAGAATGGGTTGCTGAGCCTCACTTTTTTCTCTATCAGAATGTAATTGTACAGTATGTTGGCACAGACAGAACAATTTTGACAGCGCTGCAGGATTTATACGGCGAACAGCTTGCCGGCATGCCTATTTCACTGCAGGAGGAATGGATATCGCAGCCAGCACCCGATGGGCCGGAGATTTTGTTGGAGGTACTGCCCGATTCGGTGCGCCGCGGCAGCCTGACAATACAGCTAAGCAATCACAGCGGTCTGACCGGTGAAGGTGCGGAAGTACTATATGGGGAAGCCTTTTCTCTGCTGCAAAAGATGACAATGATTTCCTGCGGCGTATCAAAAGCGGATGAAACGCAGCCCTTCAGCGAAACGACGGTGACCTGGGAGCCGGTGCCTATGAATTGTATTTTTGATGAGTTAGCTTATATTTTGCCGGAGGGTGAACAAAGGGAACAACAGGTTGCGCTGCCGGATTTGGTGCCGGGTGAATATCGTATCACAAAAGAGATTCTTTATCGGCCAGATGGGCAGGCAGATTACAGCAGTTTTGAAATATATGCTGATTTTGTGGTGCCTGAAGCGAAATAATGCTGTTCTTTTGGCGCAGGTGTGATACAATAAACAGTAGAGGATTGTTATCGGAGTTGAAAAAGGAGTGGGTTGCAATTAGTATCTATCAGTTTATTGCCAGTGAATATGAATTACCTGCGTTGTTGAGTCCCAAGCTGCATCATCCGGACGGGCGGGACAAAAAATTTGAATCAATAGAGGATTTAGGCGATTTGGAGATCGTGCGGGAAATGATAGGATATTTGTTTGTGGATATCACGATCTACACCAAGCTGCCTTATATTTACCGGCTGAATTTGGAATATACGCCAGAGCGGGGGCAGCGCTTGTGGAAGTATTTGAAGGCCAACTGCCAGAGCGGCAAGCGTTGTGAAGTGTGGAGTATTGATTTGGGTGCAGAGGATTTAGGCACCATTCAGGAGGAACTGCTGCATTTGGGGCGCACGTATACTACCGTGGAAACATTATCGTTAGAGACGCTGGAGGCGGCCTGCAAAGTAAAAATGGGGGACGACAACTTTCCTCGCGTGCTGGTTGTGAAATAAACGCCTTGCATCAGTAAAAATCTGCGCTTAAAGGAGATGCCCAACTGTTTTTTATCAGGTGACCGGAGCAGAACAACGGCAAGGTGACTCTTTCCAGGACTTTGCGGAAGTGGTTCTGGGTTATGAGAAAAAATGAAGTTTTCGTTGCTGCAAGAAATTTTGCTGCTGTGCATTGCATGGCAGCTCTTTTTGTGTCCGCTGGACAAAATCCAGAAAACTTCTCAAAATACAAAAAAGCTGTTGCCCAAATGTGATGTCGCATAAGGGCAGCAGCTTTTGTTATAGCGATTGTTTTGCCGGAGGCATGCGTTTTTTCAGGCTAATCAACAGTGGAATCACCATAATGAACCACACGATAGGTTCAGCCAGAATAATGCCCAGATACCCTATCTGTCGGGCCAGCGAAAAGGCAATGATTACCTTGCCCACGCACTCGATACCGCTGGAGATAACTGGCGTAATCTGATCTCCTAGACTTTGCAGAGTCTGGCGGCTGACGATAATCAGTGGCAGCGTGAAATAAAACAGCGTATCCACACGCAGATACAGTGCCGCAGCGTCTATCGTGGCCTGAGACTGGGTGGCGGTGATGAGCTGTATCAGCCAGGGCGAAACAGTGTAAGAAATGATCAGCACCACAGCGCACCAACCCCACAGCAGCAAGATGGATTGCTGATAACCGGCCCGTACTCGCTGCAGCTTGCCAGAGCCCAAATTTTGGCTGGTGAAGGTGCCCACGGCACTGGCCAGAGCCAAGAATGGCATCATCAGAATTTCCGAAATGCGGCGGGCAGCTGTCTGAGCCACAATGTAGGTTTCACCCAGGCCGTTAATAGTGATTTGCAGAGTAAGAGAACCAAGGCTGATCATAGACTGCATCAATCCGCAGGAAAAGCCTGTCTTTAATAAATCTATGGTGATGGCTGATTCCACGGCAAAATCTGCCTTTTGCAGACGCAAGGATGGATAGTGGAGCAGCATATAGAGCAGACAGCCCACAGCGGTGAAGCTCTGAGCCAACACGGTACCTACTGCCGCACCGGCAACGCCCCATGGCAGTACCATTACAAACAAAATGTCGAGGGCGATATTGCCTGTGGTGCCGATAATCAGGAAAATCAGCGGCGTAAAGGAATCCCCCACGCCATACAGTACACCAGCGCACAGATTGTACAGGGCCGATAAAATCAGACCGAACAGCACAAGCTGAATATAGGTGCGGCTTTCCGGCAATAAGGCGGCGTCAATATTTAAGAGCTGCAACATCCAGGGCAGCGACAGCAAACTCAGCACAGTCAAACTCAAACCGATGAGAATGCCCCAGCGAAAAGTCCCGGCCACAGCTTGCCGAAAGGGACGTTCGTCATGGGCGCCGAAATAACGGGCCACTACAATGGCAAAGCCGCTGGTCAGTCCGGTGAGGAAGGTCAGCAGCAATTGATAAAAGGTGCTGGAAGCGCTGATGGCTGCCAGGGAAGAATCCCCCAAAGCGCTGCCGATGATACGGGTATCCGCCAGATTATAGCATAATTGGAATACCCGCGAAAACACAATGGGGATTGCAAAGCGCAGCAAAATCGATGTGATATTGCCCTGTGTTAAATCGCGCACCGTAGAACGCCCCCTTTCCTGCAATCAATTTGAAAAAGATAATCTCTATTATAGTATATTTTGCGCAAAATGCTATCATTTTTTCTATAACAAGGTCAAAAATTGCGGATCGGGCGATGGAAAAGCACAAAGCAGCGTTACGACGGAGAGCGTTTTCTGTTGTTATGGGAAGTTAACAAGGCTTTCGTTTCTGCGTTATTACAGACAAGGCGGAAAGTTTGTGCTACAATAATTTTCATAATTATGGACATGCTAGAAGAAAAATGTTTCACGTGAGACATTTGCAATTTGGCGAGAGGGGGAAATGCCTACGATGAATCCATCGGCGTTGTATGTGCTGCTTTGTTATATTTTATGGGGATTGCTGCCGATCTATTGGAAACAACTCAGTGCAGTCAATTCACTCTATATTTTGGCCAGCCGGATTACCTTTTCTATGATTTTTTGCGCGCTGCTTTTATGGCTGTCCAAACAGTGGCCGCAGGTGCGGGCATTGCGCCATGATAAACAGCAGCTCAAGCTTTTGGCCTGGGGCAGTATTTTGATTACTATCAACTGGGGTTCGTATATTTATGCGGTCAACAGCGGCCATATTTTAGATGCCAGTCTGGCTTATTATCTCAATCCCATTATGGTGATTCTGCTGGGCGCTGTATTTTTTGGCGAACGTTTACGAAAATGGCAGACGGTTGCTGTGGTATTATCTACTGTTGGCGTATTGTATTCGGTGTTCTCCTATGGTAAGGTGCCGGTGTTTGCATTGGTGATCGGCGGCAGTTTCGCTGTTTATGGTGCGGTGAAAAAGCGGGTAACGGTGGGCAGCATGGTGTCTACTTTTATGGAAACGCTGCTGGTCTCTCCGTTGTTTTTGCTGGTGATGATTGTGATGGAATCTCAGGGTAACGGCTGCATTGGGCAGCTTTCCGGCTGGCAGTATGCGTTGATTCCTTTGGCGGGTGTGGTCACCTCGGTGCCGCTTTTGGTATATGCCAAAGGGATACAGCGCACTTCTTTGGCGTTGTCGGGCATTTTGATGTACGTGAATCCTACACTGCAATTATTAATCGGTGTGTTTTTGTATCAGGAGCCCTTTACTCAAGCGCAGGCGGTAACTTTTGTGTTTGTATGGGCGGCGGTGCTTATCTTTATCGCTGACAGTCTGCGAGGGTGGAGAGGCCATTTTCATAGATAGCTGTGTTGCTTATTGATACGATTTGTAAATGTCGCCGCGATTTTGCTTGTGTTTGTTTTATTTCTCGGGAAATAAAAAAGCTGTTGCCTTCCTGATGTGCTGCAAGTTGCGAAAAGCCAAAATTGATTTTTTCACTCTTGCCAAAATGCGAAAAACTGCGTATACTGAAGAAGTATGCGATGGCAGGGAAGTGGTTATGCGATGTTGCTGTTGCGATTTGTGGAGAAGGTTGAGCGATTATGAGAAGCAGAGATTCGATAATAACCTATAGTGGACATACTTTTTCGCCGTTTAGGCCGGATGTAGAGGCGATTGACATCCGTGATGTGGCTCATGCATTAGCGCGGATTGGCCGCGCCAATGGGCATTTTGTTGAATTTTATTCAGTGGGGCAGCATTGTTTAGACTGTGCCCGTGAAGCATTGGAGCGGGGGTACGGCGCGCGTCAGGCGTTGATTTGTTTATTGCATGATGCCAGTGAGGCGTATATGTCTGACATTACGTCACCGGTGAAAAAGCAGCTGCGTCAGTATGTAGCGCTGGAAGATAAGTTGCTGGATGTGATTTATCAAAAGTATTTGCCCGGCGGGATTCGGCCGCGGGAGCAGCGTGTGATGAAAGAAATTGACAATACTATGCTCTACTATGAGTTTTTACATTTTACAGGGGAAAAATTGGCGGAGAAGGAGCCCAAATTGGTCATTGAGCCCTGTTTTACGTTTAGTAGTTTCTGGTCGGTGGAGAAACAATATTTATTCATGTTTGACACGTTGTCTAGGCAGATACAAGAGGAAGAATTGCCGAGAAGTTGGCAGACGGTAGGGATCACCTATAGCGATGGGATGTGGCATGCTGCAATTTTACAGAATGATGCCTGTAGTTTTGTGTCTTCAGCGGATTTGTGGGAGCTCTGCAATGCCTATCAGGATGCGGATGCTGTATTGACGGACATCCCCGTGGGACTACCGGAGAACGGAATGGATGAAACATTACGTCCTGAAGCGGCAATCCGTCGGCTGCTGCCGGGCATCAGTATTGCAGCGGTGCCTTGTCGGCAAGCGGTATATGCGGAACATGACAGTATGGCTCGCGAGGAAAATATTCGCGTACTGGGGCGAACTGTTTCACCGCAGCAGTTGGCGCTGCGTAGCGCCTTGCGGGAAGTAGATGAGCTGCTGTTGGAGCACAATGAATGGAAAAATGTACTGCGGCAAAGTCATTCTGAATTGTTGAGAGAAAGTCGCCCATTGGTGTTGCAGCAATATAAAGGACAGCTGGCGGAAAAACGCGGTCGTACTTGGGAAGATGCCCTATGTTTAGCAGTGCTGGGGCAGATGGAATGCAGAAACGGGAGTGAAACGATTCCCGCTGAAGCTAGTATTGATATGCGGGGAATTACAATGCAGATTGTTGTGCCGCGCGGAATACGGTAAAGAATACTTATTCGTTGTGTTTTGACGAAATAAAAAAATAAATATATGCAGGATAGGCTTGTGTGGAAAGAATTTCGATGACATAAGCCTATTTTTTATGAGTGTCGGGACAGCAGGCGGAATCTCGAATACAATGAGTGATGACAAATTCTTGCGTCCATGATACACTAAAAAGAAAATGTTCTGATGGGAAAGGCGATGAAAGGATTGAAAAAGGTTGCACTGATTGGCTTGGGGGCTATGGGAGTTTTGTACAGTGATTTATTGCAGCAGGCAATACCCGATGATTTTTTTGTGATTGCAGATAAAAACCGCATCAAACGTTATGAAAGGGAAGGGATTTATTGCAATGATGTGCGCTGCACATTTTCCTATCGCAGCAGGGAAAACGCTGTGCCTGTGGATTTATTGGTTGTGGGTGTAAAATTCGGTGGATTGCAGGAAGCCATTGCAGAGGCTGCACCGTTTGTACAGAAAGGAACTGTGATCATTTCATTATTGAATGGGATTTCCAGTGAGAAAGTTTTACAGGAAGCATTTCCAGAGGCACACGTACTTTATTGTATCGCGCAGGGCATGGACGCGGTGAAGGTGGGTAATCAGGCCAGCTATTTGCATAAAGGCGTATTAGTATTAGGGGAAAGCGATGGGCAGCAAAGTGAAGCGCTGCAGGCTATTGGACAGCTGTTTGACCGTGTAGAGGTTCCCTATGTTTATTCCGATGCGATTATGCGCAAGCTATGGAGTAAATTGATGCTGAATACTGGAATTAACCAGGTTGTGATGGTGTATGAGGGTACGTATGCTACCGTGCAGTATGCTGGTGAAGCGCGGGAGATGATGGTGAATACGATGCGGGAAGTAATGCAGGTGGCCAATGCGGAAGGCATCGACTTAAACGAAGAGGATGTGCAGGGCTGGCTGACGATAGCGGATGGGTTAAATCCAGAAGGAATGCCCTCTATGCGGCAGGATGGCATGGCAAAACGGTATTCGGAGGTAGAACTGTTTTCCGGTACAGTGATTCCGCTAGCCCAGAAACACGGTATTGATGTGCCAAACTGTAGAGAGTTATATCAGCGGATTAAAGAGATGGAAGCAGCTTATTGAGTATTTCCTGGAAAATGATGATTGGGGAGAATGTGAGAAATATTTGAGGGTTCGATGACAGAAAGGTGTTTGCTTTCCAGTGGATGTAATTTGCAGAAATGTAAGATAAAATGGGTTGCTTTGTAATATTTTCTGGGAAATACTTGCGGGCAAGGAGTTGTTTCATTGAAATTGTATATTTTTAGGTAAGATGAAAAGAGTAATAAGCTTTTTTATAAATAGAGGGACAATAGTGTGAGAATTATTTTTCACATTACTGTCCCTTTTTTGTCATGATACCGTTTTTCTCATATCTGCTTTGCTGCGGAAAAATTTCAGCGAAATAGGAATTACCGCAAGCAACAGCAAACAGGATACTGTCATCATCAAATTGGTAGTGGAGGTATAGGCCAAAGCCAAATTCTCCGGTGTGGGGTCAGGGACCGCCGCGATGCGCAGGTCTGCGATATTGCCAGCGATCCCAACGATAAGTGCGTTCAGCATTTGATGGAACCAGTTGGTCAATGATGAGGCATGACCGGACAGTTCCGGCGGCACGCTGGACATTTGCGCGTTGGTGGACACGAGATTGATAGCGCCCATACCGCAGGAGCGCACGCACATTGCCAAGATAATCAGCAAAATTGGTGTGGTGGGGACTGCGGTCAGGAATGGTGCAGAACCAATCAATAAAATGATGATACCCAGTACCATCAAGGCTTTTTCACCCAGTTTGGGATAAAAGGCGGTAGCTACTGGCATGATGATAATGGCAATCAGGGAGGTCGGCAACATAATCATGCCGGTGGCCAATGGAGACACGCCCAAACCACTCTGCAAAAACAGCGGCATCAAAAAAGTAATCATGTATAGGGCGATGGAATTCATACCACCAGCGATTAACGCCGCAACGTAACGGCGAAATTTTAAAACGCTCAAATTCAACAATGTGTCGGAACGGTTATGACTGCGGATGATGTAGGCAGCCAAACATGCGAGTCCTAATGAAACGCCGAGCAGCAGTTTCAGAGAGAAGCCCCAACTGGATAGATTGCTGAAGGAAAACAGCAAAATCAGACTGCCCATAGAGGTCAGCGCCAGGCCAGTAAAATCCAGGCGCGCGGTGCTTCTGAGCGTGTCTTTAGGCAGCAGATGCAAGGTGAGAAAGATTGCCAATATCACGAAAGGCAAATTGAATAAGAGCAGAAACCGCCAATCGGCTACGCTGAGAATGATGCCGGAGAGTACCGACGGCATCATACCGCCGACCATGTTGGCGATTCCCCATGTACTTGCGGCTTTGGCCTGTTGGCTGACCGGCAGGGACTGATATAACATTGCCAGTGATAATGGAGATAAAAGGCCGCCTGTCAGTCCCATGAAAAAGCGAACTACGATTAATAGCTCGATACACCAGGCCAGCGCGCCGACGATGGAGAAAACCAGAACGCAGCAGAGTGCCAGACAAAAAATGCGTTTGTAGCCGAAACGGTCTCCAAAAAATCCAGCGGCGGGAATGATCATACCAGCGGCCAGCATATATCCGGAAGTGAGCCATTGTACAGTAGCCAGTGGCGCGTCAAAATAGGTCATCATACTGGGCAGTGCCACGTTAAACATGGTAATGTTCAGCGTACCGATGACAGTACCTAATCCTAAGGTAAGCAAGAGTAAAAATGTGCGTTGTTGTTTCAAAAAAATCCCTTCTTTTCGCAGTAATTTTGTGGTCAAATAATATTTTATCTATAATGATACCAGCTTGTATAAAAATATTGTAACAGAAAAAATTTTCCGTGGAATTTAGGGGATACAAAAAAAACATGTAACATAGTATACTTTGGTTGTGAAAGCTGCCATATGCAGAGGATGAAAAAGCAGTAGACAGCAGTGATTTCGGGAAAAGTAATTTTTTCCTATAGGCTAGTTTAAGAATAGTTTATACATTCGGACGGGTTATGTGATATGATGTAGTGGAATTAGAAGGTTTGGGGCGCGGGATATCGATTTAAGGAGTGAACAAGATGTGGCTTTTATATGCAGTTGGCTCCGCAGTTTTTGCGGGCATTACATCTATTTTAGCAAAGTGCGGTATTCGTAAAACGGATTCTACAGTGGCGACAGCGATTCGCACCATTGTAGTGCTGTTCTTTTCCTGGCTGATGGTTTTGCTTGTTCATTCGCAGAATCAGATTGCAGAAATCAGCGGAAAAACCTTTCTGTTTTTAATTTTGTCCGGTCTGGCTACCGGAGCATCCTGGCTTTGTTATTTTAGGGCCTTGCAGCTGGGAGATATCAACAAGGTTGTTCCTATTGACAAGTCCAGCACGGTTCTGACGATTCTTCTGGCGTTTGTTTTTCTTCATGAGAAAGTGGGTGTTTCCAATGCTATTGGCGTCGTGGTGATTGCCATCGGTACTTTTTTGATGATTGAAAAAAAGGATGTAGGACAGAAGACGGAAACGGGGAAAAGCTGGCTGTTTTATGCGATAGGTTCTGCTGTCTTTGCCAGTCTGACTTCAATTCTCGGCAAGGTAGGGATTTCCGGTGTAGAATCCAATCTGGGCACAGCCATCCGAACCTGTGTGGTGCTGGTCATGGCCTGGGGTATGGTCTTTGTCACCGGAAAGCAGCACACACTCCGAGATATTCCCAAAAATGAATTGGGGTTCATTTGTCTGTCAGGACTGGCCACAGGCGGTTCCTGGTTATGTTATTACCGTGCCCTGCAGGATGGCCTTGCCAGCGTGGTTGTACCCATTGATAAACTGAGTATTTTAGTGACGATTGCTTTTTCCTACTTTGTATTCCACGAAAAGCTGACACGAAAATCCGGTGTAGGTCTTACAATGGTTGTTGCAGGAACAATGGCTATGTTGATTCCATGAAACACAATGAATCTCTGACAGCAAGAATAAAACGGAAGCAAATGAAACGTGCTTCTGGAGAATAAGCATACATGTGAGAAAAAATTCGATATCGGGAGAAAAGAAACAAAAAATGACCGCCTGTCGGGTGTGAAAGCTGCAATCTGCTCTGCACCTGACGGGGCGGTTGTTTTTATTTTTCGATATAAGCGACGCCGATTGCGCCGGGACCGATATGGGTGCCGATGGTGCTGCCCAAATCGCAATAGAGATAGTCGGTGTTCGGCAAAAGGGCGTCGAGCTCCTGTACCAATTCGTCGCGACCCTGCGGATTGACCGAGTGGGAAAATACCACAGGGTAACGGGCGTCGGCAGGGTGGGCTTCCAGATAATGCTGAATCCAATGACAAGCTGCCTTATGTCCTCGCACTTTTCCGAGAGGTTCGACTTTGCCGTCGACTAGAGAAATGATGGGCGTAATCCCCAAAATGCCGCCGATTTTGCCAGCTGCAGGGGAAACACGGCCGCCCATAACAAGATACCGCATAGTTTTTACACAGGCAATCAAGCGAATTTTAGATGCCAACTGGGTGAGTTCCCGTGCGATGTCCGGTGCGCAGAGGCCTTGCTCCCGTAAACGTACAGCGATTTGAACCAGTAAGTGTTGACCTAAAGCAGCATTTAGGCTGTCTACCAGAAAAATATCATCGGTATGTAACATTTGTTTTGCTGCCTGTGCTGATTGAAATGTACCGCTGAGCTCACTGGAAAGGAATATCCCGATGATTTGATCACCGGCCTCAATATGCGGCTGAAAAACTTGGCAAAATTGAAAAGGGGTAATCTGCGATGTGGAAGGCAGCGTATCAGCCTGTTCCAATTTTGTATAAAAATCAGCTACGGAAATAGTTTGCCGATCCAAATATTCGGTTTCGCCAAAACAAATGCGCATGGGAATGATTTCTACCTGTTGTTGAGCAGCAAGTGTGAGATCATAATCGCTGCTGCTGTCGGTTATAATGTGAATCAAACGAAAACCTCCAATAATTTGTCATTTAAAAAGATCGTGACAATATATACAATACACATAATAGAGATGATAAACTATTTAATTCTTTATTGTCAATTCTATCAAGAGGATTTTTGCTGATTGTAACAAAATCAAATAAAGAATACTGCAAAATATTAAAATTCTATAGTTTATTTTTTACAATATCTATCGTAAAATAGATAGCAATACTTCTAACGGAGGGTTGGGGACGTGAAAGAAAATCGAGAAAAAAAAGAAAAGACCAGGATAAAACATATTTTTTCGATTTATCGTCGTGATTTGTATAATATGACACATAATCCAGTAGCAGTGGTGATTATGCTGGGGTTGCTTGTTTTACCATCACTGTATGCCTGGGTGAATATTGTAGCCTGTTGGGATCCTTATGGCAATACCAATGGTATTAAGGTTGCAGTCGTAAATCTGGACCGTGGGGTCACGCTGCAGGGCAATACGATAAATGCCGGCGATAATATTGTGGAAAGTCTGCGCTCCAATGATGCAATCGGGTGGCAGTTTGTGTCGGAAGAGGATGCCGAATATGGATTGACCCACGATCGCTATTACGCCATGCTGGAAATTCCAGAAGACTTTTCGGAGCAACTGACAGATGTGTTTGGAAGCAACTATCATAAGCCGGAGATTATTTATCGTGTAAATGAAAAAAGCAATGCAATCGCTCCCAAAATTACCGATACTGGCGCTAAAACAGTGACCAATGAAGTCACGAAAGCCATCATTGAAGTGGTGGATCAGGTGGTATTTTCTATCGGGAATAATGTAGGGGAAGATATAGATAATAATGAAATGAAAATCAAAAAACTGCGAGATGCAGTATTCGCAGTGAATGAGAATTTTAATGAGCTGGAAGCCGAACTGGAAAAGGCCAATGAAGGGTTGGCTACAGTGGAGGATTTGTTGGAAAGTGCTGATGCAACAATGCCGCTGCTGGAGGATGGCGTAGAGCAGCTACAGGATTTTTCTGTGCAGAGCAATCAATTGTTAAAGGATGCAGAGAAGCTGCAAACAGATGGTGTGGATTATGCAGCGGGAAAATTTGCCCAGTGTCAGCAGTTCATTGATGAAACGCGGTCTTTATTGCAGGACACATCAGAACAGCTGGATAATACGGAAGCATATTTGCAAAAAGTTCCTCCATTGGTGAATAAAGCAGAGGATTTGCAGGAAACTTTAGAAGAAGTATTGACTTGGCTGGAAAAGCAGGATATCAAAGATCCCGATTATGATAAATGGTTAGAACTATTAGGGAAAGCCGAAACAACTGCGGAAAAACTCACAGAATTACTGAAGCAGATGGAGCAAAATCCAGAGCAGGTACAGGATACATTACTTGCAATATATGATACATCTAACGGAGTGCTGCTCAGGGAAGAAGCCGCGTTAAAATTGGTTGAGACGGAATTAAAAGCTCAGCTTGAGATGACGGAAAATGAGGATGAACGGGCTCTATTGGAGCAACAACTGGCAAAAAACCAAGAAGCGCAGGAACTTCTGGCGCAAAATATTGCTGATAATCGGGAAAAACGGGAAGAGATTGCAGCCATGACGCCGGAAGAGGTGGCTGCCCAAATTGAAACGTTGCTGCGGGACATGGAGCAGGCGCAAACTGAAGTACAGCAGATAACAGCACTTGTGCAGCAGATGAAAGATATGGGTGTAAGCGTCGGGGATGCTGTACAGATTATGGAAGAAGCAGACACCATGCTGGGAGATGGCATCCGGCAGGTACGTTCTTTATTGGCCACAGCGGATAAAGCCCTGGAACTGGCCGACGATATCATGCTTACAGCCGGAGAAACACTGGATGAGATAGAAGAAATCATGCAGGATGTGACAGAACAATATAATCAGCGTTGGGAGAGCATGCTTCACACGATGTTTGAGGATCTGTACGGCACGTTAGACGATTTGGATGGTGCACTATTGCGGGCTGATGATGCCTTGCCACAGATGCGCGAGCTGCTGCAGCAAGGCAATGATACGGAAGTAAAAGGGGCAGAGCTGTTGGCTAAGCTGAATGAAGCAGTTCCAGCAGCTAAAAACGAAATTCAAAGACTGAGTGCAATTATGAATCATTTTACCGATGAGAATTTGGATACGATCATCAATCTTTTAGAAAATGATTCCGAAGCTTCTGCGGACTATTTTTCCGGTCCAGTGGAGTTAAAGACAGAACGGCTATATCATTTGGACAATTACGGTTCGGCTATGACTCCCTTTTATACGGTATTGGCTCTATGGGTGGGTTGTCTGCTGTTATCGGCAATATTGACAACGGAAACGGTTCCCATTGTAGAGGGCAGACCAAATACCATGCTGGAAGAATACTTTGGAAAGATGCTGACATTTTTGACAATGGCATTTGGACAGTCCTTGATTGTTACGCTGGGTGATAAATTTATATTGGGTGTTACGGTGGCAGATTTGGGAGTATTCCTGATATTTAGCTTGTTTACAGCGTTTATTTTTATCCTGATTGTGTACAGCTTGGTATCCATTCTGGGCAATGTCGGCAAAGCGGCGTGCGTCATTTTGCTGGTATTTCAAATTGCTGGCGCTGGCGGTACATTCCCAGTGGAAGTTATGCCAGAGTTCTATCAGATTCTGCAGCCATTTTTACCCTTTACCTATGCCATTGGCGCTATGCGGGAAGCCATTTCTGGCACAGTGGCAGAAAATCTTTTTTATGATTTCTGGCATCTGGCAATTTTCGGCGCCATCGGATTGACACTGGGCATTCTGTTGAAGAAACCGCTGCATCCGTTGTTGGAATGGTTTAATCATAAGTTTAAAGAAAGCGGATTGAGTGAGTGACGATGCGTGTTTCTGTATAGTTATCCACTATCTGTGGATAACTATGTGGATAACATCTGAATATCTCTGGAAAGTTGTGCATTATTTATGGAAATTAGAGTGTAAAAATACCAAAATCAGCGATGTTGGAAATTAGAAATCATGCATAGGCTGTATATAAAAAAGAGGAATGGGGCAGACAGACGTGTTTGTCCCATTCCTCTTTTGCATAAAAATTTTCCAGTACGCATTAAATAATCCACAAAAAATGTTAGATTATACACAAGAACATACTTACGGCTTTCTTTTTATAAAGGTATTCAAGCCGCCGATGTTGTACACGTCTGTGAAACCAAGGGCGTAAAGCAGTTTGGTAGCTTGCTTGCTGCGCGCACCGCTTTGACAGTAGACCAGAATGGTTTTGTTGCGGTTTCCCAGTTTTTGATTGGCGCTATGGTCCAGCTTATTGAGAGGAAGATTGATACTGTTTGGAAAATGACTGTGAGCAAATTCCTCCGGGGTGCGCACGTCCAGCAGGACGACCTTGCGCTGCCCATCTATAAGGGCCCAGCCGTCTTCTGGGGAAAGGGAACGATAAAGAACCTTACCGTCTTTTTTCTGCTCTGTGGTTTTCAGCGGACGTTTGCTCCACCAGTCAAACACAAAGAAAAAAATTGCGATGGTGAGAAAGATCAGGGTCCAATGATTTAGATGCATAAAATCAACTCCAATGCCGTGAAAAGTATGCCACAGAGGTAGTTGTTTGTCAAACCACATCAGGAAAATACATCTTCCAGTGGGACAGAGATTTCCGGCAACACATAAGATTTTACGGTGCCTTCGCAATATCGGCATTCTTCATCGGTAGCAAAACAAATTACCATGATGCAGGCTTCTTCCGGCGAAATAATCCAGTATTCCTGCACGCCCAGCGTTTTATAGGCACGCCGCTTTACAAAGTAGTCGCGGCTGGCGCTGGAAGGACTGAGGATTTCCACGACCAGAAGTGGTGGTTTATCGTAATGCACCATATCGTCCAAGTTTTCTTCACATACGACCATCAAATCGGGCACAAAATTTTGTTCGTCTAAGATTAAATCCGCTTCTTGTATCGGTTCGCAGTGTTTGTCTTTCAGGATCGTTCTAAATTGGTAGTAGAGATTTCCGTTGATTCGCTGGTGCTTGATAGCCGGTCGCGGCGACATCATCACAACGCCGTCGATAAGCTCATAGGTGAGTCCTTCTTCCTTGGGCATAGTTAAAAAATCTTCCAGGGTGACCTGGGATAATTCTTTCAGATAGGACATAGCATCGCGCTCCTTTCATTGTGTAAAAACAAACATGAAAACTTCTATGATTCTATCCTCCATGATACAGGAAAGAAGGGTAAGTTGCAAGCCTATGAGGAAGTTTTGTTTCCTTTTCTTTTGTAAAATGAAAAACGGATAAGAGAGCTGCGTTTTTTCTGTTATGAATGACATTTCTATTGTCTTTTCCAATAGATAGGCAAACATTCTTCCCATCGGCTGTTGAGCAAGGGTGTGTTCAAATTTGTGAGGCAATTTGGTCTGCAAATTTTTAATGGAAATCAATTCCATATAAATATTTTTATTTTTTGTTATGCCGCTTCCTCTTTTCACCTTTTCTTTTGAACGGTCAAATTTTATCTTTAGGCGTTCTTCCTCTATTTTTTTATTTTTGTGGCGTTACAACAAAAATAAAATCTCGTTTTCTATTTTTCGCTGGAGCAGTTTTGTTATCGGAAATTACAATGGTTTGTGATTGATATTTCATATAAAACTAACAGAAGTTTCATATTTTTTCTCGATGATTTTTGTAGTAAACTGAATAGAGTAGAAAAACTGAGAGCTTTCCAAATTTTCTGATTTTCCAAAATGCTGCGCTTGTGAATGCTATAAGGCAAACTTTATTTGCAAAAAGAAAAATTACTCCATTTTTCGGAAAGTGAAAAAAAGCAGTAAGTATTGTGTAAAAACATAAATTTTATAAAATAAAAACAGTGTTCCAAAGATAGCATGAGCATCTGGAAAATTTCTTCATGCTCATAGAAAATGCGTGAGCATGAAGAAGAAAACAGCGACGTAATCCCAGAAAAATATCAGCATGTCAAGGAAATATGGTGCGTTTTATTCGGAAAATAGGATGTAAATTGCGATGGATATGTAACAAAAATTGATAAAAAGATACTAGAAACAGGAATATTTTACCAACGAAAAGCATAAAACGTATACAGACAGTGGATAAATGTCAACGTAGGACGGACGGCTCTAAATCGCGATTCATGCAGAAAAATGCGCTTAAGTGAAAAAATGTACGAAAATTAAAAAAACAATTATTGATAAGATTTATTGTAAAATACAGATAAAATACTTTCATTTTGGCTAAAAATGCGCTTTAATAGACATATAAGGTATCAAAACAGCCTGATGGATTTTGCTCGCTCCATTCAGAATTTATACATTTCACAAGTTCACAAACAGAACGGAGATTTTGAAAATTACAGAAACCGGATGGTTGTTTTAAATATTTTTAACAACTTTATTTTTAAGGGAGGACAAGGATATGGCTTGTACATGTGGCGGACACAATGAAGCATTATTTGCACAGCTTGACAAAGTGATTGAGCAGCATAAAGACCAAAGAGGCAGCTTGATCAGTGTACTGCATAAAGCCCAGGGAATTTTCGGCTACCTGCCGGAAGAAGTTCAGGCTTACATTGCAGAAAAAATGGATATTCCTTTGAGTGAGATTTATGGGGTAGTAACCTTCTATGCGTTATTTACGATGAATAAAAAAGGGAAATACACATTTAATGTCTGTCTCGGAACAGCATGCTATGTAAAAGGCTCCGGCAAATTGCTGGAAAAATTACAGGAAGAGCTGGGCATCGGCGTAGGCGAAACGACAGAAGACGGCATGTTCAGTATCGAGTGCTGCCGTTGTGTAGGGGCCTGCGGTCTGGCTCCGGTTGTTACAATCAATGACAAGGTACACGGACATTTGGTACCGGAAGATATTCCAGCTTTGATTGCAGAAATTAAAGCTGCAGAAGCTGCTGAACAGAACTAACAGGAGGTGTGGGAGAATGAGTAAAATTGCAAGTTTTGAAGAATTAAAAGCTTTACAGGCTGCAGAACGTGAAAAAATCTGTGTGCGTGACGGTCAGGCTCCAACGCCGGCCAATCTGGCTAAGCATCATGTTTTAATCTGTGCTGGTACTGGCTGCAGTTCCTCCAACAGTAATGAAGTAAGAGAAGCACTGGAAAAACAGCTGGCAGAAGCTGGTCTGAATACTGAAATTGACGTTGTAAAAACCGGCTGCTTTGGTTTCTGCAGCTTAGGTCCAATCATGGTAGTTTATCCAGAAGGTACTTTCTATCATCATGTAAAGGTTGAGGATGTACCGGAAATTATCGAAACCCACTTAAAAGGCGGTCAGTTGGTAGAACGTCTGCTGTACGATATTCCTGGAGAAAACAGAAAAGCTCCGGACATGAGCCATATCCCGTTCTTCCAGAAGCAGCAGCGTGTTGCACTGCGCAACTGCGGTACCATCAATCCGGAAGATATCAACGAAGCAATTGCCCATAACGCATACCAGGGCTTGGGCAGAGCATTGACCACCATGACACCGGCTGAAGTTATCGCCGAAGTAGAAAAATCCGGCATTCGCGGCCGCGGTGGTGCAGGTTTCCCGACCGGGAAGAAATGGAAATTCGCAGCAGGCTATCAGTCTGAAGAAAAATATGTAGTAGTAAATGCCGACGAAGGTGACCCAGGTGCATTTATGGACCGTTCCATTCTGGAAGGCGATCCGCACAGCATTCTGGAAGCTATGGCCATCGGCGGTTATGCCATCGGCGCACATCATGGCTTTATCTATGTACGTGCTGAATACCCAATCGCTGTACATCGTCTGGAAATTGCCATTGCACAGGCTCGTGAAATAGGCCTGCTGGGCGATAATATCATGGGCACAGGCTTCAGCTTTGACGTAGATATCCGTTTAGGCGCTGGCGCATTCGTATGCGGTGAAGAAACTGCACTGCTGACTTCCGTAGAAGGGAAACGCGGCGAGCCAAGACCACGTCCTCCATTCCCTGCTGAAAAAGGGCTGTGGGGCGTACCTACCTTTGTAAACAACGTAGAAACCTTAGCAAATATTCCTGTCATCTTCACCAAAGGCGGCGACTGGTTTGCTTCTATCGGTACTGCCGGCTCCAAGGGTACCAAAGTATTCGCTATGGCTGGTAAAGTAAACAATATCGGTCTGGTAGAAGTGCCAATGGGTACTACTTTGAGAGAAATGATTTATGACATCGGCGGCGGCATTCCAAACGGAAAAGCCTTCAAAGCTGCGCAGACCGGTGGTCCTTCCGGCGGCTGCCTGCCAGCAAGCGCACTGGACACCGAAATTGATTATGATACATTGGTAGCAGCTGGCTCCATGATGGGTTCCGGCGGGCTGATTGTATTAGATGAAACAACCTGTATGGTTGATATCGCCAAATTCTATCTGGGCTTTACCCAGGATGAATCCTGCGGGAAATGTCCTCCATGCCGTATCGGTACAAAGAGAATGCTGGAAATCTTGGATAAGATCACCCGCGGCGAAGGTACCATGGAAGATATCGACAACCTGGAAACACTGGCTCGCACCATCAGCAGCTCTGCATTGTGCGCATTGGGTCAGACAGCACCAAACCCAATTTTGGCTACACTGAAATTCTTCCGCGATGAATATGAAGCACACATCATTGATAAGAGATGTCCTGCTGGCGTATGTAAGAAATTGCTGCGTTATGAAATTGATCCGGCAAAATGTAAAGGTTGTACTGCTTGTGCTCGCAATTGCCCAGTCGGCGCAATTGAAGGAACTGTCAGAGAACCACATAGAATTGACACGACAAAATGTATCAAATGCGGTACTTGTATTGAAAAATGTAGATTCGGCGCAATCTCCAGAGCGTAATAGAAGGGGTGATTTTTGTGGAAATGGTAAATGTTATAATCGATGGCGTTTCCGTGCAGGTTGAAGCAGGTTCTACCATACTGCAGGCTGCACAGAAAGCCGGTATTAATATTCCAACATTGTGTTACTTGAAAGATGTAAACCAGCTGGGCGCATGCCGCGTATGTCTGGTTGAAGTAAAAGGTGCCAAAGCACTGCAGCCTTCCTGCGTATATCCAGTTAGAGAAGGTCTGGAAGTGTTCACCAACACCGCAAAAGTTCGTGAAGCAAGAAAAGGCGTTGTAGAATTGCTGTTGTCCAACCATCCTGCTGACTGCCTGAACTGCGTGCGCAGCGGCAACTGCGAGCTGCAGCAGCTGGCTCATCAGATGGGGATTCGCAAAATTCGCTTTACCGGCGAACAGAGCACATTCCCAGTGGACGACCGCAGCGTAGCAATCGTGCGCGACCCGAACAAATGCGTATACTGCCGTCGTTGCGAAGCAGTATGTAAAAAAGTACAGGGTGTCAATATCCTGGGCGGCATCGGCCGTGGGTTCAACAGCATTGTGGGTCCTGCATTCGGTCATGCGCTGGATGAAATCAACTGCACACTGTGCGGTCAGTGCATCAACGTATGTCCGACCGGCGCATTGGCAGAAAAAGACGATACACAGAAAGTATGGGATGCACTGGCTGATGAAAACAAACACGTTGTGGTACAGTTCTCCCCAGCTGTACGTATCGCCATCAGTGAAGAATTTGGTCTGCCTTATGGCACCATCTCCACCGGCAAACTGGTGGCTGCACTGAGAAGAATGGGCTTCGACAAAGTATTTGATACCAACTGGTCCGCTGACTTGACCATCATGGAAGAAGGCAACGAACTGTTAGACCGTCTGCAGAATGGCGGCACCTTGCCAATGATTACCTCCTGCTCTCCAGGTTGGGTAAAATATTGTGAAAACCATTATCCAGATCAATTAGACCATCTGTCCACCGCCAAATCTCCACAGGCTATGTTTGGCGCAATGGTAAAAACCTACTATCCACAGACAGACGGCATTGACCCGGCAAGCATTTACAGCGTATCTGTAATGCCATGTACTGCTAAAAAATTCGAAGCTGCCCGTCCAGAACTGTGCGACAGCGGCTACAGAGATGTAGATGCTGTAATCACCGTGCGCGAAGTAGCTCGTATGATCAAACAGGCCGGTATCGACTTTGTAAATCTGCCAGATGAAGAATGCGATGCTCCAATGGGCTTGGGCACCGGCGCAGCTACCATCTTCGGTACCACCGGCGGCGTTATGGAAGCTGCTCTGCGTACCGTATATGAAGTAGTGACAGGCAAAACTCTGCCTCGTCTGGAATTGGAAGATGTTCGCGGCACCATGGGCGAAATCAAAGAAGCAACCATCGATTTGGATGGCACACCAGTAAAAGTAGCAGTTGCCAATACCCTGGCTCGTGCAAAAGAAATCATGGAAGAAGTGAAAGCCGGCACAGCTGACTACACCTTCATCGAAATCATGGCATGTCCAAACGGCTGCGTAGGCGGCGGCGGTACTCCAATCGTGGATGCACTGACCAGAACCAAACTGCCGGAAGACTATCGTGCATTGCGTGCAAAAGGTCTGTACAACGATGATGAAAATCTGCCGATTCGTAAATCCCATGAAAATCCATTCATCGTTGCAGCTTATGAAAACTTCCTGGGCGAACCTTTAGGACACAAAGCGCATGAACTGCTGCATACCCATTATACACCGCGCAAAAAGTATAATCTGGAATGCAACGACTAATTCGCTAGCATATATTGGCGGGAGATTCCCGCTGTGAAAAACTGCCGCAGCTTTGCGGCAGTTTTTTTGCGCCCCAAATTGACGCTGTACAGATTACAGGATATAATGAGAGCATCCCGAGAGCGTGCCGCAGATGCTACAAAAACTGTATGAGACAGTGCTGGACCATCTGCGGCTCCATCCTTGCCTTACGTCAGGCAACATACCAAGCATCAGCTATAGAAATGACAGACGTATGCAAGACAGTACAAATGAAAAAATCAGGAGGAATTTATGATGATCAGAAAAGGCACGGAAGCCGATTTGGACGGCGTAAACGAAGGATATGAGGAATTGCTGCGCCATGAAAAAGAGCATGGCGCTTATACTGTATGGGAGCTGGGCGTGTATCCCACAAGAAATTCAGCCAAAAAGAGTCTGGATGAGGATGGATTGTACGTGCTGGAGGAAAACGGTCAGATTGCCGCCAGCATCACCATCAATCAGGAGCAGCCTGCGGAATATGCCCAGGTGCAGTGGGGCTGCGACGCCAAGCCAGAAGAAGTAATGGTCATTCATCTGTTGTGCGTGCGCCCCTCCAAAGCCCATCGCGGATTGGGACATGCCATGGTGCAGTTTATTCTCGATGAAGCGAGAAAACAGGGCTGCAAAGCAGTGCGCCTGGACACCGGCGCGCAAAACATTCCCGCCCGCTCCCTGTATACCAAGATAGGTTTTCATCTGGCCGGGACAGGCTCTATGGCCATTGGCGGCGTGATTCCCCACGACGGCCATCTCTTTTTCGAATATGTACTTTGATGCCGTTCTATCTCTCACAACAAAATCATGATAATCCCTGACAGATGAGAATGGGATTAGAAATTAACTGGATAGAATGCGTATCGAGCATATGCAAACTTCCGATAGAGTGTTACTTCACAGGAGGTTTGCGCCTTTTTGTCAAAAATGATATTCCTTTCTTTTCAAATGCAAATGAGCAGATGAGAAAGAGCCGTGAATCTTATTTTTCTCTTAGGATTCGCGGCTTTTTTCTTTGGCTGCCAAAGGCGTTGTGGTATTGGACGAGGGGAGGAAGGATTATGAAAAGACGAAATACGGATTGCCCTATGCAGCCCACCCGGCGGATTACATTGCGGCTGGGCGAGCTGCAGACAGGATTGAGTCGCTGCAATATACATTGGAACAAACTCTACTATATGGAGCAAATTTATCTGTCCAACGCGCGCAATGGCTGCCGGTTGTATTATGATGACGGCTATGTAGAAGAAATCAGTGCAAAAATGGAATTGGTATTGCGCTATATGCTCCGCGCCATGAAGCTGGAGCCGGAGCAGGTACAGCAGCAAAGCCAGTCTTTGCTGGAAGGCGTACGGAGCCGCGCTCTGCCGCTGTGTCTCAATCCCTATTTTATTCTTATTCCGGTGATTTGCCGCAAAAAGCTGCGGGAAAGCGATACAGAGATAGGCTATGTGGTGCTGCAGAAAATAGGCCAGCTGCAGGACGCAGCGCCCAAAGGAACCGTTATCACCTTTTTTACCAACACAGAGCAGGTGACGGTTCACAACGGGCGCAAGAATATGCGCAAACAGATTGCCCAGGGAGTCCTGCTGCATCAGGCCTATGTGCAGGAACAGGCCAGACAGGAGGCGTTGGCATTGGAAGGCTTGCAGGCCTATACCCCAGCAGAAGAAATATAGAATGTATAAAAAATATTTTGAGAAAAACTGAAATTTTTCAAAATCTCAGCAGGAAAAAGGGCAAAATGTAACAAAAGTGTAACCAACTTATGGTATAATGACACCATAGCAAAGATAAAATGTGTAAACAAGTTATCTTTGTGAAAGAAAATGAACGCCGTAAGCGTCCTAAAAGGTATAACTTGTTAGACTACATAAATTTCAAAGAAATTTACATATCTAGTGGATATGCAGGGGAAAACTCCTACGTATCCACTATTTTTTTGTCCTCTTAAAACTTATGCATTTTAGGACAGCGGACAGGCAGAGAGAATGGAGGTGACAGTATGTCAATTGCTTCACTGAAGGCGGTACCGGAAGACATGAGGACCAGTATCATAAGGATACACAGCTACCGGGACAAAAATCTGCAGGGAACGTTTTACAATCTGTATTACGGCGAGGAGATCGCCTTCGGCAACCTCACCAGACTGCTTCTGCTGATGGAAGATATGATGGATGAAATGGAATGCCCACAGGCGTCAGTCCGGAGCCGGCGATTTGGAGCGGGCCGCAAGAACGCAGAGCGAGCAAGTATCGCAGAAGAGCTGCTGCCGAAGCCAGACCAGGAAGCAA
>CAJUDO010000031.1 GCA_910585405.1 uncultured Peptococcaceae bacterium | reverse complement strand
AATCTATGTCTCTCTTTTTTGTTTCCTGAATTTGCGCAACTTATTATACCTTATCGTGATATTATCCGCTATTGTCCATCCACAACATCAAATATTCCATGTTCATTCTCATGAAGAATAATGGTTCCTACCCTGTACTTGAAGGGAATTCTGTGCAGTTCTGCTTCATTGATTGCTGTACTAATATCACCAAGAAGCTCATCAATATTTTGAATCGTCCACTTGTATGGCCTTTGATAGTCAGGAATATCAATCCCCATATTTAGTAATTCATTTATACTTTTTATCTCAGCCATATCTATATCCATCTACACTTTAATAGTTTTGTCACGCTCTGCATCTTATTTTTACTTTACGTATTTTCCGTTTTTAATTCTTTTATCATCCGGCTTTTCTGCACCTGCGGGAATCGCCCAGCATGACCCTATTTTTATTGCACCTGGTATCCGATTCTCATATTTCGTTGCATTTGACTTGACTATTCAAGAGCTTTGTGTCCGATTCTTCTATTTCCTTTAATGATCTACCATCTTTTGTCTTCCATATTTTAGGCCCACTAACACTATATCCCAGAATAAAGTCCGCAGCTGCCGATGAACTTGAAAACAAAATGTCTTCAGTTGTAATCAAGTTCTCAACCTTAGCTGAATCAAACAACTTTTGTCTTTGCTTTTGCATTCCAGCACTCAACGACTTCACAGACGTTTTTTCGTTAAGCGTAGCCCCAGCAAATACAACAAATCCTTCTGCTGTAACTTTACCCGTTGCATTCACAGAGCCTGATGTAATATATAAAATCTCATCATCAACAGTTATACTTGCTGAATCCTTTTGAGCTAAAGGTTCTAAAACCTTATAGCCTAGTGTATTGATCAGAATCTTAACATTATCAATAAACTCCTCCATTACTGCTATTTGTGATTCCTTCATAACCGTATTACGGTAGGTGTTCTTTGTAAGTACTAAGTACCTCTTACAATTTCTTGCAATCTCAACGAATCGGTTTTCGAGATATCTTATGAGAGCTTTGTTTAAATCCCTGCCAATGAAAACAACAACCGTATTCCAGTAGTATTTTTCTTTCTCAGACTGATAATCTCTCAAGTGTTGCATCAATCTCTCTTTTACATTTTCTGCCTCACCGATATATACTGAATCAGAACCATCATCTTCCTTGCAAAATAAAAAATATACTCCGGCTTGGACAATATCATCACGATCACAAGAAGGCACCTCAATACGAGGAAGCTTTATTGCTTTTCCATTCCAATTTGATAACTCTGCAATAATCAAACTATCTGCAGTTCCATTTACAAGGAATAATTCTATTGATTTCCCATAAGCCATTTACGTTCACCACCATTTCAAATTTTTTATATATCCAACGTATTCTTAATATTTTTATCTGTCCACCACTAAAACCACCTTGATTTGATAAAGATTCTCTGACGTTTTCCTTATCCAAAATAAGACTACAAAAGTGCAAAAAGTCTTATATTTCAAGCATTTTCATACTATCAATTAGGCATTTTAGTCAACAACACGATACTTTCGACATGCCAGCTCTGGCAAAATAAATCTACCGGCTGCACTTTCAGCACCTGATACCCGTATTGGCCTAGATATTTCACATCCCGTGCTAAGGTGGAAGGATTACAGGACACATACACGATACGTTGTACACCGCTGGTAACCAATGCATCCAGCACTGACGTTTCACAGCCTTTTCGCGGCGGATCTACAACAGCTATGTCCAATTGATTGCCTTTTTGCACCCATTTTGGCAGCCAGTTTTCTGCTTTTTCAGCTATAAACTTGCAATTTGTGATGTTGTTTGTTTTGGCGTTCTCTTTGGCGTCCTGCACTGCTTGCGTTACCGACTCGATGCCAATCACCACTCCCGCCTGCTGGGCTAAAAATAATGAAATGGTGCCAATCCCGCAATATACATCCGCCACCTGCTCTTTACCGGTCAATTGGGCAAACTCCAAGGCTTTTTGATAGAGCATCTCTGCCTGCCCATTATTAATCTGGAAGAAGGACTGGGGTGAAATTTGAAAATGCAGCATGCCGATAGTGTCTTCTATAGTAGGCTGTCCTGCCAGCAGACGGAAGGTACGCCCCAGCATTACCTTCTCATTGGTATTGATATTATGATACACTGACACCACGTGAGGATATTGCAATACTTGTTCGGCAAATTGGGGCAAGCGCCAGGCAGAATCTTTTGTGACTAGTACCACCATCAAATCCCCATTGTAACGACTCTCGCGAATCATTACCTTCTGGATATAATAGGCCCTTCCGCTGTTTTGAATCTGCGCTTCCAAAAACGCCACTAGCCCGTTTACCGTTTCACTAAAAAGTTGACAAGCCGCTGCCGGCACAAACTGATGACTGCCATACTCATAAAAGCCCAGACGCACCGTTCCAGCGCTGTAATCCACATGAAAAATACCCTTATTGCGATACCGCCATGGGGTTTCCATGCCCAATGTAGGCTCTACAGTTACCTCCACCTGTCCCAAACGTGTAAGGGCGTCCTGCACAATTCTCCGCTTCGCTTCTAACTGATAGGCATAATTGCAATGCTGCAGCTCACAACCGCCGCAGCGGCTGCTCTGCACACACCGAGGCTCGATGCGCTGCGCTGCCGATTCTATAATCTTCACCAAGCGCGCTGTAGCCATTCTTTTTTTACATTCTATAATTTCCCCTTCGACCTGTTCTTCCAACATGGCGCCAGGTATAAACACCACAAAGTTTTCATAGCGACCAATTCCATATCCTTGATGGGAAATTCCCGTAATGGTTACTTGTATCCGATCTCCTACATTCAAATTTATTCACTCCAATTCTAATATCTCTAACCGGCAACAAACTTCTGCATATAAATCTCAATTCTTCTCTCAAATCACCCTGTCATCATCAACACAGTCATCATAAAATTCCATGTTCCATGCATCACGATAGAACCCCACAAGGTCCCGGAACGAACTGACACCAAATTCAGGCAAATGCCCACAAGGGTCAGCGGCAACAAGCGAAACAAATCATAATGCATACAGCCAAATAATAAGGATGTCATGATGATACTGAATCCCATAGTTTTGTATTGATGCAGACTGTGATAGATATAACCGCGAAACAGTAATTCTTCACTGAACGGCGCCAGCACACAAACAGTCAGGATGATTGCAAACCACTCCCAGTTGGTTTCCGCCTGCATAATCAATTCGGTGATGGTTTGCGGTTTGGCCCACTGGGGAAATAACCTTACCAAGAGGGCCGTAACCAACAGCATCACAAAAAAAGTGACAATTCCAAATAATAAAGATAACCCAATCCAACGCCATTGCCGAAAAGGACGCAATCCGATTTGCCCCAAGGAGCTGCCCCGCAGCCGCAGAAAGAATCCTATCAATCCAACCATAACCAGGCTCTGTATCACTTGCTGTACCAAAAGTAGATTCACCGAAGTGCTGCTTCCCGGAAGTCTGTCGGCAAAAAATTTTACAGGAAGGATTCCTCTGCCGACCATAAGATTCATGAACAAAAATGTGCTCAATAAAATTAAAAACCCATCCACAACAGACAGCTCTTTACCCACTCTCATTTTATTACGAGTCATTGTTCTTGCCTTCTTTTTTTCACATTTCGCCCACAATAAACAAAAAAACAGAGATATATTGCAACCTCTGTCAATTTTTTCAAAATTCGTCGCTGTCATCATCGAAATAGAACGACTTGATTGCACTTTCCTTATTACGCCAATCCTCGTTCACTTTCACCCATAAATCCAGATATACTTTTTCACCTAACAAGTATTCTATCTCTCTGCGCGCCTTACTGCCAATTTTTCGCAGCATCATACCTCCACGACCAATAATAATTCCTTTTTGACTGTCCTTTTCCACATAAATGGTAGCGCCAACATAAATTTTCCCGTCATCCTGCAGTTTCATCTGCTCCACAATCACGGCAATACTATGCGGAACCTCATCCCGTGTCGCAAGTAATATCTGCTCACGAATCAGCTCTGCTATTACGATTTCCTCTGGCTGGTCAGTCACCGAATCAGCTGGATAAAACTGAGGACCTTCCTCTAAATAACTGAAGGTTGTTTCCACTAAGCGTTCTACATTATCGCCTTTTTTCGCTGACAGAGGAAAGATTTCTGCAAAATCCATCCGGCTTCTCCAATGGTCAATCAAAGCCAGTACACCGGATTTTTCTAGACGATCAATCTTATTCAAGATTAAAAATACCGGTGCTTGCGTTTTTTGCAGCTGCTGCAAGATGTATTGTTCTCCTGCCCCAAAGTCATTGGTCACATCTACCAAATAATAAATTACATCCGCATCATACAACGAGCTCTGGGCGATTTCCACCATGCGCTCACCCAGTTTATGCCGCGGCTTATGAATCCCCGGCGTATCCATAAACACAATCTGCCCCATCTCATTGGTCAGTATTCCTGTGATTCGATGCCGTGTCGTCTGTGCCTTGTCAGATACAATTGCAATTTTCCGGTCTAAAATCTGATTGAGCAACGTAGACTTACCGGCATTTGGTCGTCCAACCAACGCCACAAAACCCGTTTTCATTTTTGCTTCGTCTCCTTTAATTTGTTTTTCTGCTGTGGAAACTGCTGAAACCCGTTGGGCAAAAGTTGCTGCATGGTAGGTTGCAGTGTTTGACCAGCTTTATTTATCAACAAAATTTCCACGTTAGGGCACAGTTCCTGCATAACTTGTCGGCAGGCGCCACAAGGCATCACAGGCTCCGGCGTATCTGCGCAAACCACCATGCGTACAATCTGTTTTTCCCCATGAGCGACGGCGTGAAACATCGCTGTACGCTCAGCACAGTTGGTCAAACCATAGCTGATATTTTCAACATTGCAGCCACTGTATATATTTCCATGTTTCGTTTCTACTGCAGCTCCCACAGCAAATCCAGAATATGGCGCATAAGCATATTCCCGTACTTGCCACGCTGCTGCAATCAAACTCGCCCAAGACTGCAAATCTGCGCAGTTACTCGTCATCTTCCTCTGTCTCCTCTTCTTCTGGCGGTAATAACAAAATTTCCACTTTGGAAATCCGTCTTCCGCTTACATCCACAATACGAATCAGGAATCGACCCACTGTCACTTCATCACCAACTGCAGGAATCCCGCCTAAATGTTCAAATGCCAAACCGCCGATGGTATCCGCTTCACTGTCCTCTAAAATTTCTTCATCCAGCTCCACATCAAAGGCATCCTCCACATCGCCTATGGGCGCACGGGCATCAGCTACCAAATGATCCTCCCCGTGCATCACGATCAGATCATCCTCCACGTCATATTCATCCTGAATATCGCCGATGATTTCTTCAATGAGGTCTTCAATGGTCACCAAACCATTGGTACCACCGTATTCATCCAAAATTATGGCCATGTGAACTTTTTTCAGGCGCAGTTCATTCAACAAATCGCTAACTTTTTTTGTTTCAGGAATATAATAAGCAGGACGCAGCAGTTCCTTCACTTTCATCGTATCAAAATCAGCATCTAAATGGGCAAAGATATCCTTCGCATAGAGAATTCCCACAATATTATCAATACTTTCTTCATAAGCAGGAATCCGAGAATGTCCGCCATCTACAATAATGCGCAGCGCTTCATTGATAGAATCCTCCACGTCCACCGCCACAATATCAATACGAGGTACCATAATGGCTTTTACTACAGTCTCATCAAATTCAAAAATACTGTTGATCATTTCCGATTCTGATTCGTCCAGAACACCTTCCTCTTGACCCACATTCACCAAAATTTTGAATTCATCCTCTGTGATTGTCGGGTCTTCCTCGTCGTCTGATTTGCTGAAATGCACAACAAAATCAGAGAGCTTTGTCAGCAAAAAGACAACTGGCGTCAGCACAAAACTTACCAAACGAATAAAAGGTGCAATAAACATAGCCCAGGTTTCTGCATGGGCTGCAGCCAAATTTTTTGGAATCACTTCCCCAAACACCAATACCAAAAGCGTCATAATACCCGTTGCAATTCCCACACCGGCATTGCCAAATGCCTCTGTGGCCATTTTTGTGGCTAATGCAGATGACCCGATGTTCACAATATTGTTTCCTACCAATAAGGCTGAAATCAGCTTGTTCTGGTTATCCAGCATAAACAAAACCAAATCCGCCTTTTTCTCTCCTTCTTCCTGCAGATTGCGCAAACGAATTTTATTCGTTGATAAAAATGCAGTCTCCGCTGAAGAAAAGAGTGCCGACAGAAAAATTAGAACTGCTAAAAAGATCAACTGCGTTATACTACCATCTGTATCCAAATAAAACCAACCTCCAAAAATAATTATTTTTTCTCATGGTGCGATTGTCATCTGCTATTTTTTCTAACGAATCGCTCCGATTTTTGCAAGTAATTTCTCTTCTTTTTCCCGCATCTGCTTTTTATCTTCTTCCCCCATATGGTCATATCCTGCTAAATGAAGCAACCCATGCACTAATAAATACATAACTTCTCTTTTCAGGCTGTGTCCATATTCAGCTGCTTGTTCCTGAGCCCTTTCTAAAGAGATTACAATATCACCGAAAAGAATTTCTGCTTCATCGTCTATTGGTTCATCTGCCTCATACATAGGAAAAGACAACACATCTGTGGCGCTATCCTTATCTCGATATTCCCGATTCAATTCCCGAATTGCTTCATTGTCCACAAAAAGCAGATCAATCTCTGCTCTTTCCGGGATTTCCTCCTCCCGCAGGCAAATAGCAGCAACCTCATTAATCTGCTGCGACCAATCCGCGGCAATCTCTACTTTATCCTGTTCATTAGTAATGATAACTGTCATCTTATTTTTTCCCCTCCTGTTTATGGGAAACCCCTATACTAGTCTGAGACGGATACTCAATTCTTTTATGGTAAATACCATTTATAACTCGCGCAAAAGCTGTCGCAATTTGGTCCAAATCACGGAATGTCAACTCGCATTCATCAAACTGACCATCATTGAGTTTTCCTTTGATTAATGTGCGAATAAAGCCCTCAATTTGTCCTGGCGTAGCGTTCTTTTTAGAGCGCACTGCCGCTTCTACTGTATCGGCCATCATCAGAATCGCTGCTTCTTTCGTTTGCGGTTTGGACTGCTCATAGCGAAAATCTCGTTCTTTTACTTCAGGGTCCTGTTCCTTAGCCTTATAATAGAAAAAAGATACCAAGCTGTCCCCATGATGCTGCGCAATCATTTGGATAATCACTGGCGGCAGCTTGGCTGCTTTCGCCATTTCCACACCGTCTTTCACGTGCGAAGTGATAATCAATGTGCTGAGCTGCGGTGTAATATTATCGTGAGGATTATTTCCCGAAAACTGATTTTCTGAGAAAAAATACGGTCTCTTCAACTTTCCGATATCGTGATAATAGGCTCCTAAGCGCACTTCCAATCCATTGGCACCAATGGCCTCTGCCGCAGCTTCTCCCAAATTGCCCACCATAATACAATGATGATACGTACCTGGCGCTTCTGTCAGCAATTTTTTTAAAAGGGGCTGATTGGGATTGGCTAATTCTAACAATTTAATGGATGTTGTAATCCCAAAGATATTCTCCAGATAAGGCAAAAGCCCCATTGTAAAAATTGAAGAAATAAGCCCGTTGAACACGCCAAACAATACGCCAAAACAAATCACATCAGGCGTCTGATTGATGATCATCCCCAAGGCAATGACAGTACAGGCATTAATACCGCTGATTCCAAACGCTGCTCTGGAAATATCCGAACGCTGCCCCAAAGTAGCAACTCCCATACTGCCCGCTAACCCGCCGATTAATGCAACAATGGCAAACGCGGAATTTTCTGTATATAACCCTACAAAAAGTGCCAATATCAAATCAATAAATACACCAAGCCGCACATCCAACAAGATGGTAATGAGCATAGTCCCCATAGATACTGGAATTAGATACCCTACCTGTGCCGCCCGTTCTGTAACGGGACTTAAGGATAAAGCTAAAAACAAATCATATAAAAATAACGTCGCCGCGGTTAGCAGCATCAAAAGTACCATTTGTTTTTCATTCTGGTAAACTTTTGGCGTTGTATATTGTACAAAGGTACGTGCCAACACCATTAAAATTGCAATCAATAATGCCAGTCCCAACACAACCAAACCTGGTGATACCGATTGACTGTAGCCAAGCTGATTTAAAATGCTACTTTGCCGCTCTGTGAGGATTTCTCCTTTGCGTACAACCAATTCTCCCTTTTGCACAACAATTTTTTCCGGCTCTACAGTCGCTAAAACTTCCGTTCGCTTGGCAGCAGTAGCCTCTGTATCCAATACATAAGTGGGATACAGAATAGCCTTATTCAGCACCGCCAATAAAAATTTTTCTTCTGCACCAGTGATATAGCTGTCATTACGCACCGATTGAATAATTTTTTCTCGGGCATTTTCCAGTTCTTCCTGTGCTACCCCTTTGCTCATCACATCAATGGCATAATCAATACCCTTATCATAAAGCCATTTTATCTCAGTTTCCGAAAGATTGGCCAACGCTGCCCATTCATCAGGTCCTAGAGTAAATTCAAATACATCATGTAATTGCGCAATTTTATCTACTGTCGTCACATCAGTATCGCCTTTATTGACTGCTGCAATCTCTTCCAAACGGTTAAAAGAGTCAGAAACACTTGCAATCGTAATGCTGTTAAATTTCTCTAAATCAATCTTATAGACGTCTTGAAAGGTAGCCAGTGCTTCCTGCTGCCTTGCCAACGTACCGGCTTCATCTACAAAAGTCAAATAACGGTCAGCTTGTACATCCTGGCTGGATACACTTCCTACTTCCCAATTAGTACGTCCTGGCACAAAATGGCTGGATAGGATCAGCAGGAAAATCAAAAAGAACAGTCCTGTCCATACTGCCATTCTGCGCCTTTTTTCCTGAAAATATTTATCAACTATACTCGTATAAACTTTTTTAAAATCAACCATATTTCAATCCTTTCGTTGACTTTCAGCCCTTTCATAAGCTGCAATAATCCGTGCCACTACCGGATGACGCACTACATCCTGCGCCGTTAAATGGTGAAAACTGATTTCGTCAATTTCCTGTAAAATCTCCTCCGCTCTCAGTAGTCCCGACTGACTGTGTTTTGGCAAATCAACTTGGGTAATATCACCTGTAACAACTGCCTTGGAGCCAAATCCTATACGGGTTAGAAACATTTTCATCTGCTCCGGCGTCGTATTCTGTGCTTCATCCAAAATGATAAAGGCATCATCTAACGTACGCCCCCGCATATATGCCAGAGGCGCGATTTCTATAATTTGCCGCTCCATATATTTTTGAGCCATATCCAGTCCTAACACATCATACAGCGCGTCATACAACGGCCGTAAATAAGGGTCCACCTTATCCTGCAAATCACCTGGTAGAAATCCTAGCTTTTCCCCTGCCTCCACTGCTGGTCTTGTCAACACAATCCGTTCTACTTGTTTATTTTTCAAGGCTTTCAAGGCCATTACCACAGCCAAATAGGTTTTCCCTGTCCCAGCAGGGCCGATCCCAAAAGTGATATCCTTTTGTTCAATTGCCTTCACATAGCGGTATTGTCCAATAGTTTTAGCACGAATTTGTTTGCCTCGATTGGTGCTGTGAATCACCTCACCTAAACAATCGGCAATTTTTTCATGGGAATCATCGCTTCCTAATGTCAAAGCATACTGCAAATCGCTATGCGTCAATTCCTTTTTGTATGACAGCTTTATCAGATAATCCAATACCAATTTGGCAGCAGCTACACTCCCTTTTGAACCGCCCAACAGGATTTCCTGTCCTCGCGCCACAATACAAGCGCCGGTACGTTTTTCAATCAGTCTAATATTTTCATCCGCTAAGCCACCAATCTGTTGTGCCTGTCCAATATCCTGTAAAATAATTCTATCTTCAAACTGCTGCAAAGACTTCTGCCTCCTTTTGAGATTCAGCAATCAACTAATTTAATTCTTCTATTTTACCATAAAAATGCTGAAGAAACCATATTTTTTCAAAAAACCTGCGTCATCTCTGCAAAATAAACTTATACTGTGTACAAAAACAGACATCCCCATCCTGCAATATGCACGCACATGTCTTTCAATTTCGCAAAACATTATGATATCTACATTGTAACCTAAATTGCCGCAAGACAATCAAAAAAGTTATGCCTGTTCCTAAGAAAATCCTTCTCAAAAACCGACATAACTTGATTTTTTATTTTTTCCGCTTATCTTTTTTGCGAATAAAACCATACTGCTCTTTTTTTTGCTTTTCTTTCACTTTTTTTCTTTCCTTCTCTTTTTTATCATTAGCTATTTTTTTATGATTATTACGTTTTTTCTGTTCACGCTTCTGCGTTGTCTTCTTATTTTGGACCTTTTGTGCTTTTTTTTCAAAGTAAGAGAATAACTGAATTTGGCTGTCCACCACCGCTTCCTGTTCCATGCGCTCCGCTCTGCAATAATGGCCATGCTCATCCATAGTACGCAGCTTTTTGTTATCTGATAAATATAACTGCAACATTTGATTCAACGTTTTCTTTACATTGTGGTCCAAAATCTCTACTGCAACCTCTATGCGATAATCCATATTGCGGCTCATCCAATCAGCAGAGCCAATATACATCTGCTGCCGCTTACCTTCCCCAAAACTATAAATCCGAGAATGCTCAAGATACCGACCTACGATGCTGTGAATCGTGATGTGGTCACTGATTCCAGGGATGCCTGCCTGCAAACAGCAAATTCCCCGCACCAGCAATGTAATCTCCACACCTGCCTGAGACGCTTCAATCAATTTGTCAATCAATTCTTTGTGACTTAAAGAATTGACTTTTATAAGAATACATGCTGCCGCTCCTTTCTTTGCATAATGGATTTCCTTGTCAATCAGTTCCATCAATGGTTGCTTCATACATTTGGGCGCAACCAGCAAATAATGCGTATCCGCTATAAATTTTCCCAATGACAAATTTTTAAATACCTCTACTGCCTCTCGACCGATTTTTTCATGCGCTGTAATCAAAGATAAATCTGTATAAAGATTTGCTGTTTTTTCATTATAATTCCCTGTTCCAATCTGCGTAATATATTGAATCTTATTATGTTTTCGATAAGTCAACACCATCAGCTTAGAATGCACTTTGTAATGCTCTACACCGTAAATCACCGTGCAGCCAGCCTCTTCCAGCTTTTTAGAACAATCAATATTGTGCTGTTCGTCAAAACGCGCCCGCAACTCTACCACAACAAATACTTCTTTTCCGTTTTCTGCTGCACGTACTAGCGCATTGACTATGCGACTGTTCGTTGCCAGGCGATATAATGTAATTTTAATGGAAATAACAGAAGAATCCGTCGCCGCCTGTTCCAACAAATCAATAAAAGGACGCATACTATGATAAGGATGACATAGCAATAAATCGCCTTTTTCAGCGATTTGCCCAATCATAGAACACCCCCGCTCCAATCCTGCTGGCTGTAAAGCATAGAGAGGTTCGTTATGCAGCTCTCTTTTTTGATTCAGGCCTTCAAAGCCATCAAAGCAAAAAGAAAGATCCAACGGTACAGATTCTATGACCACTTCCCGCTCAGAAAGGTGCAGCTTGTCACATAAATATTGCCATGTTTCCTTTCGCACCGGTCTAGATAATTGCAATCGCACTGCAGCTTGTTTATTGCGCTGTTTTAAAAGCTGCTCCATAGTTAAGCGCCAGTCTATTTCTTCATCATAGACCTCATCCTCCATATCCATGTCGCCATTGCGCGTTACCCGAAATACAAAACTTTCTTCAACTGCTTCATTAAAAATCTGCGGCATATAATGGGCAATCATGTCCTCAATAAGGGTAAAATAATGTTGCTGTCCATCTGCACTGTGAAACGTCATTTTACGAGGAAAACAAGGCGATACAGGCACAATTCCTACATGTTCTTCCTGCCCTTTCAAACGCACCCCAATATATAATTCTTTATTGTTAAAAAAAGGAAATGGATGGCGGTGATTGATTACTTGCGGTGACAATAATGGCAGCAGTTCCGTCTGAAAATACCTGTCCATTTTTTCCACCAGCCAAGGTTCCGCGGTAGAGAAATTTATCTGCTCATAATGGTAAATTTTCAGCGCTGAAATAATCTCTTGATATGCATCTCCCAGCCTCTGTGATAAACGGCAGACTTCATTAAAAATCATATCCAACTGCTGTTGAATTGTCATCCCCGACTTACTGTCCACTATCGTTTCATCCACAGCATACTCATCAAACAAAGAGCCCACTCGCACCATAAAAAATTCATCCAAATTTGAGGCAAAAATAGCTATAAACTTCAACCTTTCCAATAAGGGATTGCCGCCATCCTCCGCCTCTTCCAGCACTCTCTCATTAAATTTCAGCCAACTTTTTTCGCGATTAATGTAGCGGCACTGGACCGTATTCACTGGCATGCCCCCCCTTTCTTCCTCTGGCATTATCTCCATAGACGCTGCATTTCCCTGTTGTGTTTTTGCCATTTTGTTCACCGTCTTTCTTATACCTTCTTTACCAGGGAAAGTAAGATTCCTTCCCGAACGCCTTCCTTTATAATATTTACTTTTGTCACGCCAACATATTCTGCCACTGTCAAAATCGCCAATAATCCAGGAACGATGGTATACAAACGTTCAGGCAATAACTGCATAAGAACTTCTTCTGATTCCTGAATCAGCTCTAATAGGTCTCTCAATTGTCCAATAGTCAGGCAAGCTTTTGCCTTTCGCACAGATACATCCTGCAAATTTTCTGCTAACAACAGGCAAGCTCTACCAGTACCGCCCATCACATATAGTGTATCTATCCCCAGGCAACAAAAATCTGGCCCATTTTTCAACTGCACCTTAACCTGATTTCGAATCTCACTGCGTTCCTTCAAAGTTGGCAAAATGCCTGAAACATATTGTGTTGACAAATACAAACAACCTATCGGATAGCTGCTGCTTGCCTCCAAAGCATTCTGCGTATAATAAAATACCTGACCGCTGCCGCCGCCCAGATCCAGTCCCAAAGCGCAAGGCCTTTTTGAGCAATTTTGCAAACTGATAAAATCATAATATGCCTCATCCTGTCCTGATATGACAACAATTTCCTTTCCTGTTTGTTTCTTTACCTGCTGCAATATTTCCTTCTGATTCTCTATGACACGCAAAACAGCTGTAGCAAAATACAGCACCTCCTCACATTGATAGGAACAAAACAGCAAACTCAGTTGTTGTACTGCATTGCAAAGCCTTGCTGCACCTTCTTCATTTAAAATTCCTCCTTCCACATATTGAATCAACCCTGCAAACTCTTTTTTTGAAGCTACCTTTTTCTTTTTCTGTCCATCCCATGCGTAAACCACCGCATGAATAGTGTTGGAGCCGATATCCATCAAGCCATAATACGTAACCAAGTTTTTCGCCTCTCGTTATCTATTATTAAATCATTAAAAATTTTTATTAATATTAGTATACCATATTTTTCTTCATTTAGCCCTTCTTTTTCGCCATTTCTTGCACAACATTTTGTGTGCTGGCTATAACAGCAACCTACTTAAATCTTATATTTCAAATTTTAATAAAAAAATAGAGCTATCATAACACACGATAGCTCTAAAAAAGACGTTCCATGCATAATTTTTTTATCTACTATTTTTTCGTGCCAATACCGCTGGCGCTGTTTCCTCTAAAAACAAAACTCCTATAAAAACTAATATAGGTAACCCAATCAGCAAATACATCACCTGCGCAGTGCCCAACACGCCTGACAACACGCCTGCCGCGACAGGAGCAGCCACGCCGCCCATCAATTCACCGGCCGCTGGTGTGAATGCCGTGGCAGTCGCCACCAAATAAGAGGGTACCGACTCGCTGGGCACAACAGAATTCAAAATTGCCATCGCGCCAGACATAAAAAAAGAGGCGCCAGCAATGGCCAATGTCATCATCCCCGCAGGCAAATCCAATAACACAAAAGCTGCAAAGCACAATGTCCCTGCCGCAGTAGCTACCAGCGCCGTCAGCTTACGCCCCAGGCGATCGGATACCAACGGCGCGCCAAACTCTCCAATAAATCCACCCGTTCCAAATCCTGCAAAAATAGCACCTGCCGCCACAGCTGTCATATTTCCTGTTTCCATAAGATAAAGAATGGTAAAGGCAGCTACCGTAAAATACCACATCATCGCCAGACATGCCAACACCGTACTCAAGATTACATTTTTATACGCCAGCAATTTTCTGAAACTCTGTCGTTCCTCCGTCTGTGCTGTCACATCTGCTCTGCGAGGAATGTTATGTCCCAATGTAAAGATCAACACGGCAACAAAAAAAATCAACCCCGCCATCAGCAAATAACATCCGCGCCATCCTGCCGACGAAGCAGCCAGCCGTGTAAACACAAGAGAGCCAGCGGCAGAACCAATCAGGGTAAAGCTGGACTGCGCCGTTCCGTAAAAGAGTCCGCGATTTTTTGGGTCACTCTGCTCCGCCAAAAAGGACAAGCTGGAGGACACAATAGAGCCGCAGCCAAAACCAGCGACCGCTGTGAAAAGATACAACATAGCCACTTTTTGTGACAGAGCCAATGCCGCCAAGGCAACCGCACCTAAAAACAATCCCGGCACCATAACCTGTACCTGCCCTAACGTATTCGCCTTGGGACCGCAGATTAAAATAGATAAGGTCCAGAATAAAGCCAATACCGCTGCTAAATATCCATTATGCGCCGTGTCTAATTGAAATTCTACAGAAAAATAAGGGAACAAAAATGCCACGCAATTATGCACCAGTCCGGCAAATCCCCAAGCCAATACCATTAAGCATAACGCTCGCCATTGATATGGATAGGACTTCATCATATCACCTCAAAAGGCAAAGAGCCCTAAGGCCCTTTGCATAATTTTTTCATTTTATATCACAATTAAAAACTCAAACCATCATCAAATTCTTCCTCTTCTGCTTCTTCCGCCTGTACGCAGAAGTTGTCTGCCTGCTCCATCGTATACTCCCAAGTACCCGCAATCTCTGTTGCCAGTGCTGTACCGCATGGTTTGGCGCCAGGAACACGAAAATTTTTGATTTCCACTTTTGCAATGGCAACCTCTTCTGGTTTTTCTAACTGCGGCACATAATCATATGGATAACGATACGCCCTGTAAACCTCATTCAATGTAGGATATGCCATGTAGCAATAAGGACTGATATATTCCCATACCAATTCACAGCTGCGTGTCACTTCCATCAGTCGTCCGCTCATACCTACAGTTATCAAGGTATTGCCATTGGGCAACCGCTGCGCACCACTGATTAGTGGACTGTAAAAATGATTGGAGCTGAATGGAATGACCAACCCCGCTTCTTTTGGCGTATACTGCCAAACAATCTGCAGCGTAATGGGATTAATCTCCAAGACACGAGAATAGTCACGATGGGTTACCTTCAATCCTCGTTTGGAATTAGTGCTCGGCGCGCCGTAGCCGGCCCAGCCGCCATTATCAAAAATCAGGATATTGCCATTGCCCGGCAAGCCTTTCGGTATCATGTGTGATAGATGAGGACCTACAATATTTCCAATCCGACGCAGTTCCTTGCTGGTTGAAAAATCCGGTCCGATTTTCCAGACAATATTTCCCGTTTCCTTGCTGATAATGGCCACAAAATTGGCTTCTCTGGAATCGAAAATAATATTTTTAGGGTGGAACCGTTCATCCCCCTTGTCATACCATTTGTTCGGCCCCAGTTCGCTCATGCAATTAATGTGCAGCCAATCCCCCATACCGCCTCCGCAGTCATGCATATTCGGATCTCGTGCCAACACATTCTTTTGTACCTCATCAAAGCCAATTTCCTTAAAATGCTCATTGGCATGCCACTGCCAAATAATATTGCCTTCCCAATCTACTTCCAGAAAAACATCATCGCAAAGATTTTTATCGCTGATCTGCTTGTTCACAAGATTCTCATGACATAGAACTAAGGTCGTACCGCCGTCAGTTTTGCACTCCATCTCTGGCACATAGTATCCCACCGGATTTCCTTCCCGCTGAAAATCATGATGCTGTCGAGCCATCCATTGCGGTGTTTCTCCTACATCTTCAATAAATTCATGCTTATCAAACTTCCAAACTACATTGCCGTCCCAATCCACCTGCACCACGTCAGTCATATCCTGGTAGCCGTATTTATCGCTGCGTTCTCCCAAAGAGCCCAATACATACCCGCCCTTCAGCAGTTTGTTGGGAAAACCTCTTAATTTACTCCACAGCTTTACTTCTCCGCCATTCATATCAATCAACACCGCACCTAAATCTGGTGCATTAAATAACGTATACCCATTGTAACATTTCTCTGGATTATAAATTGTAACCCCCGTAGGAAAAACTGTTGGACATGCCATAAAAAACTCCTCCTTGTTCTGTCTTCTAAGATTTTCTCAGTGAAATAAATTTTGCTGTTTTAGTTTTATTTCTTATTTGTATATTATTACCTTACAATAATCCCATCAGGAACCAATAAGGAATGCACAAAATGCCAACCATGAAAAATGCACCGACAAACCGCATTACCAAGACCTTTACCGTAGTCTTGTATTCCATAATCCCAAAGCTGAAGCAAACCATCAAAATGGCAAATTCATAGGGGAAGGCATATACATCTGTCGCAATATTCAGCGCATACATAACCGGCAATGGATTAAAACCAAAGGTTAATGCCAAATTTGCAAACATTTCCGAAAGACTGAAGATAATCGCCAGCGGCGTCAAGATAAAGTTGGCGAAAGCACCGATAGCAAAGGTACCAAATACCATGGCAACAGAAGAGCTTCCCAAAACCGGCCCCACAAAGTCAGCTACCATCTGCACAACACCAACACTGCCACCTACCGTGCCAATGGCCATTGCACCGGCCATCATAAACAAAATATTGAAATCCGCCGTATCAACAAAATCTTCTCTCTCTAAAATCCCAATCTGCGGAACAAACAGAATCGGAATAGCACAAGCTGCCAATAAAAATGGGTCCTGTCCAAAGTTTCCCGCAAAAATATAATCCAGAATCAAAAGAATCATTGCTACCAGCACACATTTTTCCCGCCGCGTCATGTGACCTAATTCATCCCGCCTTGCTTCCAGCTCTTCTCTGGCGTCAAAGCAACGACCATTGCCCAATTTGATGCCTTTTAAGATACAAAATACACCTAACAAGGTCCAGGCCAGCCCTGGCACCAGATTGTGCAGCAGCCAGCTAAAATAATTCATCTGATACACATCCATACCCGCTACTACATTGCGATATACAGAAATTAGCTGTACACCATTTCCCCCGGTCAACGTCATAATGGACGGACCGCTCATACCGAAGAACGCAGCCAAACCCAAGGCAGTTGCCTCTTTGCTTTTAAAAGGAATTTCCAATGCACGGCAAATGCCCACAGCGATAGTCGTGAAAATCACTGCTCTGGCAAAAGAGTCTGTGATAATGAAAGATAATGCCAAACCTCCCAAAGAGAAGCCCCAAACCAAACCTTTTAAGTCACAGTCCATTTTTAGTAGAATGTTATACGCCATTCGTTTGGCGATATTGCTTTTGTCAGCTGCAACGCCCAGTAAAATCATTGCCGCAGTTCCCCATATGACTGTATTGCTGAAAGGAGCAAAAGCAACATCTCCAGTTGTAGTTCCTGTCAGTACATACAAACAGGGAATCGCCATCCCTGTCGCCTCGATGGGAAGTATCGTGGTCATCCATGCCAATACTGCCCAAATTGTAATTGCCAAAAATTTGTGAATACCTGGATCTAAATCTAACGGCAACAAGTAAAATAAAATTGGTATACCGAAAACAAGAATCCATTTTATCAGTATACGCTTGTCCATTATTCCTGTTTCTGCTTGCATAACATAACACCTTCTCTTTTTCAAAATACATTTGCTTTCTTTTTCTGTTTCATCCACATCTCATACAAGGCCCTGTCGATATTGCTATTCTATCAATAAAATATCCTTATATAAAGTAGTGGCCACTACATTTTGAAAAATTTCTGTTATGATTATTGTATTGAAAAAGGAAGGAGCAATTATATGCGTACAGAAAAAACAGACCGTTATTTGTCCATGGCGCCCTTTATCATTCCGCCATTGTTTCACATTGATTTTACACCGTATTTAGCGTTTTTCGAAAATTGCGGCGTACTGCAGCATTACCCAAAAGGCTCAACTCTTATGTCCTTTGAAGAACAAACCCAAACTGTACAACTATTAAAATCAGGCATTGTCCTAGAAAGCAGCAGCAACGTCAATGGATTGGAAAAAGGCGTACTCTGTTTTCCCTGCTATCCCATTGCTTTCGCCGCTGCGATTCACCAACAGCCCACCGTTTACTCAGTAAGCGCATACAGCAATGTGACAACCATCGCCCTTCCTTATTCCGACTATATTACATTGATACAGCAGCATCGAGAGCTCTTAGAAATGTCTCTGCGTTTTGCAGCTTTTGATTCTCGCTCTGCCAACGCCACCATACTACAGAATTTCGCTTGCTCTACCACTGAAAAAATATATCAGACAATTTTTTACTATCAATTAGCCTGCCAATATTACAAACCATTGGAATCCATCAAACTGACGCAAAATCTTCTTGCTGTCTTATCAGGTGTGCACCGCACATCTGTTGCACACGCTGTGAAATTTTTAAAAGAGCAGCATATCATCCAATTGGAGAAGAAAAACCTGCAGGTATTGGATTCGCAGCAATTAGAAGCCTTGGCCTTTACAAATCTTTTCTAAACACAGTACAAGCGCATTCAAAGTAAATTCAGAAATGAGATTGCCGTCCCTTTGCACGGCAATCTCATTTCTGTCTATGCGCTTATTTCATGAGAAAAATTTTTACGTTTCAGAACATTCCTACGAAATCCCAATATCCTGCCACCAGCAGCATGAGTCCAAAGGAGAGCACCATTCTGACAGCAAACATTTTGATTGTTGATTTGGTTTCCATATAACCCAAGCCAAAGAAAAACAAGACCATAGCCACTTCATAGGGGAACAGATACATCTCCAACCCCATTTGAAAGCTCATCATCCCGCTGATAGGGTCAAGCCCCGCCCCATACAGCATATTCCCGATCAACAGTTCAAAAGCAGATTGCGCGCCCAGCGGCGTCATCAGGAAATTAGCCAAAACACCGAATGTATAGCTTAACAGGACACGCCCATAATCTCCCACGCTGGTTAAAATGGGTAAGAGTGTTTCTTCGGCCAGGGCGCCGAAGCCAGACGGCCCAGAGCAAATCCCTACAGATAATGCACCTGTCACAAAGAAAATAATCCAAATATTTAACTGATTCAATTTTTCCAGATTCATCAGATTAATCCCCGGTGCAAAAAACAGCGACACCAACACCACCATCACATGAGCGGCATTCAAACCTGTTCGAGTTTCCAACATAAAATTCAATAGAATCAAAAATACAATCACCAAGGTTTTGACTTCATCTGCCGATAATTTCCCCATAGCGTGATATTCTGTACGAATAGTATCTGAAATATCATGCAATTGTTCCCTATTAGGGCGTACAAACATCAAATAGGGTGTCAAGATCGACATAGCTAGCCAACCAAACCCGGGCAGCCACATGAATTTCAGCCAACGGAAAAAATCTACTGTAATTGCTCCATTGGTTACCTCTGAAAATAATGAAGCAATAAAAATCATAGCATCATCACCGGACATATATAAATGACAGGAAGACAAAGATGCAAACAAAATCATCGCCATAATCCCTGTAGCTGCTTTACTTTTTGGCTCCAGCCCCCAGGTTTTACAAATGGCCATCCCAATTGGGCCAAGAATCAATAATTTTGCCCAAGTACTGGAAACAATCAGCGGCAAAAAAATCCCAATCAAGAAACAACCCATCAAAAGACCTTTGCCCGAACAGTCTGTAAGCAATAAAATTTTATAGGCGATACGTTTTACCAAGCCCGTGCTGGCCATCACGTCACCCATGATAATTCCTGCCAACACCAGCCATGGCAAAATCATAGACCATGGTGTAAAGGCAATATCCGGCGTCACGACCCCAACAATGCAAAACAAAATAGGAATTAGCAATCCCGTAATGGGCTCGGGAATTACCTGAAAGGCCCAAAATAGAATACCACCCAGAGAAATAGCCAAATAAGCCCGCAACACCGTATCAAATGGAGTCAAAAACCAGATTGCCGCCGGGACACCCAAAGAAATCGCCCACTTAAGTCCATCTGCTGCCGAAAACGTATCTTTCTTTCCTGTAGATACTGCCATTCTTGTTCCCCCCTCATGTTTTATCGCACTTTATCACGGAAATTCAGAATAATCTCACCGTTTTTCTGCTCAATAGTCTGGAATTTATTATCCAATAACGGATTAGTATAGGTATAATCAGAACGGTGATGATAAGCGCCTCTGGACTCCTTGCGGTTTTCAGAAGTAATCGCGATTGCTTCCGCCACATCCAATAAATCCAAAACCTCCAGGCAACGCATCAATTCATGGGCATTTTCGGCCTTCAGCTGTTCTTTGCAATACCGTTTCAAATCACCCAGATATTTCAAACCGGATTTCAATAATGTTTTAGAACGAACCTTCATCCCTACATAATCCTTCATAATCTGCTGTAACATAGAATTGGCTTCCTTCCAATGCGCACCGATCTTTCTGTCCAATAAACTGTTGTATAAATCCATGGATTCCTGAATCAACGGGTGCGTTTCTACTTCTGCAAAGTCTACAGTTTTTGCATAGGCTGCGGCATTCTCTGCAGAAATCATACCAAATACTGCCGCGCTGGTAATATCGCCCCGCACATTGCCCAACACATCACCAGCGGCATAGAGCCCTTCCAGGCTGGTTTGCCCGCTCAATTGAATGTCCAAACCGCGGCCACACAGCGCATAATCATAAGTCCCAAACTCAATCATGCTTTGATTCAAGTCAATGTGATACTGCTGCAAATAATCTACAATAGAAGTATCCCCTTCACTGTAAAAGGACTTCATCATAAATTCCGTATCTTCCGGCGTATTTTCCGCACAATTCATAAATACCGGACCAGAACCATTTTCCATCTTTTCCTGGAACACACCCTGCCAAATATCAGAAGTGGCATCGCCCAGTTCTTTGGTCGGCTTATTGACAAAAGGCCCTACCGGACGGCCATAATAATCTACCAGCACACCAATCCAAGTCGCTTTTCCGCAGCGTGCAAAATATTTTGGACCAGCATGCAGATAAGGCATATCAATATTCACCAGACGAGCACCAGCACGATATGCCATGGCGTGACCGCTGCCCGTTGTAGCAGGACAGTCAGCCTGATTGAACAAATAGGCCGGATTGGTGCTAGGGTACATGCGGCTGGCATTGCCTGTGGAAATAATGACAGCCTTCGCCTGAAAAATCACCACTTCCGGTTCGTCCTCCGCTGTACAAATTCCGATTGCGCCAATCACCCGGCCGGACTCGTCTGTCAAAAGCTGATTGATTACCGTTTTATTAACAATCTGCACGCCCCGTTTCTTCGCCTCTTTAGTCAACAGCGGTTTCTGCAGTTGCCCATCATATTTCAAATGATACCGCCGCCGTCCCGGCATGGCATGACCATAAAACGCATAGTCCTCGCCGTAGGGCCGCATATTGATGCCATAGGATTCCCACTTCTGTACCACCTCAAAGGAACGCCCCATCATCAGCCGCAGCAAATCCAAATCCTGCAGAGGGCCTACCAAGGTATCGGTCACTTCAGCAATGATGGCGTCAAAATCTTCTCCATGATAGGAAGGAATATAGCACATAAAATGATCATTGCCAGTTGCACCTGAACCAGAACGACGGGTATCCGCCTTTTCCGCTACCACAACCGTAGCTCCTTCATCTGCAGCGGTGATAGCCGCCTGCATACCGCCAATCCCACCTCCGACAATTAAAACATCACTTTTTATAATCTCACTGCGTCTTTTCACACTCATTCTAATTCCTCCCTTCTGATTGTTGGCGCATCCATATGCAATAACATATGAGATAACGGATAACGCAATTGAATCGCACCCTTCGGACAGTCAATGGCACAAGCCCGGCAGTGCCAGCATTCATCTGGATAACGCACTGTCACCGTTCGCGTCTCCTTGTGGTATTTCAAAACGTCCAACGGACAAATTTGCGCGCAGGTTCCACAACCAACGCATTTTTCCTCATCAATTACTGGTGGCATCTTGTTCTTCCCCCTTCTGAATTGTAAATAATAAATTTCTATAGTTGTATTATAGTATAATGCTATTTCTATGTAAAATATCATTTATCTACCATGTGACATAGGAAACAGCTATAGATAGACGTGCATTGCATTGTATTTTTTGTTACACATTATGGAAAATAAAAAACAGTACTTATACATCAAAGTACTGTTTTAAAATTAATCCGTATAAAATACTTATAACCGTGAGGGAATTTTCCCCCATTGGCCGTAGATATTGTATCAAATTTTTTTCAGTTATTTTTCAGGAGACAATTAATAAGTTGCACGCCAATTCAATTCTGCTTCTCCATCCTTTCCCTGTTTTACGGTAAGCAACATTCCGTCTAATAATGGATTTGTAAAAGTATAGTCGGAACGCCTGTGCATTCCCCGGGTTTCTTTTCGTTCACGGGCAGCCAGACAAAGTAATTTTCCAAATAACAATAAGTCAAAAGACTCCAACGCACGCATCAGTTCATGGGAATTTTCACATTTTACAGTTTGATAGGCATATTGCTCCAAATCACATAAATACTTATATCCTGCTGATAATAATGTTTCTGAGCGCACAAACGTTACACTGGCATAGTCACTCATAATCTGCTGTACCGCCGTATTGAGTTCCTTCCATGTCGCACCGGTCTTGCGCTCTAACAATTCATTAAAGAACTCTTGGCGTTTTTGTACGAGCGGATGCTGTGCAATATTTGAAGAAAACTCTATATTTTTTGTATATGCAGCAGCACTTTCTCCAGCAATCCTTCCATAAACCGCAGCACCAGGAATTCCCCCCGTTCTGAAATTGCCAACTTCATCTCCTGCCGCGTACAAACCAGAAACACTAGTAGAACCATTCTCATCAATTTCTATTCCGGCCCCGAACATGGTTGGTTCATATTTCGCAAATTCTACCATATGCTTATGCAAATCAATATTTTGCTTTTGCATTGCATCTACCAAAGAAGTAACCCCTTCACACTTGAAAGCCCACATCATATAATCCATGTCTGCCTTATCTATTTCACTGCAATCCATATAAACAGGACCTGTTCCATCCTTATATTTATCAGTAAATACGCCTGGCCAAATATCCGCTGTCACATCACCCAACTCTTTATTAGGTTTATTAATAAAAGGACTTAATGCTGTACCCTTTGAATCCTTTAGCAAACCAATCCATGTTGCCTTACCGCTGCGGACAAAGTATTTAGGACCTGCAAATAATGTTGGCAATTCCAGATTTGTCAGTGCTGCACCTGCCCTATAAGCCGCCGCTCTACCATTTGCAGCAGAGCTTGGACAATCAGCCGTGTTAAACATCCACGCCCCTGTAATGGATGGATATAATCTGCTTGTATTCCCTGTAGTAGAAATTACACTTTTCGCACGGAATAATTTCATTTTAGGCTGCATCTTAGAAATATCAAGACCAATAGCACCAACAATCTTTCCGCCTTCTACTAGATAATCTGTAATAGCTGTTTTATTTTCTATCTTCACGCCGCGCTTCAGTGCCTCTTGTGTTAAAACAGCTTTTTGATTCTCCCCATTGTATTTCAAATGAATTCGCATGCGGCCTGGAAATGCATGACCTAAAAACTCCCATTTCCCTGTAGGACGCATCTCAATGCCCCATTTTTCCCAATCCTGCACTACTTCAAAACTACGGTTAATAAATTTCATTACCAATGTTTTATCAAATATACGACCTGCCTGACTCATTTTAATCGTCTGATAAAAATCATCGACTGAACCATGCACTTCTGGTATATAACACATAAAATGATCGTTACCTGTACATCCAGAACCACTTCTTCTCGTATCACATTTTTCTGCAACTATCACTTTTATACCCTGATCAGCGGCAGCAATAGCGGCCATTAAACCAGCAATGCCGCCTCCGACTACCAATACATCGCAATCTAGTATCGTTTTATCAATCTCAATCATATTTTCCCTCCTAGTTCGTCTTAGAATCTTCATATAGCAACATATATGGCAATGGATACCGCAAATCAATAGCACCAGCAGGGCAGTCCATTACACAAGCTCGACAATGCCAACATTCCTCTGGAAAACGCACAGTTGGAACCTCACCAGGCTCTGCCGGACCATACACATCAACACAGCAGATTTGCGCACACTTCGTGCACTTAATGCATTTTGCTTCATCAATCACAGGTGGCATACTATCAACTCCTTAATTATTTATAATATAGTTAATATTTTTGCTATTTGTAAAATCACAATTGTAAGCGGGACCCATAAAACCGCTAAAATCAATGTCGGCTTTAACATATCCCAAACAGACCAGTAGTTATAAGAATACGTTGCCAAACAGATTGTATCACCCAATGGCAAAAGCATAGAACAATGTGCTGTCAAACAAATCGCTAAAGAAAGCATCACCGGATCAACACCTACTTGCAATCCAATCATACAAACAACTGGTGTCAACACCATTACTTCAGCGGAAGATGCAGGCAATATATAATGTGCGACAATACCAATAACGGTAACAATTGCTAACACTGAAAAAGCCGATACATTTTCCAAGCCGCCTAACGCATATGATGCAAACCATTCCGCCGCGCCAGACGAGGTCAAAGAATAAGCAATTACATTCATAGCACCGATCAAGAAAGGAATTTCATAATTAATGTTGTTTTTCACATCGCGCCATTCTAAGATATTGATGCCAGGCAGGAAAAACAATGTCGTTCCCAATATAGCAATCGCCCATAATGTTAATCCATGTATGCTTTGGGTCAGCCATAAGATAATCATACAAGCAAAAATAAATAAATATTTTTGTTCACGTTTTGTCATGCTTCCTAATTCATGACGTTTTTGAGCTAAATTCTCCAAACCTTTTACTTCCGAAATTTCTGGTTTATACACTTTACACAAAACAAACCATGCTAATAACAACATTAAAAATGCAAACGGGAAACAAACTATCGTCCATTGTACAAATGTAATTTCTATATCTAGTATGCTTTTTATAAGATTAATAGTTAGTACATTTACAACACCACCTGCCGGTGTCCCAATCCCGCCAATCGTTGCACCCATCGGTACACCAATCATTAACAACTTTCCAAAATTCGATTTTCCCGGCAAGCAATCATTGTCTTTCAGTACTTCCATTGCCAATGCTCCAAAAATAATTGCTGTGGGAATGTCCGCCAGAACAGAAGAAACTAGTCCACTGGCTAACATATAACTTAATAAAACATTTTCAGGTTTTTTGCCAAACAGACCGCTCACATAAAGCGATAATCGATATCCAAACCCCGTTTGTGTAAATCCTTCCGCCAAAATAAACACACCTAAAACAAAGAAAATTGGTCCAATTGTAAAATTAGCAAATACCTCACCTTGTGGGATAATTCCCAAAATCGGCGTTAAAATAACTATTAGCAGCGATATAACTAACAACGGAAAAAGATCTCCCATTAAAAAAAATACGATAATAATCGTAAAGGCAATTGCTTTTTGTCCTTCTGCGGTTAAACCTGGAAAAGATATCATTTGAAATAAGAAATAAAAAACTACACCAACTACAATTGCTATCCATACTTTATTTTTCTTTTCTTTTATAGAACTGCCCATCATAATTTCTCCCTTCTTTTATAGATCTTGTATACGTTTTATATTCCTTCTTTCCCTAAAGTTTAGATTTGAACTATCCTCCTTTCAAAAAACTTTTTGCTTTAAAAATGAGTATAATTTATTATAAGTTCAATTTATTTATACGTAAAATACTATTTATCTATCATATAACATAGGAACTGGCTATGGATAAATATGAGTTGCATCGGTCGTTTGCAATATATAAATACCATACCTCTCTGTCTTTACTGACAAAGACCCATATTCTTTTCTTCTTCTCAAATAAAAAACAGGAAACCCTTTTTTGATCTCCTGTCTTAATATGCCACTCTACATAGTAGTGGTTATTCATTTTTTTGTAATGACAATATTTTATGACCAGCGATTTTTCCAGGCCTTCCGCTACCTCTTAAGATATTTTTTATTGAATTTGTATCCAATTCAGTTTTGTTGTCAGCGCAACCTCATAGTTTTGAATATTGGCATTGTACTCACTTTCTGTAATTTCTTTTTCATTTTTAGTATAGGTAAATACAGGTTTATCTCCTTCCAAATGACCAACTGTAGCAAAAGAATCAACTCGTTCTGGAGTAAATCCATCATCACCTATTTTATAAAAGTCAACGCCGGATTCGGCGGCACTACTACTGTAAAATACGCCAATCACTCCATTTTCATAGAGTGAAAAATTCGTTCTATAACCAAATTCCATTTCCCGGAAAATATGGACCACATTCGTTCCATCACAACCATATAAGTCATAATTCCATGGAGAAAATGTAGGATTTGATACAGCGTTTTCTCCTCCCGCAATAATAAGCTCCTTTGTCCCGTTTCCATCTATATCATAAAATGTGTAATAAACATCCTGCTTATGTGTGCGAATTTCAAGACCAATATCTTTTCCAAAACTGCTGTCCCAGATATCCGAACCTCGAAGATTCGTGTAAAAATCATTTTGAACCATATCATTGTATTGGGATAAAACATAATCATAAATATCCGTTTCACCAGATGGTACTTTTGGGTCATTGGACTCTATCTTTCCTTCTCTTGTTGTATCATTCCCACAACCCGCAAATAAGAATATCGCTGATAAAACAATCGCCATCGCTATATGTGCTTTCTTTATTTTTCCGATTTTCATTTGTTTATACCCCCAATTCAACTTCGATTTTTCTTGTTTTTTCAGTATATATCCTTTTCAGAGAAAAAACAATACATCGTATCAAAACGATCGGATTTTGGCATTTTCGCTCCATACTTTCTCCCTTACATTTTCCTTAATTTTTCACCGCAAATACTGCATCTATGCCCAAAATACGCTATAATACTGATAGGTGATGCGCATATGGAACATGAATTATATAAACTGACAATTTTATTGGTTGACGACAACAAAGAATTGCTGCAAATGATACACAATATTCTCATACAGGCAGGCTTCCAGAATATCGTGACGGCTTCCAGCTGCCAGGAAGCTCGACAGGTTTTCAGCCGCCAATGCCCGGATGCTGCCGTCCTGGATATTATGTTGCCCGATGGGGACGGCTTCTCTCTTTTACAGGAATTGCGCAGCGTCAAAGATATTCCTGTGTTATTTCTCTCTGCAAAGGATCAGGATGCCGACCGGCTGCAAGGACTGGGCTTGGGAGCTGATGATTATATTACAAAACCTTTTTTGCCTAAAGAGCTCGTATTGCGGTTGACTGCTGTGTTGCGCCGTACGTACCGCTCCCCCGAACCGCAGCAGGCAGACTCGGATGTAGGAAAGCTCGGCGATACCACCATTCATTGGGGCAGCGGTACGGTATCCACCTCTCACGGTCAGCAAACACTGACCGCAAAAGAATTTGCTTTGCTGAAAAAGTTGTGGGAAAATCGCGGCAACATTGTCACAATCGACAGTCTTTGTCAGGCAGTATGGCATGATGATGCCTACGGCTATGAAAATACCTTAATGGTACACATTCGCCGCTTGCGGGAAAAAATCGAACCAGACCCGTCCCATCCCCGATATCTGCTCACTGTGCGTGGTCTGGGCTACAAACTGGTGCGAAAGGAGTCTCCATGAACAGCCTGTATAAAATTATCAGCCGCTCGGTTTTGATGACCTCTCTCGTGGCCTTTTTGTTATTATTTTTTAACGTGTTTTTTGCGCTGTATTGGCTCAACGAGCATCCGCAATATTATCCCACCCATTATCGAACCATCTCCAACAATCTGTATCTGGAAGGACAGCAGTACGTCCTTACGCCCGACGGCATGACATATCTGGAAGAACAATTCAGTTGGGCCATGCTTTTGGATGATTCAGGGGAAATTATTTGGAGCTGGCAGCTGCCACAAACATTGCAGCACAGTTATAGCTTAAATGATGTGGCCGCTTTTTCCCGTTGGTATCTGGATGGATATCCTGTCACAGTGTGGACACGCTCTGACGGTCTTTTAGTGTTGGGCAATCCTCAGGGCAGCTATTGGAAATATTCCATGATTGCACCGAAGCAATCTATGGAGCAAATGCCGGCCTTTTTTCGCAATTTCTTTTTGCTAAACGCTCTGCTGGCATTACTGTTGGCACTCTGCTTTGGTTTTTGGCTTTACAGTAAGCTGAAGCCGCTGTCTGTGGGAATCACAGCGCTTTCTATCCGCCAGCCGGTCCATCTGCCGGAAAAGGGAATCGCCGGCGATCTCAACCGTAAATTGAATAATACGTCCTCCATGCTTTTACATCAACAAAAAAAATTGCAGCAGAGAGATGAAACCCGTACCCATTGGATTTCCGGTGTATCTCATGATATCCGCACACCGCTTTCCATTGTTATGGGCTATGCCAGTCAATTGGAGGACGACGATACCTTGTCCCAGGAGCAGCACCAGCAAGCAGCAATGATTCGCCTGCAAAGCGAACGCATTAAAGAATTGATTGAAAATCTCAATTTGGCATCCAAACTGGAATACGGTGCATATCCTCTTTCTCTGATGCACTGTTCTCCGGCAGTGCTCATTCGCAAAACTGCCGTGTCTTATTTGAACCAACATCCCGGCAATGACTATCCCATCCAGGTTGACATCAGCAGTGAGGCAGAAGCTACACAAATTCTTGCGGACGAACAGCTTTTACAACGTGTATTGGAAAATCTCATCGGCAACAGCATTCGTCACAATCCCAATGGTTGTTCCATTGAGATTGATGCCCGTATTACCGATGGACAATATCAGATTACAATACAGGATGACGGACAGGGCTTCCCCATTAAAGTACTGCGCAGTCTGCGTGTGGCAGCAAAACCGCAACAGCACCATGACCACGGTCTCGGATTAACGATTGTACAGCAGATTATTCTTGCCCATAATGGTGTGATTCATTTCTCCAATTTGAGTCAGGGCGGCTGCCTGGTAGGAATCCAGTTGCCATGCGAATGATTTCAACATAAAGAAAAAAGCCATCGCCGTACCAGTTGATGATAACCGGTACGGCAATGGCTTTTTCTTTCTAATCATACGATTTGCAAAAAACAGATAAGGTATCCTGTACAATTGTTTTCATCACAGCATCAAAATGAAACGATAAGCTGCATTTTAAATTGTTCTTCACCATAGACCGCGTGGGGAATATCCTTCGGCATGATCAGCGTTTCGCCTTCATTCAACAGGAAAATCTCGTCGCCAACGGTGAAGCGCCCTGTTCCTTCCAAAACAGTTACCATCGCGTCTCCGCCTGCAGCATGGGTGGAGATTTCTTCTCCCTTGTCGAAGGAAAAGAGAGTCATACTGACCTTATCATTTTGCACAAGAGTTTTACTGACTACCTGACCAGGCTGATAAGCAACCTGCTCTTTCAATTGTAATTTCATCTGTTTCTCAATATTTTTGTACATAACATATCTCCTTTTCTAATCTTCCAGAATAGTTCCGTCAATGGATATTGTTATCCTCTGCCACGGAATGAATTTTCCACTCTCCTGTAAAGCCTTTTTGACAGCCGTCTCAAGCCCACCACAGCATGGCACCTCCATCCGTAAGATTGTAACGCTTTTGATGTCGTGATTTCCTATTATTTCTGTCAGTTTTTCACTATAATCAACCCCATCACATTTGGGGCAGCCAATCAAGGTGACTTTTCCCTTCATAAAATCTTCATGAATGTTTGCATAGGCATATGCCGTACAATCCGCTGCAATGAGCAATTTGGCACCATCAAAATAAGGGGCGTTTACAGGAACCAGTTTCATTTGGCAGGGCCACTGACCCAGCTGTGAAACTCCTGCCAGTGTATGGGCAGGCATCTCTTTCTTTTTGGGATGCGTCATTTGGTGCACCTGTATACCCGGGCATCCCGTATGAGGGACCTTCTTTTCCTGTTCCGCCGCTTTCTTTTGTTTGGCGGCAATCACAGCAGCCTCGTCGTAGGCAGGCGCTTCCCTCTCCTCAAAGCTGATCGCATCAACCGGACATTTTGGCAGACAGTCGCCCAGACCGTCGCAATAATCCTCACGGGTAAGCACTGCTTTCCCTTCAATGATTTCAATCGCTCCTTCATGGCATGCCACAGCGCATGCCCCACAGCCATTGCACTTGTTTTCATCAATTCTTATAATCTTTCTAATCATCTTCATTCCTCCTATATAGTTCGAACTCTATCCATTTTCAAAATGTCTCTTTCTTGACTTTATGTTGCTGATTATACTATACTATTTTTTTAAAGTATGTGGTTATAACCACGAAAGTGAGGTTTTTATTATTTTGCATTTTATCGCCAAAACAGCTCTTTTTCAGGGATGTTCAGAAGAAGATGTTTTCAATTTGGCCAAACAGCTGGATTTTCGAACAAGCAACTATAAAAAAGGAGACACGATTCTCACTGCAGGAAGCATTGTGACTGATATCGGCCTTGTTCTTTCCGGAAATGTCCGGATTGAGCATACAGATCTCTGGGGGAATAAAAGCATCCTAGGCATCATCCCTGCTGGCGATGTATTTGCCGAATCCTATGCCTGTATCCCCAAGGAACCGATGATGGTAGATGCAATGGCGAATACAGACTGCGATATTTTATTTATAAGTGTTCCGCGACTTTTTGCACCTTGTTCTCTCTCTAACAGTCAGAACAGATTGATTCAAAATCTGGTCATGATCAGTGCAGAAAAAAATCTGCAGCTTTCCCGACGCAGCCTGCACACATCGCCTAAAACCATCCGAGGACGTCTATTGTCTTACTTTTCACAGCAGATTTCTACACAGGGAAATAATAAATTTGTAATCCCCTTTGACCGCCAGCAGCTGGCAGATTATCTGAATTTGGACCGCAGTGCTCTATCAAAAGAACTGGGAAAAATGAAAAATGAAGGTCTGATTGCATATAACAAAAATATATTCGAAATAAAAATTGATATCCAACAGCAAACATGACAATTATTTTATATAAATATATAGAGAGTAAAGGTCGGTTTTTGCTGTTGACCTTTACTCTCTATATTTTCATATCAAAATAATTTAACTTGTACAGGAACATCACTCTTTTTATCCTTTGGGATTAAATACTAATGCCACCATAAACCCCATAAGTAACGCTACTGTAATTCCAAAGGCTGATGCTGTGAGCCCTCCGGTAAACACACCTTTTAGGCCTTCTTCGCCCACCGCTTCCACTACACCCTGCACCAACATATGTCCAAAGCCTGACAATGGCACAGTCGCTCCGGCCCCGGCAAAATCTACCAACGGTTGGTACCAACCCAATCCACTGAGTACTGCGCCTCCTACCACATAACCTACTAGAATATGTGCCGGTGTAATAGAATAGGGGGTCAACTCAATAATCAACTGTGCCAATACACAAATCAAACCACCTACGACAAATGCCGTCAATAACCCCTGTGTCATAATACACCCTCTCCTTTATACTCAACCAATATCCCATGTGCAATTCCAGGAATGGTTTCTCCCTGCTGCACTGTCAATGGACTCAACAAAGCACCAGTGCCAACTAACAACAACTTTCCTCTGCCTTGTTTTTTCAGTAACGGCAAATATTTTGTGCCCAACACCACTGCTGAACAGCCGCAGCCACTACCGCCGGCGTGTACATCCTGGTCCTCTTCATGATAAATTTGCATCCCGCAGTCAAAATAGCGCCCTGCCACATCATATCCCCGTTCCTGCAGCTGTTTTTTGCAAATTTCGTAGCCAATCTTGCCCAGGTCCCCAGTTACAATATAATCCAAATCATTTAACCCTCCGGTATCCTGTAAAAAACTTGCAATGGTATCCACTGCCGCCGCGGCCATAGCCGAACCCATATCGGAGCTATTGCTGATTCCTCTGTCCACGATTTTTCCCGGAACTGCCTTTGTGACTTGCCAAGCACCCTGTCCCTGCTCCAGAATATAGGCGCCGCTGCCGGTCACCGTCCACTGTGCTGTCAGAGTGCGCTGCACGCCCATCTCTGTGGGATAGCGCAGCTGCCGTTCTGCTGCATCATGATGACTGGAAGTGCACACTGCCGTTCGCTGTCCAAAGCCGCCGTCCAAAAGACAACTGCCCAAAATAAACCCTTCTGCCAAAGAGGAACATGCACCGTACAAACCAAAATAAGGAATATTTGCCGCTCTCGCCGTATAACTGGTTGCGATAATTTGATTTAATAAATCTCCTCCTAAAAAATAATCCAACTGACTCGCCGTTAAATTCGCTTTTTCCAATGCCAGTTCTAAGGCATATTGCTGCATTTTTTGTTCTGCCCGTTCCCATGATTTTTCACCAAATTGGTTATGCTCTAAAATAAAATCATAGTATTGAGCCAACTTTCCTCTGCCTTCTTTTCGCCCCGCTACAGTGGCCCAGGAGCGAATGGCAATTGGTTTTTCATACACAATTGTGCGTTTTCCCATGCGCTTGCCCATATGCTCACCCCATTAAATAATAAATAAACCCGATGATCACAGAAGCCACTGTGCCATACAAAATAACCGGTCCGGCAATGGTAAAAATTTTGGCACCGATACCGTAAATCATTCCTTCCCGTTTAAACTCCAATGCAGCTGACACCACTGAATTGGCAAAACCGCTGATGGGTACCATAGAACCAGCTCCGCCAAAACGCCCAATCTCATCATAGATGCCAAATCCGGTAAGAATGGCAGTAATCACTACAATACTGATACTTGCCAATGGTGAAGCTGCCTTAAAATCCAAACCGTAGCGCACCATTACAAAATTAATAATGATCTGCCCCAACAAACAAATCATGCCACCTACAAAAAAAGCGCGAATCACATTTTTCGTCAACGGCGCTTTAGGCGTCACCAATTTTGTTTGCTGCTGATACATCCTGTCAATCTTCTTCTGAATCAGCAGCGACTGATTTTCATTCTGTTCCAGTAAATCCTGATAATAGCGTTGCTCCACACTATCTGCACCGGCCGCCTCATCAGCAATTAAATGTTGATGCTCAATACGCAGTTCCTGCAGCAAATCCTCCATTGTTTTTTCATCCATCTCTTGCAATTTTTTCAACCGCTTTTCCCTGTTCTGTAATGCATGCTCTATACATTGTTCCATTTGATTCCGCCTCCTTTTGCCTGTAGTATGCCACAGCCATATAAAACTATGCGTAAAAAATGAAGGTCAACACACAGCAACGCTACATTACTTTATCTGAAACAACAAAAACAGCTAATACATTCTTTTTCAAGATACTGTATTAGCTGCATTTTTTCATAATACTTTTACTGTTACTTAAATTAAATTGATATCCTCATTTTGAATTACTTTTTTTACAGTACGCATGGAG
>CAJUDO010000030.1 GCA_910585405.1 uncultured Peptococcaceae bacterium | reverse complement strand
TTTTTTCGTAAAAAGGTGCTATAGTCATAGTTACAGTGGCTACAGCATCTTTTCTCTTTATAGAAGGTTTTTGTATAACTAATTATAGGCTGACTATCAGCAGAGAGGAATATTTTGCAAATTTTCCCGTGATACAAAGACGCTAACTATCTTTTTAGACCTTGTGGAACTTCAGGCTGATAATAGTCGCCATAACAAGCTAAATGTGTACTTAGCTGTCCAATAAAGAGTGTGAGTGCCAAGAAAGATGTGGTGACTTTTGCAACAAATTTTTTCATAAACTTCAATCCCTTTCATTGTGTATTTTTGCTGCAAGTAAAGAAAATGCAGCTTGCGTAATGCCGTAGGTAATAAAAAATGCTACAAATTTATATTGCATCAGCAATAATAAACTTATCAGTATCAGCGCAACTGATAGCAAGAATATACTTCTCTTTCGGAAGGAAACAAATTCTGCGCGGGTAAAGGGTTTGTTCGGATGGTCAATAGGTGCATACTGAAAAATTATTAGCGCTGACAACATAAGCAAAGGTACCGTTAAAGCTGTTTGATATTCGAAAAAATGAATGATAAACAAATAGAAACAAAAAGTCGTAAGTGACAATAGATAGCATTGCCAATGTGTTGGAGCATGGTATCCGCCTATCGTTACCCTGAAAATATAGAACGAAATATAATATAGGATAACAGGAAATACAGAGTCTGTTACAAAGGCCAAGATAAGAATTGTAGACCAAAATAACAAAGTAGAGATAATAAACTCAAAGCAATAAGTATAAATATCAAGTTGATTTGCTTCTAAAAATTTTTTGCGGATAAAAAAAGATGCTAAAGATTTAGAAATTACATGAATCATAATTTTACGACTCCTTTTCCAAAACTATAGCATCTAAATCTACAAATGTATACGGAATGAACATAGAATGCGTATATACGACATAGATTTTTAATTGGAAGAATTATCAATTTTGTATTTCAACATAACAGTAATTGAAAACGTATTATCTTTGTAGAATAGTTTGACTTTACCGTTTAAACTTGCTGTGATTTCCTGAACGCTGATTAATCCTAAGCCATGCTTTTCTTTATCAGCTTTTGTGGATGCAATGGTATTATTATGGATTTCCACAAGATCTGCAGTGGAGTTTTCAATTTGCAGATAGAGATAAGTATCATCATGACGAATTAAAATATGAATCCACCGCTTAGACTGGTTAGCAATTTTATTTGTAGCTTCTAGTGCATTATCTAAACTAGTTGCGAGTATCATTGCGAATTCTTTCGTGATATGCAAATTATAGGGAATAGATAGTTCTAAAATGTCAAATAATGTAGATTGTTTTTTAGCTAAGTTTTGTTTTGCGGTTAGAATGGCGTCGACTTCCTGGCAACCGGAAAATGTTATGGAATAACTATTTGAAACGGCCGTTAAATCAGAGATATAAGTCAGAGCGTCTTGAAGGTGATGTCTGCGAATATAGTCATCAATAAGCAGTAAATGATTTTTAAAATCGTGGCTCAATTGACGGTTACTGTTATACATCGTTAAAGCGTTTTCATAATAATTCTTTTGTTCCTTGAGTAAAGTATCCTGCAGTAACATTTTTATTTTTAAAGAGTGTAGTTCCGTGTTTTTTTCAAATAAATAAAACAGGATAAAATTGGATGCGATAAGTAGAATTATCGTAAGAAGATATTTTAGATAGGCGCTGGGTGTATCTAAAAAGTAAAATACTTCTCGTAATTCATAGATTAACATTAAAGAGAAAAACGGTATTAATAACAAAGAAAAAGTTAGGTAATGCGGCAATTTTATATTTTTTACATGCAATATAGTAGTAAAAAATATGATAGCTAAAAATGCAACCATTTTGGATATGAGTACGCCTGTTGTATAGTTGATTTGTAATGAAAAAACTGTTGCAAATAGTAAAGCAAGTGCTTTGGTAAAGCTTTCGGACATTACTTGAATTGACAAGTACACCATCGCATAGAGAATTTTGACTTTCCAATTTTGTGCATACAAAATAATGGGTGCGAAGGACGGCATGACTGCGCATAATGTACGGAGCTGCGGAGTAAGCGGTAATGAAGATAAAGTAAACATATAGACTCCAACCAAAAGATAGATAATAAAAACAAGTAGGTTGTTCTTCTTTGCTGGCCCTAGCACTTTGGTATAAAAATAGTATAGTAAGATTGTTTCGATACTACATCCTAAAATATCAATAAACAGATTTTCCAAAATTAAAGGACTCCTTTTCTTGTTTTGTAGAACATAAATGTTTCTATAAATGAATCATAATATTTCCCTCCAATTGGAAGTTCGATGCGTTTCTTCTGCATTGGAACTTTTAAAATGAGCGTTTTATCCTGAATTTCCGAAACATAAGAAAGATTGACCAAAATTGAATGATGGCAACGACAAAAGTCAAATGGAGCAAGTTTGGCGTCACACTCTTTTATTTGATAAGTTAACTCAATCTCTTCTCCAGAAACTAAGTGAAAAGTTACGCTTCTAAGATAACTGGAAACATAAATAATTTCGCGTGGTATTAAATTGATTTGACGCTTTTTTGATACAAAAAGAATGTTACCGTGCAGTTTTTGATACTTCAGTAAGCACCGATCTAAAACTTCAGGAAGTTTTTGGCATAGACGATCTTTTACTATAAAGTCAAAGGCTTCCACAGTAAATGCATTTGGCATGTACTCAGAATAATTGGTCACAAATACAATGATGTTATCACTGGATAACCGACGAATCTCTTTGGCACAGTCCATACCGGATAATTGGGGCATATCAATATCTAAAAAGATGATGTCATAGAAATTTTTTTGCTTTATGGAATCAAGTAGAGAGATTGCATCAGAAAAAAGCGTGATTGTTGGGTTTGTTATTTCATTATTGATAAAATAGGATTTTATACTTTGAAAAAGACGATTTCTGATTGCTTCCTGGTCATCACAAATTGCGATTCTCATGTAAATGCTCCCTTCATGATGTTAAAAAATTTATCCCTATTTTAATATTTTACCATATTTTTCTTTATAATGGTATATGAAAAGGGCTTTATGGAAAAATTTGTTTTACTTTGTTAATACATGGTTGTTGACGAAGATTTATATAGAGAATTGGAAATTAAATTGTTTGTAACAACTATGAATTTTACAATAAGAGAAAAATAATATGTTTTTGTAAAGGCGAATCTGGACTTTTTCTAGTTCTCTTTTTATTTTTAAGCCCGATTTAATAGGCTTTTTTGTTTTGTGTTGTAAAATTTGAGCTATAATTTGCCCTGTTTTTGCTTCCAACTCACTGACAGAGAGGAGTGCTGCGGATGGCAATCCTTATCTCTAATTGTTTCTATCATGGCAAGTGTAAGCGTATATTACATTCAAAACGTTAACAAAAAATCGGATTGTAGGTCCAGGCAAATTCCCTAGGCCTACAATCCGATGAACAAATTCTTTAAAAATATTTACAGCTTCCATTCCTTCTGGTTGGTATGCAGTAAATGATGCGCCTTCTCAGATAACGGCGCGCCCAAGTAGTTTTTGTACAGTTCCAGTACCGCCGGATTTTCGTGAGAAAAGCGCAGCGTATTGGCGGCATCTAAAGCGTACAGCTTCTGTCCACGGCTGCCGTAGTATTCACAGCCCTCATGGATAGGCTGTCCGCCACCGCCTGCACATCCACCGGGACAGGCCATAATCTCTACAAAATCATACTGCACTTCCCCATTGCGCACCGCTTCAATTAGCTTACGCGCATTAGCCAGCCCGCTGGCTACAGCAGTTTTTACAGGAATCCCATTCACATCAAAATCCGCTTCCCGCCAATCCGCTCCGCCGCGTACCACCGTGAAGGCTTCCGCTGGTGGATTCTCACCGCACACTAGATAATAGGCCGAACGCAGTGCCGCCTCCATGACACCACCAGTCGCGCCAAATATGACTGCCGCACCGGTACCAGTGCCCAACGGTTGGTCAAAGTCTTCTTCCGGCAACTGCTGCACATCAATATTGGCTGCTTTCATCATGCGTGCTGCTTCCCGCGTAGTCAGTGAAACATCCACATCAGCCCCAGCTCCGGCATCATTGACAGCTTCGACACCGCACTCATATTTCTTTGCCACACAAGGCATGATGGATACACAGAAAATCTTTTCTGCCTCCACACCTAACAACTCTGCATAATAGCTCTTGGCCACAGCGCCAAACATCTGCTGTGGTGATTTGGCGGTGGATAGCTGTCCCACCATGTCTGGATACTGGGTTTTCAGAAACCGTACCCAGCCAGGACAACAGGAAGTAAACAGCGGAAATGAGTGGGATTCTTTTGCTTTCAGCATTTCCACCAGCTCAGAACCTTCTTCCATAATCGTCAGATCGGCACTGAAATTGGTATCAAACACATAGTCAAAGCCCATACGACGCAGTGCTGCCGCAAGCCGTTTTTCGGTGGCCAGCTCGTCAGGCAGGCCCAGGCTTTCTCCCCAGGCAGAACGCACGGCAGGCGCAACCTGTACCACCGTAATCTTTTCTGGATCTGCCAGCGCAGCAAATACTTTTTCGCTGTCATCTCTGGCTCTGAGCGCTCCCACCGGACAGTGGGTGATGCACTGTCCGCACAGCACACAGTCTGCTGCTTCTATCTTGCGGCCACCGTTTACGCCCACAGTGGTCCGTCCACCTGTATTCACCACATCCCAGACGCTGACGCCCTGTACTTTGCTGCACACCTGAACACAGCGCATACATTTGACACAGCGGGATTCATCGCGAATCAGCGGAAAATCCTGATTCCAGGGTATTGTCTTTATCTTTTTGGCATAGGAACTGTCCAGAATGCCCAAACCATTGGCAATTTTTTGCAGTACACAGTTTCCGCTGCGGCTGCATTGGGCGCATTGACAATTGTGCTGGGATAAGATTAGCTCCACGTTGATTTTACGGGCCGCCCGTACCTTTTCAGTATTGGTGGCTACGACCATGCCGTCCTGCACTTTGGTATTACAGGAGGATACCAGACGGTTCATACCGGCTACTTCTACGATACACAACCGGCAGGCGCCGATTTCATTTAATCCTTCCAGATAACACAGAGTGGGAATCAGGATTCCTGCCTGCTTAGCTGCCTGCAGAATCGTCAGGTCTTCTGCCACTGTTATTTGTTTTCCGTCTATCGTAATGGTTACCATTGTTCCACCCGACCTCCTTTTAAGGCTCCCAGCCCGTGTTTATCACAGCGCAGACAGCGCAGCGCTTCCTGTTTTGCTTCTGTCTGGGATAAGCTATACTCAATCATTTCAAAATCCTGTTTGCGGTCGCATGCTTCCCGCTCCTTTGTATTGCAGCGGCCCCATGGCGTGCGGTCGATAAAGTGAGGCTCCGGTACCGTCACACCGAAATCCAGCTTGTGTTGATACCCCAAATACGCATCAATATTGACGGCTGCTACCTTGCCTGCTGCAATAGAGCGAATTACTGTAGCCGGACCGGTGACACAGTCGCCGCCAGCAAACAATCCTTCCACAGTGCTCACGGCACTGTCATTGTCAGCGGTGATGGTGCCGCGATTGACTGGAATCCCTTTTTCAGCGAAGTATTCCCACTGAATATTCTGTCCAATGGCAACCACCACAATATCACAGGGGATTTCCAATATAGGTTCCGGTGCGTCCATTGGTGTAGGGCGTCCCGAGCGGTCGATGGCGCCGGCAATTTGAGGCCGTAGACCCATGGCGATACAATGTCCGGCATCGTTGGTTTGGATATGATCAGGAGCATACATTTCCAGTACCTCACAGCCTTCTGCAACAGCGCCTTCCACTTCCTCAGCCAGTGCGGTCATATCTTTTTTGCGACGACGATAGGCAATGGTTACCTTTTCAGCGCCCAGTCGAATTGACGAGCGGGCCACATCCATAGCCACGTTGCCGCCGCCGACTACCATTATCCGTTTCCCTTTGAAATCAGGGGGATTGTTTTCGCCAATGCGGCGCAGCATTTCCACAGCAGACATCACGCCATCAGCATTTTCTCCTTCAATTTTGAGTTTTTTATCAGTGTGCGCGCCGATGGAGAGATATACTGCATCATATTGCTCCAACAAATTTTCCAATGTTACATCGGTGCCCACATTGACACCGAATTTCACCTGCACACCGGTAGCCAGGATATGATTCAAATCATCGTCCAGACGCTGCCGGGGCAGACGATAGCTGGGGATCCCATAACGCAGCATGCCGCCCAGATAGCCTAAGCGTTCATATACTGTTACCTGATGGCCCATCAGCTGCAGATAATAAGCAGCTGTCATCCCGCTTGGGCCGCCGCCAATTACCGCTACCTGCTTACCTGTAGCAGGAGCTGCCGCCGGAGCCGGTACATGACCGCCGTGGTCCACAGCGTAGCGTTTCAGTGCACGGATATTGATGGCATCATCCACCATATTGCGGCGGCAGTTGGTCTCACAGGGGTGCTCACATACAAAGGCACAGGCAGTGGGGAAGGGATTGTCCTTGCGAATCAGCTGTACCGCGTCATCATAACGGCCGTCAGCTACCAGTGCAATATAACCGGGAATATCCACATGGGAAGGACAGAAAGAGACACAGGGGATGCTCTGCTCCAGATTACCCAGACAACGGTTTTCCGTAATATGGGCGATGAAATCATCGCGAAAATCGCTCACACTCTTGTGCACCATGCGGGCCGCTTCATAACCGATGGCACAGTCGGCAGTTAAATAAATAGATTGGGCTGTCTTTTCAATCAATGATAAAGTAGCCATAGAAGCTTGACCTTCCAGCACATCCTCTAAAAGCTGAGCCAGCTGTCCAAGGCCAATCCGGCAGGGCACGCATTTACCACAGCTCTGGCTATGACACAAACGCAGGAAGGACAGACAGGTATCTACTGGACACAATCCCGCTGGATTGGCCGCCAGACGACCTTCTAATACCTGATACAGCGCATCTACTGCCTGTTGAGCTTTCTGCGGCGTTTCTAATTGTATTCTGCTCATAATGTGGAATCAACTCCTTATAAAATTTTGACACATGCGTAAAGTATAACGGAACGGGCAGCATTTGTAAATGAAAATATCATTTTCGTGTGCTCCTGATATGTTTGTGCGATTCCTTAGGGAACTAATCTAAATTATAGCGGATACAAATGAATTGTAAAAATACCTTTTTTGCATAAGAATGTAAGGAAGATATGTTTTTTTCTCATACAATTTGAGGCTGACTAAAATAATTTGAAGCTATGTTTTGGTCAGAAAATATAATTTATTAAAAACATATACGGAATTTGCAATAGAAAGAATAGAACTATGAACAGAATTGTTCGCAATAAGGCAAATTTAATAAATTCCGACATATTGAGCAACCCAAAACTTACAAGGATCATAAAGGCTGGAATTTCATATGGAAAAATATAAACATCACATGTTAAAATCAATGTCATAATCAAGGCCATTGGATTGATTCCAACGCCTGCGGCAATGCTGGCAAATGGTGCGCACAAAGTGGGAAGCATTGCCCCTGGAGTCATTAAAATGTTTGCCAAAATTCCGCCGATAAATGTGCCGCCCAATATTGCTGTTGGTGACAATTCAGCGAGCATTGGAACAAACAAATTTGTGATAAATTCTGTCAGTCCAACATAAGCTCCGACACTTGCAATGCTCATTGATGATACAATAAACACCATCAAGCCTAAATTAATTTTGGACAGTGTTTTTTTTGTGCCAACATTGATACCAGGAAGATATAACAACCATGGCAGTACCATAAAGCCGTATGCAGCTGCCATTTTGTGAAGTGGTGATGTGATTAAATACAGCATCAAAAGAACCAGTACAAAGCAACATTTTTTTTCGCTTAAAGTGATTTTTCCCATCATTTTAGCTTGTTCATCAAAATATGCCTTACTGTCTACACCGTTCCCAATCTTTTTTGTCTTAAAGATTTTGGTAATCAGGAAAATAAAGATTAAATTATAAATTAATGTTGGCCATGCAACGATTGTTTGTTCATACCACGGAATAGAATAATTTTCATACAGGATTCCCAGACTTGATTCTGCCAGGCCAATCCAGAGAGGATTATATAATGCAGTTGCACATGCATGAGCTGATACAGCTCCCATAAACATCATAATGGCCGCTTCTTTGCATGGCTTATCGTATCCAAAGGATTTTGTAACTCCGTATGCGAAGGATACCATAATCAGATAGGCATTGTTAAATGTCACCGCACCAAGAATCAAACCTGCCAGAAAGGTGCCATATAATGCGCCGTTGTATGTACCACCGCATTTTCGGATGCACCAGACAGAAATTCTTTTTAGCAGACCACACTCATCCATTACATTTACCAGTGCATAAGCGCCGATAATCATATAAATTAAAGTGCTTGTCCATGGGGATAAGGCAACATTTGCAGGTGCTAGCTTTAATAGAATGTAGGCTGCCGATAATAGAATGGATGGCACTAACAAATCCATGAAATCGAATACAATTAAAAATAGATACATTATAGTAATTGAAAAAAATAGCCGAAGCTCTTGCGTAAAATATTCTGAAGTAGGTATTAATAGAATAAAGACGGGAGCCAACAGCGTAACCAAATACTTTACCAGCTGACTTTTGTTGGAAGAAATTGTCATTGCAATATCTCCTTTCTCTTATTTTAGTACATATTGTTTAGCTCGATATAGTAACAACGTAAAGAAAAAATCTTTCTTTACGTTGTTACAGGCATTTCAATCTAAATAGTATTTCTTATTTTGAAATCATAGAATTAAAATTCATCTTTAATTGGAGAATTTGGAAACCGTTTTACTTTTTCAGCATCGATGCCGAAAAATTTGGCTGCATTTTTATAAAAAATATTCGGCAGTCTTTCTTCTTTAATCCCACAGTTCAGATAATATTCCACCATTGTTTTCATATCTGCTAGTGGGTAAGAAGAGGAGAATACATAGTTTTCTGGATTCATATAGTTGATGGAATCAACATAGCCCTGCCAACCTGCAGCATGCATCATATAAAAATCTGGTTGAACCATTACATTTTTATTAACAAATAGATATGCTGCAATCTCATTTACATGAGGCCAACTCCCATGAACCAGAAGTGTCTTTAACTTTGGAAAGTCAGAATAGATGTGCTTCAGACGAACAGGATCGCTTCCCGATGTATCGGGATATGCTGGTCCGTTATGTGTGAAACTTACGATAACATCATGTTTTTCACACAATTCGTAGATTGGCCAAAACATTGGGTCGTCAACAAAACGAGGTGTTGCTGTTGGAATATCAGCCACAAGTCCTGTTTCGATGGAAACTCCATATAATGGGCCGTTAATACAGAATTTTGTAATTTGCTCCAGATTATAATCCATAGGGTCTTCATGGCAAACAGAAGCAATTCCTGCAAAACGGTCAGGATATTCATTGCAGAGATCAACGACATCTTGGTTGTCAATCCAGACTTTGTCTTGCCCTTTTCTGCCCGGTACAAATGCAAAGTCAATTCTGGCTTCATCCATTTCTTTTAAAGATTCCTGAAAAATAACCTCATGCTGTCCTTTTTCAAAATATTCTGGCGCACGTTTTACAGATTCCGCAACTTTTCCCCCGAACATACCAGCCCACTTAGCTGGTTTATCCTTAGAAAAATTAGATCCCCCTGCAAATCCTTTATACGGCGGTCGAATCCTAGTATCAATAATCATAATGTTCACTCCTTGACCTATTTTCTATTTTCTGATTGTATGATTTATTTTTATTTTTTCATCATTCCTACTAATGCGTGTGGTGCATATTTTTCTTCTAAATAATTGAGCTCTTCTTCTGTGAGCTGCAATTCAGTCGAGGCAGCCATATCTTCCAACTGATATACTTTTGTAGCTCCTACAACGGGAGACGCTACTTTAGTCAGTAACCACGCCAAAGCAATTTGCGTTCTGGACACATTGCGTTTTTCGGCTACTTCACCAACTCTATCTATAATGATATTATCCAAAGCCTCTGTTGCGTCATATTTTCCTTTTGCATAGGCATCCTTTTCCAGACGTTCACTTGTTTGCTGACGATTTTTGGATAATCTGCCTGCCGCTAAAGCACTGTACGGTGTTAATGCCACATTGGCATCCTTGCAGTAGGGAACCATCTCTCTTTCTTCTTCGCGGAAAAGCAAATTATAATGTCCCTGTACAGAAATAAACTTGGCCCAGCCATGTTTTTCTGCAATATAGTTTGCTTTCGCGATTTGCCATGCAAAACAATTGGAGATGCCGATATATTTTACTTTTCCTGCCATGACAGCTTCATTCAATGTCTCCATGATTTCTTCGATAGGCATTTTTTCATCATAGCAATGATAAATATACAAATCAATGTATTCGACACCGAGATTGTTTAAGCTGCTGTTCAGACAATCGTTGATATATTTTTTCACCGAAATTCCGTTGTCGCGTACTTCCTGCGGCATAGGCAAGAATTTTGTTGCAATTACGACATCCTCTCTCTTAGCAAAATCCTTTAATGCTCTGCCAAGATATTGTTCACTGGTTCCTCCTGCATATGCAAGCGCCGTGTCAAAAAAGTTAATCCCCAAGTCAAGTGCATGCTTAATTACTTCACGTGTTTTTTCTTCATCCAATGTCCAGGAATGCATACCGCCTTTAGAATCACCGAAGCCCATACATCCCAAACAAATTTTAGATACTTTCAAATCTGAATTTCCTAAAGTTGTGTACTGCATAATAAATATTCCTCCCCAAAAATATGTTTATGAAATTATCTTTACAGATAAAGGATACCAGATATATGCCAGTAAGGAATCATGATAGCTAGCAGTGCGATAGTTTGAATACCGCCTCTTACCAGACTGGCCTTGAAAAAGTCTTTCATCGACATCATACCGAATGCATAGGACATAAGACCACTATTATGTTCATATGGTAAGAAAATTGTATCACCAGCAATAATCATCGTGATCATGATGACTGCGGGATTAATTCCCATACTAAACGCAATCTGTGCAAATGCCGCACTAAATGCTGCGTAAATTGCGAATGGTGTCAGCAGCAAATTGAAAATCGCACAGAAGAAAAATACAAAAGCGATTAGGCCAATTGCACCGCTGTCGCCAAGCAATGGCACTACATAAGCTGATAAAATATCACCTAAACCGATATAGCCGCCAGCTGCGCCGATTGCCATACAACCTAAAATTAAGAAGACCATGTCAAAATTGATTTTCCCTACATCTTCCTGCTTTCCGATGTTGATTCCTGGCAGATAAAACAATAGCGGAGTGATGATAATACCAAAGTCTGTTGCAATTCCATGTAATTTAGATGTAATCAAAAAAATGAATAATGCGCCGACAATTACAATAGCTTTTTTCTCTTCAGAACTCATAGCGCCAAGCTCTTGCAGCTTGAGTGTATAGGTCTCTTTGATATCAGCACTCTTGATACTTCTGCCAAACACTTTGCATAATATGAATATCCCGATGATACCAACGAAAAACATTGGTAAGCCAAGGAGCAGATTATCCATCCAGGTGATTGCCTTATCAGGTGCTACAGCGATGATTGCACCGTTCAGCAATCCAAGAACGCCGGGGTAGTAGCTGAAAATCTGAGCATAAATACATGCGTACAGAGCGGACATCATCAGAACAGTTGCTTCTGGGCCGGGTTTAAGATTCATGGCTTGGCAAGCTCCAAAGGCAAAGGCCAAAATTAACATCTGATGTCCACCAAAGGTGATGAAAGCAGCAATTACGCCAGCTAAGTAAATTGTTACCGCAATTCCAAAGAAAGAACTTGCAAATTTTGTGGCAATAATACAAATAACACGGTCCAACAATTTGATTCTGATTAAAATAACTGCCAGCCAAAAGCCGCATAATACAACAAAAGGTGTTGTGCTTGTCCACGAGCCCAATACAGTTGGCAAAGGAGCAATATTCAATATTGCATATCCTACTGGAAATATAATTGCCGACACCATATTTGGCACCAGTTCAAAAGCTAACATCAAGATGCCTAATAATGTAACAGCCAGAAAACCTTTAAAGGCAGAGGTAAACAACGCTGTTTCTGGCAGGAAAAATATAATAAGCGGTAAAACAATACAGATTGCCCATTTTATAAGACTTTTATTATTATCTAGTGTCAAAATACAAACCCCCTAACTCTCTCATTTAGAGTTTTACATAATCTCATGTTTAATTACAGCACATTCAATTAATTGAACTTATCATTTATATTCGTAAACTGTTTACAATTTTGATTTTATATGTATTAGAGGGATTTGTCCAACAAATCTACTGATATGTGGAATCACTGTATTTCATATTTTTTTGTAGCAAAAGGCCGTATAGATAAAATCAAAAAACGCCCCCAAAAACAAATTTTTTGGGGGCGGAGAGATATCCGTACAGAATTTTCGACGTAGTTATTTTTCTTTTCACTTTTTACCAAGTACAATTATTGACTAGATAATCAATAAAGACATCCTCTATTTTGGTTGTACCACTTTTGCGCACCGCATATCCGGTGGTCATACCCATGTATTCTTTCGTGGAGATCACAGAAATTTTAGACCATTGTTTGGGATACATCTCTTTCATGTGATTCAATATTTTATCATATGTAATGCCTATGCCTTTTCCAGAAGCTATCAAGTCCAGCCAGATTCCATAAGAATTTGTCTGGGCTGCAATATTGATATCATAATCACCGTAATGGTTTATAATTACGCTTAATAATGTATTATTTAATGCATCTTTGTTAATCGTCATCATCCCGTGATAAATCAGAGGATACTGTAATGCTGTTTTTAGATGTATATTTTTTTTATCAGACAAAGGGTTTTCTTTGTTAACACACAAGACATTTTTTCCAGTAAAAAGTGTGTGAAAATCAAATTTATCTTCATCCAAAAAAGGCTTATATAATATTTGTTTTGCAGTCCTTGGCAAATTCAGCAGCCAAACAAAATTTTCCTGTGCATCTATCGTTTCACCTTCATTTGCATCGGTCGGGATGGTTTTAATTTTGATATTTGGATACTTTTGCATGAAGCCTCCTAAAATATCAGGGAGAATGAAGATTTCATACACTTTATTAATATATAAATGCAATTCTCCATGAATGTTACTTTCGTGCTCATGGAGATGGGAAGACTTTTTCTGAAAATCTTCCCATTCTTGTAGTACATTCCTGCAAAATACACTGAATAGTTGTCCTTCTTCTGTCAACTCACAGCCTTTATTATACCGTTTCAAAATTGGAATGTTCAGTTCATCTTCTAATTTTTTTATAGAATAACTCAAATTTTGTTGCGTGATGAAAAGGTTTTCACTGGCTTTACTCATAGATTTGCATTTTTCAATTTCCAAAACATATTGCAGTTGCTCCATTTTCATATACATCACCATACCTATTATGTACAATAATCTTAACCCGCATTAATAAATTAAACAGAAAATACTATAGGCAACCTGTAAGAATTTCCAATTGCAGTAAACCATTACGGAAATGATTAAATTCGTTTATCTTTTATTATTATAGCACAACCGACAGGGAACGACAATCTCTCTGATTTTTGCTGCCTTCTTAGATTAACAATTTACTGACATAAAAAACTGTCAATATAAAACTGTCAATATAAAACTGCCGGTATAAAACATAGGTATATTCCCCACTGTTGTTTATATTCAAATATATTTTGAAAGTTTATGATAGTAAAAAATACAAAAAATCTGATTAACGTATGAGAAATTTGGGTAAATATTTATAGTAATTTTAACAGAAATACGAAAAAGGAGACGAAACAGGATGCATAATATACGAAAAATTCAAGATGATCTCATTTATGTAGGGGGGAATGACAGAAGATTAGCGCTGTTTGAAAATCATTATCCTATTCCCCGCGGTGTATCTTACAATGCATATCTGGTGTTGGATGAAAAAACAATTTTGCTGGATACTGCTGATGCAGCCATTTCCGAGTTGTTTTTTGAAAATGTAACGTATGCATTGGGAGGGCGTCCGTTAGATTATATTATTGTAAATCATATGGAGCCGGATCACTGTGCTAATTTAGGCCGTCTATTGGAGCGCTATCCAGACATGCAGGTGATTTGCAACAGCAAAACATTGGGGATGATTCAGCAATTTTTTGCAGCAGATGTTTCTGCTCGTGCGGTCTTGATTAAAGAAGGGGATACCTTCTGCAGTGGACGTCATGTGTTTACCTTTGTGATGGCGCCTATGGTACATTGGCCGGAAGCGATGGTCACCTATGATGTCACTGACAAGATTTTGTTTTCCGCCGATGCATTTGGGACATGGGGTGCACTGAATGGTAATTTATTTAATGATGATGTGAATTTTGACCGCGACTGGTTAGATGACGCCAGACGGTACTATACCAATATTGTTGGCAAATACGGTCCACAGGTGCAGGCTTTGCTGGGCAAAGCGGCAGGATTGGAGCTTCAGATGATTTGTCCGCTACATGGGCCCATTATTCGCAGTGATTTCGGTTATTTTCTGGATAAATATCAAAAATGGAGTACTTACCAGCCGGAAGAAAAAGCTGTTATGATTGCTTATGGTACGATTTACGGTGGCACAGCCAACGCAGCTGAAATTTTGGCCAATAAGCTGGCTGAACGGGGTGTGAAAAATATCGTGATGTATGACACATCTGCGACCCATTCTTCCTATATTTTAGCTGACGCATTCCGCTGCAGTCATCTGGTGTTTGCCAGCTCCACCTATAATAACGGCATTTTTTCCACTATGGAGCATTTGCTGCATGAATTGAAAGCGCATAATCTGTCCAATCGTACGGTAGCGCTGTTGCAGAATGGTTCTTGGGGTCCAAATGCTGGCAAACAGATGAAAGAATTGTTGGAAGGAATGAAGAACATTACCATTTTAGAAAACATGGTGACTTTCAAATCTCGTTTGCAAGAGGAGCAAAATGCAGAGCTGGATGAACTGGCCGATGCTATCGTTGCCTCGATGAAAGCGTAGAACATAGAAAGAGACTTGTTTCTGGCCACGGTCAGCGACGGATTGATAAGACAAAAAGATGAAAAAGAGAGGGCTTCCTGCCAGATTCGCAAGAAGCCCTCTCTTTTTGAAAATATGCATGAACTAAAAAAGCAGCAGGACATGGCTAAATAGTTCTTGAAATCTTTTTCTGATTTTGGCAAGGTTGCTGTTTTATAAAAAACAGACCATGACGAACGATTCTATATAGCTACCTAACTAACCGTTGCATTCTCAAATGGCTAAACTTATATTCAATACCATTTAATAAGTGCCCATTTTCCTGGTTCTATCCATTCTATATTGTCATATGCATTCGAATCACTTAACTGGCTATCATACTTAGATGGGGTTGTGGCCAAAGAGATAGCCTCCGGTTCAGAAAAATACACATACGCATATTGATTAAAGAATGTGATTGATTTGACAAAGGATACAACATACTCGTCCTCATGTCGATAAACTGTGACGTTCTTTTCTAAATCATTAAACACAAGTCGGTCCAGCATATCTAACTGATATGTTTGATAAAATCCACCTTCTGTATCTCGGATATTCTCAATAATTTCCATGGCTTTCATCTCATATTTTTCTTGTAGTATTTCAAATTTTCGCTCCTGCAGCGCTGCATTGGGAATCAGCAGTAGAATAATAATGATGCACGCTTTTATAAGTATGCCGAAATTGATATGAGAATGGCGACATAGACGAATGGTTTTTACAGCTGCATACAGCAAATAGATCATAGCCAACAAATAACCCAAATAACCTATGGTACGCCAGCAAAGAAAAAATATTAAAATTTTACATAAGATGCACAAAACAAATACGATATCCATTATTTACACACTCCTTGTTGTTTCTCCCAATCTGTTCATTTTCAATATCAGCAATGCTGTGGGTGGGAAGTGAAGAGCGTGATTTTGGGAATCACAGCTTTCTTTTATTGCAATAGCCTCCCTCCATAAAGCAAAAAGAGATGAACGAAAACAGCATATAATTTTCTAATGAAGGCGCCAAATGTAATAAAAGAGCGGTATCCATAGCGATACCAAAGCCCAATGGGGTATGTTGCCAGATATGATACCAACTGCCTGAAATTGCCAAAATGCAGACACCCAGCCAAAGTCCTTTACGCATCGTTTCTGATATCGTTAGAATGTTATAATCAATTAATACAGAAAATAGCGCAAAAAGGCTCATAACCACAAAACTCAAGAACAGACTGCCGTTTTGTTGCAAAATGAAACTGACAGCGATTTCCATGTTTTGTGTGGAAAAGATATAGTGCAGGTCTTGCAGATAAAATAGGATAGCATATACGATAGAAGCAACAAAGAACAACGCGCTGAGCATATGATACAGACGATTTTTTCTATAGTGATCCCATAAAAAGAAAATGATTGCAAGGGTCAATAGGATATAAGAAATACATTCCAGATCATGATGTGGATTTGTGGGGACATACATGGGATATTCTCCTTTTCTGTTAGTTTCATTCGCTTTTGGTTGTCGCAGAAGGGTTCAGACCTAAAAGCAATTTGCTTCATCGAATGGCCTAGAGGAGAACAAATAGCTTTTTTAGAAATGATTTTTTCTGTGTAAAATATTTCCACGCGGAGTTGTCCGATTATAACGAAAAGCCCCGGACACAGAATATTAAGAAAAATCCACAGAATTTGACAATGAGACAAATTCATAGTTCTCCTTCTTTTATCATTTTTATGAAAGTCGTACAATCAGTATGTTGCCGAAAAGATTTCTATACACTATTTTAGCAGGTTTAATCTGTCTTTGCAAAAAAAACGTTCCCAACAGGAAAAAATCTGCACGAAAAATTTTTGGTGTAGAAATCAAAACGTAATTTCGTGCAGATTTGGTTTTATTTACAAGCCGGAAAATAATTTGCAATTGTTTCACATGAAATACAAAGGAGCCCAGGCGCCGCCAGCATGCGCAGAAAACATGGTTTTCATAGTAAACAATTGCAAAAATAGAAATGGTGATGTGCTGTATTTTTTTGCTGTGGTTTTATATTTCTGATAGCAGCCAATCAATCAGGTACAGGGATTTGATGCCGTCGTAGGAATTGATATAGTTTCTATCCATGGACAATACGATTTTTTCGTAGTTGTCGGGGATCCTGCGCAACGGCCGAAGCTCGTGTTCGCGGGTATCCGGTGACAGCATGCTTTCTGTTACCTGGATATAGGGTTTATCATTGGGCTTTTCTACTTTTTGGTTTCAGCTCAGAGGGCGGAAAGGAATTTGTTTTTGCTGTCTGCTACAATTGTATTGCTGTAAAAAGAGGAATATGGCGGTTTAGCACGAACTTTTAGTATAGATAAGACGGAGAGATAAAGGGGAGAAGGATATGGTGACACGAATTCAATCGCCTCGTACAAAGCGGCTGCGCCACAAACGAAAAAGACGTAATCGTTTTACATGGACGGCAATTGTGTTATGTGGAATTCTGCTGTACGGTGTGGCAAGCTTCACGGGCTCGCTGTCGGATACGGAGCCGGAGTTGAGCTCCGGGCGTACGGTACAGGTATATAATATGGATACGGAACAGTTGATGACGCTGGATTTGGAGCAATATCTGACTGGCGTAGTAGCTGCGGAAATGCCGGCAAGCTTTTCTGAGGAAGCGCTGAAAGCGCAGGCTGTAGCAGCGCGCACCTTTACGGTAAGTCGTATGGAGCATCCCAGTCCCAATGTAACGGCGCTGGATAGCAGAGCACAGCTCAGCACTAGTCCGGAGACCTGTCAGGCGTGGATTAGTGTGGAGGAACAGGAACGACGCTGGGGGAAACAATATAAAGCGTATCACAGAAAGATTGTGCAGGCTGTAGCGGAAACTGCAGGAGAAGTGTTGCGCTATGACGGCGCGCTGATTGAGCCGCTTTATCATGCCAGCTGCGGCGGCGGTCGCACGGAGGATGCAGCAGAGGTGTGGGGCAATGCGCGGCCGTATTTAGTCAGCGTAGAATGTAATCATCCTGCTGATCCTCATACCGGACAAAAAGTGACAATGACATTACAGGACATGACACAGCGGTTGGGTGTTACCGGCGCTGTTCCTGCGGGCTCTTTCGGTGATTTTATGCAGCTGGTGGCGAGCACGGCATCCAATCGGGTGAAAACGCTGCGTGTCGGCGGTCAGGAGTTTTCCGGTGCAGCACTGCGCAGTGCGCTGGGTTTGAAATCCTCGCTGATTAGCTGGACGGTCAGCGGAGATAAAATTACTTTCACCACAAACGGATATGGGCACGGTGTAGGCTTGTGTCAGTATGGCGCTAATTATTATGCAGAGCAGGGTGACAGCTACGCGCAGATTTTGGCGCGGTATTATCCGGGGACACAGTTATCTAAGGAATAAGAGACAGCTGAAACTGAAAAGACAAACAAAGATAAAATAATTGGATTATTTAGAAGTCTCATAATGGTGGAAGCATTATGAGAAGCTTTGAATAAAAAACCTCTTGAAGCGGTAATACTATTGCTACAGGAGGTTTTTTATATGGACCGTAAACATGATTTGAATTATTTACAGTGGCTGCAGCAAAATGCTCGTCTGTATATGATTGGGCTAACGGTGCTGACGATCTTTGTGATTTTGGCAATCAGTTTGTTTCAGCAGCCTTGGCAGCAGAAACCCTTGGCAGCATGGTGGTCATCCGATGATGACAGTAATCAGGTGATTGCAGAGCAGCAAGAGCCAACGACGCAAGAAAAAACTGATGATACGGCGACGATACATGCTGCAGAGCCAATACAGCCGCAAACTTTGCAGAATTCTGAAGGCAAAGAGCCAGAACAGGCGATTATAACGCAGGAAACACAGCAACAGCAGGAGGTTGGTGGAAGCGTTTTGTCCGCAGAGGCTGTGCCGGAAGATGTTCATACGACAGAGGAAACAAAAGCAAGTGAGCTGCAAATCCAGACATTGGACTTACAACAGCTGGCCACAACATTGGAAGGTTTTGTACTGCCCTGCAATGGAACCCTGCTTTATGGTTATGGCGTGGGGTATGATACCATTCATGATGATTACCGCTTTCATGATGACATTTGTTATCATGCAGCCGGAGCACAGGCGGTAGCTTGCGCTGCGGGGACTGTACAGCAAATGGATTTAACGGCGGAATGGCAGCTTGTTTTGCATTGTGGGCCGTATCAGTTGCGTTATAAGGGGCTACAGGAGTGTGCGGCGGCAGTGGGCGACAGTGTTGCGGCAGGGGAGCCTTTGGGTACTGCTGGAGAATTACTCTATGTACAGGCAGTACTGGAATAAAAAAGAATGATGAAAAAGAAAAAGGATTTGTCTCTAATACGCATGTTATGAGACAAATCCTTTTTCTTTATGGCTGTATAGTATTACCCACAAAAGTGGTTAGAGTAATGCTGCTGTATTCTGGAGCACTAACATCGCGCCAGCGAAGACTAATGCCAGATTTACTAGTGTATGAAACCGCTGTGTATCCACTTTGCCAGCGATCCAGGTGCTGGTGTATATGGCAGCGACCATGACAACGAGGGCGATTCCGGTGAGCAGCATGGTGTCAGCTGTGTAATGATGCTGAAAAAAGTGCTCTAAAGCGACTAAACCCATGGAGAAACAACCGGAGAAAAACATGGTGCCGCGAAAAATATTTTTATCAGACAGACGATGGGTACAGTAGATGACGATTAACGGACCGCCAGAGGCAAAGGCACCGGAAAAAATGCCGCCAATGATCAGGTAAAGCCAGTCCCAAGGTTTTGCAGTTGGGGTATTGGCACGATGGCTACGTAAAAGATTTTGTATCATGGGCTGGAGTGCAATAATCAGAACAAATACGCCTAACAGCAGTTTGGAGGCTGCTTCGGGAAAATAGCGCAGAAAAAATAAACCGATGGGCATGCTGAGACAGGAGAGCAGGATGATTTTCAGGCTTTCCTGCCAGTGAATATACATTCTGTTTTGCACAGATTGTATGACTGTTTGAATGAAACTGCACAGGGCCAACACAGCCACTGCGGTGGGTAGGTCTAAAATCAGGCTTAAGAGCGGCAGTGCAATGACATTGCCGGCAAAGCCGATCACGCCAGAAATGGTCATAGAAAGATACATAATGATAGTGAATAAAAGTAGCGTTGTCATAGTAGAATCCTCTTTCAATATAAGAATCGTATAGATTTAACCATAAAAGGAACCAGAAGGTTTGTCAAGAGCGGACGCAGATTTTTTCTGAATTTTTTACCTTTTTATGTGATTTGCAGAAATTCGTTTTCTTATGGCGGAATATTTGCTATAATTAAGAAGCTAAGCAAGCTTTTTATTGTAAACAAAAATGGAGTTGGCAGTATCCTATGATAAAAGAAAATCAGAAATATTTGAATCGTTTGCAAATCTTACTGGATTTGAGCTTGGTGGTCGTGGCCATGGCTGTTTCCTATTGGGGACGGTTTGTGATATTGGATGGCAGCAGATCTCTGAGTGGAGAACAAATGCAGCGGGTCGTGCTATGGACGGTTGTACTCTACGGTGTGCTGTATTCCCGTATGGGGCTGTATCAGCCGAAACGTCGAGAATCGCTATTTAAAGAGTGCAGAGAAATTTTGCAGTCCAATATTTTGGGGTTGGCATGCCTGATGGTGGCATTCTTCTTTTTCAAACTGGTGGACTTTTCCCGTGGGCAGTTGATGATCTTTTTTGTCACCAATGTGGTATTGATGATACTTGAACGCAGCTGTGTCCGCGTTGTGCTGCGGGGATTCCGCAGTCAGGGCTTTAATTTGCGGCATTGTCTGGTGATTGGTGCCAATGAAATCAGTGATGATTTCCTCAATCGTGTAGAAAAAAACAAGCATTGGGGATATCGTATTGAGGGTATTTTGGATAATTGGATTGTTCCGGCAAAGGAATATCGCGGATACCCGGTGTTAGGCCGCATTGACGATTTGGTGGATGTGCTGCTGAAACGCTATTTTGATTTGGTGATTATTGCGCTCACCTCAGAGGACGCCGAGGATTTGGGTTATATTTTGGCGCAGTGTGAAAAAGCTGGCGTAAAGAGTAATGTGATTCCTTATTATTATAAATATGTACCGACACAGCCTTATATGGACGACTTGGACGGGCTGCCCGTCATTGATACCCGCAGAGTACCTTTGGATAATTGGTTCAAAAATGCGCTGAAACGGGCTTTCGATATTGTGTTTGCTTCAGTAGCCATTCTCATTACCTCACCGGTGATGCTGTTCTCTGTATTGATGATTAAGCTGACTTCACCGGGGCCGGTTATTTTTTATCAGGAGCGGGTGGGGCTCAACCGCAAAAAGTTTATGATGTACAAGTTCCGCTCTATGCGTGTGCAGACGGATGAGGAGGAACGGGTGCAATGGACCACAAAGGATGATCCCCGCAAAACGAAATGGGGCGCGTTTATGCGCAAAACCAGTATTGACGAATTGCCGCAGTTTTTTAATGTATTGAAGGGCGATATGTCAGTAGTTGGTCCACGGCCTGAACGTCCGTTTTTTGTGGAAAAGTTCCGTGAGGAAATTCCCCGCTATATGATTAAGCATCAGGTACGGCCGGGGATTACCGGATGGGCGCAGGTAAACGGACTGCGGGGCGATACTTCCATTGAAGAGCGTATCAATTATGATTTATATTATATTGAGAACTGGACATTCCTTTTTGACCTGCAGATTATTTTTATGACGGTATTTAAGGGATTGGTAAATAAAAATGCGTACTGATAGGTTGAAAAGAAAATCTAAAAGGGTGGTTATACTATGTGGAGTAAAATATTGAGAGAATTTTCAGAAAATCCACGGGATGTTCATACGATACCGAAAGTAAAAAAAGAACCAATGTGGTTTTTTGTATATGAGGAATACGGGAATATCTATATTGAAAAGGCGAGAAGCCATGAACCGAGCAGTTCAATACAGCATAGATTGCGATTAAAGAAAGAAGAAATAGAAATTATGAAAAATATATACGATAAAAGAAATGAGGGGGAATCAGTTTCTCATTTAGCTACAAAAAGTAGTTGGATGTCCGTGTATTGGTATGGAATTTTTGCAGAAATGAACTTATAAATCGTAGATAGGAGGATTCGTTTATATGAGTGATATGGAATATCGCATGCGTTATCAACGGTGGATGGAAAATGAGCAGCTGGAGCCGGAGCTGCGTCAGGAGCTGGAGGCAATTGCCGGCAATGACAGAGAAATTTATGAGCGCTTTTATCAGGATTTAACCTTTGGAACTGCGGGATTGCGGGGCATGATGGGCGCAGGCACCAACCGCATGAATGTTTATACGGTGCAGCGGGCCACGGCGGGGCTGGCGTTGTATCTGCTGACTGCCTACGGTCTGGAGGCGATGCAGCGGGGCGTTGTGATTGCCTATGACAGCCGTGTCAATTCCCAACTGTTTGCGCGGGAGGCGGCGCTGACCTTGAATTCCTTCGGCATTCGGGCTTATGTGTTTGACCGTCTGACGCCGACGCCGGAGCTGTCCTTTGCGGTAAATTATCGGCAGGCAGCAGCGGGGATTGTGATTACCGCCAGTCATAATCCCAAGGAGTACAACGGCTATAAGGTTTACAATGAATATGGCTGTCAGATTGCTGGCGAAGCGGCAGAGGCGATTTGGGAAAAGATGAATCTTTATCAGGATTTGACGGATCTGCCTATGATCATAAGCTATAAAAGTGCAGTGGAACAGGACTTGTATCACGAACTTGGAGAAGAATACCATGCGGCTTTCCAAAAAGCAGTGTTGCAGCAGGGGCTTTTAGCGGATTCGGCAAACAAAGAAAATTTACGGGTGGTATACACACCGCTGCATGGTACGGGACTCATTCCGGTGACGACGGTATTAGAAAAAGATGGTTTTACGCAAATTCATGTATTGGAAAGTCAAAGAGAGCCGGACGGCACATTTTGTACGGTGCATTCCCCCAATCCAGAGGAAAAGGAAGCGTTGCAGCTGGCCATCGCTTACGGACAGGAAATCGGCGCCGATCTGGTACTGGGTACGGACCCTGACTGCGACCGCGTGGGCATTGCGGTGTGGAATGGAGAACGGTTTGTACTGCTGTCAGGCAATCAGACAGGGGCGCTGTTGGCTGACTATGTATTGAGCCAAAAAACAATCGGCGACAATGCAGTGCTGATCAAAACCATTGTGACATCTGAGCTGGGCGCAGCGATTGCCCATGCTTATGGGGTGCAAGTGATGAATGTACTGACCGGATTTAAGTATATCGGTGAAAAGATGATTGGCTTTGAAAAGCAGCATGACCATGAATTTGTGATGGGCTATGAGGAAAGCTACGGATATTTGGTAGGCTCTCATGCCAAGGATAAAGATGCAGTAGTGGCTTCTATGCTGATTTGTGAGATGGCTGCGTATCACAAAGCCCAGGGAAAAACATTGCTGACGCGTCTGGAAGAATTGTATCAGCAGCACGGCTATTATCAAGAAGCACTGGATTCCTTCACGTTGCCTGGTGCAGACGGACAGCAGCATATTGCGGAGATTATGGCAGCATTGCGGGTACAGCAGCCTGCTGAGTTGGGCGGACAGGCTGTCTCTGAGGTGAAGGATTATCAGCAGGGGCTGGATGGATTGCCGCAGGCCAATGTGCTCAAATATATGTTTGCAGATGGCGGTTGGATGGCGGTACGGCCTTCCGGCACAGAGCCTAAAATCAAATTTTATTATTCGCTGAAGGGAAGCAGCATGGAGGAAGCAGCGAAGCGTATAGCGGCGCTGCAGCAGGCAGTAAAGGCTTTTCTATAACTGTATTGTTGCTGTAAAAGCTGTTTTGCATTGCAAAAATTGAAACGTTGTCGATTTTGGGATTGGAAGCCGATTAGGGAGGTAGATTCTATGCAACATACAGTTCGAAAAATATTACTGCTCTGCTGCATCCTGGCATTGTGCTTGACTGGCTGTACCGCTGACAAGTCCGCTGATGAGTCTACGGTGCGTGGTGTACAACTGAGTGACAGAGAAAAGAAAATTGCCATGCTGGGGGATTATACGGCGGCAGGCGTATTAGAGTTTTCCTGCCGGCAGGATGTGCAGGGCTATCTTTTGCAGCGAGAAGTCTGGAAATATGGCGAATTGACGGAAACTGGTGTAATGGCCTATGGAGGTACCGATTCGTTGGAAGCACTGTATATTGGTCATAAACAGGAAAATAACAGCGAGGGTTTTCCAGAGTTTGCATGGAAGATGCTGGAAACGAGGAAAAGCGCAACCAGAAAATTTGCTCCGACGATACAAGTTGCTTTTCCCGAAGGTGAGGATATAATTTGTGGCTGGGCTTCAGACTTTTTGGGACGGAGTAGTACAGAGCCAATTGTGCTGGAAGCGGGAAAAAGTTATATTCTGTCTGTGGAAGCTATAGATCTAGGTGACGATAGCTGGCAGGATGTTTGGTGCGGGGAATACGCTGAGCAGGAGCAAAATATCAAGGACAGCGACTGTGTGATTTTATTGCGCATGGATACCTTTGCCACAGCCAAAGAAGCAAAAGCGGAAGCGGAAACCAGAGAGCAGGAGAAACGCGCAAAGCTGTAGAAAACGCATATAAGCTGCATATGCAAAAATTTTGCTCTGGGGCGGATTGGGCGCAGGGCAGAAAATAAAATTGGATAGGCAGCAGATAAAAACAAAAAAGAAAAACAGGAGGAACAACAATGGCAAAATTATGGGGCGGACGGTTTAGCAAAGATACAGATAAATTGGTGGAGGATTTTCATTCTTCGATATCCTTTGACCAGAAATTATATAAATGGGATATTACCGGCAGCAAGGCACATGCCCGTATGTTGGGCGATATCGGTGTTTTGAGCAAAGAGGAAGCGCAGCAGATTCTTGCGGGGCTGGATGAGATTATGACAGAAATTGAGAAGGGACAGGTGACCTTTGACCCTGCAGCAGAAGATATTCATATGAATATAGAGGTTCTGCTCACTGAGAAAATTGGCACAGTCGGGAAAAAACTGCATACAGGTCGGAGCCGTAATGACCAGGTGGCGGTGGATGTGCGGATGTATTTGCGGCATGAGATAGAAAACACCCATCATCTGCTGTTGGAATTGATGAAAACGGTAGTGGACATTGCCGAGGAGCACAAAGAAACCATTCTGCCGGGTTATACCCATCTGCAACGGGCACAGCCTGTATCCTTTGCCCATCATATGCTGGCCTATGCGGAAATGTTCAAGCGGGATATCACCCGTTTGGAGGATTGCAGAGTACGTATGAATGTTTTGCCGTTGGGCTCTGGCGCACTGGCAGGTACGACGTTCCCGCTGGATCGGGAACAGGTGGCGGAGGAATTGGGGTTTGATTCTGTCTGCCTGAATTCTATGGATGGCGTCAGCGATCGGGATTTCATTTTGGAATATATGGCGGCTGCCTCTATTGGCAGTATGCATTTGAGCCGTATGTGTGAGGAAATTATTATTTGGAGCAGCCAGGAATTCCATTTTATTGATTTAGATGACGGGTATAGCACCGGCAGCAGTATTATGCCGCAGAAGAAGAATCCTGATGTGGCAGAACTGATGCGGGGTAAAACCGGTCGTGTATATGGGAATCTGATGGGGCTTCTGACAACCATGAAAGGATTGCCTCTGGCTTACAATAAGGATATGCAGGAGGACAAGGAGCCATTGTTTGATACAGTGGAAACCTGGCAGAAATGTCTGTTGGTTTTGACGCCTATGCTGCGTACTATGACAATTCGCAAGGACGCAATGCTGCAGGCGGCCAAGGGCGGCTTTACCAATGCTACGGATTTGGCTGATTATTTGGTACGCAAAGGAATTCCTTTCCGCGATGCTCATGCTATTGTGGGCAAGCTGGTAGCAGAATGTCTGGATCGCGGTATTAGCTTGGATGAAGTTTCATTAGAAGAATATAAAGCGCATAATCCACTGATTGAAGATGATATTTATGATGCCATTGCAGTATATACTTGTATGGCCAATCGCAATACCATCGGCGGTCCCAGCGTGGCGCAGACTACTGCTACCATTGCTGCAGAACGGGAATTTTTGGCGCAGCGGATGTAAAATCAGAATACAGTATATGAAAAAGGAATGTCGGCGTGGGCATTCCTTTTTTGATTGGAGTTTCGGTATGGTTTCATTCTGTAAAAAAGCAAAAGAAAAGGATAGCTTTCAAGCGAAAACAATGGGAAATTATACGTGACAAAAATAATTTGTAACAAAATCTCGCTAGGGGAATTTGTTTTGTTATCGAACCTATCACTTCTGTCTTATAATCTTATTATAGGCAGAAGAATGTGGAGGGGGAAGAGGATGATGGGAAAGAGACAAAGTATACCAGAACAAGTAGCTGAACACTTGATGCAATATGCGCAGGATGGTTGGCAGTCATTGTTTCAAAACGGGGCCGCAATGCAGGATGCTGTGTTGGCGGATATTATAGAATTTGGCAGAAACAGTGCGTATGCGGAGGAGCATGGTTTCGCGGGAATTCGCACAAAAGAAGAATTTTTACAGAAGGTTCCCATTTCAGAATACGGGGATTATGTCTCCTATGTACAGGATAATATGCAGAAGGATGCGCAGCAGCTTACGGATTTAGAAACGGAATATTATTTGTTGTCCACAGGAAGATCTATGCAGGGAAAATATTATATTGAAACGAAAGCAGGCGCTTTGGCCCGTCAGTTGAGCATTGATATTTGGAATATGTCGCTGGCAGGAAAAGAGCCAATCATGACAGATCTGGCAGTAAAGATGCTGGCAGTGACCAACTGTGCGCCGTTGGATGAAGCGCCCAATGGAAAGGCGGTGCGCCGCACATCGGGGCAGGCGGCTAAGATGCTGTGGGAGAGAGCGGCACAGCTGTACGTCTTTCCTTATGAGTTTTTGGAAGCGACGATGTCTGATGATGACAGAGATTATTTGACGGCGCTGTATACGCTGAAAGAGAAGCATTTTAATATGCTGTTCTGCAATAATTTGGCTTATTTTGGAGTATTGTTGGATTGGATAGCAGCAAGACCTCAGCAAATGATAGATGATATCAGGAATGGCTATATGACAGCCGAGCTGACAGCAGAAGACAGAGCTATTTTGGCAGAAACATTTACGGCCGATGAAACACGTGCTGATGAATTGCAGCAATTGTTGGATGAATACGGTGAGCTGCCTGTAGAAAAAATCTGGCCCGAGTTTGTTTTTGCAGGCGTGTGGCTGGCGGGGAGTGTAGGGCAGTTCTCCAAGGATGTGATGCACCGTTTGCCAGAAAGGGTGCGCTATATTTCGGAAAGCTACGGTTCCAGCGAGGCGATGTTTAATATTCCTATGGAATTTGGCTGCGGGTACGGACCATTAGCAATCTATTCCTGTTATTTTGAGTTCCAGCCGTTAGATGGTGGAGAACCGATAGGGATGGCTGAGGTAAAGGACGGGGAGTACTATGAATTGTTGATTACCACTTACTCAGGTCTCTATCGCTACAAGATAAATGATATTGTGCGGATACGGGGATTTGTAGGAACAACGGCAAATATTGAATTTTGCTGCCGCAATTCAGAAAATTATCTATTGGCAGACAGAACGGTGCACAGCTATGAGCTCATAGATGCCATAGCGCAGGCAGAGGACGCCTGTCAGTGTTTGCTTCGTTTATATCAGGGCTACGTAGAAGATGGAAAGCTGTCCGTATTATTGGAGTTTGACGATACTGATGCAGACTATTATGCATTTTGCACACAGCTGCGGCAGATTATGGAGCAGAAGCAGATTGCAGCGGGTCGTTTCTATGTGATGAAGGATGGATACCGCAACAAAGAATATCGGGCGTTGATGACCAACGGCCGTACAATGCAGTGCATCAAACTGCCGATGATTGTAGAGAAACAACCAGATGGGGCCATGGTGAAAGAAATTTATGGCCCCATAAAGAGGTAATGTAAAAAGGGGATAGAATATGCTACAGTATGAGGAAGCTATGGCGAGAGCGCTGGGGCAGCAACGGAACAAGGAAGCAAGAACAATTCCAGAGGAGATGTTTTCGATTCACCCGAAACAACTTTACGCAGAAATGCCTGAATTGTTGATGGACTGCGAGTGTATGCAAAAACAGGTATTGCAGGAAATTTTGCTGTGCGCGCAGGGTAGTGCCTATGCCCGTGAGCATGATTTTAGGCGGTTTACCAGTCTGGAGGAATGGCGAGATCATGCGGCGGTGACGACTTATGAGGATTATCGTCCCTATATTGAGCGGGAGCTTGCAGGGGAACCGCGTCAGCTCTATACAGGCGAGACGGCCTTGTTTATTGCGACTACAGGCAGTACAGGGAATATTAAATATTTTTTGGAAAGCAAGGCAGGAAATACGGCAAAGCAGTTGGTGATGTCAGTGAGGGGAATGTACATGAGTGAGCTTTTACCGGTGACGCTGGATATGGACGCCAAAAATTTAACGATCTCTAATTATGCGCCAGTGGATAACAGTGCTGACGGGAAGTTGGTAGTACGCGCTTCCGGCCAGACAGCACGCAACATGCGCAAGAAAACAGGGACAATGAACCTTTTGCCGGTGGAATTTTGGGAGGCGCCGGGGATTGCTGCGAGAGATAGAGATTATATGATGGCGGTATATACATTGGCAGAAGTAAGATTCAGCAAAGTATTCTGTAACAATTTAATTCATTTTGGGCGTATTTTGGATAGGATTGTAGCTGAAGGGCAGCAAATGATCGAGGACATCCGTCATGGTGATTTTTCTGTGGAGCTTTTGCCCGAGGTGCGGGAACAGCTGCGGCGGTTGTTTCCAGCAAATACGCAAAGAGCGGATGGGTTGCAGGAGTTGTATGATAAAAAAGGCTGTTTGATTACTGGACCTGAAGATATTGCAACGATTTGGCCGGCTTTGAGTATGGTGAGCTGCTGGCTTTCTGCTTCAGTGGGTAGAGACGCCCGTGAAGTGCTGCGGAGATTGCCTGCTGGTATAAAATGCTTTGAGATGGGATACGGCGCCAGTGAGTGCAAACTGAATATTCCGAATGAATTAGCCAGTGCGTCCGGTATCGCAGCCCCTTTTGCATGCTTTTTTGAATTCCGTCCGCTAGACGGCGGAGCGCCCCTTTGTATGTGGGAAGTGACAGATGGTGTTTGTTATGAGCTGCTGGTGACGACTTATTCTGGATTGTATCGCTATAATTTGCAGGATATCGTGCGCATCCAGGGATTTACCGGAAATACTCCCAATATTGTATTTTGCGGCAAAAGCAGCGAATTTGTACAAATCGACGGGGAAAAAATATATGGTCATCAGTTTGCAGACTTGATACGTCAAATAGAGAAGAAACGTTCCTGCAATTTTGATTTGATGCAAATTTATAAAAATACGGAAGGCTTTTTTTATGTGTTGGAGAGCAAAGACGCGGTAGATTACACTGCATTGAAACAGGAACTGGATGAGCAGACGGAACGGCTATGGGGAATAATTAGCAGTGGCATTTATGTAGTGAAGCAAAGTTATAAAGATTATCAATTTACTGTTCGCACAAGAGAAGACCGGGGGGCTTGCGGAATTAAATTACCCTTGGTTATCTCAGAGGAACCGCTGGACAGTGAAATTGAAATGCGGATTTGACAGAAACGAGGGTAAAAAGATAAATAAGGGAAAACAGGAAGCTTGATGGCTGTCATCAAGCTTCCTGTTTTTTTGCGGTATAGGTTTGTCAGATTAGCGCAGTTACGATATTTACCAGTTCTTTCACAATGGGACTGGGTGTGTTGCTGGGATAAATTGTGGTGTGATAAATTGTCTGCTGTGCTCCTTCTAAAAATTTGGATACATAATGTTTGTTGTCGAAAAGGTTGCTGTATACATAGCGTGGCATGAGGGAGATGACATCCATTTCCCGCAATGCGCGACGATGAAATTCAATATTGTGAGAGTTGTACAACGCTAGATTGGAATTATTGGCGTTATTTTTCTTGAGTGGCACGATATTCAAATACGTAAAAGGACGCGTCACAATATCACTTTGCTCAATTATTTCTTTTTGGGCTAAAGGCGATTGTGCAGATATACAAGCCACTAGACGGTCGGTGATCATAATATTGTAGTGAAATTTAGATGCATCGTAAGTATTGAGCTGTTCCAGAAAATATTCTTCGTTAATGCTAAGAAACGCAACATCACAAATATTTTTTTCAATAGAAGGAAAGATATCTTTGTAAGAGATTTCTTTTACGGAAACTCTTGTTTTAGGATATTTTTTACTGAAAATAGCGATTGCTTTTGGCAAAACCAGTGTAGCCAGCACAGATGAACAATAGATGCGAATATGTTTTACATTTTCTTCTGTATTTTCTTGCTGCAATGCGAATTGATTCTGCAGTTCATCGTATTGCTTCAAGAAGGGATCACTCAGCGCTAGCAGATCACGAGCTTCCTTGGTAAGATTGACCCCAAAGGGGGAGCGCTCTAATAGGACTACGTTAAGTTCTTTTTCCAGTTGACGAATGTTGTTTGACAAGGATTGCTGAGATAGAAAAAAGCGGTTGGCAGTTTTAGAAATAGAATTTGTATGTTGGATATCACTCAAGTAGCGTAACTGTTCAAGACGCATAAAAAACCTCCTGTGTAGAATGCTACAAACTTGAAAAATAAGTTGATTCTTTTAAATTGTAATATATTTCATATTATAATCGCCGATAGGCTTTTTGTAAAGCAATAGCAAAAATACAGAAAAGCAGATGTGTTCCTGGTTGAAAAGGAAACAAAATAAAATTGTTCCTAGTAAAAAATTTAACAAAATAAAACTGATTGGTAAGAAGGGGGGCTGTAGTATACAATATATATAAATAAAAAAATATATATTGTATAACAAAACAATATATATGGAAGATCTTTTATTATATGAGTTATGGAAAAAGGAGGGGACTTTTGTATGTTGCGTGAAAAAGGCTTGACAGACAAATTGTTACTTTTGGGTGTAGACGGAATGGATCCCCGTTTTACCAGGCGCTTAGTGAACGAAGGGAAAATGCCCAATTTTAAAAAATTGATGGATATGGGTTCCTGTAGAGAAGATTTAATGATGCTGGGCGCAAATCCAACGATTACACCGCCTATGTGGGCTACATTGGCCACTGGTGCTTATCCGATGACCCACGGTATTATGGACTATAATCTGTCTGCGGAAAATGACAAAGATATTACCCTGGGTGCGTTTTCCTCAGTATTTTTGAAAGCAGAGCCATTATTTAATGTGACAGCAAAAGCTGGCAAAAAAACATTAGTGATGCATTGGCCGGGGGGGAGTTTCCCACCAAGCATTGAAAGTGAAAATTTGATTACTATTGATGGTTCCAGTCCAGGGGCCTGCTGTGCATGGTCCAATGAACGTGATTTGGATATGGTGTTTATTGCAAGCGCGAAAGCGGAAAAACCATCTTATATGCCAATGTCAGTTCGCACGACTGATTTGGAAGGCGATGAACAACTGCGTTATCTGGGGATGCCATTTAAAAGCGGAAAATCAGATGAGGCAAAAGCAAGATTAGCTAAATACAGACAAGAGTATAAAGATACAATTGCGGTAGAAGGCTATCAGCCGTCTGACAGCTTTGTAGTGGATAATGTACTGTTTGAAAAGGATAAAGGGTTGAACTGGCTGTTGGCAGATTTCCCGAGCAGCTGCTGTATTTCTCCGATTTTCCCTGCAAATGGCTGGGAGTTTGAAATTCCTGCGGATGCGAAAGAATTTGTGATGATTACTTACTATGGCAAAGTAGTTCGGAATGCATTGATTTTGAAAAATGAAGATGGAAAATATGATAGGGTTGCAATCTATAAAGATAAATCTACACCGGAGCCTATCAAAGTGTTAGAAAATGACGTATTTACTACCGATATTTATGACACTATCCCGACACCAAATGGTGAAGAACATGTATATCGTAACATGAGACTTTTAAAAATTGCGGAAGATGGCTCTTATGTGCGCATTTGGGCTTCCCGCGGCATGAGCTGCGACGATGATTCGGTGTGGTTCCCAAAATCGCTGTTTAAAGAAGCTTGCAGTTTGTTTGGTCCTCCACAGCCAACCAGTCAGATGAGTGGTAACGATGCAGATTTGATTCTAAAATGTAATAATGAACAATGGATTAAAGCGGCAGAGTGGCAGAGCAAACTGATGCATCATATGATTGAAAACCATGGCGTAGAAGTGATTTTTTCTCATATGCACAATATTGACTTGCAGAGCCATAACTATATGAAATATTTGAAAAATCGTGATACCTCTCGTTATGATGAAAATGAGGTTGTGAAATTTGCAGAGGCAACCTATAAGGTAACAGACGACTACATTGGTAGCTTTATGCACTTAATTGACGAGGGCTGGACCATTATGATTTTCTCTGATCATGCGTTGATTTCTGCAGAGGAAGGACCTCATGTATTGTGTGAAAACTGTGGCGTCAACGTGGACCCAATGCGTGCTATGGGTTACACTGTGTTGAAGAAAGATGCGGATGGAAACGATTTGCCAGAGGTTGACTGGACAAAAACAAAAGCAATCCAAACGCGTTCCAACAGTATCTATATCAATCTAAAAGGTCGTGATCCCTACGGGATTGTAGATCCGGAAGACAAGTACGCGCTGGAAGAACAGATCATTACAGATTTGTACGGTTATAAAGATGAAAAAACAGGTCATCGTATCGTTGCATTAGCATTGCATAACAAGGATGCGGTTTTATTGGGTTTAGGTGGTCCAATGGGTTCAGACATCGTGCTTTTCCTGCATGAAAGTTTTGTGGATGATCATGGCCCGGGGCTCTCTACTGCATGGGGTCACAATGACACTTCCTTATCTCCTATTTTCTTAGCGGCAGGGAAGGGGATTAAACAAGCTTATCGCACTGATCGGTATGTCCGTGAGGTTGATTTAGCTCCGACAGCAGCTGTTTTATTGGGCGTAGATATGCCTGCGCAATGTGAAGGTGCACCAGCTTATCAAATCTTTACAGAAAAAATGTAGTAGAGATTTGAAAGCTTAATATAAAAAGTATGTTTTACAGATTAAAAGGAGGGCGTTAAATGTTACGTACAAAAGGATTAACAGACAAATTGTTAATGCTGGGGATTGATGGGATGGACCCCAGATTTACGAAACGAATGATTGCAGAGGGGAAGATGCCCAACACCAAAAAATTGATGGAAATGGGCTCTTGCCGCGATGACCTAATGTTGTTGGGGGCAGTGCCAACTATCACTCCGCCAATGTGGGCTACGTTAGGAACTGGTTGCTATCCTATGACCCATGGGATTATGGACTACAACTTATCCGGAGATGATAAGGAAATCACTTATGCAGCATTCTATTCTACATTTTTGAAGGTTCAGCCGTTATGGAACATCACAGCGGAAGCAGGAAAGAAAACTCTGGTTTGGCATTGGCCGGGTGGTGCATGGCCTCCAACCATCGACAATGAAAATCTGATTACAGTAGATGGTTCCAGTCCGGGGGCAGTGTGTGCCTTTTCTTCCGCAAGAGATTTTGATACAGTGTTTATCGCTAGCACCAAGGCACAGAAACCGTCCTATATGCCAATGGCTGTTCGTAATTCAAAATTAGAGGGCGATGAAAAGCTGTCTTATCTGGGGATTCCTCAGCAGTCGTCAAGATCAGCGGAAGCAAAAGAACTGCTGCAGAAGTATTATGACGAATATGTGGAAAATTTAGGTGTAGAAGGGTACACTGTGCCGGGCAGTTTTGTAACCAACGCAATTCAGTTCGAGGATGCTGATAAGGAGTTCAGCGGCAGAGGTTTGATGTGGGATTTAGCTGACTTCCCTACATCAGCATCAATATCTCCGATTTTCCCGCCGCAGGGCTGGGGCTTTGAAGTGCCGGCAGACAGCAAAGAGTTTGTGATGCTTACCGGTATGGGGAAAGTGGTTCGCTTTGGCTTGATTTTGAAAAATGCTGACGGAAAGTACGACCGTGTAGCAATGTATGCAGATAAAACAAAGGATGAACCCATTAAGGTCCTGGAAAACGATGTATTCACTCCATATGTAATGGATGTATTGCCAAAATCAGATGGCACAATGGAAAAAGTACACCGTACATTCCGCGCACTTGAGATTGCAGAAGATGGTTCTTATGTGCGCATTTGGGCTTCTCGCGGCATGAGCTGCGAAGATGACTCGGTATGGACACCGAAATCTTTATTCAAAGAAATTACAGATAAGTTCGGGCAAGTGGTTCCTACCAGTCAGATGACAGGAAACGACCCGGAAATGATTTTGAAATGCAATCATCCCCAATGGGAGCTGTCTGCAAGATGGCAGTCAAAATGTATGCATTATATGATTGAAGAACATGGTGTGGAAGTGATTTTCTCCCATTATCATGGGCCGGATTTGGAAGGACACAACTATATGAAGTATCTGAAAGAACGTGACACTTCCAAAATCACTGAAGCCCAGGCTTTGGAATATGCAGCGGCAACGTATAGTCTGACGGATGAATATATCGGCAGTTTCATGCATTTGATTGATGATGGTTGGACAATTATCGTGTTCTCTGACCATGCACAGATTTGTCCGGAAGGAGAAGCGCATGTAATCGGCGAAAGCTGCGGCATTTGCGTAGATCCATTAGCAAGTATGGGTTACACCGTGATGAAAAAAGATGAAAACGGAAACAGTCTGCCAGAAGTGGATTGGAGTAAAACACGGGCAGTACAGACTCGCTCCAACAGTATTTATATCAACCTAAAAGGCAGAGATCCTCATGGTATTGTAGATCCAGCGGATAAATATGAACTGGAAGAACAGATTATTACTGATTTGTACGGATACAAAGATCCAAAAACCGGACATCGTATTGTATCTATGGCGTTGCATAATAAGGATGCTGTATTGTTGGGCTTAGGTGGTCCAATGGGTTCAGATATTGTGTTCTTTGTACATGATGATTATTGTTATGACCATGGGAATGGACTCTCTACTGCATGTGGACATAATAATACCACACTGTCCCCAATTTTCCTGGCTGCAGGACCTGGTATTAAACAAAATTACCGGACAGAGCGTTATATTCGTGAAGTCGATGTTGCGCCAACAGCTGCAGTATTGTTAGGTGTAGATATTCCTGAACAATGCGAAGGCGCGCCAGCTTATCAGATTTTGAGTGAAAGCCTGTAAACAGATGGGGAAAACGAAGAGAAAAAATAATAAAAATAGATAGTGGATACTGCATATATAGTCTATGGATATTCACTGGTATGACACAGAATTTGTTTTAAGCTCAGAAACTCGTTTTTAAAAATCCCGAAAAATATACTTTTTT